>DATBRC010000017.1:0-121502 GCA_036560485.1 Burkholderiaceae bacterium
GGATGCGATGCGTCAAATCTACGGCGGTACCTTCACCAAGCAAGCCAGCACATCGGTTGCAACCGGTGGTACCAATACCTACCAAAAGGATAGCCAGGGCCGTATCCGCACCAGCGAATTGTCGATCAGCGGCATGAGCCACGCATGGCCGGCAGGTTCGGGCGGACAGAACACGAACTATGTGACGAGCCAGTATGTCAACTATCCGATGTTCGTGATGAGCTATTGGTTCGCCAATAACATTCGTGCGGCCAGCGGTGGTACAACCACTACGACAGCAGGTGGGACAACAACTACCACCGCGCATGCGACGACGACGACGACGGCTACCACGACAACTACCACCGTTGCTGCAACGTGCTACACATCCAGCAACTATGCACACGTCCAAGCCGGCCGTGCACATGACAGCATGGGATATGCATTGGCAAACGGATCGAACGCAAACATGGGCTTGGATAACCTCTTCTATAGCAAGACACTGAAGAAAACAGGCACCAATTATTACGTGATTGGTACCTGTCCTTAAGCCGCAAATTACCGTAAGACTTGAGTATCGGCGCTCCAACCCATAAGGTTGGAGCGCCGATTTATTTTAAGCTAAGCGCAATGCAGAGAAGGCATGAGTGTTGTTCCGGTTGCGGGCAAGACTCTTTAGGAAGCACATTTGTGAACAATTGTTAAATAATATTTAATGTGCAGAGCAATAAATAGCAACGACGAAAATCTGCATGAATAAATGATTCATTACTCAAATATTCTCCTAGCTACAACCTTTCCTATGAAGTAAATCTTGCAGTAGCAAGTAGTGCAAGAAAAGTAGAGCCAATTGCGCCATGCTGCGTAGCAGTAATTTATCAAAATTACGCTGAAAAAGTGCCTACCGTAAAACTACTAGCTTAGTTGAACCCAAAAAATAACTCGGTACTATTCAAATGCCCTTCGGAATTCTTATGAGGCCATTGATTTCATAGTGAAGCCAACAAGGTAAAGCGATAACAACAGCCGTAAAAACAAGAGCTAAATAAAGCAATATGCATCACATGCATCAAGCTAAGTCTTCAAATAAATAAAATTAGCAATCGATGTAATTGAGTAGCGCAACTTTTCGAGCTACAAAAGTTTTGAAAATAGAAGCCCGATCAAAAACTAAATGGAGACCCACATGAAGATCAACTTAAAGACGTTAATGGGACGTGTTGCAGTCGCAGCAGTGATCCTGTTACCAAGTTTCGCAGCACAAGCTGTAACAGCCGGTCCTGGCACATGGAGTAGCAACCAGACATGGGCAGCGGACTCGGTCAATGGCGGCAACCTGACCGGTTATTTCTATTGGCCAGCCTCACAACCAACCAAAAACGGTCTGCGCGCGCTAGTTCTGGTATTGCATGGTTGCGCCCAGACAGCGGCAAACGATGTGATCAATGGCAGCGATGGCGGCTATAACTGGGCAGCAGCAGCCGATCAGTACGGCGCAGTGATCCTGGCACCGAATGCTACCGGCAATGTGTCGGGTCAGCATTGCTGGGATTATTCGCGCACCAACCATAGCCGTACAACCGGCCATGAATATGTGCTGCTCGACTTGATCAATCGTTTCGTCACCAATTCGCAATATTCAATTGATCCAAACCAGGTCTATGTCACCGGTCTATCATCGGGCGGCGGTGAAACGATTGTGATGGGTTGTATCGCACCGGATATCTTTGCCGGCTGGGGTGAAAATGCCGGCCCAACACCTGGCACCACTACATTGCAGATTGGCATGGTACCGTCTGGTTATACATCGGCTAACGCACGCGACAACTGTAAAACTCTGGCTGGCAGCAATTCTGGCGCCTTTGCAACACAAATCGCAGCAGGTGTATGGGGTACAAGTGATTCCACCGTGGCACCTGGCTACAATCCATTGATGATGGATGCGATGCGTCAAATCTATGGTGGCACGTTCACCAAGCAAGCCAGCACATCGGTTGCAACCGGTGGTACCAATACCTACCAAAAGGATAGCCAGGGCCGTATCCGCACCAGCGAATTGTCGATCAGCGGCATGAGCCACGCATGGCCGGCAGGTTCGGGCGGACAGAATACGAACTATGTGACGAGCCAGTATGTCAACTATCCGATGTTCGTGATGAGCTATTGGTTCGCCAATAACATTCGTGCGGGCAGCAGCGGTACGACGACGACTACAGCGGGCGGCGGTACTACTACCACCACAACAGCGACTACTACCACCACAACGGTAGCTGGCGCCTGCTACAACTCGAGCAACTACGCTCATGTGACAGCAGGTCGTGCACATGACAGTATGGGCACTGCATATGCAAACGGCTCGAATCAGAGCATGGGTCTGGACAATACGTTCTACACGACCAAACTGCGTTTCAAGAGCACCAATTACTATGTAATTGACTCTACTTGCCCTTAATAGCAGTAGTAGTTGAATAGCTCCATGCCTAGTAAAGCATGGAATAAAAAGCGGATCCTTTGATCCGCTTTTTTAATTTTGGGAATACGAGAAATAAAAACACAAAATCAAACCAGATTGCATTTCATCAATGGAAGTAATAAGCAAATCCAATTTGAATTTGAGCAGAAAGAAAAAGAGCAGATTTAAGGAGGTGATTGCAAAACAAATACCGTGTAACGCAGCCAAAGAAAAATCCTATCTAGCTTAGGATGATTAACTTACAGCATGGCGATTACCTGTTCTGATTCGCAATCTGTTCTAGGACTCAATGGTATGAAAGGGAGTGCTTTTAAGATTATCAACATTAGATTTTTGACCAATGATTTCACCGACCAGAAATTCCGGACGCCCTTTGATCTCATCGAAAATCTGAGCAAGATAAGCGCCTAGAACGCCAATCCCCAGTAGATTGGCAGAGCCGAAAAACAGAATGACGACGGTTATCGATGTCCAGCCCGAAATGGCAATGTCCGTCATCCATGAATACAGCGCTTGTAACAGCAACAGACCTGCCGCGAACATGCCCAATACGCCAAGCCGGAAAATCATGCCGAGCGGTTTGGCGCTATAGGATGTGATGGCAGTGACAGCCAGTCGCGTCAATTGTGCGGTACTCCAATGACTATCGCCGGCGATACGTGGTGCAACGTCGAAGCCCACTACTTCGGTGGTAAAACCTGTCCAAACTGTCATGCCGCGAAAAAAGCGGACCTTTTCCGGAAAAGCCAATAACGTATCGACCACACGGCGATCCAGCAATCGAAAGTCGGACGCGCCTTCCAGGTCAAGGCCAGTCAATGCATGCATCAGTCCATTGAAGAGTCGCGCATTGAGGCGCGCCATCAAGGTGTCAGTGTCGCGCTTGGATTTTTGTGCGGCGACGATTTGCGCCTTGCCGGCACGCCACGGCGCCAACATGTTGGGCAATAGCGTCGGCGGATGCTGACCATCCGCATCCATGATCAATACCGCCTTGCCACGTGCTTGCCGCAACCCTGCCAGAATGGCCGCTTCCTTGCCGAAGTTGCGTGTAAAACGTAGCCCGCGCAATTGCGGATAGATGGCAATTTCCTTGCGAATATATTCCCAAGTCGCGTCGCGGCTGCCATCATCGACAACCCATACTTCATAACTGGCGCAGCAGTCGCGCAACATGTCGAACAGTTGTTCGAAGAAGGTGGAAAGTCCGGCCGCTTCGTTATAGGCCGGAACAACTACGCTGAGTTCTGGAGTGTCGGTTGGAGTCATGTCATTGCGCCTGATCGAGCTTCAGGGTCCATGGATTATTCGGATATTCTTCGCGCATACGTTGCATCAATGGTTCAACTTCCGCGCGGTGGCCATCTTGCTCTTCAAATTGTATGTAAGTGTACAAAGCTTCAGGCACCCAATAGCCGTGATAATGGTCAAACAATTCGCGATAACGGACTTTGGCTTCCGCTTTTTGACCGGCCATTTCACTTGATTTAGCCAGCCAGAACAAGGCCTCTTCTTTTTTGGCAGGTGGCCGCCGCAATTGGTACGCACGGAGGAAAAATTGGCTCGCTTCCTTGTAATGACTGGCATTCATAGCATCCCACGCCTGCGTATAGACGCGCTCAGGAGAGTGCGTGCCAAAATAAAGGCCTGCCAGCGCAAGAAATGCCCAGCCCGCAAAGATCGGTAACCAAAAGCGCAACCCGGCATGCGATACGTTGAATTCGGTGGAAGCGTTTGCAGGTTGCGTTATGCGTTTGCGAATCAGGAATGCGACAAAAATGAATGCGATGAGCGTCGACGCAATGCCAAGCTTGCCAACAAGCGTGTGACCATACACAAGACGAATTTCTTTTTCCTCCGGCGTCACCAGCATGAAACCCGGTCCTGCAATTTGCAATGTGCCTTTTGATTCAAGATGCCAGCGCGGGTGATAGGCGATTTTGATCAAGTGTGGTTTGCCGACTGCACTGGTTTCAAAAATGAGTTCGTTACGCGATAAAGATTTTTCCCGAACCGGTGAAGCGACAGCATCCTTGTTATCGTCTTTCGGTACGATGCCCATGCCCGTTTTGCCATTGCCGTATACCGGTAAATAAGCATCAAAGCGGCTGCGCGTGCGGAACCATGCGAACGCATCCTGCATCCAGTCCTGCGCCGGCCGTGCACGCATAGGTTGTGTCACTACCTCAGCCAAGTGGCTGTTGAACTGTTTCAGATGGTACAGCGCATAAGGTGATGACTCGGCAAATTTGTCGAACAAACCGCTTGCTTCAATCGCGTTTTTTGCATCTGTACTGCGTAGCAGTATCGTATCCGCGTGCATAAAATTCAAATGCCTGGCAGCGAATTGCGGATCGAGACTGCCGCTTGGGAAGCGCACCAGCGGTGATGAAGGATGTGTCGAAATTTCTGATTGAATTTGATAGATGGCCGGCCCAAGCAAAGCCGATTCCATGTAGAGTCCCTCCAGCACTGGACGGTGATTGAGGAACATCGGCAACGCTTCCAGCGAACGTGTCGAACCAAGATCGTTATTGGCCGGATCATGTTCGAAGGCGAGCCGCGGACTCCACAAATCGCCTTTCATTGCAGGGAAAAGTTGGCTCAAGTTATGCCACTGTGGCTTCGCTTCCAAGCCTGAATGATTCCATAGCCCCCAGTCGGGTGCTTTTTGAATATGTTCACCGAGCCAGCCAAGCATACCCAAACATGCAGCGGTCACTATCAGAACACGATACGAGCTCGCTAATAAGGTGTTATTCGAATGAATCCTTGTTCCGAATGATGATGGCGCTTGCCTAAGTAACCAGTCCAAAACGATGGCGCCAAGTACCCATACCAGCGGTAAAAAGCGGATGTCAGACAAACCAAGCTGATTGCCGACAAGTGCCAATCCTGCAGCGGTGATGACATAACGCACGTCACGCCGTTGTTCCTGACTCAAGCCGAATGACGATAGTGTTCGGCCAAGCAACCAGCCGCAAGCACTGGCAACAAGTACCCAGATCAGTGGCAAGTAGCGAATGTCAGACCAGCCAAATTGATTGCCGATCATAGCCAATACTGCAGCACTGATGATAGTGCATACATCTTGCCATTGTTCCTGATTCCGGCCGAATGATGATAGTGCTTGGTTAAGCAACCAGCCGCATGTGATGGCGCCGAGCACCCATACCAGCGGGAGGAAGCGAAGGTCATGCAGTCCAAGTTGATCGCCGGCGATAAACGTCACAGCAGACAACGCAGCAGCGCTGAAGAAATAGCACACGCTTCTTCGTTGTTCCAGATTCCAGTCGAATGAGGCCAGCGCTTGCCCCAGCAACCAGCCGCACGCGATGGCGCCCAGTATCCATACCAAAGGGAAGAAACGAATATCGGCCAATCCAAGTTGATCGCCGGCGATGAAAGCCACCGCAGCCAATCCTGCAGCGCTGGCGAAATAGCACACTGCGCGCCGTTGTCCTTCACCCCAACCACGTCGCACACTCGGGAAGACCAGCATCGTAACGCCGAGCAGACCTGCAACTACCGAAGGCCATAACGTGGCAGGTAGCAGATCATTCCAGCCGCCAACAGGAAAAGAAGCATCGTTGGGAATGGTCAAGCTATGCATTTCGATCATCGGCCACAGCCATCCACCGAGCAAAGCAAATGCCAGCAAGTGGCCGCGCAGCAAAATGCCGATCGATGTTTTGAGGCGCTGCTTGTCGCCGTTTGCCAAGCCATCCAGCAGCAGGAATACACTGGAAAATCCCACAACAAGCAATGGAAAGCCATGTGAAAATCCACTGGCGGCTTCCAGCAATGCAGCCAACAACCAGCCGCGCCCGAGGTTGATTGCTCTGACCCAGGCCATCATTGCCAGCACAGCAAACAGCAAGCCATAGCTATAGGCAAACTCGCCGGCCAAGGTCGATAACAAATTGCCGCCCCAGATTGAATTTTGTTCGTGCAACACAAAGGCCAATGCGCCAAGCCCGCCGAAGAAAGCGGAATGCCATGAGAAATTCAACCAGCGGCGGCTGGCAGTATAGACAGCGCCAGGCAACAGCATGGCAGCTAAAAACGATCCCCATTTAAAGGCCGATGCGAGACCTATCAACTTGGACAATACGGCGATGACGATGAACGGCAACGGAAAATAGTAAGAAAGAAAAGGCATGCCGCCGAAAACTTCCGGTACCCACGGGACGATTTGGCCGGAAAACAGCAAGTCCTTGGCATACAGCCACGCATATAACAAATGCGAAGCGGCATCGCCGCCGGTAGGCCAGTTCGATGAATTGAGATACGCGATACCCAGAACCGAGGCCACGACGATCGCTGTGCAAAACGTAAAAAGCAGGTCGCCCAGCCAGCCGGCGAATTTTTGCGAGCGAGCCGACAGGCTGAATATTGCGCGCATCATTTGGCCGCCTTTTTGCGCCAAGCGCTGACCAGGCAGATTAACATTACGATGGCTGCGACCGTTGCAATTCCTTCGGCCCAATTATAAAAACGCACACTGGCATCGAGCCAGGACGCGCGCTGTTGCACGCCTTGTACGCCGCCATTGATCAAATTTTGCACAACATATCCGCCGCCCACTTCGTGCAATAGCATTGCCGACGGCAGGCCCGCACCGAGGTTGAGATGCAATTTATCCATGCCAGGCTGCCATTCGATACGCCGTGCCGGCGGTTGTTTATGGACGAATGAGACCGGTGCACTGAGCGGTGCGATACCCTCTTCTTGCGGCCATAACAGCCAACTGGTATGAATGACGACACCACCTTCATTGCGTGGTGGTGCGATGGTCATCAATCCCTTTTCATATCTGCTTTCTGAAAGATCAGATGTAACAGACGGTTGATTAAAAAATGAAATCTGTCCGAAGCCATTGCCTGCCTGATCGAAGAAGCGAACCATGACGGGACGAAAAAGATCGAGTGGAAAGGGCTTTTGTTGCTGTGTAGTAGTTGGCCAAACGAAATCAATGTGCGCATTTGCAGCGAGTTCAGCCGATGGCGTTGTTCCCGCCTGCTGCGGTAACGGATCCCAACGCCCGTCAGGGAGCAAACGCATGACCGCAGGATAGTAAGCGGAGCTGTTACCCTGATTGGTCAGCGTGAGCGTATTGCCGTTGATCGACAGGCCAAAGAAGATATTACCCGCATGTGCCGGCAGCACAAAAATCAGCAATGTTAACAATCCCGCCGACGCGCAGCGGAATAGAGGAGGAAATATTTTCACGTTCATTGGTTTTGATAAGAAACGACGTCTCATGAATTATTTTGGCTGTCGGGAAATGCGATCCCGCAGAGTTTTTATTCGGGCAATTGTAGCCCGATTCCATCCAACTGTATGTAGTTGAAGAAGTGGTAATGCGATGTGTTTAGCGTTCCTGGAAGGTCCAGAATCGGTTACCAAAAAAACTCCACACCATGACCAGTCCGGTTGTCGCGATTTGGCAAAGCAGATAATGCGCGCCAAGCAAGTCCACACCTATCCACATGAATAAGGTATTAAGAAGAAGTCCAGTCGTAGCAACCAATACAAATTTGCAAATGCTTTCCTTATGTTGCTTGGTGCTGCGGAAGGTAAAACGGTAGTTCAATGAATAATTGACACATGCACCCAGCAATGCACCCGCTGCAGATGCGGGGACTGCTGCGACATGCGCAATTTGGACCAGTGTGATCAATAAACCATAGTGTCCAATCGCGGACATGAAGCCGACGCCGGCAAATCGAATAAATTGCTGAAAGAGTTCGGCCATGATTGATTATTGATTTGTTCGTCAAAAAATATGCACTTTTTTGTGACGGCATTGTCTCACTGGTGCACGCATAGCGCCGTGTATTGTAAAACATACAAACCGCCCGACTTCGCTAAATTGCAGATCTCCATAATAGGCTGGTAATGCCATCGATTTGCCGCCGGTTTTGTAATAAATTTTGTAAATCCACTTTACCCGCTGATTTGCCAGTATAAGAATTGCCACTTCGGCCTTATACTCGCATTTCGCAGCCCACTCATTTCATTGTTCATTTGGAAACCATCTTATGCAGAATGTAACCCTCTCATCCACGCATCGCATCAGCACACGCGCTCGCGGTTTTACACTGATAGAAATCATGGTTGTCGTTGTGATTCTTGGTATCTTGGCAGCGCTGGTCGTTCCCAAACTGATTGGCCGTGTTGACGAATCGCGTATCGCAGCTGCCAAACTGGATATCGGTAATCTTAAAGCGGCGCTCAATATGTACAAATTGGATAACCAGCGTTTTCCGACCACAGAGCAAGGATTGCAAGCACTTGTGACCAAACCAACTTCAGGCCCCGAGCCTAAAGGGTGGCGTTCCGGCGGCTATATTGAAAAATTACCGAACGATCCCTGGAAAAATCCATACCAATATATCTCACCTGGAACGCATGGACAGCCGCTCGATATATTTTCGTATGGCGCCGATGGTCAGCCAGGGGGCACCGGCGATGATGCCGACATTGGTTCGTGGGATCTGTAATTTCCACTGACACAACTGTCTTCTATTCCATGCCGTATCAGTCATCCTCTTCCACACGCAAACGGATATTAACCGGCGGTTTTACTTTGCTGGAACTCCTTGTTGTTATCGTGATTGCCGGGATCATGCTGGGGATGGTGTCATTCAATGCGATTCCGGGTGACCGGCAGGTGCTGCAAAATGAAGCGCAGCGGGTCGCCTTGTTATTGCAATTGGCGCGCGACGAGGCGATCGTGCGTAACCGGCAAGTCGCATTCGAAGCGGATTCCGAGCACTATCGTTTTCTGGTGCGCGATGACAATGGCTGGCAGCCGATTACCGATGATGATTTATTCCGTGAGCGCGAATTCAAACGTGCGCTCGCACTTTCCATCAATCCGCCTTTGTCGGAAGGTACGCAAGGATTTCGGATTATCTTCGGACGCGAGCCGGTCGATAAACCTTTTGTATTAACGCTGTCGGCGGGAGATGCAAGCATTGCGATTCGTGCCGATGGTGTCGGTCATTACGTGGTCGAGTGATATGCAGAGAACATTAAACTCTCAACAGCGCCATCAGCAATCTGCATCTGGATTTACTTTGCTGGAAGTGCTGGTTGCGTTGGTGATTGTCGGAACTGCATTGGGCGCCAGTCTGCGTGCAGTCGGCAGTCTGACGCAAAACAGTAATGCACTGCGGGCAACCATGATGGCAACCTGGTCGGCGGAAAATCGACTGACACAAATCCGTTTGGAAAAAATGTACCCGCCATTGGGTAAAAGTTCGCAAGATTGTCCGCAAGCTGAATTGCAATTGATATGCGAACAGGAAGTGCTGGCGACACCGAATATCAATTTTCGCCGAGTTGAGGTCAGCGTGTTTGATTCACAGAATCCGGATCGACGCTTGATTAAACTCAATCAAGTTGTATCGAATAATTAATAACTGGAATTGATGCGACCATGAACCTAAGACCGGCTTACCGTCGATCGACACACAAGCGCGGTTTTACCCTGGTAGAGCTGTTGGTAGCAATCACGATTCTTGCGATTGTTGCGGTGCTTGGCTGGCGTGGCTTGGATGGGATTGTGCGAGCGCGCATTGCATTGAGTGCGCAGCTGGAACAAACGCGCGGCATGCAACTGACTTTCGCTCAGTTGCAAAGTGATTGTGCGCATATTGCTAGTGACGATACAGTTCCATCCCGTAATCTATTATTCCAGGATGTAGAACGGATAACGCTGGTACGCACGGTATTGCTTGAGAATCAACCGACACGTTTGCAGGTAGTCTCGTACCGTTTAAAAGATGGCGTATTAACCCGTCGAGAATCGGCGACAACACGTGACTTGGAAGAGCTGGATAAATTGGAAATGGCAGCAACAAATGACGCCGACGGGTCGCAGGAAGTGGTAATGCAAAAAGGTGTGCGAGCAATGAACGCTCGCGTCTGGATACCGAATAAAGGTTGGGTATCTTTACTTGAATGGACGGGGCGTACCATTACCACTACCTCATCAATTGGTTCTCCTAGTACGGGCGGGGCTACTGGTTTGGAAGTGACATTGATTTTGCAAGGAAGTGAAGTCAATGTGATGAAGGCTTTTTTACTTGGGCCAGCATGATTGTGCGTAA
This sequence comes from Burkholderiaceae bacterium, assembly GCA_036560485.1. GTDB lineage: Bacteria > Pseudomonadota > Gammaproteobacteria > Burkholderiales > Burkholderiaceae_D > DATBRC01. Next base: position 10,573 of record DATBRC010000017.1, read on the forward strand.
ACCGATATTGCAGCGTCAACGTGGCGTCGCCGTAATTACGGCGCTGTTGTTGACCACTTTGGCCATCACAATCGTTGCCAGTTTATTTTGGCAGCAGCAGGTGCAGGTTCGCTCGATAGAAAATCAGCGTATGCAATTGCAGAAGCAATGGATTTTACGTGGCGCATTGGATTGGGCCAGGGTCATTCTATGGGAAGACCAGAAGAATTCTCCGGGTGTTGATAATCTTACAGAGGATTGGGCAGTTCCATTGGCAGATACGCCACTGGATCAATATGTTGAGAATGGACATGAAGACACCGACGCAAGCGAGGCTTCATTATCCGGATTGATTGTCGATGCTTCGTCGCGCTATAACCTGCGGAACTTGTCTGCGAATGGGGTGGTCAATCCAGTTGAAGTCGCTGCTTTCCAGCGCTTGTTAATCAATCTTCAATTGAATCCGGCATTGGCAAAAGCAGTTGCCGACGCAATGGCGGCTGTCGACCCGGTGGCACCTGCATTTCCCACAGGGGCATCACAGCAAACAGCTAACAATGCCACTCCTTCGACAAAAAAAATGATGGACATAGTACAAGTGGACGACTTGCTCTCTGTCCCAGGGTTTACTCCTAACATACTTGCCAAGTTAAAAGATTTCGTTATAGTGTTGCCAAGACGAGGGGCAACTGCTACGCAGGTAAATGCAAATACTGCTACTGCAGAAGTACTCGCAGCGAAAATTACCGGCTTGTCATTATCGGATGCAAGGGCATTGATTGTCACTCGGAACCATGTTCCTTTCCGTGATCCTGCTGGTGTGGCGTTGGTAATTAATAACCCGAAGATTACAGCCTCAAGTTTAGCTAATGACGGTATATCAGTTGCTTCAGATTATTTTCTAGTGAACGGAAAAGTCAGTTTGAGCCGTGCATCATTATCTGTGCAAGCATTAATGTTCAGGAATGTAATGAGTTACCCGGCCATTATCTGGATTAAAGAAAATTAAAAAGGAAGAGACATTTTGAGCACACTGTATATTCGCTTGCCATCGAAAGCTGCTGCTGACAGTGCGCCGCATGTGATTGATCTTTCCTGTCACTTCGCGCTTGCGGCCGATAATGGCGTCATCGAGCGCGAAGGCGTGTCGATGCTGTCGCATCTGGTCGATCCGATTACACAGGCGCAGCGTGTTGTGCTGTTATTGGCAGCCAGTGATGTGAATTTGTTGCACGTCAAAGTGCCGCCGATGTCCGCTGCGCGTTTAAAAGCAGCGTTGCCTAATTTGATTGAAGACCAACTGATATCCGATCCGGCAGAGTGCGTGATTGTCGCGGGCCCGGCATCGGAAGGGTTGCGCACAGTCGCTGTGGTCAATCGTGTGTGGCTCGATTTGTTGCTGAAAGTTTTACTGGAACTCGGCGCGCGTCAAGTGGCAGCCGTTCCTGCGCAATTGTGTCTTCCATATGAGCCGGGCAAGGTCACAGCAGCGGTTGGCGAACTGAATGATGATATCGATGTGACGATACGCTTCTCGGAAGAAGAGGGAATGGGTTTGGCGATCGTGCCGGATCAGCATGACACGATCGTGCATGACGTTGTGCAAACATTGGGTTCCGTCGTGCCGGAGGCGCCGGTTTCCCTCTACGTGCAAGCATCGAGCGTCGCTGCTTATCAAGCAGAGTTGACTGATAGTGCATTAGCTGAACGCTGCACGGTTTTCCCGGACAGTTGGACGCACTGGGCAAGCGGCGCCAAGGGGTCGTCGTTCAATTTGATGGCCGGCTTGGGTATGGCGGCCGGACCGGGCTTTAATTGGAATCAGTGGCGCTGGCCGTTGCGCATTGCAGCAGCTGTTGTCATCGTGAATTTACTCGGATTGAATGTTGAATGGTGGCGTTTGAAGCATGAGGCATCTTCACTACGCAGCGGAATGATTCAGACTTTCAAGTTGACGTATCCAAAAGAACCGGTGACGGCTAATCCGGTCGCGCAAATGCGCGGCAAAATTGCGCAAGCCCAGCATGATGCAGGACAGTCCGCGCCGGATGATTTCACTGCCTTGGCAGCCGGGTTTGGCGAAGTATGGACAAATGTCCTGCAAGGCAGCAAAACACCAAGTATCGCAGCACTTGAATACGCCGATCGTAGCTTGCTGGTACGTTTGAAAACCGATGGAACAGCACCGACAGCGCAAATGAAAACAGCGCTCGCGTCACACAATTTATCCCTGACCGAACAGAAGGCCGGAGAGTGGCTGATACGGAGCGCCAAATGAATGCATTCATGAATCAGATACAAGAGAACGTGAGTGCGTTCTGGATGGAACGCAATGCACGTGAGCGCAAGCAAATAGGCTTGGTACTCGTCTTGGTAGCATGTGCGTTGCTTTACATGTTGTTCGTCGCACCTGCTTTAAGCGGACGAATGCAATTGGAAAAAAGCCTGCCGGAATTGCGTCTTCAAGCAGCAGAATTGCAAAATTTATCGAAAGAAGCCGCAACACTTTCAGCTGCTACAGCAACACCGGCCCCTCCGGTAACGAAAGAAATTATCGAGTCAGCGCTTGCAAGTAAAGGACTAAAGTCGCAAAGTGTAGCAGCGACAGGTGACGTGATAAAAGTGCAATTATCAGACGTCTCTTTTACAGGAATGCTGGATTGGCTGGATGAAATGCAAAAGAATATGCGTGTCACTGTTGTCGATGCAAATATCACTGCACAAGCACAATCCGACATCGTAAACGCAACATTAACATTGAGGCAGTAAAAAAATTGAGTAAAGGCAATTAAAAATCGGATGCTATTGATGCGTCTCATGCTATGGTTGATTGCAGGCATCATCAGTGCAGCTATTACCCTTTTGGCATTTTGCCCTGCAAGCTGGATCTCGACGGTCGTCGAGAATAAAAGCGGCGGGCGTTTGGCATTGGGCGATCCACAGGGAACGGTGTGGAACGGTTCGGCATTTATCGGCGGCGCACCAGGCAGTAAAAGTTCTGTGACACCATTGTTGCCAGGCAGATTTACATGGCATTTGTCACCGGCTGTATTGCTGGGTCAGGTTGATGCGGAAATTGCCAATCCGGAAGCGTTGTCTCAAGCCATTACGATAAAGGGTGATTGGACGCAATGGCAAGTCAGTCCGGCAGCGATAAAATTGCCGGCAGACCGATTGGTGGGATTAGGCGCGCCGTTGAACACAATGCAACCAACGGGGCAAATACAATTGTCCTGGAACCCGCTGCAAGTAGTGCGCGATGGGCAGAAAGTCGGATTGAGCGGTTTGATGACACTGGATATGCAAGACATGGCATCCCGTTTGTCACCGATTAAACCGTTGGGGACATACCAATTATTATTTGATTGGCATGGGCAGCAGGCGCAATTGACATTGAAGACTGTGAAAGGTCCGATGTTGTTGAGCGGGTCCGGTAATTTGAATAATGGACGGCTGCAGTTTTCCGGTAAGGCAGATGCAGAAGCGGGGCAAGAAACGAGGCTGGCAAATTTATTGAATTTGCTTGGACAACGCCGTAGAGAAGGCGGCAGGGATGTGATTGCACTAGAGTTTAGACAATGAAAAATAAATCAAAAATGAAAACATTGAGGCAAAATGGCTGGCGTCGGTTGGGGGGGAGCGCGTTGTTATTGTGCGCTATGACCGGCATCCCGGCATCGTTCGCTGCAGAAACGGCACGTGATGAAGCGGTGCTGAATTTCGCCGGCGCCGATATTGAGTCCGTGATCAAAGCGGTTGGGCATTACACCAACATGACTTTCATTATCGATCCGCGCGTCAAGGGCACGATTAACCTGGTATCCGAAAAGCCGGTGACCAAAGCGCAAGCCTTCAGCTTGTTGTCGTCGGCATTGCGCTTGCAAGGATTTACGATTGTGATCGGCGATGGTTTTGCGAAAGTGGTGCCGGAGTCCGACGCCAAGTTGCAATCCGGGCCGATACAAACCGGCGCTGTGAGGGGCGACCAGATTGCCACGCAAATTTATCGCTTGAATTATGAATCGGCTCCCAACCTTGTCACGGTGTTGCGCCCGCTTATTTCACCTAACAACACGATCAATGCCAATCCTGGCAATAACTCGCTGGTGATTACCGATTACGCAGATAACCTGAAACGCTTGGGCAAGATTATCGCTGCATTGGATACGCCGGCCAATGGCGGCGATCTGGATATCATTCCGATTCGCTATGCGATTGCCAGCGATATCGCGGTGATGACTAATCGTTTGATGGAACCCGCGCCGGCAGCAGGTGGCGGTGCTGAACGCGTAAGCGTTTTGGCAGATAGCAGAACAAATTCTGTGATTGTTCGTGCACCGTCGCCTGCACGTGCCAATCTGGCCAGGTCGTTGATCAGCAGACTCGATCAACCTACGTCGCAACCTGGCAATGTACACGTCGTTTATTTGAAAAATGCAGACGCCACTAAACTTGCGCAGACTTTGCGCGCAGTGGTGACGTTGGATACATCGGCGGCAAGTCCATCTTCTTCGCCTGCTTCCGCAGCGCCATCGTCGCAACCAGGTGCCGCTTCGGGCGGCTTGATGTCTGGAGCGCCCTCTTCGTCTTCGTCGTCATCTTCTCAAGCATCGTTGCCGGCTGGCGGTGCTGCCGGATTTATCCAGGCAGATGTTTCCACTAATACGTTGATCATTACGGCGAGTGAGCCGGTGTATCGCAATTTGCGTGCTGTGATCGATCAGCTTGATGCACGGCGTGCGCAAGTCTATATCGAATCGTTGATTGCCGAGGTTTCGGATGACAAAGCCGCTGAATTTGGTATTCAATGGCTCGGCGCGACGGGAAACTCTAGCAGTACGTATCGAGTAGGTGGGGCCCAAGTATTTGATAACGCCGTTAATAATAATTTACTTACACTTGCTAAAGCTGGAAAAGCTGCCGTGCCGGGTGGCGGTTTAAGTTTGGGTGTTTTCCGGCAAGTCGGCGGTACATTAGGTTTGGGCGCCATCGCGCATGCAATGTCAAACGATTCAGGTTCAAACATACTTTCTACGCCAAACTTGATTACGCTTGACAATGAGGAAGCGAAAATTATCGTGGGTCAGAATGTGCCTTTCATTACCGGATCATTTACGACCGGTGCATCAGGTGCTACATCGAATCCCTTTCAAACCATCGAGCGCAAGGATGTCGGTTTGGCGCTACGCGTGAAACCGCAGATTTCCGAAGGTGGCACAGTCAAGATGGCGATTTATCAGGAAACATCCAGTGTCGATCCAGCAAGTAAGAACGACACAGCCGGCCTTACCACGAACAAGCGTTCAATCGAAACCAATGTACTAGTGGACGATGGACAGATTATCGTCTTGGGTGGCTTAATCACTGATGAAACATCGGATTCAAATGACAAGATTCCTGGCTTGGGTGATATTCCCATTATCGGTAATTTGTTTAAATACCAAACGCGTACGCGAACAAAGAAAAATTTGATGGTGTTTTTGCGGCCGACAATTGTGAGAACCAACGAGCAGAGCGTCAATTTAATGTCGGACCGATACGAATATATCCGCAATGAGCAAATCAAAGGACAACCGGAGCAGAAATTGGTGTTGCCGGATATGGGAGCACCACTGATACCTACGCTCGAAAATGGACAGCCAACAAACGGCGATCTGTTTATTAAAAATCCAGGCAAGGCTGGTGTTGTATCGCCCATTCCTCCGGCAGTACCTGCACCAACACCAGACAGCACGCCTAAGCAATGACACAGCAATGAGTAATCTATGATTGAAGATCGTCTTTTACCTTTCGCATTCGCGCGCGATTTTGCGTTGTTGGCGCATCGCGATGGCGCGGACGAGGCGCCTATAGAAGTATGGGTTTCCAATGCGACAAAACCAGCTGCGATTGCAGAAGTGAGTCGGCGTTTCGGCCGCATCAAATTGAAATCGATGCCGCATGAACAACTGGAAGCAGCGATTGCCAAAGCCTATGCCGGTTCCGGCGGCGATGCCGCGCAAGTGATCGACGAATACGAATCCGATCTTGATCTGGCCAAGTTGATGCTGGACATGCCGGCGATTGAGGATTTGCTGGAGTCGGCCGATGATGCACCGGTGATTCGCATGATCAATGCATTGTTGACGCAGGCATTGCGTGAAGGCGCATCGGATATTCACATTGAGCCGTTTGAACAAATCTCGGTGGTGCGCTTCCGTATTGACGGATCATTGCGCGATATCGTGCGTCCTAAAAAAGCCATTCATGCGTCGTTGATCTCGCGTATCAAGATCATGGCGCAACTCGATATCGCCGAAAAGCGTTTGCCGCAAGACGGCCGCATTACCTTGCGTGTCGGTGGCAAGCCGGTTGATGTGCGTGTCTCCACTTTGCCGACTGGACATGGCGAACGCGCGGTGTTGCGTTTGCTGGATAAGGAAGCGGGCCGGCTTGATTTGAATAGCTTGGGCATGGCGCACGATGTCTCGACGCAATTCGACAAACTGATCGCGCAACCGCACGGGATCGTATTAGTCACCGGCCCGACCGGTTCAGGTAAAACCACAACGCTCTATGCTGCGCTGTCGCGATTGAATGCGACCACCACTAATATTCTGACGGTCGAAGATCCGATCGAATACGAGTTGGCAGGTGTGGGTCAGACGCAAGTCAATGCACGGATTGAAATGACGTTTGCCAAAGCGCTGCGCGCGATCCTGCGTCAGGATCCGGATGTCATCATGATTGGTGAGATTCGCGATTTGGAGACTGCGCAGATTGCGGTGCAGGCATCATTGACAGGCCATCTGGTATTGGCGACCTTGCATACCAATGACTCCGCTGCTGCAGTAACGCGCTTGCTGGATATGGGTATCGAGCCGTTCCTGTTGTCTTCGTCATTGATCGGTGTAGTCGCGCAACGTCTTGTACGCAAGTTGTGTCCACATTGCAAACAGCCAGATGGTCAGGAATGGAAAGCAGTCGGTTGCGACAAATGCGGGCACACCGGATATCAGGGGCGCGTTGGTGTCTACGAGCTTTTACAAACGACCGACCAGATTCGCGCGCAGATTCATAACCGTGCATCGGAAGCAGAAATACGCGCAGTGTCGCAACAGGATGGCATGCGCACCATGCGTGAAGATGGCGAGCGCTGGTTGGCTGATGGTACGACGACGCAAGCAGAATTGCTGCGTGTCACAAAGGAATAGGTTCGCATTTTGCCAGTATTTCGTTATGAGGCGGTTGATGATGTAGGCAAGACCAAGAAGGGCGTGGTCAATGCCGATAGCGCGCGTGCCGCTCGCGTGGATTTGCGCGGACAAGGATTGGTTCCGGTCAGCCTGGATATTATTACGACGCAGGTCGACGCGGAAGGTAATACCAAGAGACGCGCTTTTGGCGACAAGCTTTCGACCAATGAGTTGGCGTTGTTTACACGTCAGCTATCCAGTTTGCTGGAAGCGAGTTTGCCGTTGGAACAGGCATTTTCTGCATTGCTGGAACAGGCTGAACGAACTTATGTGCGTGATTTGATTGCATCGATCCGCTCGGAGATCATGAGTGGTTCATCGTTGTCCGATGCGTTGTCGCAGCACCCGGATGATTTTGCAGAAATCTATCGCGCGCTGGTTTCTTCAGGTGAGCAAATCGGTCAATTGGCGCGCGTGTTGTCGCGCTTGGCCGATTATATTGAGCGACGCAATGCATTGGTGCAAAAGGTCAGGCTGGCATTTACGTATCCTGCAATCGTCACCGTAGTGGCATTTGCCATCGTGATCTTTTTGCTGACTTACGTCGTGCCGCAAATTGTTTCCGTGTTTGCCAGCACAAAGCAGAAGCTGCCTTTGCTGACGGTGATAATGTTGGCGGTGTCGGATTTTGTGCGCAATTACGGATTGATCGTTGGCGCTATATTGATCGCCGCATTTTTCGTTTGGCGTAATGCATTGAAAAATCCTGCGGTCAAATATCGATGGCATTCGTGGTTGTTGACCGCTCCGTTGTATGGAAAATTTGAACGCAGTTTGAATACCGCGCGATTTGCCAGCACGTTGGCGATCACGACCGGTTCCGGTGTGCCGATTTTGCGCGCACTGCAAACCAGTCGCGATACATTGTCGAATGTGGCGATGCGCGATCAGGTGGAAGAAGCAACCGCGAGTGTGCGCGAAGGGATAGGCTTGGCGCGTGCGTTGTCGGCACACAAGCATTTCCCGCCGATGCTGATTCATATGATTCGTGCCGGTGAAGTGACGGGCGAATTGCCTGCGATGCTGGAACGCGCATCAAGTGCGCAAGAGACGGATTTGGAACGGCGTGCATTGACGATTGCCGGCTTGCTGGAACCGGCATTGATCCTGGTGATGGGTGTGGTGGTGCTGTTGATCGTGTTGGCAGTGCTGATGCCGATTATCGAAATCAATCAATTGGTGCACTAGCATGCATAATGTTCTGAACAGACCAGTCAGTAGTAAATGTAAAGACTGGCAATTATTTTCAAAGGGAATGTGATGAAGCGGTTACCCGTTTTCGTTAGTTTCGTGTTGTTTATTGCTCTGTGCATATCGGGAACGTACTGGGCGACCCGCTTGTTCAAGCCGGCTGCGCGTCCCGTAATGGCACCGCCGCCGGTCGCGCACGTTGATGTCAATTTAATGGCTGCGGCTTCTTTATTCGGTGGACGCCCGGCATCGGCAGCCGTTGCCAGTAATTTCCAATTAAAAGGTGTGGTCGTTGCAGATAAGCCTGAAGAAAGTGTCGCGATTTTGTCTGCAGACGGCAAGCCGCCTCAATCGATTGCGATGAATGCAGAAGTGCTGCCGGGTGTGACGGTCAAGGAAGTGCATGCAAAATATGTGGTGCTATCGGATGGAGGCGTCAACAAGCGTGTCGAGCTTCCGGAAACGCAACAATTGCGGGTCGATTCAGTCAGTAGTGACTCGGCACCGCAGTCTGCACCTCCAATGACAATAACACCAATGATGCCACCCGCATCTGCTACTCCCCCAGGGCCGCAAGCCGGCAATCCTAATCCCCCGAATGCGCCATTTAATATGAGGCCGCGACGTGTTCCGGGTGGTTGAGAAATTACCAGGAATGAACACAAAGTTAATGTTGAATGCATGCCGCCTGTAGTTCCGGGAACTTTTACAGCCATTCGAACCATATATATCGCCTCACAATTAGGTTGTCTGATTTTTACTCCATCAGAGCGCTCAATACCGGCCGTTCAAAACCAATTCCATGTATCAGGGAAATTGAAGCAAGCCGTACGTGCGATTTCAGAGATCGTGCCCTATGTGACAAGCATAAAAAAACCCGAATATCGATCAGGATATTCGGGTTAAACGGAGCTTCACTCCTCACTTCAAATTTCTGTCTCGTTATATTAATTACCGAGGCAGAGTCAAACCATTAATTCATTGGTCCGCAGGTTGAAGAATTAGTCCATGTCGTGCCGCATTTGTACAAGGTGATGTATGTGTTGTAGCCATACTTCGCACCCAGTTGATTGTATTGCGTGACATTGATACGACCAGCGATGTAATGGTTGGTCACGGTATCTCTGACAGATGTCGAATAGACCAGTGTCGTCGTGGTTGTTGTTGTGGTCGTGGTTGCATGAGCGGTAGTGGTTGTGCCGCCTGCAACTGTAGTCGTGGTTGTACCGCCGGCAGCTGCGCGCAAGTTGTTCTTGAACCAGAAATCCGTAACATATACTGGATAGTTGATACGGGTAGCATCGACGTAACTAATGTTCTGGCCGCCAGGACCGGCTGGCCATGCATGGCCCATGCCATCCACGCTGATTTCAGTGGTGCGCAAGTGTCCATTCTGGTCCGTGTAAGGAGTACCTGTACCATTGCCCGAACCACCAGAGATGGTGAAGGTCGCGCCTTTGGTGTAGGTGCCGCCGTAGACGATACGCATCGCAGCCGTATCCATTGGGCCATAAGCCTGCGTCACGAGATAGTCACCGGAACCCCAAACAGCACTGGTGATCTGTGTCGCGAAGCTGCTCTTATGTGTACCTGCGTAAGTGTTGCAAGTCGATGCTGTGCTGTTGGCATCCACGCCAGACGGAACATAGCTGATCGCGCTGGTTGGCGTACCCACTGCCGGACCCGCATTGATACCGATACCGGCGAAAATATCCGGTGCCAGGCAACCAAGCGCCATCGTCATGCCGCCGCCGGAAGACAGGCCGGTTACATACACTTGGTTTGGATCGATTGCGTATTGCGAATTGGTGACGAAGCGGTTGATCAGGTCAAGCAGGATGCCATGGTGGCCTGCAGTGCGGCTTGGCGACGTATTTGCATAATCCCAGCAGTGGTTGCTGTAGACATTCCCTGTCGCATTCGGTGCCAGGATCACTGCGCCGTAATTGTCGGCCGTCGTTTTCCAGTTGAAGCCGCCATCGGAAGAATCGTTGATGACGTCGCCGGCTGCTGTTTGCGTACAGCCATGCAGCACCAGAATCAGTGCGCGTAAGCCGTTCTTGGTTGGCTGTGTTGCCGGCCAGTAGAAATAACCAGTCAGATTGCCGCCGTTGACTGAGTCGGCAGCCCAGGTTTGATTGCTGCTCCATGTGCCAGGACCAGCAGTGACAGCTTGTGCTGCAAAGCTTGGCAACAGCAATACTGCAGCTGCGGCAATGCTACCTATAAATGATTTAATGTTTAAAGCCATGATGTGTCTCCATTCTTGTTTGCTTATTAAGGATAGGGTGTGGCGATTTATCGCTCTTAAAAACTTTTTTGTCAGCCATGCATGCGCCAACGTAATGCGATCAATATTCAGATTTCAAAAGATACGGAATCATGAGATATCAAATACGCGGTGCCTGATTCAATGCAGTTGTTATTATTTTTTTGGGCAGTGATGACTGCTCTCTCTGCATCGGCATTCACTATCACTAAACGGGTAATTTAGCTGGTGTGTTCGCGAAGTGAGTGAATCATAGGCCAAAATATTTGGATAACAAGTAGGCCTAGTAGTTATACGGTAGTAGGTTTTGTTTCGTAAAATAAAAATTAGTGCGCCGCAATAAAACACTGGCGGTCACTTTAAATTTCTGTCACGAAACGTGCCGCTGGTTGCACTAGCGCAGGCTTTGCAGTCGATGAATTACTTTGCCCCATGATGACAATTAAATATGGCTCATAGCATCATTTCAAAATGACGCTGCATGCAATGCAAGATCAATTGGAATTTTCGCTACTACAGGTAGGTAAACCGAGAATGCATTGCGATGCACAAAAACATATTTTAACAACGCGTCACATTGATGTGACTCGATAACATTTCTCTAGTTGCAAGATTTTTAAAGCGTGCAGATGATCGTGGTGAAAAATAAATACGAATTTGAATTGACGTCACATTGTTGAAGTTGATAGATCATCAGTCTTTATTACCTTGATCGATCACTATCTTTTTCAATAAACGCTTTTGCCCTTGCCGGAGCGATGACTGGGATTTTTGATGCGGGCCGCCTTTGCGCGATTGTGCGGCAACCGCAACCGGATTGCGTGGTTTGGTAGTTTGTTGAGAAGGCTCGATACGGAAGCTGAGTTTTTGCCGCGTACCGAGCGATTTGTTTGCCATGATCAATAATGCAGTTATCTAGAAATATCTACAAAACATAACGCGATAAATCTTCGTTGATCGCCAAAGCACTCAATCGTTCATCCACATAAGCTGCGGTGATTTGAATTGCCTTGTCAGTGGCCTCGCTTGCGGAGAACGAAATTTCTTCCAGTAGTTTTTCCATGACGGTATATAGTCGGCGTGCACCGATGTTTTCCGTTTTCTCATTGACCGAAAATGCAATGGATGCCAAACGCTGGATGCCGTCCTCGCCAAATTCAATTGTGATACCTTCTGTCGCCAGCAATGCTTCATATTGTTTGGTCAGACAGGCATCGGTACCGGTCAGGATGCGTTCAAAATCGGCAATCGATAAGGATTCCAATTCGACGCGAATCGGGAAGCGGCCTTGCAACTCCGGGATCAGATCCGATGGTTTGGCAAGATGAAAGGCGCCTGACGCAATGAACAGAATATGATCGGTCTTGATCATGCCGTACTTGGTATTGACGGTAGTGCCTTCGACCAATGGCAGCAGATCACGCTGCACGCCGGCGCGCGACACATCGGCGCCGCCGACTTCGGAGCGGGTTGCGATCTTGTCGATCTCATCCAGAAAAACAATGCCGTTTTGCTCGACATTGGCAATTGCCTTCTGCTTCGTTTCATCGTCGTTGATCAGCTTGGCGGCTTCCTCTTCGGTCAACAAGGTCATTGCATCCTTGATTTTTATTTTTCGCTTTTTTTTGCGATTGCCGCCCAGGCCCGAGAACATCGATTTGATTTGTTCTGTCATTTCTTCCATGCCTGGTGGCGCCATGATTTCCATGTGCGGGCTGGGATCGGCAACTTCAATTTCAATTTCTCGATCATCAAGTGATCCTTCGCGCAAACGCTTGCGGAAAGTTTGACGAGCCGCATTGCCGCTGTGCGAATCGGCGTCGGCCGCTGTACTGGCGTTCGGGTGAAAACCGAAATCGCGTGCAGGCGGTACCAGGATATCAATCACGCGCTCTTCTGCCGCATCTTCGGCACGCGAGCGTACCTTGCGCATTTCAGCCTCGCGTGTTTGCTTGATGCCGATATCGATCAGGTCACGAATAATCGTGTCGACATCGCGGCCAACATAACCGACTTCGGTAAATTTGGTCGCTTCGATTTTAATGAACGGTGCATCGGCCAATTTGGCAAGACGTCTGGCAATTTCGGTTTTGCCGACGCCAGTCGGACCGATCATTAAAATATTTTTCGGCGTGATCTCATGGCGTAACGGCTCAGCGACTTGCTGACGCCGCCAACGGTTGCGCAATGCGATCGCTACTGCGCGTTTGGCACGGCCTTGCCCGACAACGTGTTTGTCGAGTTCGGAGACAATCTCTTTTGGGGTCATATTCATAATGTATTGCGCGAGCGTGTTAACCGCCGCGTCATTCCAATGTTTCGATGGTGTGCGACAGGTTGGTATAGATGCAGAGTTCGCCGGCGATAGTGAGTGCTTTTTTCACGATATCGGATGGCGCCAAGTCGGTGTTTTCCTGCAAAGCCTTGGCTGCCGATTGTGCGAACGCGCCGCCGGAACCGATAGCACCGATTCCATCTTCCGGCTCCAGCACGTCGCCATTGCCGGTGATAACTAAAGTTGAGTCACGGTCAGCGACTAACAGCATCGCTTCCAGCCGCCGCAACATGCGATCGGTGCGCCAATTTTTCGCCAATTCTACTGACGCGCGCATCAAATGTCCCTGATGCTTTTCAAGTTTGGCTTCAAACAATTCGATCAACGTAAATGCATCGGCCGTACCCCCCGCAAATCCTGCGAGCACTTTTCCGTGATAAAGCTTGCGTACTTTGCGTGCTGAGCCTTTCATGACGATATTGCCCAGCGTTACTTGACCGTCTCCGCCCAGTGCGACGATATTGCCACGTCGAACGGAGAGAATAGTTGTGCCGTGAAATTGTTCCATATTTGCCTTCAAATGATGTGACTGGCTGCTGTTTAATGACGGCCAGTGTCCGAGTAATTGCCGACCGGATGCTTCAATCGGTAAGCAATCAATCAAAGTAATGTTGGGGATGTGCTATCGGATTACAAGAGGTAATCGAGATGTGATGGTAATCAATTGCTATCCAGGCCAAAAGTGGATATGGACGGATGTCGACTATTTTTTGCGGGGCAAAATGTGTGCGATGTCACGTAAGCCCATTACGTTAAACAATGCAGCGACCAAATGATTGACGTTAATAAGTTCGATTGTGCGGCCATTTCCGGCAAGCGGCGCCAAGCCGCTTAACAACTGGCCGGCTGCACCAAAATCTACCCGTGTTAGCCGTGCGCAATCAATGATGGCTGGATTGTGATTCGCCGAATATTCCTTGATCGCATTAATAAGCTGATCGGTGCGGCCATCTATCACAAGCGGCATCATGAAATGGTTTGTCATATCATCTTCCATGACACTTTCTTCCAGTGCCATGGTGATCTTGTTTTTGGGCGGCACAAACGCCGGCGGCGAAACTTCAAATGTGACACAGTAATCAATGCTGGTTTCTTCGAAATCCTTTTCGCGGTTGAGCAGCTCTAAAATCTCAAGCAACAATAACCACGGTGCTTCAGTTTCATCGCGTCGACCCACCTCCAGAATGGAGCGAATTTTTTCTGCCAATTCTGCTGCGCCGACAAAAACCAGATCGTTGCCGGCTTTATGCAATTTTTTCAGCGCATCAAGCAACAGTCCGCAACCTGCAGGGTTTACTTCAGTAACGCGTACAAATTCCAACCGCACAGTTTTATTGTTCTCGCCCATTTTCTGCAGGCGCTCTAATTGCTTGACGATGCTGTCATCAAGCTTTCCGGCGAAGGCAATCATCGGCACGGCGCTGAGCGGCGTTTCTTTAATTGGTTGCGATTCAAGATGTGACCCTTCCCATGTCGGAGGCGAAGTTTCAAACTTGCTCGCATATTCAATCGATAAATTGTCGAACGGCGCCTGTTTGCCAGAGATTTGATATAAGTCGAACAGCATCCACCATATGACGCGATTGGATTCGTTGGGTGTTTTATCTTGAATCGCGCTCAGCAATACTTGTTCGACCATGTCGGTCTGCTCATTGGCAAACAAAATGGCGGCTTCTTCGATGACCGGATCGGTTTCTGAGCTGGATACTTCGATACCTGCTACGACGGCTTCACTACCTAACAGGAAATCAGTCGTCATGCCCATCGCCGGCAATGCAGTTTGAGCCGGTTTGGCAACTTGCACTGCTTCTTTTGTAGCGGTAGGCGCGGCTGCTTTGGCAGCGGGCGGTTTCGGAGGTGCGGATTTACGGAGTTGGCTATTACTTGTTTTGGCCGGCTTGATGAGCTCCGATGTCATCTCGGACTCGATCGCATCAATCTTCATTGCGGTCGCGCGTGCCGCATCACGTTGCAAAATCTGGGAGGAGGCAGTACGTTCCTCACGTTTACGGCGAGCCTCTTCCTTTTCGGACGAAGCTTTGTCCGGTTCGTTATCTTTCTTACCTAAAAACGAGAAAAGGCCCACGTTTTTCCTGATTATGAATACTTGAGTTTGCCGCCGATGCTAAAACGGTTGGATTTCTATTTATAACGGTAACACAAAGTAATTGTCGAAATACGATTACAGCCGTACTGAAGCCGTTTGTCAAATTTTGACTCTATTTTTATAGCAGTTTAGCTAAAACCCGGCGTCTATTACAACTATCTGCTTGTTTTTATTTAAGTCGTGCCATCTGAGATTGTCTGAGATCTGTCAGAGGGCGAAAAATTAGCATTCTGGTATAAACGATTGCGATATCTTTTCATGAGCATTGAAATTGGCGTTTTTATAAATCGATATCACAAAAAGCAACAAGCGCACGGATAAAATCGTGCGCTTGTCATACGTGCAGTTGAATTTTATATCAGTCGCCGTACAGCTTCTGTTTGAGTTCGCGTCGTTGTTGCGCTTCCAGGGACAGTGTGGCAGTCGGGCGTGCCAGCAAACGCGGGATCCCGATCGGTTCGCCGGTTTCTTCGCACCAGCCATAGTCGCCACTATCGATGCTGGCAATGGATTGCTGCACTTTTTTGAGCAATTTACGCTCGCGATCACGCGTGCGCAATTCAAGCGCATGTTCTTCTTCAATTGTCGCGCGGTCTGCCGGGTCCGGTACTAAAACTGTTTCGCGCAAATGTTCGGTTGTCTCGCCGGCATTTTTAAGCAAATCAATTTCGAGTTGTTGCAGGCGCGCTTTGAAAAACGCTAATTGCGCTTCATTCATGTAATCTTTATCACTCATCTTGAGAATTTGTTCTTCTGTCAAGAGAGGGCCATCGGTAACTGGTTTGGTAGTAGATTTGGTTGCCACTTTGCTTACTTTCGAAACTTCTGTAAATTCAATTTTACCCGTTAATCCTGCTGATGCATTGTCAATGCTCTTGTTTGCGATCGATTGAGTCACTTTGAAATCCATGTTTGGTGTTGCAATCGCCACATTCTGCACTACGCGAGGAGCAGCCATTTGAGTTTTGGCATGTGTTGTGTCCGTTGACTGCAAAATTGGGCTGCTCTTTTCAGTCATTACTTTACTGATTTTTACGACAGTTGGGGACACCTTTTTTTCAATCGGCTTGGCAGCCGTTTTAACCACCGCTTTTTTCGCTACTTTTGCAGCCGGCTTCACTGTTGGTTTTACGCTCTTTTTTATAGGTGTCGCGACTTTTTTCGCGGGTTTGGGCGCACTTTTTACCGTTTTCACCGCAGCTTTCACAGGGGCTTTAGCCTTGCTGACGACTTTTTTGGCAGTCTTGGCGGGCGCGGATTTCACTGGCGCTTTGCCGGTAGCACGTGTTGCAGGCTTGGCTTTTGGCTTTGTCGCTGGTTTGATAGCCGCTTTTTTGCTTCCGGTGGCGACCACGCTCTTTTTGGCTGATTTTTTAGTAACGGTTGCGTTCATAGCCCTTATCCTTTAAGAACTTCCCGATGCATTGTTATATGGTGATTCTGCATGCGAGATTGATTGCTGCACATCTATCTAAACGGCCCCTCCTTGCGTAAAACCACGACAGTTTATACTAAACATTGTTCTAGTCCCTTAATAAAAATATCTTTTGGCAAATTTTTGCCAATAAACACCATTTTGCTGCCACGCACCTCATCGGTGGCCCACTTCCCGCCCAAATCGCTTCCCATAAGCTGATGTACACCTTGGAATACCACTTTGCGGTCGGCACCTTTCATCCATAACACGCCTTTGTAGCGCAACATGCGCGGGCCGTAGACTTGTACCAAGCCACCTAAAAATTCATCGAGCCGCTCGCTATCGAATGGCCGGTTGCTTTTAAAGACGAAGGCGGCAATGTCGTCGCTGTGATGGGCGTGATGGTGGTCATGATCATGATTGCAATGCTCATCATGTACATGATCGTGATCGGCTGCTTCGACACTGAGAAAATTCGGGTCAATTTCCAGTTTTTCATTGAGGTTAAAACCACGCAAGTCCAGTATCTGGTCAATCGGTGCACGACCAAAATCGACTTTGTTGATGGGCGCACGCGGATTGATCCGTTTTAACCGTGCGATTAAAGTATCCAGCTCAGTGGTGTCAACCAAGTCGGTTTTCGAGAGTAGCAATTTGTCGGCAAATCCGACTTGCCGCTGCGCTTCTTCATGTTCAGTCAATTGGTGCATCGCATGCTTGGCATCGACGACAGTGATAATGGCATCCAGCATATAGTGCGCTGCGACTTCATCGTCCATGAAAAATGTCTGCGCGACCGGACCGGGATTCGCTAGTCCGGTGGTTTCAATAATGATGCGATCGAATTGTAATGTGCCGGCATTGCGTTTTTGCGCCAAGGTCGTCAGTGCGACAATCAAATCACCGCGCACAGTACAGCAGATACAGCCATTATTCATTTCAACGATTTGCTCGTTACTGTCTTGCACCAGAATCTCGTTATCGATATTCTCTTGGCCGAATTCATTTTCGATCACGGCAATTTTGTGCCCATGTTGTTCCTGCAGAATACGATTGAGCAAAGTCGTTTTGCCAGCGCCGAGAAAGCCGGTAAGGATGGTGACGGGAATGAGTGACATGGTGATGTGCCTGTAAATGCGTCAAGAAAGTCGATCGATGGTGCAACGGTGGTACAAATTTAAGCGCTGCGGTTATGTCGCAAACAATGATGGAATTGTACTAAGCATTTTTGTGACGGGCAAAACCGTATTATTTTTTCTTGGCTCTAGGATGGGCCGCATCATATACCTTGGCCAGTCGCTGAAAATCAAGCGATGTGTAGACCTGTGTCGCGGCGATCGATGCATGCCCAAGCATTTCCTGCACGGCGCGTAAATCGCCGGATGATTGCAGCACATGCGATGCAAAAGAATGGCGCAGCACATGCGGATGCACATCCGCAGGTATGCCGAGCGCTTGTGCATGGGCTTTCAAGCGCAATTGCACCACGCGTGGCGACATGCGGGTGCCGCGTTCATTGATGAAAAGGGCGGGTTCATTTGTTTGGGCAAATGAAGAGCGTAACGCTAGCCAAGCCGATATGGCGGCCATCGCCGGTTGACCAATCGGGACGCTGCGCATCTTATTGCCTTTGCCCGTGACCATGACTTCGCATGCATCGAAATCGATCCAGCCCGAGGAAACATATTGTGCTTCCTGTACGTAGCGTGCATCGAGTTGAACCAATTCCGACACGCGTAATCCGCTTGAATACAGCAATTCAAACATCGCACGATTACATAGCTGTGTGGCAGATTCGGCATCTTTGCCGGGGCTTGTTTCAGAAACCAGGCGCACCGCGTCATCTGCGGATAACGCTTTGGGCAATGGCTTTGCGCGCTTCGGCGCTTTCACACCATCGACAGGATTGGAGGTGAGCGGCACTTGCTCGGAAAGCCATTCGAAAAAACCGCGCCAGGCAGACAGTTTGCGTGCAATCGAACGGGCATTCAAACCTTGTCCATGCAATTGCGCAGCAAACTTGCGGATGTGGAAATGCGTGATGGATGTCAGCGAGATATTGTTGCCGAGCGTCTCGGCAAACGTATTCAACTCATTCAGGTCGCGACCGTAATTGCTGACCGTGTGTGCAGATAGCTTGCGTTGTGTGATCAGGCTATCGAGATAGCCATCCAGATAAGCTTGATGTGCGGTTTTACTCACCGCGCTGGCTCGTCAAATGAGGAATTAGTCGAGCAAACATGTCAGTGCTGCACTGGCAGTCTCGCCGATGTTTGCCAAGAAATCGGTCGCCATATCGGACGTGAAGCGGCGCGGATCTGGCGAGCCCAACACGAGCAAGCCGAATACTTCGCGTGAATCGAGTGTACGCAAAGGCAGCATCGCGACAGACTGGATCGACTCTGCGTCTTCAATCCATGAAGCGGCTTCGAAATCATGATTCTCGCCACAGAAAGGCGTGTTCAGCCCGCTGGCGAAAATGCGTGCATCTTCCGACACGCTTTCAGCAAACCAGGTATGAGCAAAATCTTCCGCAACACTCCACATGCGCAATGTGGCATAAGGAACTGAAAAGTTTGTCGTTAATCCATCGATCAATACATGCGGCAAATCGACATCATTTCGTGCTTGCAATAAGGCGCGTGTCCATGCCTGGAATTTGTGGCTGATCACATCATTTTCTTGTCCGATGCGCATCAAGTCTGCCATGTTAAGCTCCATCGCCTTGATTTTCAGACGCAACACTTCCATTTGCTTTTCTTGCAATGAGACTGCGCGCCCTCCCATTGAACTGGTCAACTTGATCTGAGAAAAAAGCTCCGGATTTTCTTCAAAAAAATGCGGGTTGTCGGACAAGTATTGCGCGACAGTCATAGGGTCAAGGTGTGAGGTCATTTTTTAAGTGCTAAAGGTCGGTAATTTTGTGTCAGTCCAAAATAAGTGGCCGCATCGGTATTCATATCAGATTCTAACCGACAAGACATGCTTTAAATCTCGATTTCGCCTTCAAATACATTGACTGCAGGTCCTGTCAACATGACTGGAGCTCCGGTGCCGGCCCATGCGATGGAAAGCTCGCCGCCGCGCGTCGCCACTTTTACCGGCGAATCCAATACGCCGCGCCGAATACCGGCGACCACTGCAGCGCATGCACCCGTGCCGCAGGCCAGCGTTTCGCCTGCGCCACGCTCAAACACGCGCAACTTGATGACATGGCGATTGATGATCTGCATGAATCCGGCATTGACGCGTTTGGGGAAACGCGGGTGATGTTCGATCAACGGTCCATCAGAATTTAATGGGGCTGCATCCACATCGTCGACAATTTGCACCGCATGCGGATTGCCCATGGAGATAGCAGATATCCAAATGGATTTACCATGAATCTGTAATGGCCAGAGCGTATCGGCGCCTTCCGTTTTGCCGGTCAAACCGGTGGCGTCAAACGGCACGCGTTTCGTTTCCAGAATCGGTGCGCCCATATCGACGGTGATTTGCCCATCCGCTTCCAGGCGCGGCTCTATGATGCCGGACATGGTTTCGACCTTGATCGCATGTTTCGTTGTCAAACCCTTGTCGGTGACAAATTTGACGAAGGCGCGCGCGCCATTGCCGCATTGTTCGACTTCGCCGCCATCTGCGTTGTAAATACGATAGCGAAAATCGATGCCGGATGCTTGCGGGCTTTCTACCACCAACATTTGATCGGCGCCGACACCGAAGCGGCGGTCGGCGAGAAGTTGCCATTGCGCCGGCGTGAAATCGATGCGTTGATTGATCGCGTCGATCACGACAAAGTCATTGCCTGCGCCATGCATTTTGGTGAATTTGAGTTTCATAAGGCGATTATAAACTGCTGTAGCAAATATATTGAGTTGGCTGACGTGCTTGTCAATTTGACTCAATAAAGGCCAGGTTCGCCGGGTGGCCGGGTTTTGAAGCGTTTATGTGTCCACCAGTATTCCGCAGGCGCTTCGAGTACGCGTGCTTCGATAAATTCATTCATGCGGCGTGTCGCTGCTATCACATCATCGCCGGGATAATTTTCCCAAGGCGGATAAAAGGTTACCTTCCAACCCTGATAGTTGGGCAAAAAAGTCGCAATGACCGGAACGACTTTTGCATTTGTCGCCGCCGCGATACGGGCGGGCGCTGTCAATGTCGCCGTGCTATTGCCAAAAAACGGGACAAACTCTGCATCCTTCGAACCGAAATCCAGATCCGGCAACATGAAAAAAGGGATGCGCTCGCGCATTGCACGAATGATCGGTTTAATGCCATCTGCGCGCGAAAACAGTCTTGGTTCGTGAAAGCGCGAACGGCCTTTGCGCAGCGCTTCGTCAAACAGCCGGTTGCGCTGGCGCGTGTAGATGGAACAGCCAGGCGTTGCCATCGCGACTGCGACTCCCGCAACTTCCAGGCATACAAAGTGAGGGCACAAAATGATGGTCGGGCCGGACTGGAAAAGATCGAGCGGCACGCGCGGTTCAACCACAATCAATCGCTTGAGCCGTGCTTCGGAGGCCCACCATAAAATACCGCGTTCCAGTACGGCGCGTGCATAGGCCTGGAAATGTTTTTTCGCCATCAATCGCCGTTTTGCTTCCGGCAGATCGGGAAAGCATAGGCGCAAATTGGTCAATGCAATGTGCCGTCTTTTTTTCAGGATGTAAAAAAATAAGGTGCCGATGCCATTGCCTATCCTGCCAAGCAAGGGCAGCGGCAGCCAGTGCAACAACCACATCACGCACAGTAATAATCTCATGCGCTTTCCTGTTGAGAGAGAGAAGCTACGACACCATCAGGAATTTTGTAGCGGTTGTAACTCCAAAAATATTGTGACGGACAGCATGCAATCAATTTTTCCATCGCGAGATTGATGGCGCGCGCTTGCTCTTCCGGGGTGTTGCCTAGCACTTCGTCGAATGGAGCGAAGCGGATCGTGTAGCCGCGACCGTGTGGAAGGCGTTCGGCATACGACAAAATAATGGGCGCGCTTGTCATTTGATGCATTTTGGCTGATAGCGTCATCGTATATGCGGGCTTGCCGAAGAAATCGGCCCATACGCCTTCCCCATGTTGTGGCACCTGATCAGGCAAAAGGCCAATCGCCTTGCCTTTTTTCAGATCCTTGAGCAGTGCACGTACGCCTGTCAAATTAGCAGGTGCAAGGTGCAGATTGTGTCTGGCACGCGCACCCTCAATGAGCGGTTTAAGTGCATTTTTGCGCGGCGGACGATATAGGGCAGTCAATGATGTCCGGGCAGCGATGGCTTGCGCAATAATTTCAAAACAACCCAAGTGTGGCGTCAAAAAAATCACGCCTTTTTGCGCATCCAATGCGGCTTGCGCCAATTCCCAGTTTTCGATCATGGCGGTGCGGAGGACGCGTTCCGGTGACGCGCACCAGATAAAGGGCAGCTCAAGGATGCTTTTGCCGGATTCGGCAACTGACGCGCACAAAGAGGAAGAAAAACCGGCACGGCCGATATTGTCCTTGAGGAGACGGCGATACGAAGGTGATGCCAAATAAACCAGCCAGCCGAGAGTTGTTCCAAATGCATGCAAAACAGGCAAGGGAAACTTTGACAACAGACGGAACAGGGCAATGAGCATTCTGAATGGTTTTTTTGCTGATTTAATTCAAGAGGCGTAAAATATCACAGATGTCTTACCCGCCGAGTTAACACAGACAACTTGCGAGGCGGTTGAAAGCTGCAGGATGTAGCCAGCTTTTGAAAATATCGCTAAAGCGTCGCAGGCTCATTAGGTTGGCCTCGACAGTCCCAACCCATTGATTAACAGGAGCTTGCATGTCACACGAATACCTTTTTACCTCAGAATCCGTCTCTGAGGGCCACCCCGATAAAGTTGCGGATCAAATCTCAGACGCTATTCTAGACGCGATCCTTGAGCAAGACCCTACTGCTCGTGTTGCTGCCGAAACCCTTTGCAATACCGGTTTGGTCGTACTGGCAGGCGAAATCACCACACATGCCAATGTCGATTACATCAACGTGGCACGCGAAACCATCAAGCGCATCGGTTACGACAATACCGATTTTGGTATCGATTACCGCGGTTGCGCCGTCATGGTTTGCTATGACAAGCAATCGCCTGACATTGCGCAAGGCGTGGATGAAGGCAAAGGCCTGGACCTGGATCAAGGCGCCGGCGACCAGGGCTTGATGTTTGGTTATGCTTGCGACGAAACGCCCGATTTGATGCCTGCTGCGATTTACTACGCACACCGTCTGGTCGAGCGTCAGTCACAATTGCGCAAGGATGGCCGTCTGCCTTGGCTGCGTCCGGATGCAAAATCACAGGTGACGTTGAAATATGTCGATGGCCGTCCGGTGGCAGTGGATACCGTAGTGCTGTCGACGCAACACTCACCCGATATCCAGCACAAGGCAATCGAAGAAGCCGTCATCGAAGATATCATCAAACAAGTATTGCCGAACGAGTGGTTAAAAAATACCCGTTACCTGGTCAACCCGACCGGCCGATTTGTGATCGGCGGCCCGCAAGGCGATTGTGGTTTAACCGGACGTAAAATCATTGTCGATACTTACGGTGGCGCTTGCCCGCACGGCGGCGGCGCTTTCTCCGGCAAGGATCCAACAAAAGTGGACCGTTCTGCAGCCTATGCAGCGCGTTATGTCGCAAAGAATATTGTGGCGGCAGGATTGGCGCGTCAGTGCCAGATTCAAGTCAGTTATGCGATCGGTATTGCGAAACCGATCAACATCACCATTTACACGGAAGGCACCGGCGTGATTCCTGATGAGAAAATCGCGGAACTGGTGCATGAGCATTTCGATTTGCGTCCTAAGGGCATTGTGAAAATGCTCGACTTGTTGCGCCCTATTTATCAAAAGACAGCAGCCTACGGACACTTCGGTCGCGCAGAGCCGGAATTTGCCTGGGAACGGACCGACAAGGCAGCAATATTACGTGCAAATGCAGGCCTTAAATAAGCAAGTAAACCGGATCAATTCAACACGAGAGTATTTGTTATGCAGTGGGTGCAGGGGTGTTCAGTGGGTGAATTGATCCTTCGTGTCGTGCGTCGCATTGCCGGATGCGCAGGGCTGTTGGTTCTTGTGGCGAGCGCCGGTTGTGACAAGCACATCGACGCGAAGCCGGTCGTGATTGTGAAACCGTCGATGACCGTGAAATCACCGGAGATTGTGGAGTCGGCGCCGGTAGATTGGTGCAAGCGATTATCTGATCGCTTGCCAACCGTTTCAGCAGCAAATTGTGCAGGTAGTGCATTACAGCCTTCCGGGGCAACCTCGTTGAGAGGTGTACCTATTCTGATGCGCCAAATTCCTGCAATGAAAAACGGCAGAGCCAATAACAAGGCTGTGCGCGTTTTACTATTGGGTGGCATTCACGGTGACGAATTAACTGCTTCAGCCATTGTGTTCCACTGGATGCAGTGGATGAAAACATCGCCGGCCCAGGATTTTTATTGGGATATCGTACCGGTCGTCAATCCTGATGGATTGTTGGCAGCCAAGCCTATGCGCGTGAATGCGAATGGCGTCGATTTGAATCGCAATTTCCCGACGCCGAATTGGCGCACAGATGCGCCGGTTTACTGGGCAAAAAGGACGGGCAAGGATCCGCGGCGCTTTCCTGGCGTGACTCCTCTGTCTGAACCGGAAACGCGTTGGGTCAATCAGGAGATGGAGCGGTTCCAGCCGCAAGTCATTATTTCTGTGCATGCGCCGTTTGGTGTGCTTGACTTCGATGGACCAGCCAAGCCGCCTCACAAGTTTGGCCGCTTGATATTAAATCCCGTTGGCGTATATCCCGGATCGCTGGGGAACTATAGCGGCATGCATAAAAATGTTCCCGTCATTACGATCGAATTGCCGAATGCGCAAGCCATGCCATCTGAAGCGGAAGTCAAACGGATTTGGCTCGATATGCTGGCATGGATACAGCGTAACGTGCCGGAGAAAGAGATCTCTCCGAATAAGAGTTCTGTGATCGCTGCCAAATGATCTGCGGATGCGCTATGCATTCCTGTCTTTTAGAACTCATTTCATAAATAGGCGTGTGGGGGAGTGGCGTCCGGGTGGATGCAGCGCTAGGCGTGGTGCGACGCAAAGGGCGACCCCCTTTGCTAGCATCACAACGACGCGCTGCGCCGCCTGGATCCCGCTCACGCATATGCCTATTTATGAAATGAGTTCTAAACAGCATGTGTAAATTCACATCCTGCCGAATTTATCGAGTGTTGTTTTCTTAGCTGTCCGTTGCTAGTCAAACGGATTTAAGCCGGTTATATTTTGCCTTCACTTGTTGTTCGATGTGGAGAGACAATGGCACGCCCTGCAATGCAAATAAAGTTTGCGTTTGCTCAAATCGTTTTGATGGCGATGGTAACGGGGTGTCAATCTTCCCTAGGCAGCGGACATGCAGAAAATGCAGACTCAATGCCGACCTCCAAGAAGCAGACTCAAGTTTCTCAACAGTTAATTATCAAATTCAAGCCTGATACCATTGCGTGCAATGCCGACGCGATAGCGCAATTTTCTTCTTTAATCAAAGTGCCGATCGAGTATGTGCGCGCGATGTCTGGGCAAGCATGTGTGGTCAAACAATTCATGAATAAAGATATCGGATTATCAAAGGGGCAAATGATGTTAAGGGAACATCCGGATGTTGAGTGGGTGGAGTCGGATGCGATCAGGAAACCGCTTTGATTGAATCATCATTCAAGAGAAAACAATAATGATAATTAAAAGAATCCGCTTATTTTTATTTGGCATTTCCACTGCCGGCGCTTTGATTGCGGCGATTGTTTCCTTCGCGGCAGAACATGCGACTGGACCTCTGAAGTTGAATATAAAATCAATTTCGACTATCGGTGCGCCAAAAGAAGAAATGATATCGCGCCTGATCGTCAGACCGCAGCAAATCAAGGGTGCGAAGTTGACGCACGCACTGGAACTTTATGATGCAACTGCTTTGGTGAAAGCGGCGAACGTTGGTATGACAGTTGTGCGTCCGATGTCGGGCGGTGCGCATGTTATCAAACTGGACAAGTCCGTTACATTGACTGAAGCACAATCAATTGCAGCGCGCTTGATGCAGGATAGTAGTGTCGAGTTGGTCGAGCCGGATCGAATGAGACATCCGATGGGAATCACGCCAACTGATCCAAGTTATGCGTCGTCGCAGTGGCATTATTTTGCTCCAGCCGGCACAAACAAAGGCGGTGCTAATTTGCCCAATGCATGGTCTACCACGACCGGTAGCCCAAGCATTACCGTTGCAGTGATTGACACGGGTTATCGTCAGCATGCGGATCTTGGAACGGTATTGCAGGGGTATGATTTTATTCATGACACGGCAGTATCCAATGATGGTGATGGTCGAGATGCCGATGCGCAGGATCCCGGTGATTGGGTAGCAGTTAATGAATGCGGTCCCGGCGAGGTGGCCAGTAATTCCAGCTGGCATGGCACACATGTTACGGGAACCATTGGAGAGTTGATGAGCAATGGCTTGGGCGGGACAGGGGTTGCTCCTGGTGTCAAGATATTGCCGGTGCGCGTATTGGGCAAATGCGGCGGATACACGTCCGACATTGTGGATGGGATGTATTGGGCAGCAGGCTTTGCAGTAGCGGGTGTGCCAGCCAATGCGCATCCGGCCAATATTCTGAATTTGAGTTTGGGTGGAAGCGGCGCATGTTCGAACATCGAACAAACTGCTGTCACGCAAATTGTTAATGCGGGCAAGGTTATCGTCGTCGCTACCGGGAATGATGGCACGACGTCGGTATCGGCTCCGGGAAACTGCAACGGCGTCATCGCTGTCACCGCACATGCAATCGATGGCGATAATGCTTTCTATGCCAATATCGGCCCCGAAACTGCTATTAGTGCTCCAGGAGGTGGTTGCGGGTCACAGAGTTTTGGAAGCGGCTGCACGTTTGGTTCGGCTAATGGTCTCGGGGTTTATTCACTTTGGAATAGCGGAACGCAAGGTCCACTTGCAGACAGCTACGCAACTGCGCAAGGCACCAGTATGGCGGTACCGCACGTTGCAGGTGTAGTGGCGCTGATGTTGTCAGTTAATTCGACATTGACGCCGGCACAAATCAAAACCTATTTGCAGACTTCCGCACGTGCTCATCCTGCAGGCACAACTTGTACGCTAGCGTCTCAAGTCGGCTTATGCGGTGCCGGACTATTGGATGCTGCTGCTGCATTAACCGCCGTCAGTAATTTGCCGCCGATAATCAGTCTGACGAATGCCTATCAAGTCATTGCGCCGAGTACGACAGTGGCGCTTTCCAGCACCGACACACCGACGTCGGGACGCAGCATCACGACTTACGCATGGACGCAACTTACAGGCAGTTCTGTCGGCACGATCAGTAATGCCAATACACCCAATGCTACTTTTACAGCCCCTGCTACAGGCACTTATACATTTCAATTGACTGTAACGGACAGTGCGGCACAGAGCAGTACCGCAATGGCAACTGTGCATGTCAATTCCCCACCTGTTTTGACAACAGTAGCAGCACAGACAGGTCAAACCGGTCATGCACTTGCTTTTAACGTCGGCGCTACTGATGTTGATGGCGATGCCTTGACCTTCTCCGCAAACTCAATTCCTTCCGGCGCGACCTTGAGTAGCGCTGGCGTGTTTAACTGGGCTAGCCCTGCTGCAGGCAGTTATACGATGACTTATTACGCGAATGATGGTTACGTCAATAGCGCGCAAGGCTCGGTCAGTATCACGATACCTGTGGCTGCTGCCGGCAGTGGCGGCGGTGGAGGAAGTGTAGATGGCGATTTGATTTTAGCGCTGACCTTGCTCGCAGTTTGTTTGCGTGGCTATCGTGCTTATCAGTCAAAGTACAGGCGTCATTAGTTTTTATGCGAAGCATCAACGTTCAGCAAAGCAAATGGCTGTTTTGTCTGGGCGTTTCTTTTTGCGCAGTGTTGATGACGTATTGGCCGGACGGATTGCTGCTATTTCGTTATGACCGTTCTGCCATATTGTCCGGACAAGTGTGGCGGATGATCACAGGTCATTTGGTGCATTTAAATACACCGCATTTGGTGCTCAATGTAATCGGATTGTTTTTGTTGTCCGAATTATTGTGGAACAAGTTCCCTGTTTTGCATGCACTGGGTTTGCTTGCTGCGACAAGTGCCGGCATCAGCATCTTGTTATGGCTGCTTCACCCGGAACTGATGAACTATGCGGGCTTATCGGGCGTCTTGCATGGTTTATGGGCTGCTGCTGCGCTGGTCGGCCTTTCATCGAATTTGCCGCGCAGGCCGATGTCTACTGCTGATCCATCTACAGTTAAATTTTTGCCGAATCAATATGCGAGTTTGGCGGGATTATTGTTGCTTGGAGCGAAACTTATGCTGGAATGGCGACATGGCGCATCAGTGCGTACAGAACAATTAATCGGTGCGCCAATCGTCACGTCCGCCCATCTGTACGGTGCGCTGATTGGCACGGCCTATGTGTTGATATGGCGCATCTCTGTGCTGTTAAATCGGCAAGATGACGTTTAGCGGTATTTTCGATTAAAATACACGGGTATCAAGGAGCGTTGCGACAGGTTATTCATCTGCCAGGCTTGATATAGTCACCATCTGCAACTGCGCTCACGTTACTTTTTTTCTAACGAAAGGAGGGCGTGATGAACGCCGCAGTTTTAAATTCCTCACCTTCTGCATCACAAGACTTTCTGGTTGCCGACCTCAGCCTGGCTGCTTGGGGCGACAAAGAAATCAAAATCGCCGAAACTGAAATGCCCGGCCTGATGGCTATTCGTGAAGAGTTCGCCGCGAAACAGCCGCTCAAAGGCGCACGCATCACAGGTTCGCTGCACATGACAATCCAGACAGCCGTGCTGATCCAGACACTGGAAGCGCTGGGCGCCAAAGTACGTTGGGCTTCATGCAACATCTACTCGACGCAGGATCATGCGGCTGCTGCGATTGCGGCAGCGGGCACGCCGGTATTTGCATTCAAGGGTGAAAACCTGGATCAATACTGGGACTACACTCACCGTATTTTTGAATGGCCGAACGGCGAATACTCGAACATGATTCTGGACGACGGCGGCGACGCGACCTTGTTGCTGCATCTCGGTACACGTGCCGAGAAAGACGCAAGCGTATTGAACAATCCCGATTCGGAAGAAGCGATCTGCCTGTTCAATTCGATCAAGAAAAAACTGGCGACCGATCCAACCTGGTATTCAACTCGCCTGGCGCAAATCAAAGGCGTCACCGAAGAGACCACCACCGGCGTGCATCGTTTGTACCAGATGCACAAGGAAGGCAAGCTGGCTTTCCCTGCCATCAACGTCAACGATTCCGTCACCAAATCCAAGTTCGACAATCTGTATGGTTGCCGTGAATCGCTGGTCGACGGCATCAAGCGCGCAACCGATGTCATGATCGCAGGCAAGGTCGCGATCATTGCCGGTTATGGCGACGTCGGCAAAGGTTCGGCACAAGCAATGCGCGCATTGTCGGCGCAAGTTTGGGTGACCGAGATCGATCCGATCTGTGCGCTGCAGGCAGCGATGGAAGGTTATCGCGTCGTGACGATGGATTACGCGGCAGAGCATGGCGATATTTTTGTCACTTGCACCGGCAATTATCATGTGATCACCGAAGCACACATGAAAAAGATGAAGGACCAGGCAATCGTCTGCAACATCGGTCACTTCGACAATGAGATTGAAGTTGCCGCACTCAAGAAATACAAGTGGGAAAACATCAAGCCGCAAGTCGATCATGTGATTTTCCCCGACGGCAAACGCATCATCCTGTTGGCAGAAGGCCGCTTGGTTAACCTGGGTTGCGGTACCGGTCATCCTTCGTATGTGATGAGCTCGTCGTTCGCTAATCAAACAATTGCGCAGATCGAGTTGTTCACGAATACCAAGGCGTATCCGGTTGGTGTCTACACATTGCCAAAACATCTGGATGAAAAAGTCGCGCGTCTGCAATTGAAGAAGCTCAATGCACAATTGACTGAGTTGACGGATGAGCAAGCGAACTATATCGGCGTGAAAAAAGTCGGCCCATACAAGGCAGATCATTACCGTTATTAAGAGAAGCAACAGCAGAGTGCGCTCAACTGCGCTCTGCTCTCTTTAAGTGGCTGGTTTCGATTGAGTGCAGTGCAAGTAACGGAGGAATCATGCGTTTACTCATCACGTGGTTAATCAATGCGGCTGCTCTATTTGCACTGCCTTACCTGATGCAGTCGATCAAGGTCGATAGTTTTGTCGTCGCCTTGATTGCTGCGCTGGTGCTTGGATTATTGAATGCGTTGATTCGTCCGATTCTCGTATTGCTGACTTTGCCGGTCACCGTCCTGACGCTGGGCTTGTTCATCTTCGTCATCAACGGATTATTATTTTTGGCAGCCGCGCATTTCGTCGAGGGCTTTCACGTTGCAGGTTTTTGGCACGCTGTTGTCGGCGCCATCTTGTACAGCATCATTTCATGGGCCTTGTCCGCCATATTGATAGAAAATAAAAATGACTCTACCGACCTTTAGCATTGAATTCTTTCCGCCTAAAACGCCTGATGGCGTTGAGAAATTGCGTGCAACGCGCGCGCAATTGGCGACGCTGCATCCTGAATATTTTTCCGTCACGTTTGGTGCGGGTGGATCCACGCAGCAGGGCACGCGCGACACTGTGCTGGAAATTCAGCGCGAAGGATATCAGGCTGCGCCGCATCTCTCCTGTATGGGCACATCGCGTGACAGCTTGCGCACCATATTGGCGGAATATAAATCCAACGGCATCAAACGGCTCGTCACGTTGCGCGGCGATTTGCCAAGCGGGTATGGCGCGGTCGGTTTTTCATCGGGTGAATTCCGTTATGCCAATGAGTTGGTGGAATTTATTCGCGCCGAGACGGGTGACTGGTTTCACATCGAAGTGGCAGCATATCCGGAGATGCATCCGCAAGCGAAATCACCGCAAGATGACATGCAAAGTTTTGTGCGCAAGGTGCGCGCAGGTGCCGATGCGGCCATCACGCAGTATTTTTACAATGCCGATGCGTATTTCCGTTTTGTGGAAGAGGCGCACAAGGCCGGCGCACAAGTTCCTGTCATTGCAGGCATTATGCCGATCACAAATTATTCACAGCTGATGCGTTTTTCCGACATGTGTGGCGCAGAAATACCACGCTGGATTCGTTTGAAACTGGCTAGTTTTGGCGATGATACCAATTCGATAAGAGCGTTTGGTTTGGATGTGGTGACCAGACTCTGCGAAACCTTACAGGCTGGCGGCGCGCCCGGATTGCATTTTTATACATTAAATCAAGCTGCTTCGACGATGGCAATTTGGCAGCGCCTGCATACTTAATCGAATGCATCCTGCGCGGTGGCTTCACTCTTGAATATTCTTGTTTTCTTCAAATTGGCTGCAGGACAAGGCTGACTATTTATTCATCAAAGATGATGCAGCTTTCTTGTCTTCCGTTTATCGTGAGGATGTCTGAGCGTTTCTGAGCGCTTCTGAGCGTCTCGGCATCAGGTATGCGCAGAGCCCATCAAATACTGTGCCAACGCGGCGCAGACCGACTCCTGATCGTTGTTTTGGCTGTTGCGCACAAGTAAAAAAGATTCCTGATTTGCTGTGCATGACGGTGTACATATATTATTATCGGAGAAAGCAATAAGAAAAATATGGCTTGCCGCCTCGATATTGCCTATGTCTAGCTTGTATCAAGTGACTGTAAGCGGTGCAAAAATGATAATTAAATTGTGCTGATTGCCAGCGCAATTATGGGACACGGAAAAGACTAATGAACTTTACAAACCTGAGAATCAGCGCCCGCCTCATTTTCAGTTTCGGATTGCTTTCACTCCTCTTCATAGGACTGACTGCATTTGCCGCTTTCAATATGACTGGTCCCAATAGCGGCGCGATTAAATATGTGGTTGGCTTGGGATTGATAGCGCTTGTGACCAGTTTCGTTTTGTCTTGGTGGGTGGCGCACAGTATTGCCGCGCCACTGCATGAAGCAAATATCATTGCCAAACGCATGGCTGACGGTGACCTCAGTGAGCCATATGAGGCGAGCGCGCAAGGTGAAGTGGGCGAGCTGCAATTGGCGCTCCAGGAAATGAGCGAGCGCATGTTCAAGATTGTGGCGGATGTGCGGCTTGGCACCACGGCGGTGGCAGCGACATCCGGTTTGATTTCAACCGATAACACGGCACTTTCCTCACGCACAGAATCGCAAGCCAGCTCACTGGAAGAGACCGCTTCCTCAATGGAAGAGTTGACATCGACTGTCAAACAGAATGCCGACAATGCGCGGCAAGCCAACAAATTGGTGGCGAACGCCGCAGATTCGGCAGTCAAGGGCGGTCAAGTAGTGGGCCATGTGGTCACCACGATGGAGTCGATTAAGGAAAGCTCACGCAAGATTGTCGATATCATCAGCGTCATTGACGGCATCGCTTTCCAAACCAATATTCTGGCGTTGAACGCAGCAGTCGAAGCGGCGCGCGCAGGCGAGCAAGGCCGTGGCTTTGCCGTCGTGGCAGCAGAAGTACGCACCTTGGCGCAACGCTCTGCAGCTGCTGCAAAAGAGATCAAGGAATTGATCGGTACCTCGGTGGAAAAAGTGGATGCCGGCAGTCGCTTGGTCGATGATGCCGGCGTGGCCATGGGCGAAATCGTGGCGAGCATCAAGCGCGTCGTCAGCCTGGTAAGTGAAATTGCGGAGGCAAGCACCGAGCAAAGCGCCGGCATCGAAGAAATCAATCAGGCTGTGATGCAAATCGATGGTATGACGCAGCAAAATGCCGCTTTGGTGGAAGAGGCAACGCGCACAGCGGCCACTTTGCAGGATCAGGCGCTGACCTTATCGCATACGGTTTCCATTTTCAATCTTGGTGCGCGTGAGTTCGGCAATGCCGATGATGCAGTGGAGATGGTGCATCGAGCAAAAGAATTCATGGAAGAATATGGACATGATGCTATTGTCGAAGACGTCAATAAATTGAATAAAGGGCAGTTCATCGATCGGGATCTTTATGTGACGGTGTATGGTTTGGATACCGTCATTCACGCGCATGGCGCCAATCGTCGTCTGCATGGAGCCGATTGGACCAAAGTCAAAGATACAGAAGGCAAATATTTTTGCAACGAGATGGCGCAAATCGCAAGAACGTCTGGAGCCGGCTGGATGGATTACAAATGGAATCATCCGCTCACAAAAGAATCCATGCTCAAATCGGCCTATTTTGAAAGAGTCGGTGATGTGTTCCTGGCCTGTGGCTTCTACAAGATGTGATCGTTGCATGGTTCTCTGACCATGCATTCCGTGGCTTCACATTGCTGACAAGATTGCACTTTCCGTAATCACCACATCAAGCGCCACATCGTGTGACGCGCCATCGAAAACGACTTCCGAAAAAGCATAGGCGATCCCGATCGTCGCAGGGCGAGGCGTTATAGCCAAGGTTCGATCATAGAATCCTTTGCCATAACCCAGCCTTATCATGGCTGCATTAAATCCCACGCAAGGCACTAATACCGCATCAGGCTGTACCTGAACGGATGACGGCACTGGTATCGGGATGCTCATCCTGTCCTTTGCCAATTCATCACCTGGCGTCCATGCCAGAAATTGCAATGGCGCTTCTTTTGCTACCACAACCGGTAAGGCCAATTGCACACCGCGTGCTGCGATATCCGGATAAATGCTGTGCAAATCAGGTTCATTCCTGATCGGCCAATAGACGCCTAAAGTCTTCACCGGGTGCGTAATCAACCAATCGATGACTTGTCTGCCAATTGCAAAATCATTATGCACGCGTACTCCAGGAGCAAGCGCATTGCGGGCGGCGAGTAAAGTGTTTCGTAAATTGACCTTGTTTTGCATATTTGGTGACAGAAATTAGGCGTGCGACGTGCTATTCTGAAAGATGTAAACACATAGTATAAAAGGGTTGTAAAAGATGTTCCGGATGAATTGGTTTCTTGGTATGGCGCTGATCGCAGTCGTGACGATTGGCTGCCCGTCTGCGCAAGCGGCAAAGCACTTGGTTAATATAAGTGAGGACGACATATTTTTGGCGCTGCGTAACGCCGCTTTGCATGATGACGCCGGCCGAGCCAATGAATATGCATCCAGACTGCCACATTATGCCATTCCATCGTATGTTGATTATTATCGATTGCGGCCGCGCATCAAGAATGCATCGAAGACGGAAATCCGGCAATTCCTGACGCGTTACGATGGCAGCGCAATCGCAGATCGCCTGCGCAATGATTGGTTGCTGGATTTGGGCTACAAACGCGATTGGGTAACGTTCGATGAGCAGTATCCGTTATTCGCGCTGGATGACGATACGCAGGTGAAGTGCTATGCGTTGATGTCGAGGGTGCTGAAAGGCCAGGTGGTCACAGACGATGCGCGCGCATTGCTGATGTCGCCGAAGGATTACGGCGACGGTTGCCAATCATTGATCGTGACATTGGTTCAAGCCAAGCAGTTCAGTGCCGATGATGTGTGGGCGCAAATCCGTCTTGCTGCAGAAGCCAATTGGAGCGGCGTCGCGCGCCGCATCGGCACATCGATCAATGTGCCGGAAAGACAGCTTGTGCAAGCGATTGACCATCCGCTGGTGCCTTTGCTCAAAGGTCCCGGTAAAGGACGCACTGCGCATGAAATTTATATCGTTGCTCTGGGGCGCGCTGCAAAAATAAATTACGAACAGGCGGCACTTGCGCTGAAGCGCTCGGAAAAAAATTTCACGCCACAAGAGCTGGAACTCGCTTGGGCGCAGATTGCATTGCAGGCATCCTTGAAATTGGAGCCGCAGGCATTATCGGAATATTGGAGCAAGGCTAAAGATGCGCCGCTTTCGAATGAAGGATATCAATGGAAAGCGCGCATGGCATTGCGTGCGGAAGACTGGAAGCTGTTGAAGTCGATAATCGAAGTAATGCCCGCCACATTGCGTAGCGAGCCTGTGTGGATCTATTGGCTGGGACGCGCGCTTGAGGCGGAAAATCAAAACGAAGAAGCCAGAAAATTATTTCAATCGATCGCTGATCAGACGTATTTTTACGGGCAATTGGCAACCGAGGCATTGGGTAAAAAAATTGCGATCCCGCCGGGCGCACAACCGATTGCCGATGCAGAAATCGCACCGATGGCAGCGAATGAAGGATTCCGTCGTGCGCTGAAATTTTTTGAGTTGGATTTGCGCTTTGAAGGCGTCCGTGAATGGAATTGGGAGCTGCGTAAATTCAATGAGCGCCAACATTTGGCAGCTGCAGAATTTGCAAGGCAAAGCAACGTGTTGGATCGCATGGTCAGTACCTCTGACCGTACCAAAACAGAATACGATTTCACGCAGCGCTTTCCATCGCCGCACCGCGATTATGTCTATAACGCCACCAAGGCGTTGGATCTGGACATGGCGTGGGTCTATGGATTGATGCGGCAAGAATCGCGTTTTATCAAGAGTGCGCATTCGGAGGCAGGCGCATCCGGCTTGATGCAAATCATGCCGGCTACCGCGCGCTATGTGGCCAAGAAAATCGGCATGGATGGTTTTCATCGCGATCAGGTCAACGATATCGGAACCAATATCCAGCTCGGCAGTAATTATTTGAATATGGTGCTCAAGGATATGGACGGTTCGGAGGCGATGGCGACTGCTGCTTATAATGCAGGGCCCAAGCGCCCGCGCGCTTGGCGTGCGACGTTGGCACATCCTGTGGAGGGCGCGATTTTTGCAGAAACGATTCCATTCACGGAAACGCGCGGCTACGTCAAAAATGTGATGTCCAATGCCACCTATTATGCAGCCTTGTTCGAAGGGAAGCCGCAGTCCTTGCGCGCACGGCTGGGTTTTGTGGCGCCGAAGGAATTTACGGCAAGCGAATTGCCCTGACTACAATCTTGCATCAATCACGAGTCGTGATAATCTACAGCTTGTTCGCATTCCAATTAATTGCCGACACGCCTCAAAAAGAATTTTGACGGGTTTGCATCATGTTCAACGAACGGTGCAATGCTGTCGCATTTCGGACATGAAACTCTTACAGTCACAGTAACCCTATGCAAAGCACAGAACTCGACCCGACTCTTGAATCCACTCTAAGCGCTGCCTCAAACATGGGCTTGAAGCTGGTCATCGGCAATAAAAATTATTCTTCGTGGTCGATGCGGCCATGGGTTGTGATGAAAGCGTTCGGCATTCCATTCAAGGAAATTAATATTTTGCTCGGCCAACCAGATACCAGCATGCAAATTGCCGAGTATTCGGCATCAGGGCGCATCCCGATTTTAATTGCCGGTGAAATAACGATATGGGATTCGCTCGCTATCTGCGAATATTTGGCTGAACAATTTCCAGAGCAATCCTTGTGGCCAAGAGATGCCGCAGCACGCGCAATGGCGCGCAGCATGTGCGCCGAGATGCATTCCGGTTTTGCCGCATTGCGTACGTCGATGTGGATGAATATCCGTGCCGATTTTCATGGGAAAGGCAGGACAGCAGGCTCGCAAGCCGACATCGGCCGCATCAGTGAAATCTGGGAAAATTGTTTTTCGTTGTTTGGCCATCATCATTTTCTGTTTGGCGAATTCTCGATCGCGGATGCATACTTTGCGCCGGTTGTGATGCGCTTCCGTACCTATGATGTTTCACTGGCACCGGCATTGCAGGCATATGCAGAGCGCGTGGCCGCACATCCGGCTGTAGCGCAATGGATGGAAGAAGCGAAGAGGGAAGTGGCGAGGATTCCAGATTACGATCGTTATCCGGATTAAGTAACTTCAAATCAAATGAAAATCTACACCGTTGGCGGCGCAGTCAGAGACGAGCTTCTTGGCTTGCCCGTGCAAGACCGTGATTATGTGGTGGTCGGCGCGACGCCGGACGACATGATTGCGCAAGGCTTCACGCCAGTCGGTAAAGATTTCCCTGTATTTTTGCATCCGACAACGCATGAAGAATATGCATTGGCGCGCACTGAAAGAAAAACTGCGCCTGGTTATAAGGGTTTTGTTTTTCACACGGATCAAAACGTTACGCTGGAAGAAGATTTAATCCGGCGCGACCTTACCATCAATGCGATGGCGCGTGCCGAAGATGGCGCGATCATCGATCCATTCGGCGGCCAACAAGACTTGCACGCAAAAGTGTTTCGTCATGTCTCTGCAGCTTTTGCGGAAGATCCGGTGCGCATCCTGCGCGTCGCTCGTTTCGCTGCGCGCTTTCCCGACTTTACGGTTGCGCCGGAGACCAACGCGTTGATGCGGCAGATGGTCGAGGCTGGCGAAGTCGATGCGCTGGTGCCTGAGCGCGTATGGCAGGAATTGGCGCGCGGCTTGATGGAAATCAAGCCATCGCGCATGTTTTATGTGCTGCGCGATTGCGGCGCGTTGGCGCGCATCATGCCGGCGCTCAACGCACTGTGGGGCGTGCCGCAACCTGAAAAATATCATCCTGAAATCGATACGGGCGTGCACGTGATGATGGTGATCGATTTTGCAGCGCAGAGACATTACAACTTGCCGATTCGTGTAGCGGCATTAATGCACGATCTTGGAAAAGGGGCTACGCCGCCATCGGAATGGCCCTCGCATCACGGGCATGAAGCGCGCAGCGTCGCGCTGGCAGAAGAGATCTGTCAGCGCTTGAAAATTCCGAATGAATGCCGCGATCTGGCTGTGATGACTGCGCGCGAACATGGCAATGTTGGCCGTGCCTTGGAATTGCGAGCCAATACGATCGTATCGTTGATGGAACGCTGCGATGCATTCCGCAAGCCGCAGCGTTTTCTTGACATGTTGTGCGCATCCGAATGCGATCACCGCGGCCGTACCGGATTTGCGGAAACTCCCTTTCCTCAGGCAGCCTATTTGCAACAGGCTTTGGCAGCTGCACAATCAATCGATGCAGGTGCAATTGCACAACAATTCCTCAATCAACCGCAAAAAATTGCTGAATCCATCCATGCAGCGCGCGTCACAGCAGTGAATCAGCTTATTCATACAACACGTGCTGTTTAGTTTTGTTGTCGATATTCAATAAATTCCTGCTTTTTTTAGTGGCAGGTAATAATAATTGCCTTCTTAACATTGATTAAAATCAATCTGTCTCTTTTTTAATATGTTATTGACAGATTTGTGGAATTGGCTGGATTTATGACCTACAATCGGATTGTGCGATGCAGCATTATGTGCAATTTTG
This sequence comes from Burkholderiaceae bacterium, assembly GCA_036560485.1. Taxonomy (GTDB): domain Bacteria; phylum Pseudomonadota; class Gammaproteobacteria; order Burkholderiales; family Burkholderiaceae_D; genus DATBRC01. Next base: position 48,364 of record DATBRC010000017.1, read on the forward strand.
TTGAGGACAGGATATGAATTCGACCGAGATTTGTAGCGATGTAATGACCCCGATGCAATTGCCAAAAACGGAGAATGAGCCGGTACAAAATAATGTAACTGTACGGGTGAAGGAGCTAAGCGAACGCGATCGTCGTTGCTTGCTGATGCATCTTCTTGAACTGAACGATGCCGATCGCCTGCTGCGATTTGGCGTGGCATTGCCTGATGAGCTGATTACCAAATACGTACAAAAAATTAATTTCACACGCGATGCGGTGTTCGGCGTGTTTGACGATCAATTCAAATTGGTTGGTATCGGTCATTTAGCTTACCTTCCTCGCGAGGCATTGCCCTTCATCGCGAATGCTACAACCAAAGGCCGCACCGCTGAATTTGGCGTATCGGTATCCGAGACTGCAAGAGGCATGGGCATAGGCACCAAGCTGTTCCATCGCGCCGAGATTCATTGCCGCAATGCCGATGTGGACACGCTTTACATCCATTGCCTGTCATCCAATCAAGCCATGATGCATCTCGCCACCAAGGCCGACATGGAAATCCATCATGATCATGGTGAATCAGACGCGTTCGTGAAATTGCGCCCTGCAAATCCGTCTTCAATGATGCAAGAGGCAGTTGATGAACAGGTCGCCACATTCGATTATGCAATGAAAGCGAATACGCGTACTGCAGCGAAATGGCTTGAGTGTTTTCCGGTATTTAAAACTTTTTAGCGCTTTACTTTAAACACCGTAAAATTCACGTATGACTTATCTAAGCATGTCTTAGTACAGCGAACTGCAATATAAATAATGTGTTGTGCAACGCAGCGCAATCGCTTCCTTTTTTCAAAAATAACTTTTTGATTGCTTCGATTCACTGGCTTTCAAAACAAAAACAAACAATTTCCCGCACTAAGAACAGTCATTTATGCAATGGTTGGCACGTGATTACCTCCGTATCATTCTCATACAACCATCACGCCTCATAAATTTCCTCTTTGCAACTTGAGCGGCACCTATACTATATTTAATTGAGAGCCTCATTCATCCGCAAGAGCGTAGAAATTCAATACGTCGGAAATGCAAGTGGAACAATGGAAACCGGTATCACACAGACAGAATTTCTTAAAGCCGTAACGGAGAAATCCGATAGCGGGATCTTGCGCGGAGATTACACTCACGCAGATGCACAGTACGTTGTCGCACAGGATTGGACCGCCTATACGCCGATGCAGCATGCACTCTGGCGCAAGCTGTATCAACGACAGGCTAAACTATTGCCCGGTCGCGCATGCGATCTCTTCATCGAAAGTTTGAACAAGCTCGGTGCAGCGGAATCCATTCCACGGTTTGATCGCACGACCCAAGCTCTTTGGGCGGCGACCGGCTGGTGCCTGGTTGCAGTGCCGGGGCTTATCCCCGACCAGGTTTTTTTCGAGCATCTGGCCAATCGGCGTTTTCCGGTTACGGTGTGGCTGCGTGAGCTGCACGAATTTGATTACATCGTCGAACCCGATGTGTTCCATGATTTTTTTGGACATGTGCTGTTGTTGTTCAATCAGATTTTCGCCGACCACTTGCAGGAATACGGCAAGGGTGGTTTGCGTGCGCTCAAGCATGACGGATTGACTTATCTGGCGCGATTGTATTGGTACACGATTGAATTTGGCTTGATCGACAGTCCGCAAGGCTTGCGTGCATACGGCGCCGGCATTCTTTCCTCAGCAGGCGAGTTGGCGTACTGCCTGACTGATCCTGCTTCGCATCGGCTCCGCTTTAATGTTGAGCGTGTGATGCGGACACTGTACAAAATCGACTCGTATCAAGAAACGTATTTTGTACTGCGCGATTTTCAACAATTGTTCGACGATACTTCGCCGGACTTTACGCAACTCTATATGCGATTAAAAACGCTGCCAACGTTGGCAGCGAATAGTTTACTGGCTGGCGAGTGACATGAATGTCGGGCATGGCCGTAAAGGCATGTGATGCAAGAAGCATTAACAAGCCAGCCCTCGGTCAGGCCGAGGACTGGTTACTCCTGAAGATTATTGTGCCGATGCATGCGCTTTATGCTTGCTCATCATGAATGCGTGCAATTCATCCGGCGTGAGTTTGCCATCTTTATTCGTGTCAATTGCATCGAAGTCTTTCAATAGATGCGGCATGTTGGCTGCTTGCGCTTCTTCCTTGCTCAACGCTCCGTCGCCGTCCTTGTCAGCAGCCTTGAATTTTTCTTCAAATTTCTCATGTTTCTCATGTCTTTTTTCGTGGGATGCAGCGAAGTGCGCCTTTAATTCTTCCTTGCTGATCTTGCCGTCCTTGTTGCTATCGATTTCATCAAAATGCTGGGATAAACGTTTGTTGCCGGCAGCTTCTTCGCGATCAATGAAGCCGTCTCCATTTTTATCCGCCTGAGAAAAGCGTTGGTCAAAATGCTGTTGCATTTTGGCGGCATGGTCTGGCGCGGAAGCGGGAGCCGGCGAAGATTGTGCAAATGCTGTGCCGGCCATAAATAAACCTGCAACAAGCGTGGATATCAGTGTTGATCTCATGATTCGTTCTCCAAAAATGGCCGATTGGCTTACCCTCATTTAAGGCCATGAGCGTAATTTGCGCCATGGCATTTACGCGTTGTTACACCTGTTGCAGTTGGTTGCAGATGTTGCAGTGTGCATTGAGTGTGCGCCGTGCTTATGCTAAGGTCTTCATATGGAATATGCGCTCACAAGGCGTATCATTTTGACAGCGAGTCAATCGCACAAAGACACACCAATGTCTGGGAGACAGTATGAATGCACCTATGATGCCTGATCATCCGTTGTTGCAGGATGATATTTCCCTCGATGATAAATTTACGCTGGAACGCGGACGTACGTTTATTACAGGAACGCAGGCATTCATCCGACTTGCCATGTTGCAGCGACAACGCGATCTGCAAGCAGGATTAAATACCGCAGGTTACATCACCGGTTATCGCGGCTCGCCTGTCGGCGGTGTTGACATCACTGCATGGAAAGCAAAGAAATATCTCGACGCCAATCACGTCAAATTTCATCCAGGCATGAATGAAGATCTAGCCGCGACCAGCATCTGGGGAACGCAGCAAGTCAACCTGTTCAAAGGCGCGCAAGTCGACGGTGTGTTTTCAATGTGGTACGGCAAGGGGCCGGGCGTTGACCGTTGCGGCGATGTGTTCAAGCATGCCAACATGGCCGGCACCAGCAAGCATGGCGGCGTATTGGTGTTGGCGGGCGATGACCATGCAGCGAAATCGTCGACCACTGCGCATCAGAGCGAACATATTCTGAAAGCATGCGGCATTCCGGTTTTATATCCATCGTCGGTGCAGGAATATCTCGATTACGGATTGCATGGATGGGCGATGAGCCGCTATACCGGCTTATGGGTTGCGATGAAATGCGTGACCGATATTGTGGAATCCGGTGCGACAGTCGAGCTGGATCCGGACCGCGTGCGCATCACTTTGCCGCCGGATTTTGAATTGCCACCCGATGGCCTCAATATCCGTTGGCCGGATGCCGTGCTGGATCAAGAAGCACGCATGAATAATTTCAAATGGTATGCCGCGCTTGCGTACGCGCGTGCCAACAAGTTGAATCAGATTGTGTGGGATAGCCCGCATGCGCGCATCGGTATCATCACTGCCGGTAAATCCTATCTCGATACACGGCAAGCGCTGGCGGACCTCGGCATCGATGAACATGCGGCACGCGATATCGGCTTGCGTTTGTACAAGGTCGGCATGACATGGCCACTGGAAGCGGAAGGCGTGCGCGAATTTGCGCAAGGGTTGGAAGAAATCCTGGTGGTGGAAGAGAAGCGCCAGATTCTCGAATATCAATTGAAGGAAGAGTTGTACAACTGGCGCGATGATGTGCGGCCGCGCGTAGTCGGCAAGTTCGATGACACCGGCGAATGGAGCAACACGCATCGCGAAGGGCATGGACACTGGTTGCTGCCGGCAAGTTATGAATTGAATCCGGCGCAGATTGCGCGCGCGATTGCAACGCGCATCTCCAAATATTTTGCCGGCCATCCGGTCGAGCAACGCGTCAAGGAACGTATCGCGTATCTGGAAGCGAAAGAAGCGGTGCTGCAAACCATCAGCAGCAAACCGGATCCCAACAAGGATCGCACGCCGCATTTCTGTTCCGGCTGCCCGCACAATACGTCGACCAATTTGCCGGAAGGCAGCCGCGGCTTGGCCGGTATCGGCTGCCATTACATGGTGGTGTGGATGGATCGCGAAACATCAACTTTTACGCACATGGGTGCAGAAGGCGCGACGTGGATCGGACAGGCGCCGTTCACCAGCGAGCAGCATGTATTCGCTAACCTGGGTGACGGTACGTATTTCCATTCCGGCTTGTTGGCGATTCGTGCAGCCGTCGCTGCCAAGGTCAACATGACCTACAAGATTCTGTATAACGATGCAGTGGCGATGACGGGCGGCCAGCATGTCGATGGCCCGTTGGATCCCGCAATCATTTCACGTCAGATCGCAGCAGAAGGCGTGAAGCCGATTATCGTCGTCACCGATGATCCGGACAAATATCCGGTCGATACCGATTGGGCAGAAGGCGTGACGATACGCCATCGTAGCGAGCTCGATGCCGTACAGCGCGAACTGCGTGAAGTCAAAGGTGTGTCCGCAATGATTTACGACCAAACCTGCGCTGCTGAAAAACGCCGCCGCCGCAAACGCCACGAATATCCGGACCCGGCCAAGCGCGCTGTCATCAATGAAGCGGTATGCGAAGGCTGCGGCGATTGCAACGTGCAATCGAATTGCCTGTCGGTGGAACCTTTGGAAACGGAGTTCGGCCGCAAGCGCCAAATCAACCAGTCGTCGTGCAACAAGGACTTCTCTTGCGTCACCGGATTTTGCCCGAGCTTTGTCACGGTAGAAGGCGGTCAATTGAAGAAGCCTAAAAAGGCGCAAGTGCCGCATTCGCCATCGCAGACTTTACAAAGCATGCCGGATCTGCCAACGCCGGTCATTCCAAATACCGATCAACCGTACGGCATCCTGGTCGCCGGTATCGGCGGTACCGGTGTGATCACCATTGGGCAAATTCTTGCGATGGCAGCGCATGTTGAAGGAAAAGGGTGCACTGTGCTCGACATGAGTGGTCTTGCACAAAAAGGCGGGCCGGTCATGTCGCATGTGCGTCTGTCCAATCATCCGGAAGAAATTTTCTCAACGCGTGTCGGGACCGGCGCAGCTGATTTGGTGATCGGTTGCGATGTGATTGTGACAGCCAGCCGCGATGCGTTGACGCGCATGGGTGAAGGGCGCACGCACGCAGCGGTCAATTCAACCGGCACGCCGACTGCAGCATTCATCCACAATCCCGATTGGCAATATCCTGGCGCGGCTGCGGAAAATGATATCCGCAATGCATGCGGCAAGGAGCGTGTCGATTTTATCGATGCAGGAAAAATCGCCACGGCATTAATGGGTGACACACTTGCCACCAACATGTTCATGCTCGGCTATGCATGGCAAAAAGGCTGGGTGCCTTTGTCGGAAGCAGCGATTCAAAAGTCGATTCAGTTGAATGCAGTATCGGTCGAATTCAATCAGCAAGCCTTTTTATGGGGACGTACTGCGGCGCATGATTTTGCGGCGGTAGAAAAACTGGCGCGTGCAAATGATACCGAGGCGCACGTGATTGAATTCAAACGCGCGCCGACACTTGACGCCATCATCGCCAAGCGCGTTGGATTTTTGACCGCTTATCAAAATGCTGCGTATGCCAAACAGTATCGTGATTTTGTCGAACAGGTACGCACAGCAGAATCGAAACTTCTCGATGGCTCCAAATCGCTGCGTTTGACGGAAGCCGTCGCACGCTACTTGTTCAAGCTGATGGCCTATAAGGATGAGTATGAAGTCGCGCGTCTGTATACGGATCGCGCTTTTGCAGAAAAAATCGAAGGCATGTTCGAAGGCGATTACAAAATCCAATTCCATCTTGCGCCGCCGCTATTGGCTAAACACGACGACAAAGGACATTTGATCAAACAGGAATTCGGTCCGTGGATGATGCACGCATTTAGTGTGCTGGCGAAATTGAAATGGCTGCGTGGCACTGCATTGGATATTTTCGGCTATACCGCTGAGCGCAAGATCGAGCGGGCATTGCCGCAGCAGTACAAGCAAACGATTCTGTCGCTTTTGCCCAAGCTAAGTGCGGACAATCTTTCGATGCTGGTGGCAATCGCCGGCATACCGGAAGATATTCGCGGTTATGGACACATCAAGGAGCGGCATTTGAAAGCCGCCAAAGAAAAAGAAGCAGGCTTGCTCGCAGCATTCAATGCCGCAGGTACCGGTAATCAAGCAGCGGCGTAATGACGAAGGAGCGACGGTGTCGGGTAATTAGCGCAGCGCCGCTTGTTGTTCAAGCGCTCTTTTCAGATTGGCTTCCGCATAAGCGACACCTTTAGCCAGCGCGTCTTGTCGCGCCCAATAAGCGTCGTTCAAACGCGTTTTGCCGTCGACATTGCCGGTTCTTTCGCCCGGCAATGGTTCCATGCCATCCGCCTGTTTTTTCTTTGCATCTTCCAGCAGCATTTCAGCCCGGATGACATTGGATTCCACCTGGTCTGCAATTTTCTTTTTTTCCTCGAATGACAAAGAAGGCGCCTTAATAATTTGCGTATGTTCTATCTTTGGTGGGATGTTGGGGCGCGGGCCTGGTTGGGTTGTCCATAGATTTCCCTCAATCGGCGGTTCCACCGTAATGGTGTGGTCAATCTTGCCTTCTTTAAGCGTTTTATCGGTATAGACAATACGTCCATCCGGCATGACTTCTCGATAAATCGTCGTCGGTTTGCTGCTCGGTGGGGTGGATACTGTTTCGACTACATTTTGTGACGATGCATCTGTTGCAAGAAAAACAGCAACGATCGCCATGGTCGAGAGTGGGAAAAGTGCTTTCATTTTTCCTCCAGTGGTTGCCAAGCTTTTATGACATTAACTCAAAATTGCTTGATTGAGCTAGTATCAGTAGTGTGATGTGTACAAATTTAACGTTTCAATGTCGAGGATCATAAAAAAACGAGGTGTTTTCATACCGTTTGGAGAGTGGACAACTTGTTGCTATCGGCACATATTATCGATACCCAATTTCATTTTAATAAATAAGGAGCTTATTGCATGAAACGTTCTCTGTTGGCCTTGTCCGGCCTGGCCACTGCCCTGTTTTTGGCAGGATGCGCTTCACAATCTACAACACCGGCCGCAAGTGCGCCGGCAACAGCTGCCCCACAAGTTGCGGCTGCCCCTGCTGCACCTGCATTAAGCGATGCAGCACTTGCTGAAAAATTCAAAGGCCAATGGACTGGTGAATGGGCTATGCCTAGTTACGGCGCTTCCGGTAAATTTGTATTTATTGCGACCAGCATTGAGGGAAGCAACATCAAAGGTGAGGCGCATTGGTATGGTACCGCTGCCGGCGATTTGAAACTGCCGCTGCTCAAGGCGGACGTGGAAAAAGGTGTGCTCAAGGCTGAACAAGCCGGCGATACCAAATTCAAATTGAAAATGAAGAGCGATACCGAGTTGGTTGGCGATTGGGATATCAAAGGTTATACCGGTGATTTGAAGTTGAAGCGCTAATCACTTTTTCAATCGACGTAATACCTAGCCTGCAAGAGCGATGTTCTTGCAGGCTATTTTGTTGGTGCCGGTTCATCCTGAGCGCTGACACCTGCCGATTTCACAACAGTAACGGTACAGTCCGCTTGTGCGACCACTTGCGAAGACACGCTGCCTAAATAACGCCGTAACGTCGAACTGCCGCGCGATCCAATGACGATGTGATCAACATTATTAATCCGTGCATAGTCGATGATTGCCGCCGCCGCATCCGGTGCTTCCAGCACATGGTAGGTAATTTTCTCTTCCGGAATATTCAATGGACGCGCCCAGTGCTTCAATGCCACCAGATTTTTAACATGCAAATTCTGTCCTTCTCTATCGACGGTAATATCCATGCCGATACGGTTCGTTTTTTGCACGGTGATGCAGGCAAGGCGTGCACCCGGCTCCGTTTGCAAAATGCGGCGCGTGGTGACACGTAACGTCTCAGCCAGTGCTCCCGATCCATGTGCCAAATCAATCGCTGTCACAATAATAGGTGCTTGCGATAGTTGAGAGGCTGCCGATTGTTGCTGTGGCGGTTCGATGCCGATCGCGCGCAGCCAACGCTTCATTACGGTCAGCCTGGTATCAGCATGCATTTTTTTTGCACGTGCAGTGAGTGGCACTTGATCCGGATGTTGCAAATCAAATGCAAGTTGCGCTGCGCTGGCATAACGCGCAGCCGGGTCGACTTCAAGGCAGCGCAGAATGATTTCCTGCAGCCATGGCGGTATCTGTGAATTATGCACACGCGGCGGCAAGGGATCGCGCCACAAGCGCCGGCGCAATCCGCGCACCGTATCAGGATTGCCCAGCGGGCGTTGTGCTGTTGCGAGGTGGTATAGCAAAACGCCCAGTGCAAACAAATCGCTGCGTGGATCATTGCGAATGTGCAGCACTTGCTCCGGCGAGATGTAAGGGCCGGTACCCAACGGCAAGCGGAATTCTTCTGCCAGCAAATCGGGCAGGTTGTCATGGCGCGCCAGACCGTAATCAATCAAGATCGCTTCGCCACTTTCGCGGAACATGATGTTGCTCGGTTTAATGTCGAGATGCACGATGCGCTGGCGATGCAAGTCATGCAAGGCAGTTGCGACTTTGGCGCCGATCATCGCAACTTCATCCGGCGCTAAAGGCGCATCATCCAGCCGCGGCCGCAGCGATGAGCCCTTGATCAATTCCATCACGATGTAAGGCTGTGCGGCAAAATCGCCGGCAGCAATGAAGCGCGGGACATGGATGCCGGACAGCTTGGGCATGATCATTTGTTCCACTTCAAATCCGACAATCGCGGTCGGATCGTTGTTGTCGCCGAGGATCGGAATTTTCATCAACAACTGTTCAGCAGGATTCGTGTCATCGCTATTGGTGCGCACGACCCGCCACAATGTCGCCATGCCGCCTTTGTGCAATTTCTCTTCGAGGAGAAATCCATCGATGATCATGCCGGCGGCAGGGCGTTGAATGGGCATTATCTTCCGACTAAAAGGCGCTGACCGAAACTGACAGGAAGTCCGGCGGCGAGAATTTTATTCGCTGCCGTTTCGCAATCATACGGCACGCGATAATAAGTCAGTTCATTGGTGGCATCGTTGAACATCGCATAGCATGCCGCAGGATTGCCGTCGCGCGGCTGACCAACCGAGCCGGGAATAATCAGCCAATGGCGTTGTGTGCCGAGCGGAATGCTGCTGTCGCCATTGGGTGCGAAAGCAGATACCTTGCCGATTCCCGACAGGTTATAGAGTGCCGGGATATGCACGTGACCGCAGAAAGTGAGGCGGCATGGCGTGGCATACATGCTGCGCGTCGCTTCCAGCGTGCCGGTAATGTATTCCCATTGCGCCGGCGCGGCCGCGCTGGCGTGCACGAACATGCAGCCATGCGCTTCCACGCTGAGCGGAAGATTTTGCAGAAAATGGAGTTGCATCGGATTGAGTTGCGTGCGCGTCCATGCGATTGCCTGGCGTGCTTCGGAGTGCATTTGATCATGTGCCTGTGCGACTGCTGCATCATGATTGCCCAGCACGGCTAGTGCACCGTGCTCCGTGTACCCCATTACCTTATCGACCACCCATCCCGGATCTGCGCCATAGCCGACCAGATCGCCGAGAAAGGCATAGCGTTCGGCCTGCCGTTGTTGCGCATGCTCCAGGCAGGCGGTCAAGGCTTCGCGGTTGGCGTGCAAGTCGGTTAATACTGCGATAAGCATGGAGTTATCTCAAGTTGCGTAAGTGAAGCGTCAGTCTGTAACAGCGTGATTACATGAGACTTACACTGAATCTGCGAGATCCGTTTTCCGGCTAGATCCGTTTTAGCCTGGCTGTACACGGCCAATCTTGAACCTGTGATGCTCACCGTACCTCACGTACGGTTGCGCTTCTCGGCCCAACCTTGGCTCGTGTATAGCCAGGCTAAAACTGCTCTATGCAGCAGAAATAAATTGCGCATATCCACGCGCGCGTAATGCACAAGCCGGACATGTTCCGCAGCCATAACCCCAGGCATGCAAGGTGCCGCGTTCACCCAGATAACAGGTGTGTGTATCTTCTCGAATCAAGTCGACCAATGCAGTGCCGCCTAATGTGCGAGCCATTTCCCACGTGGCAGCTTTATCGATCCACATCAACGGCGTTTTGATCTTGATGTCGGTCGCCATGCCGAGATTGAGCGTCGTCTGCAGCGATTTCATCGTATCGTCACGGCAATCGGGATAGCCGGAAAAATCCGTTTCGCACATGCCGCCCACTAACACGTCCAGACCGCGCCGATAGGCAACCGTCGCTGCCACTGTCATGAATAATAAATTGCGGCCGGGTACGAAAGTATTCGGCAAACCGTTTTCCTGCATCGCGATTTCAACGTTCTGCGTCAAAGCCGTGTCGGAAATTTTGCCGAGCAACGACAAGTCGATCATGTGATCGTCGCCCAGCTTGTCATTCCACTCAGACGACACCGCACGCATTTTTTTCAGCAGTGTCGGCCGCACGGTCAGTTCGATTGCATGTCGTTGTCCGTAATCAAAGCCAATCGTTTCGACCTTTGCATAACGCGACAATGCCCACGCCAGGCAGGTGGTGGAATCTTGCCCGCCACTGAAGAGAACCAGTGCGCCATGAGAATTCGTCATGATTTTTCAGCCTGTGGCTTCACAATATTTTCCAATGTCTGCTCAATTGTATTGCCATCTGGATCCGTAAAGCGTAAGCGTAGCGGATACCACTCCAGCGATGGCGCAAGCCAGATATCGAGTTGTTGTACTCTGGCACCTGGTGGCGATAATCGCATGATATGTACAGCCTTGACGTCACCCAATGCTGAACTGATTTTTTCTTCATTGACGACCTTGAAACTCCAAGGTTCCGCATCGCGTTGTCCTGCCACAAAGAACTTCCACTCCGAGCCGGGTTTGAATTGCTGCGGCGTGCCGCGTGCAATGGCGATCAGTTGCCAGATGATGCTGCTGCGATCTTGCTCGCCGCCCTTGATCGGATATGTTTCACTCGATTGTGTAAAACTGATTGTTTTGCTGCGACGGTTAAATGTCGTCGTGCTTGGATCTTTGCTGATCCGTTTTTCAGTGAAATCAATCGGTGCCAAACCATATTCATCAATTGCGCCATGGCTTGTTGTATCAATAATTTTGCCGAGCAACATCGCACGCGTTTCCATGGCGATTGAATAGATATGGTCTGTGACGCGCCACTTCAGCGTAGCGCTGCCTTCCAGAGAAAAGCCGCTTTGCTTGGCTCTGATCGAATAATTCAAGTCGGCTGATGGCGCCAAATCAAATTTATGCTTGGGCGTCGGATGTTCCAGTGCGACAGCAGGTGCGGCCAATATGAGCAACGAAAGGCCGGCTGCAGCTGCTTTGTATAAAAGCTTGGGATGGTGAACAGTGTGAATCTTCATGAGTGTTTTCAATTGGCATGTAGCGTATTGTCAGCGTGCAAGGGCAGAGCTTACCTTGATTAGCGACATATCCAAAGCATCGCCATTGGCCTGTGTATAGCGTAACTTTACCGGATACCATGCCTGGTGTGGTGCCAGCCATATGTCGAGCTGTTGTTCATAGGTGCCGGGCCGTGGCGTGCGAACCAGATGCCATGTATGGGTATTACCCGTTGGGAGGTCGGTTTCTTCTTCGCCAATTACATGGATGCGCCATGTTTCACCATCTCGCACACCGGCGACAAAAATCTCGAAGTCCGCACCAGCCAAGAATTTTTCAGGTGTGCCGCGTCCAATGCCTGCCAATTGCCAAATCACACTGGCGCGATCTTGTTCGCCACCTTGCCTCGGGTAGCTGGCAGTAGAAGATGAAAAACTGATGATATTGCGTTCGCGTTGAAAGTGCGTATTGGTCGCGGATTTGTTGCTCGATTTTTCAGTGTAGAGCAGTGGCGCGATACCAGATTGATCAATGGTACCTTCGCTTTGAAATGATCTTGTCCCGATTTCGGCAATATCGGTGGCACCATTGATATGGTATTGGCTGCCATCCGATTGCCAATTGACCGTACTTTGTCCACGGAAAGAAAGGCCTTTTTTTAATGCGCTTGCTTCGTAGCGCAATTCCGCAGATGGAGGCAGATTGATGCTGTAATGCACCAACTCTCTGTTCTCGATTGGTGTGGCAAGCGTTTTGTTGGCGCTCACAGCTTGAGCAATAGTGTCGGTTACAGCATGTGCAATCGGCAAAACAGTAAGCTTGCTTTTGGTTGCGTTGACAGCATATGCGCTGGTCGAAGTTGGTGCAGAGAGAGTCTTGGACAGGAAGGCAGGACGCTCGCTTGGAAAAGCAAGGCTTGTATTTTGTGCCGGAGCAGAATGTAATGACGCATTAATCACATTAAGATTGCGTGAGGGCGAAGGTTGTATAGATAGTTCGACCCAATCAAGTGCAATAAAATGTAACAGGATTGACGCAAATAAAACGCCTGTCCAACGCTTGATGCGCAGCAAGTCGAGGGGTCGGTTCAAGAAAAGAGAAGGGGTCGATGCCATCTTGCTAGTGTAAACGCACCAACGCATATTTGTGATGACATGGTATGACAGATGCTTGGAGATCTTCAAATTCATCTCTGGTCGCCAGCCGAATGTGCGAAAATATCCGGAAGGGGCTTTGAGATATATTTTTTTCAGCCAATCCACAAAAAATAGTTAAAGCGGAGATTACATGACCAATCCAAATGCGAGCAGCATCCCCGGCATGGGCGCGATGACAGATACGTTCGATTTCATGAAGAATTTATGGGGCAGCATGAGCTTGCCCGGCATGAAGATTCCCGGCATGGTCATGCCGACTCTCTCGGTTGAAGAGATCGATAAACAGATCAAGGATTTGAAATCGGTCGAGTCATGGCTGACGATGAATCTCACCATGTTGCGCGGCACGATACAAGCGCTGGAGGTGCAAAGCGCAACGATCACAACGATTCAATCGATGGGTACATCGCTCGCTACGGCGATGAAGCCGGGTGTAAAACCAGATACCGCAACAAAAGAAGAAACAGCAAAAACAGACAGGCCCGGCAAGCCTATTTTCGAATCGCCATTTGCATCGCCGGCTGCAAAAAAACAAGAGGAGCCGATAGAGGCTCCAGCGGCGCAGGCAGATGCGGCGCCAAAGGCATCCGCCGAGAACGCCAATACGGCAGCTCCTGGCGGCGACTCGGCTACATTGATTCCGCCGATGGCAAATCCTGCTGCATGGTGGGGCATGTTGCAGGATCAGTTCAAGCAGGCAGTTGATACTGCAGCCGCGATGACACCGGAAATGCCGGCAGCTGCCAACAAAGCAGCAGAAGCTGTCAAAACGGAAAAAACAGAAAAGCCTGCGAAGTCAAAAACAACAAAAGGCACTAAATCGGTGCCTGCCAAAGCGTCGGCTAAAACAGCCGCAAAAAGTAAGAAGGGGTGATGGTCAGCCGTGTTCTGCAAACGAAAACGTGAACACGGCATCAATTCTTGCGTAATGCCAGCAACACCAACGCAGCACTCGAAAAAATCGCTCCCGCATAAAACGTCGCATCAGCGCCAAGCCGATCCCACAACAAGCCTGCCAACACGCTTGCCACCAACATCACCAGGCCGCTTGCCAGATTAAAAACGCCGAATGCGGTGCCGCGCAATGCAGGCGGCGCCGTGTCGGCCACCATCGCTGCCAACAAGCCTTGCGTAGCTGCCATATGCAAGCCCCAAAACACCAGTCCGACGCCAACCCATTCCAGCTGCGCGCTGTGTGCCAACAGGATATCGGCCGCGATCAAAGGCAGAATACCCAGCATAAGCAGCGTGCGGTGACTGACTTTGTCCGCCAGCTGCCCCAATGGATAAGCCAGGGCGGCATAGGTGATATTCATCACGACGAACACCAGTGGTGTCCAAGCCAGCGACAATCCCCCTTGGTGCGCGCGCAGAACGAGAAATGCTTCCGAAAACCGTGCGAGCGTGAGAACGGCGCCAATGATCACTACCCACCAATACGCTGAAGAGAGTTCGCCTAATGCGGCACGAGAAATCGGAAACGGGCGTTTGGTCCCGGCAGGCATCGCTGGTGCCGATTCACGTACGCCAATAATCAATAAGAGAACCGCTAAAAATGCCGGAATCACAGCTGCCCAAAATACAGCACGAAAATTATTGGCCCATGACAGCATTAATACAATTGCCAGCAGCGGTCCGGCAAATGCGCCGATCGTGTCGAGCGCTTGACGCAATCCAAAGGCTGCGCCGCGTATCTCCGCAGGCGTGACATCGGCGATCATGGCATCGCGCGGTGCGCCGCGTATGCCTTTGCCGATCCGATCGGTAAAGCGTGCGGTAAAAACCCATCCAACAGTATTCGCCAGCGCAAATAAGGGCTTGCTGAAGGCAGCCAGCCCATAACCCAATGTGGTCAACCATTTGCGCTTGCCGACATAGTCGCTGATGACGCCTGAAAATACCTTGACGATCAATGCAACCGCCTCTGCTGCACCTTCGATCACGCCGAGTGTCGTAGCACTAGCGCCCAGCGCTACAGTCATGAAGACAGGTAAAAGGCTATGAATCAGTTCGGATGATATGTCCATTAACATACTGACACAGCCTAATAGCCAGACTGTACGGGGGATTTTTACGGGCGGTTTAATTGTTGACATGCGGAATCCAAGTTGGAAAAAATCTGAATATCGTCAAATCAATATTTTTGACATCACAAGAATATACTTTTGAAAAGTCGGTTTGGCTAATTTTCTTGGTAGAATCAACGGGTTAACTTAATTTTTAGGGCTTTTTATGTTGTACCCAGAATTATTCAAATCATTAGAGCAGGTGCGCTGGAATATGGAAACCGATATTCCGTGGGCCGATTTTGATGCCGGCAAACTGACCGATGAGCAGGCAAAAACCATCAAAATGAACGCAATTACCGAATGGTCTGCGTTGCCTGCGACCGAGATGTTCTTGCGCGATAACCGTGGCGACAGCGATTTTTCCGCTTTCATGTCGGTGTGGTTTTTTGAAGAACAAAAGCATTCGCTGGTATTGATGGAGTATCTGCGTCGTTTTCGCCCGGATATGGTGCCGACGGAAGAAGAGTTGCACAATGTCCGTTTTGAATTCGATCCTGCACCGCCGCTGGAAACCTTGATGCTGCATTTTTGCGGCGAGATTCGTTTGAATCACTGGTACCGCTGTGCGTCTGAATGGCATACCGAACCGGTCATCAAGCAGATTTACAAAATCATCAGCCAGGATGAGGCGCGTCACGGTGGTGCTTATCTGCGCTACATGAAAAAAGCATTGATCGAACAAGGCGACAATGCCAGTGCTTCCTTTGCCAAAATCGGTGTGTTGATGGGTTCGGCACGTCGTACCGAAAAGCCTTTGCATCCGACCAACTTGCACGTCAATGAAGCATTGTTCCCGAACGATACTGTGCAAAGCCGTTTGCCGGATCCGGATTGGCTGGAGCGCTGGCTCGATACGCAAATCAAGTTCGATGGCGAATGGGAAAAGAAAGTCGTCGAGCGTATTTTGCATAACATGTCGTTGCTGTTCGAGAGGACGTTTACGACGGTACAGGAACTGAATCGGTATCGTAAGGAAATCACGACACGTTTGGCTGCTGCCAATGCAACAACGGCTGCCAAGCCGGCTTGATTTCACATCACTGCTAATCCATTCAAGCCGTAAGTTATTCTTGCGGCTTTTTTCATCGGATTGATGAAAACTATTTGCCATGCCAAATTTCGAAAATAAGATTTGTTCTCGTGCCGATCTGGCAGCGCGCGTTGCGCAATTGCCCAAGCCGGTTGTGTTGACCAATGGCGTGTTCGATATCCTGCATCGCGGACATGTCACGTATCTGGCACAAGCACGCGCGTTGGGTGGCTCGTTAGTGGTCGCAGTCAATACCGATGCGTCGGTTAAACGCTTGGGCAAAGGCGATGACCGGCCACTCAATAGCTGCGCCGACCGCATGGCGGTATTGGCGGCGTTGGAGGCGGTCAGTTTGGTGGTCGAGTTCGATGAGGATACGGCGCTGCAAGTCGTGCAGCAAGCGCGCCCGGAGATTTATGCTAAAGGCGGCGATTACGATATGACCGCGATACCGGAAGGGCAGGCGGTTGCTGTATATGGAGGGCGTGCAGTGGCGATCGATTTCGAGCATGACCGCTCGACAACCAAATTGTTATCGAAGGTCAGAAATCAAAACAAGAGCTGAAATGACTTGTTATTTATGCGAGTGGCTTGCGGCATCTTTATCAGACATGTCCATGCCTGATTTCACTTCTTCTACGACAACAGGCACATTCAGTTTTCCGGCTTTTTCAAAATGTAATGTAAGCGGAAATTGATCGCCAATCTTCAGCGGTTTTTTCAATCCGACCAGCATGATGTGATAACCATTGCCAGGTTGCATAACTGTTTTGCTCGAAGGTTTGAGTTCGACACCATCGGCTTCGCGCATTTTCATCACATTGCCTTCCATCGACATGGTGTGAATTTGCACCGATTTGGCGATCGGTGAGCTGACCGACACCAACTTGTCAGCAGCTTTGCCGCGATTTTCGATTGTCAGATAAGCCGCGCCAGATGGTTGGCCAGGAAAGCTGGGACGCGCAACAGCCTGTTCAATCTGCAGATTGCCGATCTTGTACTCGTGTGCCAATGCAAATGCACTGATAGCCAGTGTGGTGATAAGAGTGAATAGTCTGCCAGATTGCATGATGATCCTTGGATGTGAATAATAAATTTGAGATCAGTATATTCGATGCTGTAATTAACTGCCGCCTGCGAAACCATTTTGCCGCCATGCTTCATACACTACGATCGCGACCGTATTTGATAAGTTCAAACTGCGATTGCCCGGCTGCATCGGCAGACGAATGCGCTGGTCAGGGACAAACGATTCGCGTAGTGCTGGATCGAGTCCTTTTGTTTCGGAGCCGAATACAAATACATCGCCGGGCTGGAACGCAACATTGGCAAACGGTGTTGAGCCGTGCGTGGTCAGGGCAAACATGCGCATTGGATCAGGTTTTTCCTGCCTCAGAAAAGTCGGCCAATCGCGATGCACCTTCATCGTTGCATAGTCGTGATAGTCGAGTCCCGCGCGTCGCATCTTGGCATCGTCAAGCGGAAAGCCGAGCGGTTCGATCAAATGCAATTGCGCCCCCGTATTGGCGCACAGGCGAATGATGTTGCCCGTGTTGGGCGGTATTTCCGGTTCGACTAGTACGACATGGAACAAGAGCGTTCTCCTAATGCTTGGGCAAGGTTCGAGCAAACACGAAATTCGTGACGCGTGCTGCGCCAAAACGTTTTAATGTTGCTGCTAATTCGTTCAATGTTTCGCCGGTAGTCATGACATCATCCACCACACCGATGTGTTGTCCTTTGATACTGTCGATGGCGTGATGCGAGACGACAAAGGCATTGCGCATATTTTTGTGCCGTTCATCCGGGTGCAGCATCGCTTGCGCGCTTGTGTCCCGCAGGCGCGATGTGAGTTGCGGCATTAATTTGATGCCGAGTGAACGCGACAGCGGCTTGGCAATTTCCAGTGCTTGATTAAAGCCGCGTTCTGCAAGACGTTGCGCTCCCAATGGAACTGCCGTGATGCATGTTGGAAGAATGGCGTCTTGTGTTCGCGCTTGCAAGATCGCATCGCGTAACATGCGTGCAAACAATGGCGCCAAAGCCAGTCTGCTGCCAAACTTCAGCGCCAATACCAATTGATCAATCGGCGGCGTGTAATCTGCAGCAACGATGGTGACATCGAACGCGGGCACTTGCTTCAGGCATTCTCCGCATATTTTTGCAGTCATGCCATCCAATGGCGTTGCGCATTGGATGCAGCGATGCACGGACTTGCCGAAAAATTGGTGATGGCAACCGCTACAGATTGCTTCTCTATCGGCAATGCCACAAAGCGCACAAGATGACGGAATTGCTGCAGGCAAGCGTGCGAGCAAATGACGCGACCAGTGATGTAATTGGGAAAGCATGGGCAACAAATCATTCCAAGGTGTAAACTAGTGACGATTATCTCATCTCAAGCGATTAACTTATCGTGTCTTTACAAGCTTCGGCTTCAGAATCAAAATCAAGCGCCCCGATTGACATAAAACGGGTGCGCAAATTATTTGCACTGCAGGCACAGGTTGCCGAGTCAGCATTTTTGCGGCGTGAGGTCGCTGGAAGAATGCACGAGCGCTTAGCCTTGGTGAAGCTTGCGCCAAAGCGTGTATTGGACGCGGGTTGTGGCGAAGGCGCTGATTTACTGACGTTGCAAAGACGTTTTTCCGAGGCGCAGATATTGGGGGTGGATGCCTCTTCCGGCATGTTGACGTCGGCGCAAGATAGTCATCGCGCAGCACGTTCTTCGGTTAATCGATTATTGAAAAAATGGCTGGCTCCTAAAGCAGGCAAGGGTTCCGGCGTTGACACGGAATTGCTCTGCGGCGATTTTGCACAATTGCCTTTCGGTCTCAATACGGTCGACATGGTTTGGTCAAATCTTGCCTTGCACTGGCATCCGCAACCTGATCGCGTTTTTGCTGAATGGCGCCGCGTGTTGCGTGTGGATGGATTATTGATGTTCTCTTGTTTCGGGCCTGATACATTTAAGGAGTTGCGTGCGGCCTTTGCAATGATTGATGAAATGCCCCATGCGTTGCCTTTCGTCGATATGCATGACTTTGGCGATATGCTGGTCAATGCCGGGTTTTCAACTCCGGTAATGGATATGGAAACCATTACTGTCACCTATGAGTCAGTTGAAAAATTAATGGCCGACGTGCGCGCGTGGGGCGGCAATCCACTTACGACGCGTCGCCGCAGCTTGATCGGTGCGGGCGCATGGAAACGTGTTGTGGAAAACCTTGAAAAAATGTGCAGGCCGGATGGCAGGATTCCTTTGACCTTTGAAGTTATCTATGGACATGCTTTCAAGCCGGTTCCTAAAGTAACCGCGGATGGTGAGGCAATTATCAGATTTAATCGTAATAAAAAATAACAGTATGCAGTAAAACAATTGGGTCGCGATGGTTAAATTGGCAACAAACGTGATGCATCAAAAGTTCAATGCGCAATCACAAATTCAGAGCTGAAACACGCTGCGCGTATGTTTTTCCTCTTGATAACAAGACCATTTCCGCCTTATACTTGTTGGGTTTTGCACTAACTTGATATTGTGGATTGCTTTTATTTTCGCCACAGTAATCTTGATATAGCTCAAGTATGCAGTTGTCAAAATGTCGGTTTGAAGACCGGCATTTTTTAATGCTAACGAGAATTGGTTAGTGCTTTTTGCAGAACGGAACGACATGAGTTTCCGTATTGAAAACGTGACGGGACTGGTGTTGATTGAATAATTCAATCAGTAAGCAAGAATTCTTATTTTGGGCATTTGAGGAAATTATGAAATATGCGAAGCGCCTTCAATCGTTAATGTTCGGTGCGCTGCTGATGGCGGCAGGCATGCCGTCATGGGCGGTAGTCGACAGTCAGGGTGGTCCGGCTGTTCTTGAGCTCAACTTGCAGCAACCTGTCACGCAAATAGCGCAACAGATCTATTCGTTGCATACCTTGATGCTGATTATCTGTCTGGTAATTTTCATTGCAGTATTTGGTGTGATGTTTTACTCGATCCTCAAGCATCGCAAATCACTCGGCCACAAGCCGGCCACTTTCCATGAAAGCACAGCGGTTGAAATCGCATGGACGGTCGTCCCATTCGTCATTGTTATTCTGATGGCCTTACCTGCTACCAAAACAGTGGTCGCAATGAAGGATACGTCCAATGCTGATATCACGATCAAAGCGACCGGCATGCAATGGAAATGGGGTTACGATTACCTCAAAGGCGAAGGAGAAGGCATTTCGTTTTTGTCGACTCTTACAACGCCGCGTACACAAGTTGGTGCGCCAGGCGTGGCGCCGACCGAGTCACGTGACGCCAATCCCAACTACCTGCTTGAAGTCGACAATAATGTGGTCGTACCGGTCAATAAAAAAATTCGTATCATTACCACTGCAAATGATGTCATCCACTCTTGGGGCGTGCCTGCGTTTGGCGTTAAACAAGATGCAATTCCCGGCTTTGTGCGAGACACCTGGTTCAAGGCTGAAAAAGTCGGTATCTATCGCGGCCAATGTGTTGAGTTGTGCGGCAAAGAGCATGCCTTCATGCCAATCGTTGTGAGTGTTGTCAGTGAAGACGATTACAAAAAATGGGTCGATGGCAAGAAGAAGGAAATGGCTGCCAAGGCAGACGATCCGAACAAAGTCTGGACGATCGACGAACTGAAGCAGCGCGGTGAAAAAGTCTTTGTGTCCAATTGCGCAGTTTGCCATCAAGCCAGCGGTAAAGGTGTACCTGGTGCATTCCCTGCACTCGATGGTTCGAAAGTGGTCAATGGCCCGAAAGCGGATCAGATCAACGTTGTCCTGAACGGCAAAAAGAGCGGTACATTCCCGGCTGAGATGCCTTCCTGGAAAGCCGTGCTATCCGATACGGATATCGCAGCGGTGATTACTTATACTCGCAACGCCTGGTCTAACAAGGCACAAGAAAACATCGTTCAACCAGCCGAAGTTTTGGCTGCGCGCAAGTAACTGAATTTAGGAGTTTGAGATGAGCACAACAGTAATCGATCACGCACACGATCACTCTCACGGCGCGCACGACCACGATCATGGTCATCCGCATGGATGGCGCCGTTGGCTGTATGCGACCAACCACAAAGACATCGGCACGTTGTACCTTTGGTTCTCCTTCGTCATGTTGATGGCGGGCGGTACTTTGGCGTTGATGATCCGTACTGAATTATTTCATCCAGGTTTGCAATTTTTTCAGCCGGAGTTCTTTAATCAGTTGACCACGATGCATGGTTTGATCATGGTGTTCGGCGCGATCATGCCGGCATTTGTCGGTTTCGCGAACTGGATGGTGCCGCTGCAAGTTGGTGCTGCCGATATGGCATTCGCGCGCATGAATAACTTTTCGTTCTGGTTGTTGCCACCGGCTGCAATTTTGTTAATGACATCATTCCTTGTGCCGGGTGGTGCAACTGCAGCCGGATGGACGTTGTATGCACCTTTGTCCACTCAGATGGGCATTGGCATGGACATGGCAATTTTCGCAATCCATATCATGGGTGCATCATCGATCATGGGTTCGATCAACATCATCACCACGATCCTGAATATGCGAGCTCCAGGCATGACATTGATGAAGATGCCGATGTTCTGCTGGACCTGGTTGATTACCGCATACTTGTTGATTGCCGTGATGCCGGTGTTGGCAGGCGCAATTACGATGACATTAACCGACCGTCACTTCGGTACTTCATTCTTCAACGCAGCAGGTGGCGGTGACCCAGTGATGTATCAACACATTTTCTGGTTCTTTGGCCATCCCGAGGTGTACATCATGATTTTGCCGGCTTTCGGCATCGTGTCGCACATCATTCCAGCGTTTGCACGCAAGCCATTGTTCGGTTATTCGTCGATGGTATATGCGACATCTTCGATCGCTATTCTGTCATTCATCGTTTGGGCGCACCACATGTTCACAACCGGTATGCCGGTAACCGGTCAGCTGTTCTTCATGTATGCAACGATGTTGATTGCCATTCCAACAGGCGTGAAAGTGTTTAACTGGATCGCGACAATGTGGAAAGGCTCGATGACATTCGAAACGCCTATGTTGTTTGCCGTCGGTTTCATCTTTGTGTTCACCATGGGTGGCTTCACCGGCTTGATTTTGGCAGTAACGCCAATCGACATTCAAATGCAGGACACCTATTACGTTGTCGCTCATTTTCACTATGTATTGGTGGCGGGTTCGTTGTTTGCGTTGTTTGCGGGTTACTATTTCTGGAGTCCAAAATGGACTGGCTTCATGTACAACGAAACACGCGGCAAAATTCACTTTTGGAATTCGTTGATCTGGTTTAACGTGACATTCTTCCCAATGCACTTTCTGGGACTCGCCGGCATGCCGCGCCGTATTGCAGATTATCCTGCACAGTTCACCGATTTCAACATGATTGCTTCTATTGGTGCATTTGGTTTTGGTTTGTCGCAGGTGTACTTCCTGTTCTTTATCGTGTTGCCATCAATCAAAGGCGGTCAAAAAGCAGCGGCCAAGCCATGGGATGGCGCTGATGGACTGGAATGGACTGTGGCTAGTCCGGCACCGTTCCATACATTTGAAGTTCCACCAGTTGTGAAGTAATGGATGGTGGGCGTAAGTCCATCTTCGGATTTAGACATATATATATGAATGAGCCCAAAAAGCCGAATAATCTTAGAACGGCGTTGATCCTTGGTTCTGTAGCGCTGGTTTTTTTTGTCGGTGTGATCGTTAAGCAAGTCTGGTTTCGATGAAATGAGTCAGCAAAGCGAAGACGGTAATCAAGCTGGGTCAACGCGCAAGCTCAATGTGCAAATGTTGGGCAAGCTTGTGGTAGTTGCTGTATTGATGTTTGGCTTTGGCTTTGCATTAGTGCCGGTTTATAGAAAAATTTGCGAAGTAACGGGGATCAATGTCCTGACGCCGAAAGATGCAACGGTGGATGGCGTGCAAAATACCCAGGTAGATAAAACACGGACGATTACCGTCGAGTTTGATGCGAACTCGCAAGGTCCTTGGCGCTTTCGTCCGACAGTCAGTAATTTGCAAGTGCATCCCGGTGAGATGACACAAGTGATGTATGAAGTGGTGAATACGCAATCGCGCACGATCGATGCGCAAGCGATCCCAAGTTATGCGCCGCAACAGGCAGCACAGTTTTTCAAGAAGGTCGAATGCTTCTGTTTTAGACAACAGACTCTTGGGCCAAATGAAGCGAAGCAAATGCCAGTTGTATTTTATATCGATCCGGCATTGCCGAAGGACGTGAAAATTATTACCCTGTCTTACACATTTTTTGAGATTGCAGGGCAGGGTAAAAAAGCAAGCTGAAAGGCGGCGCGCATGTCAGATTTGAAAGACGCAACAAAGCGCAAGGCTTCTTTCGGAGCGACGATCAAGGCAGTGCTTTGGTCGTTTCTAGGTATCAGAAAGAAAAGCGATTACGAGCAAGATGCGGCACAGCTCAATCCGGTGCATGTGATTATTGCGGGTGTGATTGGCGCATTGATTTTTATTGCGACGCTGGTGATCATCGTCAAAAGCGTCGTCGGGAAGTAATTTTTTAATATTTGCTGAATGAAGTTTGAATTTTGGAGATGCAGATGAGTTCTCAACACAACGCCAACGCGCCTTATTATTTTGTGCCAAGCCCGTCCAAATGGCCGGTATTGGCGGGCGCATCATTGCTCTTGACCATGGCTGGAGCAGCCGCTTGGGTCAATAGTTATAGCTGGGGGCCGTTTGCCAATGCCGCCGGTATTTTGTGCTTGCTTGTTGTGCTATATAACTGGTTCGGTGATGCGATTGCTGAATCGGAAGGTGGTTCATATAACGCTCGTGTTGATACTTCGTTCCGCTGGAGCATGAGCTGGTTTATTTTCTCCGAAGTGATGTTCTTCGCAGGCTTCTTTGGCGCTTTATTTTATGCGCGCAGCATTTCGATGCCGTGGCTGGCCGACCTTGACCATAAAATTCTATGGCCTGATTTTGTCGGGCAGTGGGGTAATACCGGCCCGGCAGGCACGATCGAACCGTTCAAAATGATGACGCCGTTTCCGATCCCGACAATCAACACTGCATTGCTGTTGTCATCGGGTGTTACCTTGACGATCGCTCATCATGCTTTGCGTGCCGGTCATCGCAGTAAAACTGCATTCTGGTTGTTTGCCACTATATTGCTTGGCGCGACTTTCATGGGTTTCCAGGCGCATGAATATATCGATGCATACAGCGAATTGAATCTAAAATTAAGCTCCGGAATCTATGGCTCAACCTTCTTCATGTTGACCGGCTTCCATGGCTTCCATGTAACCATGGGTGCGATCATGTTGTCGGTTGTACTGTATCGCGTCATGAAGGGTCATTTCACGCCGGAACATCACTTCGCATTCGAAGGTGCGGCATGGTACTGGCACTTCGTTGACGTGGTTTGGCTTGGTTTGTATGTTGTTGTATATTGGTTATAAGTTGATTGCAGCATAGGCATAAAAACAAGCATTAAAAGCAGGCATAAAAAAGCCGCACTTCGGTGCGGCTTTTTTACTGAAGGAACTATCTGCGAATTTTATAACCGAATGCCTGTTGGCTGTATCAAGCCGAAATGGTAGGCAAGCAGTAATAGAAGAAATAGCGCGATTGAAAAGCCGACGCGAAACGCCAACGCATTAACGGTACGGTTGCTTTTGCCCTTGTCTTTCATCAAAAAGAATAGCGCAAAACCCAAGCTGCCAAGAATTAACGTGAATGCGATGATGGCGACGATTGTTTTCATGATGGAGTCTGTCTGTCCGCTAATGAATTTATCGGCCGACGTGTGAGTATTGAATAAAGTGACATTGTAATGCGAATCAGGTTCCGCTTTAGGTGGATTCCATTTTTTGCAGCCAGCATCATGATTGCGATTGGCGTCGCACTCGGCCAGTGGCAAATGCATCGTGCTGCATATAAAGAAGCAATCGAAGCCAAACTAACAGTGCGTGGCGCCGAGGCGCCGATTGTTTTGAATTCGATTCCGGTGAATATCGATCATGCTGAATACCGGCGTGTAGTGGTCACAGGCGAATTTGTCGATGGCTGGCCGATTTATCTGGAAAACCGCCCTTACAACGGTGTCACAGGGCTCTATTTGCTGATGCCACTTAAAATTGCAGACTCCGATTTACATGTCCTCGTTGCACGTGGCTGGTTGCCGCGCGATCCTGCCGATCGTAGCAAACTTCCGGCGATCACAACGCCGGTTGGAATCGTTAAGGTCGAAGGAATTGCCCGGCGCAATCCGGGACATTTGCTGCAACTTGGGCAGGCCAGTCCTGTGCGACCGAACGCGATATTGCAAAATGTGGAAGTCGCGGACGTCGCTACAGCCAGCAAATTGCCGATGCAGCCGATTTTGCTCGAGCAGTTGAATGATTTGCATGATGGCTTGGTGCGTGACTGGCCGCGCCCTTCCCTTGGCATTGACAGGCATTATGGTTACGCAGTGCAGTGGTATGGATTGGCTGCAACCGCATTGATATTTTTTGTTGTGACAGGATTTCGACGTGAATCAAAACAACCACCCAAGCAATAATCCAAACAAAAAGCAGGCAGAAGGGCGCTGGAAATTATTTGCAGTGATCGCCATTTGTGCCTTCCCAGTAATCGCATCTTATTTCACATACTACGTGATCAAACCGCAAAGCCGCAGCAATTATGGAGCGCTGATCGACCCGCGGTTGTATCCAATGCCGCGACTCGGTACAACCGCTCTCGATGGCAAGCCGCTGGCACTTGATGCATTTAAAGGCAAGTGGATCATGTTGCAAATCAACGATAGCGAATGCCAGGAATCATGCAAAAAGAAGCTATTTGAAATGCGTCAATTACGTTTGATGCAAGGTAAGGATATGGATCGTATAGAGCGGGTCTGGCTTATAACCGATGACAAGCCAATCGAGACAATTTTGATGCGGGAGTACGATGGCATGCAGATGCTGCGAGTCAAACCTGAAGTCTTGAAAGACTGGCTACCGACCGAGCAAAATACAACTGTCGTTGATCACATTTACTTGATCGACCCCATGGGGAATTTGATGATGCGCTTCCCAAAGGACGCGGATCCCAACAAGGTGAAAAAAGACCTCGCCAAATTATTGAAAGCATCCAGCATCGGATGAACTTGCCATGCAGATTCAATCCGCACTTCAACTAATTATTACGGCCCTGCTTGTCGCCGTGTTGCCGCTCACCGTGGTATGGGTATCGAACGATACCAACAAATATCGCAAGTTGGCTTGGGTGACTTTATTCCTGACATTTGATCTGGTTATGTTCGGGGCCTTCACGCGACTGACGGACTCGGGACTTGGCTGCCCAGATTGGCCTGGTTGTTATGGACAGGCCAATCCATTTTTAGCGCATGTGGACATCAGCTCGGCGCAAGCGGCGATGCCGGGTGGTCCGGTCACGCATGCTAAAGCCTGGATTGAAATGATTCATCGCTATTTGGCGATGGCTGTCGGCGTGTTGATTGTCGCGATGACAGTAACTGCGTGGCGTGTCCGAAGAAAATTTGGTGTGGCGAATGAAAAATTATCGCCTTGGTATCCAACGATTTTATTGGGTTTCGTTTGTCTGCAAGGCGCATTCGGTGCATGGACGGTAACGATGAAATTGCAACCGATCATCGTGACAACGCATCTATTGCTGGGATTGACTTTGCTGGCAATGCTGGCGTGGCTGGCGGCGCGGCAAAGTGAACATGGTCAGGTGCAATCGACTGCGGTTATGTTACGCGTGCCGGCGGCATTCGCTGTACTGTTACTCATTATGCAGATTGCCTTGGGCGGTTGGGTAAGCACCAACTATGCAGCACTCGCCTGTACTGATTATCCGCTGTGTCACGGTACAGTATTGCCGCAGATGGATTTTGCCAATGGTTTTACGCTATGGCGCAGTCTTGGAAAAACTTCTAGCGGAGAATTTTTACCATTTGATGCATTAACGGCGATTCATTGGATGCATCGGACTTTTGCATTGCTGGTAGTTGCAGTTATTGCCTGGGTAGCACATCGAGCAATGGATATTAACGGATTGCAAAAAACAGCGCGTTGGTTGTTGGCCATCATTCTTTTGCAATTTGTCACTGGCGTGTCGACGATTTTTTTGCAATGGCCATTGGCATTGGCAGTTATACACAACGGCGGCGCGGCGCTCCTCGTGATATTGCTGGTCATGTTAAACTACAAGGCTCGTATCCCATTGTCGGCGAGTTCAGACAGCACCGCTTAGCACGATCGTAATTAGTCGACAGCCAATACATGACTACCTTGACAACCACACCGAATCGCATCGCTCAATACTGGGCACTGACCAAACCGCGCGTGACGCAGTTGGCGGTGTTTTGTGCGGTGATCGGCATGTTTCTCGCGACGCCTGATTTGCCGGATTGGAAAATCGTGGTGGCCGCAACGATCGGCATTTGGTTGCTTGCCGGTGCAGCGTTTGCGGTCAATTGTCTAGTTGAACGTGAAATCGATTCGCGCATGGCGCGTACCGCACGCCGCCCGATGGCACGCGGCGAAATCAGCGTTGCACAAACGCTAGTGTTCTCCGGCGTGATTGGCGGTATCGGCATGTCAGTGCTATACAACTTCGTCAATCCACTCACGATGTGGCTCACTTTTGCGACCTTCGTTGGTTATGCAGTGATCTACACCATCATTCTCAAACCCGCTACGCCGCAAAATATCGTGATCGGTGGGTTGTCAGGCGCGATGCCGCCTGCATTGGGTTGGGCTGCGATTGCCAACGATGTGCCGATGCAGGCGTGGATTCTGGTGCTGATTATTTTTGTGTGGACGCCGCCGCATTTCTGGGCGTTGGCATTGTATCGCCGTGATGATTATGCGAAATCCGGATTGCCGATGCTGCCGATTACGCATGGTTTGCAATTTACGCAGTTCCACGTGTGGTTGTATACCATCGTGCTGGTGGCAACCACCATGCTGCCGTATGCAGTCCATATGAGCGGCTTGATCTATCTCGTTAGCGCATCTGTCCTCGGTGCTATTTTCCTTTGGTATGCGTGGCAAATTTATCGTCATTACACCGACCTGATTTCACGCAAGACCTTCGCTTACTCGATCATCTATTTATCGCTGCTGTTTGCTGCGTTGCTGGTCGATCATTATCTGAAATTTTAATTTTTTATGCGCGCCATTCTGCTTGCTATTGTTGCTGTGCTGTTTATGCTGACCGCTTGTGATCAAAAACAGCCCGTCGTTTTTAAAAATACCGATGTAACCGGCCTCGATTATGCGAAGGATTTTGCGCTGACCGATCACACCGGCAAGCAGCGTACACTGGCTGATTTCAAAGGTAAAGTCGTTGCGATTTTTTTCGGCTATACCCAATGCCCGGACGTCTGCCCGACCACCATGACCGAACTGGAAAACGTGATGAAGCAGTTGGGACCATTGTCGGACAAGGTGCAAGTGCTGTTCGTGACAATCGATCCTGAAAGAGATACGGCTGAATTGCTGTCCAAATATGTGCCGGCATTTGATCCGCGATTTTTAGGTTTGCGCGGCGATGCAGCGGCTACTGAAAAAGTCGCAAAGGAATTTAAAGTGTTTTACCAAAAAGTCCCCGGCAAGGAGACTGGCAGTTACACGATGGATCATACGGCAGGCATTTATGTATTTGATCCGCAAGGCCGGATACGGCTTTTTATGCGAAATGCACAAGATGCCGAATCGGTCGTGCATGATATTAAACTTCTCTTGCAGTAATCGTTCGGTTATCACAAGAAAAAAGGCGCTCAATCGAGCGCCTTTTTTTGCATCACTACCGCTTACGCATAAGCAGCGAGCGAGCCTTTCATCTTTTTCAATGCCACGGTTTCGATCTGACGAATTCGTTCTGCCGACACGCCAAACTCATCGGCCAATTCATGCAGCGTCGCACCAGAGCCATCGTCATTTGCCAACCAGCGCGCTTCTACAATCCGGCGTGAACGCGGATCCAGTTTGGCAAGTGCGCCTTCCAATCCTTCGGAGTGCAAGCGATCGTTTTCTTGCGCTTCCAATACCTTGGTCGGTTCGCTCATATCCGATGACAAATAAGCGATCGGTGAGAATTTATCGTCTTCATCATCGGTTGGTGCTTCCAATGCGATATCGCGGCCTGACAAACGGGTTTCCATTTCAATCACTTCTTCCCGTTTGACATTCAAGGTCTTGGCAAGATCGTCCACTTGCGCAGGTGTCATTGCATCCAGGCCTTCCTTATGGCTACGCAAATTGAAGAACAACTTCCGTTGTGCCTTGGTTGTCGCCACTTTGACCAGGCGCCAGTTCTTCAGGATGTACTCGTGCATCTCGGCCTTGATCCAATGCATCGCATAAGAAACCAGGCGTACTCCCTGGTCAGGATCAAAGCGTTTGACTGCTTTCATCAAGCCGATGTTACCTTCCTGGATCAGGTCTGCATGTGGCAAGCCGTAGCCCAAATAGCCGCGTGCGATCGATACCACCAAGCGCAGGTGCGACAACACCAGCGTTTGTGCGGCAGCGAGATCATTATGATCGCGCAATTTTTTGGCAAGCGATATCTCTTCTTCGTGTGTCAGCATCGGAATCCGATTGACCGAAGAAATATACGACTCAATATTCCCCAAGCTGCCAGGAAGACCAAGCGCAAATGCATGACTTGGAACCAAAGCCGACTGTGTGGATTGTGTGTTCATTCATTCTCCTTGCGTGCTTAATACCCCAGAAAACCCAACGTGGTTAAAGCCGATTCAGGGATTATATTAGCACTCTCTTGACAAGAGTGCTAATTAGCAAAACCAAAACCTTCAATAGTAAAAATACTATTGTTTAATAAAAATCAATAACTTATAAAATAATAGAGTCGATTTTGAATAAAAAGTTGCGGCTCTATGGCTTACAAACCGGCTAAGAGATATTTATTTAAAAAGGTGGCGCTCGCCTACTGCGCTGAAAAATCAAGAAATAACAGGCCAGAATTAATATTTTTATAATTTTGCCAAATAGCGACGCACCGAGAGTACTGCGCCCAATAAACCAATAGCAGCACTGACGAGCAGTAATAAAAGCGAGGAGATAAAGCCCAACGGGTAAAGCTTGAATTCCGTCGCATACAGCCGTGCAAGCTCTGCAATTGTGTCGTTGAGCGCTTGCAAGGATAACGCAACGGTAGCCAATGCAAGTGCACCAGCACACAGGCCCAACAGCGCGCCCGTGTAATAAAACGGACGATAAACAAAAGCATCCGTCGCGCCCACCAATTTGGAAATTTCAATTTCTTCACGTTGATTAACGACTTGCAAACGGATCGTGTTGAATACGACGGCGACTACAACCATGCCGAGTGTGCAAGCAAGGATCAGCAGGACAAGTCGCAGCACATGTAACAATGCCGCCAGCCGCATTACCCATGAAGAATCCACTTGAACATATTCAACATCCGGCAACTTCTTCAGGCGAGCCGCAAGCGTATCGACACGCGTAGCTTCCGTCGCATTTTTGAATTGTGCCAATTTAATAATGTAACCATCCGGCAAAGGGTTGCCATCCAAGGTGGTAAGCGCTTCTGACAAACCCGTTTTGCCTTTTAGTTCGCTGAGTGCTTTTTCTTTCGGAATGAATTCAAGTTTCGCGACACACTTGGTTTCTTCCAGGATGCGGCTGATTGAAGAGGAGAGCGCAACCGATTTATCGCGAGGTGTATCGACTGCCATGAACACACTGATCTCAGGTTCAATCGTCAAGTGCTGCGCAATAGGGCGCACATTGTCCAACAAGGTCAAGCCTGCAAACGGCAATGCCAACGCAATCGCAATGACCAGCATATTCAAAATAAAGCCGCTGCGTCGTTTGCCTAAATGGCGAAACGCTTCTGCCAGTGCAAATCGATGTTGCCGCAGCCAGGTCTTCATGAAGCCTCCGCCGCCAACGCATCGTGCCAACCGTCGACAACACGTCCCTGGTTCAGATAAATCACGCGGCCACCCGTTTCCATTACTTGCTCATCATGAGTGGAAATCACACACGTCACACCGACAGCATGAAACGACTTCAGCGCAGCCATCACTTGATTGGCACTGGCACGATCGAGATTGGCAGTCGGTTCATCAGCCAGAATGATTTGCGGGCGATTCACAATGGCGCGCGCAATCGATACGCGCTGCTGTTCGCCACCGGAAAGAGCCATCGGATCCGATAGCGTCTTGTCATACAAACCGACTTTGTCCAATGCGGCGCGCGCACGTTTTTCCGCATCGGCTTTAGGTGTGCCGCTGACAATCAAAGGCAGCATCACATTGGATAACACATTGCGGTCCAATAGCAACCGCTGTTGCTGAAAGATCAGGCCCAAGCGTCGCCGCAGGAATGCCATGCCGGTCGAATTGAGTTTGCCGATATTGTGGCCGGCCACTTGCACAGTGCCGGAGCTGGGGCGTTCAACCGCTGCAATTAATTTCAACAAGGTCGATTTGCCCGCGCCTGAAGGGCCGGCCAACAAGACCAATTCGCCCTTCGCAATCGATAGCGATACATCGAAAAGCGCGGTCGCATCTTTGGAATATTGTTTGGAAACGTGTTGGAACTCGATCATTGATTCCATAGAGAAGGTCAGCTTAACAAGGCATCGACAAATTCTTGTGCATTAAACGGCTGCAAATCTTCAATCTGCTCACCGACACCAATGAAATATACCGGCACTGGTCTTGTTTTGGCAATGGCCGCCAGTACGCCACCCTTTGCCGTGCCATCCAGTTTGGTCACGACCAGACCGGTCAATCCAAGTGCATCGTCAAACGCCTTGACCTGCATCAGCGCATTCTGTCCTGTATTGCCATCGATGACGAGCAAAATTTCATGCGGCGCAGATGCCATGCCTTTGGCGATCACGCGCTTGATTTTCTTCAGTTCTTCCATCAGGTGCAGTTGCGTTGGCAATCTACCGGCAGTATCAATCATCACAACATCAATGTCACGTGCTTGCGCAGAATGGACTGCATCATAGGCGACTGCCGCAGGATCACCCGATTCTTGTGAAATCACAGTCACGTTATTGCGCTCGCCCCACACAGCCAATTGTTCGCGCGCAGCAGCGCGGAACGTATCGCCTGCAGCCAACAAGACCGATTGTCCATGCGCTTGCAAATGTTTGGCAAGTTTGCCTATCGTGGTGGTTTTGCCCGCGCCATTCACACCGGTTATCATGGTGACCAGCGGCTGATGTTTGCCCAATACCAGCGGCTTTTGGAGTGGCGTCAGCAGATCAATCAATAAAGAACGCAATGCCGTTTTGACTTGCTGTGCTTCTGTTAATTTTTCGTCTTTGACTTTTTTCTTTAATGCATTCAGTAAAAATTGCGTGGCTTCGACGCCCGCATCCGATGTAAGCAATGCCGATTCAAGTTCCTCATATAATTCGTCGCCAATCTTCGCGCCGATAAAAAGCGTTGTCAGATTGGATGAGGTTTTGGATAGCCCGCTCTTGAGACGTGTCAGCCAGGAACGTTTTTGTTCAATTGAGGTCGCAGGTGCAGTGACAATTTCTCCCTGCATATCATTGGCTGAGGGTGTAACAGGCGCTGGCGGTTGAGACGAGGCTGGTGATTCAACTGCGGCATCTTGCGGCAACTGGGATGGTTCTTTGCTTTTTTTCTTGAAGAAACTAAACATCGGGAATGTGCTCAGGGAATTTACTTAAAGAATCTACTTAATAAGGAATCTACTTAAGGATTTGCCTCAGAAACGCCTGCAGCGAAACTGCAGACAAGCGGATACAATCAGAACCCTATTCTATCAGAGCACAGCATATGAGAATTCGAACTTACTTGCGTAACTACTTAATTTTGTCCGTATGCATCTTCGTGTGCATGCAGGCATTGGCCGATACCAAACCGGCTGAAGAATTCGTGCTGAAAAACGGCATGAAAATCATCGTCAAGGAAGACCATCGTGCGCCTACCGTGGCACACATGATTTGGTACAAGGTTGGTTCAATGGATGAAAAGAACGGCTCGACCGGCTTGGCGCATGCGTTGGAGCACATGATGTTTAAAGGGACAAAGAAACTCAAACCCGGCGAGTTCAGCGCAAAAGTGGCGGCATTGGGTGGACGCGAGAATGCGTTTACCAATACTGATTACACCGCTTATTTCCAGCAAATCGGCAGCAATAAACTGGAAGATATGATGGTGTTGGAAGCCGACCGCATGGCCAACCTGGTATTCGACAAGAAAGAATTTGAAAAAGAAATTCGTGTCGTGATGGAAGAGCGCCGAATGCGAACGGACGACCAGCCTGCCGGCCTCATGAATGAAGCATTGCATGCAGCAGCATTCGTTGCACATCCTTACCATCATCCGGTGATTGGCTGGATGAATGATCTGGAACACATGACTGTGCAAGATGTGAAAGGCTGGCATGACCATTGGTATGCGCCGAACAACGCCACCATGGTGGTGTCCGGTGACGTCGATCCCGAAAAAGTGCATGTGCTTGCAGAAAAATATTTTGGCAAAATCAAACCGAAAGTATTGCCGGTCACTCGACCTCAAACAGAACCGGAGCAGCATGGCACCAGACGCGTGATTGTGAAAGCGCCAGCTGAGAATCCGTATGTCGTATTGGCATTCAAAGTACCGACCTTGCGCGATGTCGAAAAAGATAGCGATGTGTATGCGCTCGAAGCGCTGGCGGCGGTGCTCGATGGTTACGACAATGCACGCCTCAATGCAAAACTGGTGCGCACCGATAAAGTCGCCAATTCGGTGGGCGCGGATTATTCTGCCTTGGCGCGCGGCCCGCTGTTGTTCTTGCTCGACGGTTCGCCGGTACCAGGCGTCACCACCGAACAACTGGAAAAATTGCTGAGGGCAGAAGTGGATCGGATTGCGAAACAAGGCGTATCCGAGCAAGAATTGACGCGCGTCAAAACGCAATTGATTGCCGGACAAGTGTATAAGCGCGATTCGATATTCGGGCAAGCGATGGAAATTGGTGTAACGGAAATGTCAGGTATCTCATACACCAAGATCGATCGCATGATTGAAAAAGTGAAGCAGGTCACACCGCAACAAGTGCAAGAGGTTGCGCAGAAATATTTTGGTGATGATGCGATGACAGTGGCAACCTTGGTCCCATTGCCCATAACTGCCAAAAAACCGGCGCCGCCGCCTTCAGGATTGCTGCACTAAAATTTATCGAGATCAATTGACCATACTATCCTCGTCAGATAACGAGGGTGATTACAAGGTGTATCCATGTATAAAAAAATTCTAATCGTATTTTTCGTGCTGACATGCAGTACTGCGCATGCAGCGTTGAAAATTCAATCCTGGTCTCTCGCCAATGGCGCACGTATCTTGTTTGTTGAAAACCATTCGATTCCGATCATGGATGTCAGTGTTGAATTTGATGCAGGCACACGCCGTGACCTACAGGGCAAGGAAGGTACGGCCGAGTTGACCAATGCGATGTTGGCGCGCGGCATACGTGAAGAAAAAATACCAAACACAACGCAAACGGAACCGGGCATGACGGAGGCGCAGATTTCCGATGCGTTTGCCGATACGGCCGCACAACAAGGTGGCGGCGCCAGTAGCGATCGAGCCGGCGTGACGCTGCGTACATTGACGAGTCAAAAAGAGCGCTCGGCATCGCTCAATCTTTTGGCAAGGATATTGGCACAACCCAGCTTTCCGCTTGATATTCTGGCGCGCGATAAGGAGCGTACAATTTCCAGTATCAAGGAAAGTTTGACGCAACCTGAAGCGATTGCCAGCAAGGCATTTTGGAAAACCTTGTACGGGCCGCATCCATATGGGAAGGTAGCGACTATCGAATCGGTGGGCACAATTACGCGCGATGATCTGGTTCAATTTCATCATGCATATTACGTCGCAAATCATGCGGTAATCGCAATGATCGGTGATCTCACGCGCAGTGAGGCGGAAGCGATCGCGCAGCAATTGACAGCGCGCTTGCCGCAGGGTTCGGCATTGCCGGTGATTCCTGCAGTGCAGATTGAAAAGGCACGTGAAGTGTATATTGCGCATCCGGCATCGCAAGCGCATATCCTGATCGGCATGCCGGCACTCAAGCGCGGCGATCCGGAGTATTTTTCACTCATTGTCGGCAACTATATTCTGGGCGGTGGCGGCTTTGTGTCGCGCTTGACGAACGAAGTGCGCGAAAAGCGCGGCTTGGCATACAGTGTGTATAGCTACTTCAATCCGATGCTCGACAAAGGGCCGTTCATGATCGGATTGCAAACCAAAAAAGAACAAACCGGTGATGCACTCAAAGTGGTGCGCGAAACGCTTGCCGGATTTTTAACCAATGGTCCGACAGAAGCAGAATTGAAAGCAGCAAAGAGCAATCTGATTGGCGGCTTCCCACTGCGTATCGACAACAATCGCAAGATCCTCGATAACATCGCAGCAATCGGTTTTTATAATTTGCCGCTCGATTATCTGGATACCTGGACTGGTAATGTTGCCAAGGTAAATATCAGCGACATTAGAGCGGCGTTTGCACAAAAGATTGCATTGGACCAGATATCGACGATTGTTGTGGGCAATGAAAAATAATTAAAACTAATTAAAAATGGCGACAAAATCGCAAACAAAAAAACCGGCAGTAAAGCAACCAGCGCGCAAAGGGTTAACGCATCAAGTTCGCATTATCGGCGGTCAGTGGAAACGCACACCGTTGCCTGTTCTTGATGCCGAAGGCTTGCGCCCGACGCCTGACCGCGTGCGCGAGACGGTCTTTAATTGGCTTACGCATCTGTTTGATGGCGCATGGGATAACGCAGCTTGCCTGGATCTGTTTGCAGGGACCGGTGCACTCGGGTTTGAAGCGGCCAGTCGCGGCGCAGCACGCGTTGTGATGGTTGAGTCTAATGTGTCAGCGGTCAGACAATTGGAAGCAACCAAGGAAAAACTGCACGCGGAACAGGTCAGTATTGTGCGTGGCGATGCGCATTCAGTGGCGCAAGGTCTGGTCACGCGCGGCGCAAGTTTGGCGTCAGGTTTTCATGTCATATTTCTGGACCCGCCCTACCATCAGGATTGGCTGGCAAAAATGTTGCCCGTTTGTGAGAAACTTTTGGCGAAAGGCGGACTGGTGTATGCCGAATCCGAGCAGCCATTGGACGCCGACGCCGCGCCTGAATGGATGGTAAATTGGGAAGTAATACGGGCGGATAAGGCAGGAATGGTGTTTTATCATCTATTGCAACGCAAAATTGCAGCATAGAAATTTTTTCCGATTTTGAGGCATAATGCGCCTTTCGTTGGCGACATTCAAAGGACCCACCATGGTCACAGCTGTATATCCAGGAACATTCGATCCACTCACGCGTGGCCATGAAGATTTGGTGCGCCGCGCATCCGGTCTTTTCGGCAAATTGATCGTCGGCGTGGCCGACAGCCGGAATAAAAAACCGTTCTTCACGCTCGATGAGCGTTTATCGATTGCCAATGAAGTGCTGGGACACTATCCTAACGTGCAAGTCGAAAGTTTTTCCGGATTGCTGAAGGATTTCATCCGCCGCCATGACGCGCGCGTGATCGTGCGCGGCTTGCGCGCGGTATCCGACTTTGAATATGAATTCCAAATGGCCGGCATGAACCGTTACCTGCTGCCCGATGTCGAAACATTGTTCCTGACGCCATCCGATCAATATCAATTCATCTCCGGCACCATCGTGCGCGAGATTGCTTATCTGGGTGGCGATGTATCCAAGTTCGTTTTTCCGTCCGTCGATAAATGGTTAACAGAAAAAATCGCCGCACTGAAAGAGGAAGAGAAAAAAAAGAAGTAAAGAGATTGTCATGGCCTTACTCATTACCGATGACTGTATCAATTGCGACGTATGCGAGCCGGAGTGCCCGAACGATGCGATTTACATGGGGCCGCAGATTTACGAGATCGATCCCAATAAATGTACTGAATGTGTTGGTCATTACAATGAGCCGCAATGTCAGCAAGTGTGTCCGGTGAATTGCATTCCGTTTAATCCGGAATGGCGTGAGACGAAAGAGGAGTTGCAGGCCAAGTATGAGCGCTTGCAGGTTGGATTAAAAACCTCATAGCAGAAGCATTAAAGGCTTTTGTAAAGTGAACATCAATTTTCACAAACAACCTGATTTCGCCCACCATGCTTGGCCTTGTAAAGCGCCCGATCACCTTTCGCAATCAACTCTAGCGCAACCGTTTCAATCGCAGCATTACGATCCGGCGCAATCAACGTCGCTACGCCAATCGACACCGTCACTGCGAGATTTTCATCTGCTGTAGTGACAAATGTCTGATCGGCGACACTGGCTCGGATGCGCTCTGCCACGATGCTGGCATCGGTTGCTTCCGCATCGATCAACAATGCCAGAAATTCCTCTCCACCGTAACGACCAAGCGCATCACTCAGACGCAGCTCGGCCTTGATGCGCTCCGCAACTTCGCGCAATACTTCATCACCGCCTTGATGACCGATCGTGTCATTGATTTTTTTGAAGTGATCGATGTCGATGTACAGGCATGACAGCGCATAGCCTTGTCGCGATACGCGGCCGATTTCTTCATGCAGGCGCCGTTCGACATAGCGGCGGTTGTTGACGCCGGTCAGCGGGTCGGTCAAGCCGATATGCTTCAGGCGCTCGTTGTTGATGACATTCTCGATGCAGATCGCGACGATGGATGCGAGGTGCTTCAGGAAATCGGTCGCCATGTGCGGCGCGAAGCGTGATGGGTGAAAGCTGCCGAGACTAAGACTGCCGATCAGTTTGCCGTTGCGGATCAACGGGACGATCGCAACGCTGGCAGGCAGGTCGATTGGTTCCGGAAACATCACGCCATGCCGCTCCTGATCGTAGTGGCCGAGGATGGTCTTTTGCAGATGCTCGTGCAATTCGCTCAGCTCTTCCTCTTCCTGCAGAAACAGCAGGTTGGGAAATTCGCTTAACTTGATATTCAAATCGATCAGGATGCGGCGGATATCGTATCCGGGATCAAGCAGCGACAATGTCACGACATCCAGCTCGGAAGATTCCTTGAGCGTTTTGAATATGCTGTCGATCAGTTCGCGGAAGCTGCCTGCGCTGATGAATTTCAGGTCGAACTCCTGATGGCGGCGCATGATTTCTTCATTGCGGCGCGCCTGCTCGAGCAAGAGCAAAAGGTCTTCGCGTAGTTGCCGATTTTCTTCTGCCAGCGTATTTGGCATTGGGTGCGCTCCGAGGATGTGTTGTCTTTTCTTTTGCTTTGCAGCGAAAAAATCATTCAACATGCGTTGTGCATACTACCTTGTGTGCCATGTGCTCGCAACAAGGTTGCGCTGGTGTTGCAAAATGCTCAGAACGCGAGATTGATCTCGACATCTTGCCCGATATGGACTGTTTGACCAGCTCCTTCGATCAGGATGGCATTCATGCCGAAGGTGAGGCCGCCATCGACTTTGGGATTGGCGCGATACGATTGCAAAATGTCTAATGGGCTGGGGCCGATGATGCCGGTTACTTGATCGACTGATGGTATCGTGCAGCGCGCGCAAGGTTTGACCGGCTTGAGCACTGCGTCGCCGATTGCGATCGTGTCGGCGAAATCTTCTTCGTATGCGCCGATGCCGCTGATGGCGATGTTGGGTCGGAAACGATTCATCGGTAATGCCGCGCGGCCTTGCGCTTGACACTTTTCGTTCAGGTCGATGAGTGACTCTTCGGAAATCACCAGCATCGGAAAGCCATCTGAAAACAGGTTGGGCGCTTCAATCCCTTGCGTCCATTTTGCGCTGGATAGGCGTTTTACATCCGGATGAAAACGCACCAGGCGACATGGAACACCTGCTGCTTGAGAGAACCAGGTTGCCGTGACCTCGTCGCAGTCATAGGCCTTGAGGGTGACGTCAGGGTCATACCAGACGCGTACGTCGATGGTCGGTGCATCAGCCGGATCGGGCAGGCCGAGCGGAATTTCCAAACGCAGCATGCCCGGCGCGCGCAACTCCAGCGTATCGGCTTTGAGCCGCGGTGTAATCAGCGCAAGCTTCGGATGCGTGCGCTGTGTCAGGCTGATGCCTTCTGCATCGACCACCATCCACTCGCGATCGTAAATTTGTTCAGACATCAAACCTGCTGCGGTAATGGTCGCTTCACGCAACGCGATGCCACCGCAGGACTTGATTGGGTAAAGATTCAGTTGGGTCAGTATCGCCATGGTCTGAATCGAATTGATGTATTAGACGCTGGGTTTACACATTAAACAGGAAGTTCAGCACGTCGCCATCCTTGACGACATACTCTTTGCCTTCTGCGCGCATCTTGCCTGCTTCCTTCGCGCCTTGTTCACCTTTGTAAGCGATGAAGTCTTCGTAGGCGATGGTTTGTGCACGGATGAAGCCGCGTTCGAAGTCGGTGTGGATCACACCTGCCGCTTGTGGTGCGGTATCGCCGACGTGGATGGTCCACGCGCGTACTTCTTTCACCCCGGCGGTGAAGTAGGTTTGCAGGCCGAGCAATTTGAATGCCGCGCGGATCAGGCGGTCGAGGCCCGGTTCTTCCATGCCCATGTCGGCCAGGAATTCCGCCTTGTCGGCGTCATCGAGATCGGCGATTTCCGATTCGATCGATGCGCAGATTGCGACCATCGGTGCGTTCTGCGACTTTGCGTAGGCAGCCAATTGGTCGAGCAACGGATTGTTGGTGAAGCCGTGGTCGGACACGTTACCGACATACATCGCAGGTTTGGCAGTGATCAGGCACAGCGGTTTGATCAGCAGCATTTCTTCTGCGTCCAAGCCCATCGCGCGCACAGGTTTGGCTTCATTCAAATGCGGCATGATGCGCTCAAGTATGGCAACCAGTTTCGCTGCGTCCTTGTCGCCTGAACGTGCTTTCTTGTTTTCGCGGTGGATCGCTTTTTCGACAGTGCCCATGTCGGCCAACGCCAATTCGGTTTGAATCACTTCGATATCGTCGAGCGGATTGATCTTGCCTGCCACGTGGATCACATTGTCGTCTTCAAAGCAGCGCACTACGTTGACGATCGCATCGGTCTCGCGGATGTGCGCGAGGAATTGGTTACCCAAGCCTTCGCCTTTTGACGCGCCAGCGACCAGGCCCGCGATATCGACAAATTCGACGATCGCGTTTTGAATGCGTTCCGGTTTAACGATTTCTGCCAATGCTTTCAAACGTGGATCCGGCACTTCGACCACACCGACGTTTGGTTCAATGGTGCAGAAAGGGTAGTTCTCTGCTGGAATACCGGCTTTGGTAAGCGCGTTGAAAAGGGTGGATTTACCGACGTTAGGAAGGCCGACGATACCGCATTGGAGACTCATGATGTGCTTTTACTTGAATGATCGATTAACTCGCTATTTTACCGTACGTGCGGTTGCCTGGACGATTAGATCGATTGCCCTAAGCTTAAATCGATTTTTTGCATGAAAGTAGCAAAGCAGTATGCAGGTGACCGTTTTTGGCAATGCTCAAGTACCGGATTTTTGCTGCAAGATGATGATATGTTTGCCGTAACTGGAGCGTGGCAGAAGTTGATCAACCAAGCGCCATAAATAAAGTGACGAGCCGAGGCCGATGATGCAGATGAGTATGCCTGTCACGATATGAAGCCAGCCAAATCTGACGGCAATCCGTCCGTGCTGGATGAGAGTATCGCGCCATACCCATGCATTGCCAGGAGGATATTGGCGCTTGCGTAATATTTTTCGTCCATACAAGATTGTGCCGAGTCCAACCAGCGACGCAATCGAAGCGAAGCCAATAAGCATGGTTTTGACCGCCGTCAGATGCGATGGCGGAACAGTACTCAGCGCTGTATTTAAAAATGGTATGGCGATGAATTGGCAAAGCAGGAAAAAAACCAGAACCAGCAATACCGAGGCACATAATAATAATCGTGCGCGCCACGTTGCACGCAAAATGTCGGGGGCTGTGGCAGGGCTCGTGTGCTCAGTCATCGTTATTTGTTTGTATGAAGTTGCATCATCGCTGCTTCAAACTTACCTTCGCATAGCAGTGGAATCACACCGAGGCTTTTATCAATTGCTTCATTGATCAATGCCTGCTCTTCTTTACGTGCCCGGTGCAAAACATAATCCACTACCGGCTGCTGCAAACCCAATTCCCGAGGGTGGCCAATGCCGATGCGCAAGCGCCAGTAATCTTGTGTGCCCAGTGCTGCGGTAATGTCTTTCAAACCATTATGTCCGCCGGATGATCCGCCTTTCTTGATCTTTGCCACGCCCGGCGGCAGATCCAGTTCATCATGTGCAACCAGAATTTCATCTGGTGTGATTTTATAAAAACGTGCCAATGCACCCACTGATTGGCCCGAGCGGTTCATGAAGGTTTGCGGTTCCAGCAGCCAGACTTCTTGCCCGGCGATATTGGTTTTTGCGGCGAGTGCGTTGAAGCGTGCTTCGCGTACCAGGCCGCGCCCGCCTATCCCATTGGCCAGATTATCGACGAGCCAAAATCCTGCGTTATGACGCGTTTGTTCGTATTCCGTGCCGGGATTGCCGAGGCCGACGATGAGGCGTATGGTCATGGTGGTGTGTAAGTCGTGAACGGATGAATCAAGCTTGATTATCCGTAAGTAATAGCAAGCCGTCTACTGGCAGTAAATCTGTTGCAAACAAAAAACCCGCCAGTGCGGCGGGTTTTTTGCATCGAACTTGCGCTGCGATGAGACGATATTTACTTCTTGGCAGGTGGCGTTGCT
Organism: Burkholderiaceae bacterium; assembly: GCA_036560485.1. Classification (GTDB taxonomy): domain Bacteria; phylum Pseudomonadota; class Gammaproteobacteria; order Burkholderiales; family Burkholderiaceae_D; genus DATBRC01. Next base: position 89,919 of record DATBRC010000017.1, read on the forward strand.
GCTGGAGCGGCAGTTGCTCCGGCGGCTGCTCCTGCTGCTGGCGCTGCTGCTTCAGGCGCTGCAGCTTCTTCCACTTTACCCGCAGGAATCGATGCAGTCGCGATGGTCGGATTATCTTGACCGCCATGCAAAACTGCTGTGACGCCTTGTGGCAATTTGAGATCGGCCAAGTGAATTGAATGACCAATGTCGATGGTGGAAAGATCCACTGTAACGAACTCAGGCAAATCTTTCGGCAAGCAGGAAATATCCAGATCGGATATCACGTGGCTGATAATGCCGCCAGCCAGTTTTACTGCAGGCGATATTTCGGCATTGACGAAATGCAGAGGCACTTTGACGTGAATCTTCTGTTTCGCGTCGACGCGTTGGAAGTCAACGTGCAATACCAATTGCTTGTAAGCGTGCATCTGGAAATCACGCAGCAGAACTTGCTGTGTTTTGCCGTCGAGTTCCAGGTCGAGAATCGACGAATGGAAAGTTTCTTTTTTCAATGCGTGGTACAACGCGTTGTGGTCAAGCGCAACGTTGACCGGTGCGCTGGTGCCACCATAAATGATGCCTGGGGTTTGGCCAGCATTGCGCAGGCGGCGGCTCGCTCCGGACCCCTGCTCTTTGCGTGGAAATGCGACTACTTTCATGTTTAAGCTCCAATGGTTGCAAGACAAATGTCTTGCGGTACAAATCCCCCGCGACCAGGGGATTCAAAAGTGAGTACAGTTTTTGCTGCACTCGATTTTGGATGACAGCGAAGAGTTACCTCATCACGATCATCCGACCCTCCGCCTTACGGCAAAGGGACAAACGTTCAAAATTATTCCGCAAACAGTGACATCACCGAGTCGCCTTTGGTAATGCGCTTGAATGTTTCGGCCAGCAATGGCGCACATGTCAATTGGCGAATCTTGGGGCAAGCCTTGGCAGCTGCCGACAAAGGAATCGTATCGGTGACCACCAATTCATCCAATGGCGAATTGATGATGCGTTCAATTGCCGGGCCAGACAGTACCGGATGGGTACAGTAAGCGACGACTTTTTTCGCGCCGCGCTCTTTCAATACTTCCGCCGCTTTGGTCAAGGTGCCGGCGGTATCGACCATGTCATCCATGATCACGCAATTGCGGCCTTCGACTTCACCGATGATATTCATGACTTCCGACTCGTTCGCTTTCGGGCGGCGTTTGTCGATGATGGCCAGGTCGCAGTTCAGGCGTTTTGCCAAAGCGCGGGCGCGGACCACACCGCCGACGTCAGGCGACACGACCAGCAAGTCATCGTAATTCTTGGCGACCAGGTCACTCAACAGAATCGGCGACGCATAAATGTTATCAACCGGAATATCAAAGAAACCTTGGATCTGGTCAGCGTGCAAATCCATGATCAATACGCGTTCGACGCCGGCTTCCTGCAACATGTTGGCAACCACTTTGGCCGAAATCGCCACACGCGCAGAGCGTGGGCGGCGATCCTGGCGCGCGTAACCGTAATATGGGATCGCGGCAGTGATGCGGCCGGCAGAAGCGCGCTTCAATGCGTCAACCATTAACATGATTTCCATCAAATTGTCGTTGGTCGGTGCGCAGGTCGATTGCAGCACAAACACATCTTTACCGCGCACATTCTCGTTGATCTCAACAACGACTTCGCCGTCGGAGAATTTGGAGACAACCGCTTTCCCAAGAGGGATGCCGAGTTGCTTGGCGACCCCAACAGCCAACTCCGGGTTTGCGTTGCCGGTAAAAACCATCAGGTTTTCGAGTGCCATGGTATCCCTGGTTACAAACGTTAAAAGGTTGAAAAGCCGCCAAAGCCTGACTTGGATGACTAGTCTGCGTTGGCGGCTTACGTTATGCCTGCTTCGTTTTGTGTGTTGCTTCTGAACTAATGGCAGGGGAACAAGGATTCGAACCTTGGAATGCTGGAATCAAAATCCAGTGCCTTAACCAGCTTGGCGATTCCCCTACACAATCGGTTGTTTGCCGTTATATTTTCGCTCGCAGTTTTCTTGCTGCAGCGTCCGATCCAACGTCAAACGAATTTTTGACTACGACTTCAACAATCTGCAAGCGGATGACGTTCCATCGCTTTGGCTTTCCATGCTTTCCAGCGGGGCGGCACCATATTGAGTATCGCGTCGGCTTGTAGTTCCTGCTCAACCGCACAGAACACACAAGCACCGGAGCCGGTCATCCTGACTATGCCACTTTCGTCGTGCTGATTTAGCCATGAATTCAACCATTCAATGACTTCTGCTACGGGTGGAAACAGCTTGGCAGCCACATCTTGCAAGTCGTTTTTGCCGAAACCCAATGGGGCTGCGGAAAAGTCCGATATTTTGACGGGTTTTGAGTCTCGTGTCAATTCTGGGCTGCCGAAGATGACAGCTGTCGGAACCTGCACGCCCGGCTCGATCACGACGAACCATTTATGCCCTGTAGCAATCGGCCTCAAGGCCTCGCCCACGCCTTCGGCAAAGGCGTTTTGGCCAAGGATGAAAAACGGCACATCAGCGCCTAATTCCAGGCCAAGCCGCATCAATTGCTCGCGTGTCAGCCCGGCTTGCCACAAATGGTTGAGCGCCACCAATGTCGTTGCAGCATCGGAAGAGCCGCCGCCCAAGCCGCCACCCATTGGAAGGCGCTTTTCAATCGCAATATTGGCGCCAAGGATTCTTTCGCCTGAATTGACAGTGGCGGATGCTTGCAGAAGCTTGGCGGCGCGGACAATCAGATCGGATGCTTCCGGTACACCCGGAATGTCGGTGCTGCGGTGAATTGCGCCATCATCACGCGTTTCAAAATGCAGAATGTCGCCATGGTCGATTAATTGAAACACGGTTTGCAGTAAATGATACCCATCCGCGCGGCGGCCAGTGACATGCAAAAACAAATTCAGTTTGGCTGGTGCCGGACAGTTGTTCAGAGTACGAGTCATCAGAATGAATGCGCAGAATTAGCGAGGTTGCCAGTTATCGATGACCAGTCGGATCGATACGTCGCCGGCTTGTTGCGTTTTGCGGACCAGGTCAATACGTTTGGGATGGCTAAATGCGGATGAACTTTCGCCATCTTGCCAGCTGACATAGCGGATCTGCCAACCATCCTGTGTTGATACAGCTGCCGATGCTTCAGATTGTCCCGACGCGACAAAGCGCTGGCCGTTGGTATCGATTGCAACGCCTTGCAGCCAATAGCGCATGCCTGCAATGGGGAGCGGCCATCCTAATGCAAGTTCCGTTAACGTATCCGGATCGGCTGCCATGCGTCGTGGCCGTCCGCTTTGCGTGAGGATCGACATGTCAGGTGTGACTTCGATGACTGCGAGTGTTTGACCCAGTGGTGAGCTCAGCGCAATAACAGTCCGCTTGGGTGTTTGCGACCAGCTGAAATTGCCGTGCAAAGCTTCGTTTGAGCCATTTTGCTGATATTGCACGGATAGTCGTCCGTCGATGTCAATCGTATCGTGGTATGCACTTGCCGGATGTTGAGTCTTTTCGGGTGATGATGTGATGCTTGCGCAACCTGCAAGCATTAATATCAAAGCAAAATACCACCCGACCCGACGAATCACAGAAGCACCTTGAAGCGTGCCAATGTGTTTTTCAACGTATCGTTTTTCGGATCCTTGGCTTTCACATCGCGCCATAATTTTTCGGCATCATCCTTCGAGCCCTTGACCCATAATACTTCGCCTAAATGCACGGCAATTTCAGGATCGGGACGCAATGTATAAGCACGTCGTAATAGTGTTTCCGCTTCCTGTAGTTTGCCGAGGCGGAATTGCACCCAGCCCATGCTATCCATAATGTACGGATCTTCCGGCGCAAGTTGCAATGCTTTTTCAATCAATGCATACGCTTCCGGCAAACGCATATTGCGTTCGGCGAACGAATAGCCTAATGCGTTATAGGCGTGTTGGCTTTCCGGAGCCAGCTTGATGACTTTGCGCAGCATGGTTTCCATGATGTCGAGCTTGTCGTTTTTTTCAGCCAGCATCGCATAGTCGTATAGCAGATCGGTGCTGTCCGGAAAACGTTTAAGCGCGCTGTCATATAAAGCAAATGCGTCTTGCATTTGATTGGCGTCGCGCAGAATTTGTCCTTCGGCTGTGATCAGTAGTATTTGTTCGCGCTCATTATCGACATCAATATTTTGCAACAACTTGCGCGCAGCCGGAACATCGCCGCGTTTGGCAATGATTTGCGCTTGTTTGATTTGCGCGCCAAGATACGCATCGCCGGATTCAATCTGTGACAGCCACTTGAGCGCCGCATCGGTATCGTGGCGCTCCTCTGCCATTTGCGCCAACAGCAATAACGCCTGGCTTGGATCACGCTTCTCGTTGGGGTGCTTGGCCAATAAATCCAGATAAGAGGTCAGGTACTTTTCTGCGGTTTTCGTATTATTGTTTTGATTGGCCAATATGCCGAGCGCATACATACTTGTTAAATCTTCCGGTTGATCTTTTAAAGCCAATTCAAATTGCGTTTGTGCTTTGTCGTATTGTTTTTCCTCTACCAGAACCCGAGCGTAGGCAATTCGCACATCATGCGATTTGGGATGTGTCCGCAAGAAATCAGTCAGTTCCTTTGCCGACTGCGCTTTGTCACTCGCAACCTGCGCCATCGTGAGCGCAGCCAATTCCGAATCCGGTTTGGCGGCCAATGCAATGCGCGCTTCTGCTTGCGCACGCGCTTGATCGCCCTTCGCGAGCGCACCCTCAGCCAAAACAAGATGTGTTTCAGGTGTCGATTGATATGGGGTCAGCACGTGCTCCAACATGTTGAATGCAGCTGTTTTATCTTTGGCTCGCGCAAGCAGCCGCTGGATTTGAAACATCATCAACGGGCGTACTTGCGGACGCATTTCTTTCAAGCGCTGCTCGAAGATCGGTTGCGCTTCCGCCAGATCATCACCCAGCATGATGAGTCCGAGGTAATATTGCGTCGCTTCTTCCGACGTGGGCGCCAACTCATGCCAGAGCCGTATAGCAGCCAATGTCTTGTCGGTCTGTTTCGCATTCAATGCAACTTCCACTGCGCGTCGCGCTATCCGCGGATCGCGCGTTTGCTGGGCAACTGCCAGCAGTGTGATATACGCATCTTGCCAATCGCCACGCTGATACGCGATTTCCGATTTTAATATTTTGAATAAAAGATCATCGGTCAATTCCACTGAAGGAAGTGAAGTATCTTTTTGCGCGTTATCCGGATTGTCTTCAGGATCGATCGCAGCTGTTTCGCTTGATGCGGCATCTTCTTTTTCTTCTGCAGCCGTGGCAATTGGTGCAAGTGGCGTATTCGATTGTGCTGCGGATCGATGCGACAAATCCGCGCAGGCCGATACCAGTAAGGTGAGAGTTACAATGATCAGTGGATTTTTCAAGAGAATGTCCTAGTGCCTGTTAACATTTAAGCGAACGGGTTTTAATTCTACGCTCAACCAGTGTGCAATGCAGCTGTGCATGTCAAACTAGGAAAACTCTGATTAAATCATTTATTTGATGGGTCTCAATCCGGGGCGTACGTTGCTCTTTGTATTTCATCAGAACTTCCCTAGTGTTTTGTCATAAGGAATTTGCTTTAGTCATGCCGGAATTGCCAGAAGTAGAAGTTACACGCCGCGGCGTTGCGCCGCATATCGAAGGCCGCAAGGTAACTGATGTCGTATTGCGCCATAGCGGTTTGCGCTGGCCGTTTCCTGTCGATTTATCAAGTCGTTTGAAGGGGCGCACCGTGCAAGCGACGGGGCGACGCGGCAAATATCTATTGATTCGATTCGAACATGGCACCTTGATCATTCATCTGGGGATGTCCGGTCATCTGCGCATTTTGCCTATCACCACGCCACCCAAAAAACACGATCATTTCGATTTGGTGCAGGGAGATCAGATATTGCGGATGAATGACCCGCGTCGTTTCGGCGCCGTGCTTTGGCATGACAAACGCGCAGGCGCAATTGAAAATCATCCATTGCTAAAAGTTTTGGGTGTAGAACCTTTGGAAGAACAATTTTCAGGGGCATTGCTTTATCGTGAGACGCGTCAGCGCAGCGCAGCAATCAAACAAGTGTTGCTTGCCGGCGACATAGTGGTTGGTGTCGGAAATATCTATGCATCGGAAAGTTTGTTCAGGGCGGGGATCAATCCCAAGACGCCTGCGAACCGAATTGGCTTGGCACGTTATGAAAAACTGGCGCAAGCGATACGCGAGATTCTGGCAGCTGCCATAGAGCAGGGCGGCAGTACTTTGCGTGACTTTCTGGCAGTGAACGGCAACTCCGGTTATTTTCAACAATGCTATTTTGTCTATGATCGCGGCGGTGATGCGTGCCGTGTTTGTGGTGCATTGATACGTCAAATCAAGCAAGGGCAGCGCTCGACTTTTTATTGTGTAAATTGTCAAAAATGAGCCCTGATGCTAGATTCAGTCTATACCGATTTTCTTTCCGGAAAATGAGTGTAGAAAATAACAATAAATACCAGTCAAGGTAGAGAAAGATGCATTGAACATTCATTCATTTTTCTCTCGCTTGAAACAGCTGGCGCTGTGGCAAGATTTGTAGAGTCGATGACTCGCAAATAGTCTGGAAAACGAAAAATAACCAAGTCATTGAGGATCGTGTGAGCAATCTTGTTCAAAAATTCCAGGAATACAGTGGATGGCGTAGCGGCGTCATGGTGGCGATTGATCGCTATCATGCCTGGATAAGCGCGGAACAATTATCTGATGCTGCATGCGACCAGCGCTTTTCACGCGTGTTGGGACGTCTTGCGGATGATAAATTGTCGATTGCGTTCGTTGCCGAATTCTCGCGCGGCAAATCCGAATTGATTAACGCAATCTTTTTCGCAGATTACGGTCAGCGCATTTTGCCTTCTTCGGCCGGACGTACCACGATGTGTCCGACGGAATTGCTGTACGACGAAACTTTTCCGCCCAGCATACGACTGTTGCCGATCGAAACGCGGGCCGAATCAATTTCGACCACCGAGTATAAAGAGCAAAGCAATGTATGGACCGTGTTGCCGCTTGATATTGCTTCTGCGGATGGCATGCTGGAAGCATTCAAGCAAGTCAGTTTAACCAAACGCGTGACGATTGAAGAAGCCAAAAAGTATGGCTTGTATGATGAAGAAGATCCGGACATCATCAGCGAAGTCGATGCGGATGGCATGATCGAGATTTCGCAGTGGCGTCATGCGATCGTCAACTTCCCTCATCCATTGCTGAAGCAAGGTTTGATCATTATCGATACGCCGGGTTTGAATGCGATCGGTACCGAACCTGAGCTGACACTTAATTTGATTCCCAATGCGCATGCAGTGTTATTCATTCTCGCTGCCGATACCGGCGTGACCAAAAGCGATATCGAAGTCTGGCGTCATCACATCGGCACCGGCGCAGGACGCATGGTGGTATTGAATAAAATCGACAGTATGTGGGATGAACTACGTACGCCGGCAGAAGTTGAAGGCCAGATCAGTCAGCAAGTCACTTCCGTTGCACATACTCTGGCAATTGAGAAGAAACAGGTATTCCCGGTTTCAGCGCAAAAGGGCTTGGTTGCCAAGATCAATCGTGATGCGCCGCTATTGGCCAAGAGCCGCTTGCCCGCGTTGGAATATGCGCTATCCGATGAGCTGATCCCTGCCAAGCGCGATATCATCCGCACCCAATTGGCCACTGACATTAATGACTTGACTGCATCGAAACAGGCATTGTTGTCATCGCGGATGCGCAATGTGGTCGAGCAATTGCATGAATTGAAAAGCCTGCGCGGCAAAAATAAAAACATCATTGAACATATGATGAAGCGCATCGACATGGAGAAAAATGAATTCGATGGCAGCCTGGTTAAATTGCAAGGCACGCGTTCCGTATTTACACGTTTATCGACTGAAGTTTTCACCAGTCTCGGCATGGGAATTCTGAAAGAAGACATTCGTAAAACCCGCGAAGCAATGGAAAAAAGCAGATTCAATTTTCGCGATGCTGTGAAAGATTTTTTTGACCGGATACAGAACAATTTGAGAATGTCTGCTGAAAAAACGGAAGAAATCACAGCGATGATGACGGTGATGTATCGCAAATTTTCGACCGAACATGGATTGTCATTGTCCACGCCGATGCCGTTTTCCCTGGATAAATACCGGAACGAAATCGCGATGATTGAAACCGTGTATCAAAGAGAGTTTGGCCCGGCAGTCATTATGACGACACGTAAAGTCGTCTTGATGCAAAAGTTTTTTGATTCAATCGCTTCACGCGTAAAACACAGTTTCTTGCATGCCAATCGCGATGTAGAGGCATGGCTGAAAGTGGTGATGGCGCCGCTTGAAGCGCAGATCAGGGAGCACAAGGTCCAACTCAAGCAACGCAAGCAATCGATCGAGCGCATTCATTTTGCTACCGACACGCTAGAAGAAAAAATAAAAGCGTTTGAGCAAATGCAGATTGAATTGGAGCAGCAGAAGTCCAAACTGTCGGCATTGGAAGCAGAACTTAAAACAGCTATCATGGCGGATCTTGCCGGTCTTAAAGCGGCTGCTTAGCCAGCCATTCATATTGAAATGAAATTCCAATGAAGCGTGTCGTTGTTGCGCGAAAAAATTTGACGCAACCATCGAAGGTAAATCAGGAAAGCCACTTGGAATTCGTTGATCCGAGTTTTTCCAAAGACGTGATTCGCTGGCAAAAGCAGCATGGGCGCCATGCGCTGCCTTGGCAAAATACGCGCGATCCTTATCGCGTCTGGCTTTCCGAAATTATGCTGCAGCAGACACAGGTTGCAGCAGTCATTCCCTATTACCAGCGATTCCTGACACGATTTCCCGATTTGGCATCGCTTGCGTCGGCGCCTTCGGAAGACGTGATGGCGCATTGGAGCGGGCTCGGTTATTACTCGCGTGCGCGTAATTTGCACAAGTGCGCGCAGCGCATCGTTGCCGAATATGGTGGGGTGTTTCCGAGTGATCCATTATTGCTGGCTGAATTGCCAGGTATTGGACGTTCTACTGCAGCAGCCATTGCAGCTTTCAGCTACGGTATGCGTGCAGCTATCCTGGATGGCAATGTCAAACGCGTGTTTGCGCGCGTCTTTGGTATTGAATCTTATCCGGGCGAAAAGAAAATCGAGCAGTATTTGTGGCAACGAGCAGAAGCATTGATGCCGGCGCATGACGTGGAATCCTATACGCAGGGATTAATGGATCTGGGTGCGACGCTTTGTACGCGCAGCAAGCCGTTGTGCAACAGCTGTCCGTTGCAAAAACGCTGTGTGGCGTTTGCATCCAATCGCACACAGGAATTACCGGTGCGCAAACCGAAAAAGACGATTCCTGAAAAGCATACGGCCATGCTGATTTTGTTTGATAAAAATAAAGTCTTGCTGCAACAGCGACCTAATAGCGGCATTTGGGGCGGCTTGCTATCTTTGCCCGAAATAGACTTGGATCCGGAAATTGAAAATGCCCATATTCACGATGCGCTCATCAATGCCATTGCGCCATTTGGCACTTTGAGCACGTTTGAGCGTTTACCATCCATTTCACATGGATTTACGCATTTCAAGCTGCATATCTCGCCTTATCAAATCCAACTGAAGCGGCGTTTGGACTTGGTGGGTCAAATGGATTTTGTCTGGTATGACGCTGCCAATTTGTCAGCTGCACCATTGCCTGCGCCGGTGAAAAAACTACTGCTCTCCAGCCTTTCAAGCAGGAATTAGCGCCTGCCATTTCCATAATATTGGGCATATCGTTTGGCAAACCCAACTTTATGCTTTCGATTCTTTCCTGTGGTTAATAATTTTTCAATTTGTCACGTTTGGCAATGCATAAGTGCCACTATTCATTTGCAATTTTGAGTACTCAATATATTATTAATTAATAAATAAAAAAATCTATGAACAAGGATTCTCGTTTCGATAAAAAAGGGAGAGACGCCATGAGTGAATCACAATTAGGTGGTCGGATTACGTCACAGTATTCGAGTTTTATTCCAACATTGGAAGAAGTTTACCCGGCAGAATTATCCGCACGCTATCCGCGCATACTTGAGAAACTGGAGTTGTTGTGGGAGCAGCCAGAGAAGGTGCGCGCCTATTTTCAAGAACTTCTGGTCACTCAACGTGAGACTCGACAAGGATTTCCGGTTGACGTTTACATGGAAATTTTTGCATTGAGTGAGCATTACGATAAGCTTCATCCCCTCCCTCAAAATCCAGATGATGATTTCTGGAGTTGGACAAAACTCAATTCTTGAGACGGCATGAATCCAAATGTTTTTCTAGTTTTTATCAATGCTAAATAGGGTCAGAGTAAATGCAGGACTTATAATCAAGAATTGCACCACTTTTTTATAAGTGTAATTATGGCTCGCCTATCTCGCCTGGTCGTCCCCGACCAGCTTCATCATGTTGTTCAAAGTGGAAATGACCGTCAGCAAATTTTTCAGAATGCTGAAGATTACGAGGCATTTCTCAGATGGTTGCGTGATGCGTCAAAATTGTTCAAGGTTGCAGTCCACGCTTACGTACTGATGCCAAATCATTTGCATCTTCTATTGTCTCCCACCGATCAAACCGGTCTGGCACGAATGATGCAGTGGATAGGGCGTTATTACGTTCCATACTTTAACCGCAAGTACAAACGCGAGGGAACGTTATGGAAAGGCCGGTACAAGGCTACTGTGATTGAATCTGAACAGTATTTCATGTCTTGTTGTCGCTATATTGAACTGAATCCTGTGCGGTCTGGCATAGCTGTCGAGCCAGCGCAATATCAGTGGTCCAGCTATTTGCACCACGTTGGCGCGACGCATGATCCTGTTATGACGGATCATCCAAAGTATTGGGCTTTGGGGAATACGCCTTTTGAACGTGAGGCGGCATACAGAGAATTGATGGAGCAGTCATTGAAAGATGATGAAATTGAAAAAATCCGAGAGTCCACTGCAAAAGGTTGGGCTCTTGGCTCGGCAGCATTCAAGGCAGCGTTAGAAAAGAAAACGGAGCGCAGGCTTTCTCCAGCGAAAAAAGGGCGGCCAACCAAGCTAAAAACTTGACCGCGCTGAGTTGGTAGTCAAGCAGTCATGGCGTTTTTGTAAATGAGTGGCCGCGATGACATTTACTATGTCCCTAATTAATTTTACTTCGTTTGTGTTGCCTTATTAATTTACTCTGACCCTAATTTATTGGGTTGATCTAAAAGTAAAGCTGCACTATCCTTAATATTCAACCCAAATTAGTGTGGAGAATGGTTATGCACGCGCAAGGTCTGTACGACCCGTCAAATGAACATGATGCCTGTGGCGTCGGTTTCATCGCCCATATCAAAGGCAAAAAATCTCATTCAATCGTTGAGCAAGGTTTGCTCATTTTGAAAAATCTTGATCATCGGGGCGCGGTTGGCGCCGATAAATTGATGGGCGACGGTGCGGGCATCTTGATTCAGATCCCAGATCAATACTATCGTGAAGAAATGGCGAAGCAAGGGGTTCAATTGCCTCCGCCCGGCGAATATGGTGTTGGGATGATCTTCTTGCCAAAAGAACATGCTTCACGCTTGGCATGTGAGCAAGAGATTGAGCGTGCAGTATTGGCAGAGCAGCAGGTCGTGTTGGGCTGGCGCGATGTCCCGGTCGATATGGACATGCCGATGTCGCCGACGGTACGTGGGAAAGAACCTGTCATTCGCCAGATTTTTATCGGCCGCGGTGCCGACATCATGGTGACCGATGCGCTGGAACGCAAGTTATACGTGATACGTAAATCGTCTGGTCATGCAATTCAGGGACTGAACCTGTTGCACGGAAAAGAATTCTTCGTGCCATCGATGTCAGCGCGCACGGTTGTGTACAAAGGTCTGCTGTTAGCCGATCAAGTTGGACTGTATTACAAGGACTTGCAAGCGCCAGGTTGCGTATCTGCATTGGCGTTAGTGCACCAGCGTTTCTCGACCAATACCTTCCCGGAATGGCCGTTGGCTCATCCATATCGGTTAATCGCGCATAACGGCGAAATTAACACGGTAAAGGGAAATTTCAACTGGATGCGCGCACGCGAAGGCGTGATGAAATCGGCTGTGCTCGGTGAAGATCTGCAAAAACTGTTTCCATTGATCTATGAAGGCCAGTCCGATACAGCTTGCTTCGATAATGCGCTCGAATTATTGCTGATGGCGGGTTATCCATTGGCGCAAGCAATGATGATGATGATTCCAGAAGCATGGGAAAACCATACGCTGATGGATGAAAATCGCCGCGCATTCTATGAATACCATGCAGCGATGATGGAGCCGTGGGATGGTCCGGCCGCAATGGCATTTACCGACGGACGCCATATCGGCGGCACGTTGGATCGAAATGGTCTGCGTCCAGCGCGTTACATTGTGACGGACGATGATTTTGTCGTCATGGCGTCGGAATCCGGCGTGTTGCCGATTCCAGAATCGAAGATCATACAAAAGTGGCGTTTGCAACCAGGCAAAATGTTCCTAATCGATCTAGAGGCCGGCCGCATTATCGATGATAAGGAACTTAAAGATACTTACGCGAATGCCAAGCCATACAAGCAATGGATTCAGTCGGTACGGATCAAGCTGGATGGGCTGAAAGCAGAGCGTGAAGTGGCGCAGCCATCGGCTTCTCTACTCGATCGCCAGCAAGCATTCGGCTATACGCAAGAAGATTTGAAATTCCTGATGGCGCCAATGGCCGTAGCCGGAGAAGAAGCGACCGGTTCGATGGGCAATGATTCGCCCTTGGCCGTCATGTCAAACAAGGACAAGACGCTTTACAACTACTTCAAGCAATTGTTTGCACAAGTGACCAACCCGCCGATCGATCCGATCCGCGAAGCAATGGTGATGTCACTGGTATCGTTCATCGGTCCGAAGCCTAATTTGCTGGACACGAACAACATCAATCCACCGATGCGTTTGGAAGTATCGCAACCTGTGCTCGACTATGCCGACATCACCAAATTGCGCAACATCAGCAAGCATACCGGAGGCAAATTCAAATCATATGAGTTGGATATTTGCTATCCATTTACATGGGGTAAGGATGGCATCGAAGCGCGTTTGGCATCGCTATGCGCGGAAGCCGTTGATGCGGTCAAATCCGGCCACAATATTCTGATTGTGTCGGATCGCAAGGTCGATGCTGCGCATGTGGCAATTCCAGCATTGCTTGCAACCTCAGCCATCCATTTGCATTTGGTTGCAAAAGGTTTGCGCACATCGACCGGTCTGGTGGTGGAAACTGGTTCTGCACGTGAGACACATCACTTCGCGTTGCTGGCCGGTTACGGCGCTGAAGCAATTCATCCCTATCTCGCAATGGATACATTGACCGAGATGGCGAAGGGCTTGTCGGGCGAGTTGTCGCCTGAAAAAGCGATCTATAACTTCCAGAAAGCAGTTGGTAAAGGCTTGATGAAAGTGATGTCCAAGATGGGCATCTCAACCTACATGTCATATTGCGGCGCGCAGATTTTCGAAGCGATTGGATTGAACAAAGGCCTAGTCGACAAGTATTTCAAAGGCACCGCGTCGAACGTGGAAGGCATCGGCGTTTTTGAGTTGGCAGAAGAAGCATTGCGCTTGCACAAACAGGCATTTGGCAATGACCCAGTGCTCGCGAACACACTCGATGCAGGCGGTGAATATGCGTTCCGCGTTCGCGGCGAAGATCACATGTGGACGCCGGATGCGATTGCGAAATTACAGCATTCGACACGCACCAATAATTTCAGCAGCTATAAGGAATACGCGCAGATCATCAACGATCAGTCGAAGCGTCACATGACCTTGCGCGGCTTGTTTGAATTCAAGCTCGATCCATCCAAAGCAATTCCGCTTGATGAAGTCGAGCCGGCCAAGGAAATCGTGAAGCGTTTCGCTACCGGTGCAATGTCGCTCGGATCGATTTCGACTGAAGCGCATGCGACGTTGGCGATTGCAATGAATCGCATCGGCGGTAAATCCAATACCGGTGAAGGTGGCGAAGATCCGGTTCGCTACACGCAGGAATTGAAAGGCATCCCGATCAAGCAAGGCGAGACACTAGCGTCAGTGATTGGCGAAGATTTGATTGAAGTCGATACGCCGCTGTTGGCAGGTGATTCGCTACGTTCGAAAATCAAGCAAGTGGCGTCAGGACGTTTCGGAGTCACAGCAGAATATTTGACTTCGGCAGAGCAAATCCAGATCAAGATGGCGCAAGGCGCAAAGCCCGGCGAAGGCGGTCAACTGCCTGGACATAAAGTATCCGAATATATCGCCAAGTTGCGCTTCTCGGTGCCGGGTGTCGGTTTGATTTCGCCGCCACCGCATCACGATATTTATTCGATCGAAGATTTGGCGCAATTGATTCACGATTTGAAAAACGCGAATTCAAAAGCGTCGATTTCCGTCAAACTGGTATCAGAAGTCGGTGTCGGTACTGTCGCAACCGGCGTTGCAAAAGCGAAAGCGGACCACGTCGTCATCGCAGGACATGATGGCGGTACTGGAGCGTCGCCTTTGTCATCAGTCAAGCATGCCGGCACGCCATGGGAATTGGGTCTGGCCGAAACGCAGCAGACGCTGGTGCTGAACCGTTTGCGCAGCCGCATTCGCGTGCAAACCGACGGTCAAATCAAAACCGGTCGCGATGTCGTGATCGCTGCATTGCTGGGTGCGGACGAAGTCGGTTTTGCTACCGCACCGCTGGTGGTTGAAGGCTGTATCATGATGCGCAAATGCCACCTGAATACTTGCCCGGTCGGTGTTGCGACACAAGATCCCGTATTGCGTGCCAAGTTCTCCGGCAAGCCGGAACATGTGGTGAATTACTTCTTCTTCGTGGCAGAAGAAGCGCGTCAAATCATGGCGCAGTTGGGCATCCGGAAATTTGATGAATTGATTGGCCGTTCCGACCTGCTCGACAAATCGAAAGCGATCACGCACTGGAAAGCCAAAGGCCTCGATTTCGGCAAGATCTTTTATCAACCGGATGTCCCTGCATCAGTACCGCGTTATCAAACCGAAGAGCAGGATCACGGATTGGAAAAAGCACTGGATCACAAGTTGATTGCGCAAGCTCGCGCGGCACTCGACAAGGGCGAAAAAGTATCATTCATCTCGCCAGTGAAAAACGTCAATCGTACCGTCGGCACCATGCTGTCCGGTGAGGTCGCGAAGAAGTATGGCCATGCTGGTTTGCCTGACGATACGATTCATATCCAGTTGCAAGGCACTGCCGGACAATCGGCAGGTGCATTCCTTGCGCATGGCATTACGCTGGATCTGGTTGGCGAAGGTAATGATTACGTCGGCAAGGGCTTGTCAGGCGGTCGTATCATCGTGCGTCCCAATACCGAGTTCCGCGGCCGTGCAATCGATAACATCATTATCGGTAATACCGTGTTGTATGGCGCCATCGCAGGCGAGGCATTCTTCAACGGCGTGGCCGGCGAACGATTTGCTGTGCGTAATTCTGGTGCGATCGCTGTGGTGGAAGGTTCCGGCGATCATGGTTGCGAATACATGACCGGCGGCACAGTCGTGGTGTTAGGTGCGACAGGACGCAATTTTGCTGCCGGCATGTCAGGCGGGATTGCGTATGTGTACGATCCGGAAGGCGATTTCTCCAAGAAGTGCAACTTGGCGATGGTGACGTTGGAACCGGTTCTTGGCCATATCGATCAGGAAGCGAAAATCGATCGTGCGATTTGGCATAGCCTGTTGCGCGGTGGTGAGAGTCAAACTGACGAAGCGATTTTGAAAGGTTTGATTGAGCGCCACTTCAAATACACAGGCAGCACGCGTGCGCGTAATTTGCTCGATGATTGGGCTAATTCACGAACCAAGTTCGTCAAAGTATTCCCGACCGAATACAAACGTGCACTTGGCGAGTTGGACGCAGCGAAACTGGCAAAAGAAAAAATCGCCGCATAAATACTAAACCGTGCTCGCTACGCGATGCAGTGGCAAGATGAGTATCAATGACTCATCTTGCCCGATATAAAACGAGAAAGAAAATTATGGGAAAAATCACCGGATTTTTGGAATTTCAGCGCCTGCAGGAAGCAAGCGAAGAACCGCAATTGCGCAAGAAGCATTACAAGGAATTCATGGTGCATCTAAGTGATGACCAGGCAAAAATTCAAGGCGCGCGTTGCATGGATTGCGGCATCCCGTTTTGTAATAACGGCTGTCCGGTCAACAACATCATTCCTGACTGGAATGATCTGGTTTATAACGGCAACTACAAAGAAGCTTTGGATAATTTGCATTCGACCAATAACTTTCCTGAATTCACTGGACGTATTTGTCCAGCACCCTGCGAAGCGGCTTGTACGCTCGGCATCAACAATGATCCGGTCGGCATCAAATCGATTGAACATTTCATCATCGACAAAGGTTGGGAAAATGGCTGGGTCAAGCCGCAGATCTCTTCTGTAAAAACCGGCAAGAAAGTCGCGGTAGTTGGTTCCGGCCCTGCGGGATTGGCAGCAGCACAGCAATTGGCTCGCGTGGGCCATGCAGTAACCGTGTTTGAGAAAAGCGATCGGGTCGGCGGCTTGCTGCGTTATGGCATCCCCGACTTCAAGATGGAAAAATCGCACATTGATCGCCGTGTCGAACAGATGAAGGCAGAAGGCGTGACCTTCCGCACCAGCGTATTCGTTGGAAAAGATTTCCCTTCTACAGTGAATAACTGGTCCAAAGAAACTGTTACGCCGGAGCAGTTGAATAAAGAATTTGATGCCGTCATTATCGCGGGTGGTGCAGAGCTGCCGCGTGACCTGCCGGTACCAGGACGCGAGTTGAAAGGCGTGCATTTCGCAATGGATTTCCTGCCATTGCAAAACAAGGTGAATGCAGGCGACAAGATCAAGAATCAAATCATGGCAACCGGCAAGCACGTGGTTGTGATTGGTGGCGGCGATACAGGTTCCGACTGTGTCGGCACCTCGAATCGCCACGGCGCCGCATCAGTGGCGCAGTTTGAATTAATGCCGCAACCGCCGGAGCAGGAAAACAAGCCGCTGGTTTGGCCGTATTGGCCAACCAAATTGCGCACGTCGTCTTCGCACGAAGAAGGTTGCGAGCGTGATTGGGCCGTGGCAACCAAACGTCTCGAAGGCAAGGACGGTAAGGTAGAGAAGTTAATCGCTGCTCGAGTCGAATGGAAAGACGGCAAGATGCAGGAAGTGCCGAATTCGGAATTCGAAATGAAAGCCGATTTGGTGTTGCTGGCGATGGGATTCGTTTCGCCGGTCGCTCAGGTATTGGAAGCATTTGGTGTGGAAAAAGATCTGCGTGGCAATGCCAAGGCAACAACAGAAGGTGACGCATGTTATCAAACCACTGCGCCGAAAGTATTTGCAGCGGGAGATATGCGTCGCGGTCAGTCGCTGGTTGTATGGGCGATTCGTGAGGGGCGTCAATGTGCACGGGCTGTGGATGAGTTCTTGATGGGCATTTCAGTATTGCCGCGCTAGACCATGTCAATTTTGACTACGCCTGATTGTTAAATCAGGCGTAGCATTCAAGCAATCATGATAAGTGTTGTTTGCAGCTGACTTATCAACTCCCGTCAAAGTGCATTTATCTTTTCTGCACTACAATAATGTCATCAAAACAAACAAATCAAGTCGTGACTAATAATCTCGTCGAAATTCGCGATCTGCAATTCAGCTATGGTGACCGCATGATTTTATCGGGCCTCCAGATGGATTTCCCGCGCGGCAAAGTGGTCGCTGTGATGGGTGGTTCGGGCTCAGGTAAAACCACCATTCTGCGCTTGATCGGCGGTCAACTGAAACCGCAAGCCGGTACCTTAAAGGTCGATGGTGAAGTGGTGCATGAGCTCGATACCAAAGGCTTGTATGCATTGCGGCGCAAGATGGGCATGTTGTTTCAGCATGGTGCATTATTCACCGATCTGACTGCATTTGAAAATGTCGCGTTCCCGTTGCGTGAACATACAGACTTGCCGGAAGAGTTGATCCACGATCTGGTATTGATGAAATTGCACGCGGTCGGTTTACGCAACGCCGCTTACTTGAAGCCGGCAGAAGTATCAGGCGGTATGGCACGACGCATTGCGGTGGCGCGTTCAATTGCGCTCGATCCGCCACTGATCATGTATGACGAGCCGTTTACCGGTTTGGATCCGATTTCAAAAGGCGTGACGGCAAATTTGATCAGCACCTTGACCGCTGCGCTGGGTTCAACAGCCATTGTGGTGTCGCATGATGTGCCTGAATGTCTGGCAATTTCCGATTATGTTTATTTTCTGTCGAATGGGAAAATCGTTGCACAAGGTACGCCGGATGAAATCCAGGCATCGAACGATCCTTTCGTGAAGCAATTCGTGCATGCCGAGGCGGATGGACCTGTGCCTTTCCATTATCCCGGCAAATCGTTAGCCGAGGATCTGGGTCTGGGAGCGCAGGCATGATACTGAATTTTGCGGCTGCATTGGGGCAGCTCATCCGTGAATTTACCGAAAATGTTGGCTACGGCACGAGGACTTTTTTTGATTTGCTCTTGTCGTCCAAAGGCGTGTGGCGCAGGCCAAAACTGATCATCGAGCAAATTCATTTCATCGGCAATTACTCGCTTCTGATCATTGTGGTATCCGGCTTGTTTGTCGGGATGGTGCTTGGGCTGCAAGGGTATTACACGCTTAATAAATATGGCTCCGAGCAAGCACTCGGTTTGTTGGTGGCATTGTCATTGACGCGTGAATTGGGGCCTGTTGTGACAGCGTTATTATTTGCCGGCCGTGCCGGGACTTCTCTCACTGCCGAGATTGGTTTGATGAAAGCCGGGGAGCAACTTTCGGCAATGGAAATGATGGCGGTGAACCCGGTTGAGCGTGTGCTGGCGCCACGTTTTTGGGCTGGCGTGATTGCGCTTCCGATGCTGGCAACAATTTTCAGTGCGGTAGGTGTGCTGGGCGGCTATTTGATTGGCGTGCAATTGATCGGTGTGGACGAGGGAGCATTCTGGTCGCAGATGCAGTCGGGCGTCGATATCTGGAATGACATTGCCAATGGCGTCATCAAAAGTATGGTGTTTGGTGTTGCCGTAACGTTTGTCGCTTTGTATCAAGGATACGAAGCAGAACCGACTCCGGAAGATGTGTCGCGTGCTACAACACGCACTGTAGTCATCTCTTCATTGTCAGTATGGTGGCTGGATTTTATGCTGACCGCATTAATGTTTAATAAGTAAGAGCTGTTGAGTAAGGTTGAGTAAGCAATATTTATAAATAACTAGGTATAACGCTATGCAACGTAAATCTTTGGATATCTGGGTTGGCTTGTTTGTGCTGCTGGGTGCCGCGTCTTTGATGTTTTTGGCGCTCAAAGCGGGCAATATGAGTTCATTGTCATTCGGACAGACTTATGCTGTGACCGCCAAATTTGACAACATCGGCGGACTCAAGCCACAAGCCCCTGTTAAAAGCGCAGGCGTTGTTGTCGGCCGTGTTGGCGCGATCACATTTGATGACAAAAGTTTTCAGGCTACGGTCACATTGAATTTGGAAAGCCGTTACAAATTTCCGAAAGATAGTTCTGCCAAGATTCTTACTTCCGGTTTATTGGGCGAGCAATATATTGGATTGGAACCTGGCGGCGACACACAGAATTTGGCTGTGGGCGACAGAATCAAGATGACGCAGTCGGCAGTCGTACTGGAGAATCTGATTAGCCAATTCCTTTTCAGTAAGGCGACCGAGACAAAGGATAGTCAAAAATGACGGGAATGATTCGGATCGGTAGCGCACTGGCTCTGGCATTTGCTCTAGTCGGCTGTGCCACCACGAACAATCCGAATGATCCTTTTGAGGGTTACAACCGAGCGATGTTCACTTTCAATGACAAGCTCGATAAAGTGGCATTGAAGCCTGCTGCAAGCGCTTATCAAACGGTTACGCCATCATTTGTCCAAACCGGTATCGGTAATTTCTTTGGAAATCTGGGCGACGTTTGGACCGCTGTAAATAATTTGTTGCAGGGTAAAGGCGCTGATGGCATGTCCGATGTGATGCGTGTTGTTATCAACAGTACGCTAGGCTTGGGTGGTTTGATCGATATCGGCACCGAGGCGGGATTTCAGAAGCATAAAGAAGATTTTGGACAGACATTGGGCAAGTGGGGTGTGAAGGCAGGCCCTTATGTTGTATTGCCTTTGCTGGGCCCTTCGACATTGCGTGACACGGTAGCACTCCCGCTCGATTTCAAAGGGGATCTGTGGTTATATGCAGATCCGGTTCGTGTGCGAAATACCGGCTCTGTCGTTCGTTTGGTAGACAAGCGCGCGTCGTTGCTGGATGCCGGTAATTTAATTGAAGATGCGGCGTTGGATCCGTATCAGTTCGTGCGGGACGCTTATTTGCAACGCCGCAAGAGCCAAGTCTATGATGGGGACATTCCGGAAGATGAGAATGACAAGCCCAAAGAAAAACAGGATGGCGACACAACCGATAAGGCAAAATAAAGAGCCTGCGAATTTAAAGCGAAAATTAAGGCTATTACATAGATATTTTTGCCTTTTTAATAATGTTGTAAGCCTTTGAAACGATCATTGCTGAGATACACATGGTTCGGTAATATATTTTTAAAGTCGGTGTAGTCCAGCGAGGCAAGAAAACAGTTATAGGAATAGGCCGTCTCCGCACACTGACGTTTCTCCTGAAAGAGTATGAAAATGTTGAATAAATTATTGGCGTTGGTAGCGACCGTTTTTGCGCTCTCCTTCACTTCTCTTGCTATTGCAGATGAAGCACCCGATGCTTTAGTGAAGCGTATTAGTCATGAAGTACTGGATTTTGCCAAAGCTGACAAAGAAATCCAAAGCGGCAATCAGAAGCGCGTATTGGATCTGGTCGAATCCAAAATTATTCCCTATGTCGATTTTCAGCGAATGACATCTCTTGCGGCAGGACGCTACTGGCGCGAAGCAACGCCGGAACAACAAGAGAAATTGACAACAGAATTCCGCAGCTTGCTGGTTTATACCTATTCCGGCGCCATTTCTCAAATCAAAGACCAGAAATTGGACTTCAAGCCTATGCGCGCTGATCCTGCAGATACGGAAGTGGAAGTGCGAACATTGGTCTTGCAGCCTCGCGGCGAGCCGATCCAGCTTTACTATCGCCTGGAAAAGTTGCCTGTGGGCTGGAGAATCTATGACGTCAATATACTAGGTGCCTGGTTGGTGGAAGCTTATAAAGGCAACTTCGCAGCAGAAATCAGTAAAGGCGGCATTGATGGGTTGATCAAAACCCTTGCAGAAAAAAACAAGCGTTTGGCAGCTAGTGCTGCCAAAGTTGCGAAAGCTTCTTAATTATTCCACCATGTTCCAACCACCAATAACACTCAATGTCAGCAATGCCAGAGCCACGCTGGAGGAAGGCTTGCGCGCCATTGAAGCAGGACAAAAAGAAATCGATTTTGCACAGGTAAAGGCCGTTGATTCAACGGCTGTAGCCACTTTGCTTGCTTGGCAGCGAGCTTCCAAAAAGCACGGTAATTCACTGACTTTCCGTAATATTCCCCGTAATTTGAAAAGCCTGATCGACTTGTATAGCGTTGACGGTTTGCTGCATCATTGACCTTTCGTAGGGCTCATATTAGTCCGGCGCCTTATCCGGCTTGCGAGCCGGAAATCCAATATAATCAAAGCCTTTCGCCGCGCTCAGCTCAATAAGCATCAGTTATTAGCGGTATTCATTTCGTATAAAAGTGCATTCAAGCCAACATGGCTGCTATTCAGATTACCGATGTCAAAAAGCGCTACCAATCCGTTGTGGCATTGGATGGCGTTTCGCTGTCGATTGAAGAGGGTGAATTTTTTGGATTGCTAGGCCCGAACGGTGCCGGTAAAACCACGTTAATTTCCATCATCGCAGGATTGATTCGTGCTGATTCCGGCCGTGTTTCAATACACGGCCATGATGTGGTGTCGGATTACCGCGAAGCGCGCAAGAAGCTCGGTGTGGTACCGCAGGAATTGGTGTTTGACCCATTCTTTACCGTGCGCGAAACCTTGCGTATTCAATCCGGATATTTCGGGCTGAAGAAAAACGATCAGTGGATCGATGAGGTGATGCACCATCTCGATCTCACTAATAAAGCTGATGCCAACATGCGCTCTTTGTCCGGTGGCATGAAACGCCGTGTGCTGGTAGCGCAAGCGTTGGTGCACAAGCCACCGGTGATTGTGCTGGATGAACCGACAGCCGGTGTCGATGTCGAATTGCGCCAAACCCTGTGGAAATTTATCGCGCGTCTGAATCGCGAAGGCCATACCGTCGTGTTGACTACACATTATCTGGAAGAGGCGCAAGCTTTGTGCAATCGCATCGCGATGCTGAAAGCCGGCAAGGTGGTCGCGCTGGATTCGACTGCTGCGTTGATCAAGCGTATCTCCGGATCACAATTGATGGTGCGACTGGCATCAGGTACGTTGCCGGATGCATTGAAGCCATTGGTGTCGCATCCGGATGAATTGGTATCGGGTGATCAATATACTTTGCGTGTTAATGAATATGCTGATGTGGAACCGATCCTCGCCAAGTTGCGCGAAGCTGGCGCGGTGATCGAAGATATGCAATTGCAGCAAGCCGATTTGGAAGACGTATTCATCCAGATCATGGAAGGCGAAAAATGATCGGTTTCCAGACTTTGTTTTATAAAGAAGTGCTGCGTTTCTGGAAGGTGGCGACGCAAACCATCACAGCGCCGATCATGACCGCAATGTTGTACTTGCTGATTTTTGGACACGTGCTGGAAGACCATGTGCATGTGTATCCTGGCGTGAAGTACACCTCGTTTCTGATCCCGGGCTTGGTCATGATGAGCGTGTTGCAAAATGCTTTTGCCAATTCGTCTTCATCACTGATCCAGTCGAAGATCACTGGCAATCTGGTGTTTGTGTTGTTGCCGCCGTTGTCGCATTGGGATTTGTTTGCTGCTTATGTACTGGCTGCAGTCGTGCGCGGACTTGCAGTTGGTTTCGGCGTATTTATTATTACTGCATGGTTTGCCAAGCTGGCATTTGTGGCGCCGTGGTGGATCGTGATTTTTGCGCTATTGGGCGCTGCTATACTAGGCACGATGGGATTGATTGCGGGAATCTGGGCGGAGAAATTTGATCAGCTCGCCGCATTCCAGAATTTTTTGATCATGCCGGCCACGTTTTTATCCGGCGTGTTTTATTCGATTCATTCATTGCCGCCTATCTGGCAAGCTGTGTCGCACTTCAATCCGTTTTTTTACATGATTGATGGATTCCGTTACGGATTTTTTGGGCAATCGGATGTCGATCCTGTGAAGAGTTTTACGATCGTTGCGGTGTTCTTTGTTTTGTTGTCGAGCTTTGCGATGCATTTGCTGAAGAGCGGCTACAAGTTGCGCCATTGATGTGTAGTGGAACACCAAAAATAAACATTTTTAAGAAATTGAATTATGTTGCCTACCCCAGAACTCGTTAAAAATTATATTGCTGCCGGCCTGGATTGCACGCATTTGGAAGTCGAGGGCGATGGACAGCATTTCAATGCGACCATCGTTTCCAACGCATTTGCAGGCAAGCGTCTGATACAGCGCCATCAGCTTGTCTATGCCGCATTAGGCGACCGTATGAAAGCAGAAATACACGCGTTATCGATGAAAACACTCACGCCGGAAGAATTTGAAAAATAATGGATAAATTACTGATTACAGGCGGCAACCGCCTCTCTGGTGAAATTGCAATCTCCGGCGCAAAGAATGCCGCGCTGCCGATTTTGTGTGCCGGCTTGCTGACGTCGGACACCGTGCATTTGTCGAATGTGCCGCATTTGCAAGATGTCGCAACAATGTTGAAGTTGTTGCGTCAAATTGGTTTGCGTGTCGAGCAAGACGGTGATCGCGTTGCGCTGACCGGTAATGCAATCGACAAGCTCGAAGCGCCATATGAGATGGTGAAAACCATGCGTGCATCGATCCTGGTGCTGGGTCCGCTGGTTGCGCGTTTCGGCGAAGCCAAGGTGTCATTGCCTGGCGGCTGCGCGATCGGATCACGTCCGGTCGATCAGCACATCAAAGGCTTGCAAGCAATGGGTGCGGAGATCACGATCGAAGCGGGTTACATTCATGCCAAAGCAAAAAGACTCAAAGGCACACGTGTCGTTACCGACATGATCACAGTGACCGGCACCGAGAATCTGTTGATGGCTGCGGTCTTGGCAGAAGGTGAAACAGTCCTGGAAAATGCAGCACGCGAACCGGAAGTGACCGATCTTGCAAATTTGCTGGTTGCAATGGGCGCCAACATTGAGGGCATCGGTACAGATAGATTGGTTGTGCAAGGTGTTGAGAAATTGCATGGTGCTTCACACTCCGTAATCGCCGACCGCATTGAGACTGGTACGTTCTTGTGCGCAGTGGCCGCAGCAGGCGGCGATGTGACATTGACTAATACACGTAGCGATATACTGGATGCTGCGCTGGATAAATTGCGTGAAGCAGGTGCAATACTAACGTCGGGTGCGGACTGGATACGCGTGCAAATGTCAGCACGTCCAAAAGCGATAAGCTTTCGAACTACGGAGTACCCGGGCTTTCCGACCGATATGCAGGCGCAATTCATGGCATTGAATTGCCTTGCTGAAGGCGGCAGCCGTGTTACCGAGACGATTTTCGAAAACCGTTTCATGCACGTACAAGAATTGAACCGCCTCGGTGCGGCGATTGATATTGATGGCCATACGGCGCTGGTAACTGGCGTCAATAAGCTGGTTGGTGCACCGGTGATGGCGACCGATTTGCGCGCTTCTGCTTCATTGGTGATTGCGGCGCTTGCTGCGCAGGGTGAAACGCTGGTGGATCGTATTTATCATCTGGATCGCGGTTATGACCGGATGGAAGTCAAGTTGTCTTCAGTTGGTGCGAATATAAAAAGAGTTAAATAAGGGATCAAATGAAAGATCAGCAATTAACGCTAGCCTTATCAAAAGGCCGCATTTTTGAGGAAACGCTGCCATTGCTGCAAGCAGCAGGCATCACCGTGGCTGAAGACCCTGAGACCTCGCGCAAGCTGATTCTGGCTACTAACCTGCCTAACGTGCGCGTGATCATCGTTCGCGCCACCGATGTGCCGACTTATGTGCAATATGGCGCTGCTGATTTTGGTGTGACCGGCAAGGATGGTTTGCTGGAACATGGCGGTGAAGGTTTGTATCAGCCGATCGATTTGAATATCGCAAAATGTCGCATGTCGGTCGCAGTGCAAGCCGGTTTCGATTACGCGAATGCAGTGCGCCATGGCGCACGTTTGCGCGTTGCAACCAAGTATGTGCAAATCGCACGTGAGCATTTTGCATCCAAGGGCGTGCACGTTGATTTGATCAAGCTGTACGGTTCGATGGAGTTGGCGCCGCTGGTGGGCTTGGCCGATGCGATTGTCGACTTGGTCAGCACCGGCAGTACGCTGCGTGCCAATAATTTGGTCGAAGTTGAACACATTATGGATATTTCTTCGCGTCTGGTGGTGAATCAGGCTGCGTTGAAATTGAAGCGCGCAAGTTTGCAACCGATACTGGATGCCTTCGAAAAAGCTGCCAAAGCCTGATGTCAGCAGAAACCAAGTTTGAAAATAAGTTTATAAAATCATGTCCATTCAGATTCGCAAATTAGATTCAACCGATCTGCAGTTCAAGACGAAACTCGCAGGCGTGCTTGCGTTCGAGGCGAGTGAAGATGAAGCCATTGATCGTGCTGCTGCCAGCATCCTGGCCGATGTGAAATTATGCGGTGATGCGTCCGTGCTTGAGTACACCAATCGATTCGATAATCTGACGGCAACCAGCGTAGCCTCGTTGGAAATCTCACAAGCTGATTTGCAAGCGGCATTAAAAAATTTATCCCCCGCTCGTCGGGCAGCATTGCAAACAGCGGCTGATCGCGTGCGTGCTTATCATGAGCGCCAAAAACAGGAATGCGGCTCCAGCGGTTTCAGCTATACAGAAGCTGACGGCACAGTATTGGGGCAGAAAGTGACGCCGCTGGATCGGGTCGGCATTTATGTCCCCGGCGGCAAAGCTGCTTATCCTTCTTCGGTACTGATGAATGCAATCCCGGCCAAAGTCGCAGGCGTGCAAGAAGTCATCATGGTGGTGCCGATGCCATCGGGTGTAAAGAATGAGTTGGTGTTGGCAGCCGCAGCGATTGCCGGTGTCGATCGCGTATTTACAATCGGCGGTGCGCAAGCAGTAGGTGCGTTGGCATTTGGCACAGCGACTATTCCAGCCGTCGATAAAATTGTTGGGCCTGGCAATGCATATGTTGCTGCTGCCAAGCGCCGCGTGTTCGGCACAGTCGGCATCGACATGATTGCCGGACCGTCAGAAATCTTGGTGATTTGCGATGGCACAACCGATCCGGACTGGATCGCGATGGATTTGTTTTCGCAAGCGGAACATGACGAGTTGGCGCAATCGATTTTGCTGTGCCCTGATGCTAATTACATTGCGCAAGTTGAAGCAAGTATCAACAAGTTGCTCGATGCGATGCCGCGCAAGGAAGTGATACGCACATCGCTGGTCAATCGCGGCGCATTGATCAAAGTGCGTGATATGGGTGAAGCATGTGAAATCGCCAATTCGATTGCACCGGAACACCTGGAAATTTCAGCAGAGAATCCGCAGCAATGGGCAGACAAAATACGTCACGCCGGTGCGATGTTTCTTGGACGCTTTTCATCTGAATCATTGGGGGACTACTGTGCCGGACCGAACCATGTATTGCCAACGTCACGCACTGCGCGCTTTTCATCGCCGCTCGGCGTGTATGATTTTCAGAAACGGTCGAGCATTATTCATGTGAGTGAAGCGGGCGCACAAACGCTGGGTAAAGTCGCTGCAGAATTGGCATATGGCGAAGGTCTGCAAGCGCATGCGCAATCTGCGGAGCTGCGGTTGAAATGATTTCAGCATGAGTGACTGGCTCAATCGGATCTATTGCGAAGATGCTTTGCAAGGCATGTCGCGCATACCTGATGGCAGCATCGATCTTATCTTGTGCGATCCGCCATATGGACTCGGCAAGGATTACGGCAATGACTCGGACAAGCTCGACACAGGCGCTTATCTGGAATGGACGCAGCAATGGATAGACGCTGCATTACCAAAGCTGAAACCGAACGGCAGCCTGTACATTTTTTTAACGTGGCGTTTTTCGCCGGAAATTTTCGTGATGCTGAAGAAGCGCATGACGATGGTGAATGAGATTATCTGGGATCGCCGCGTGCCATCAATGGGCGGCAGCACGCGCAAGTATTCATCGGTGCATGATACGGTCGGATTTTTTGTGAATGCAAAAGACTATTACTTTGATCTCGATGCGATACGGATTCCATACGACGCCGAGACCAAGAAAGCGCGTTCACGTTCGATCTTTGTCGGGTCGAAATGGCTGGAAATGGGCTATAACCCGAAAGATGTGTGGAGCGTGTCACGCTTGCATCGTGAACATCGTGAGCGTGAAGATCATCCGACGCAAAAGCCATTGGAGATTATCGAACGCATGGTGAAAGCATCTTGTCCTGTCGGCGGTGTCGTATTTGACCCCTTTATGGGTAGCGGTACAACTGCTGTGGCGGCTAAACGTTGCGGTCGCCATTTCACAGGGTTTGAGCTGAATCCGGAATACTGTGCATTAATTGAAGCGCGCTTGGCGGTTGAGCGCGAATTGGCCGCTGAAGAAAATTAACTATGTCACTCATCAAAAACATCGTTCGCCCCGAGGTTCTCGCACTGGCTGGCTATCATGTGCCGGATTCCACCGGCTTCGTCAAACTTGACGCCATGGAAAATCCTTATACATTGCCGGAGCATGTAAAGACTGAATTGGCGCAGCGGTTGGCAGAGGTTGCGATGAATCGTTACCCGCCATCTTATGCAAGCTTGAAAGAAAAAATTCGCACCAAGCTCGGTGTGCCGACAGGCTTCGACGTCGTATTGGGCAATGGCTCAGACGAATTGATTTCGATGGTGGCCGTCGCTTGTGCTAAGCCGGGCGCCAAGATGTTGGCGCCTGTACCAGGCTTTGTCATGTATGCGATGTCGGCCAAATTGGCGGGGCTGGAATTCATCGGTGTACCGTTGAAACCTGATTGCAACCTGGATAAACCAGCGATGCTGGCTGCGATCGCGCAACACAAGCCGGCGATTGTCTATCTGCCTTATCCGAATAACCCGACCGGCAATCTGTTCGATGCCGATGTGATGGTCGAGATCATTCGTGCGGTAGGTGACAATGGCATTGTGATTTCGGACGAGGCTTATCAGCCTTTCGCACAAGCCAGCTTCATGCCGCGTTTGCCGGAATTTAATAATCTGGTCGTGATGCGTACGGTTTCCAAGCTCGGTTTGGCCGGGATTCGGCTTGGTTATATGTCGGCAAGTAAGTCCTTGCTGGCAGAATTTGAAAAAGTGCGGCCTCCATACAACGTTAATGTTTTGACACAGGCAGCCGCGGAATTTATGCTGGATCGGCTCGATATTCTGGACGAACAAGCAGCACTTTTACGTGATGAACGAGCCAAATTGTCAGCGGCATTGGCTGCATTGCCGGGTGTCGAAGTGTTTCCGTCAGCGGCCAATTTCCTGCTGGTTCGGGTCAATGGGCCGGATGATTACATCGATCAGGTATGCGCCAAACTGATACAACGCAAAATATTGATTAAAAATGTAGGTAAAATGCATGCAATACTGAAAAATTGTTTGCGGGTAACGGTAAGCACACCGCAAGAGAACGCTTTATTCCTCGATGCCTTGAAAGCTTCGCTCTGATTGCAAGTTCGCCACTTTAGTTATTACTCTGAATATGTCTAAGCCACGCATTGCCGAAGTCGTACGCAATACCAATGAGACGCAAATCCGCGTTGCGATCAATCTGGATGGGACGGGTCAGCAAAAGCTGAATACCGGCGTCCCTTTCCTGGATCATATGCTGGACCAGATTGCACGACATGGCTTGATTGATCTGGATATCGAGGCCAAGGGTGATTTGCACATCGACGCGCATCACACGGTGGAAGATGTCGGCATCACGCTCGGACAAGCATTGGCAAAAGCGATCGGCGATAAGAAAGGGATTCGTCGCTACGGGCACGCTTATGTGCCGTTGGACGAAGCCTTGTCGCGCGTCGTGATCGATTTTTCCGGCCGGCCCGGATTGGAATTTCATGTGCCGTTCAAACGTTCAATGATCGGCACCTTCGATGTCGACCTCACACACGAATTTTTTCAAGGTTTCGTCAATCACGCGCTAGTGTCTTTGCACATCGATAACTTGCGCGGCGAGAACGCACACCATCAATGCGAGACGGTGTTCAAGGCATTTGGCCGCGCACTGCGCATGGCTGCTGAACTGGATGCGCGTGCAGCGGGTACGATTCCTTCGACCAAAGGCAGCTTATAACGCTTACAAAACCAAACGTAATGATGTGAAATGCAATACGCGTTCCATTATGTAAAGTTTGCACAGTTATCATGAACAAAATTGTTGTGGTTGATTACGGAATGGGCAATTTGCGCTCGGTAGCGCAAGCCTTGCGCCATGTCGCACCTGAAGCGGATGTACGGATCTCCGGCGAACTTGCTGATATCAAAGCAGCTGATCGGTTGGTGTTGCCGGGCCAGGGTGCGATACCGGATTGCATGCGTTGTTTGCGTGAATCCGGGTTGCAAGATGCTGTGGTGGAAGCATCCCGCTCCAAACCTTTATTTGGCGTATGCGTCGGCGAGCAATTATTGTTCGACTGGAGCGAGGAAGGCGATACGGCAGGACTGGGTTTGTTGCCGGGCAAAGTAGTGCGCTTCCAGCTCGATGGTCAATTGCAAGAAGATGGTTCGCGCTTCAAAGTGCCGCAAATGGGTTGGAACCGCGTCAAGCAATCGTTGCCTCATCCTTTATGGCAGGGCATAGCAGAAGATAGTTATTTTTATTTTGTGCATAGCTATTATGCAGTGCCGGACAAACAGGCGCATACGGTCGGCGAGACGCTGTATGGCGCGCCATTTGCTTGTGCTGTAGCGCGTGATAATATTTTTGCGACCCAGTTTCATCCGGAAAAAAGCTCTACTGCAGGTTTGCAGTTGTATAAAAATTTCGTTCATTGGAATCCGTAATCCAATGAAGAAATGTTGAATGCATTATTGATCCACCTTATTTATTCATCACATTTATTAACCTTTCTCTTACTAACTTTACTTACGTAAGCCATGCTGCTCATACCTGCTATCGATCTTAAAGACGGTCACTGTGTTCGTTTGAAACAAGGTGATATGGACCAAGCCACTGTGTTCTCCGAGGATCCGGCCGAAATGGCGCGGCACTGGTTGAAGCAAGGCGCGCGTCGGCTGCATTTGGTCGACCTGAATGGT
The DNA here is from genome assembly GCA_036560485.1 of Burkholderiaceae bacterium. Lineage (GTDB taxonomy): Bacteria > Pseudomonadota > Gammaproteobacteria > Burkholderiales > Burkholderiaceae_D > DATBRC01. The sequence continues at coordinate 120,355 of DATBRC010000017.1, forward strand.
GCATTCGCAGGCAAGCCGAAGAATGAGGCGGCCGTGAAATCAATCATCCAGGTGGTGCGTGATTTTGCGATCGACAATGACATCGATGAAATTCCGGTGCAGTTAGGCGGTGGCATTCGTGACCTCGACACGATTGAGCGTTATCTGGACGACGGTTTGAGCTACATCATTATTGGCACCGCAGCAGTCAAGAGCCCGGGCTTTTTGCATGACGCTTGCAGTGCTTTCCCTGGACAAATCATTGTCGGTCTCGATGCCAAGGATGGCAAAGTCGCGACCGACGGCTGGAGCAAATTGACTGGTCACGAAGTGATCGACCTCGCGAAAAAATTTGAAGACTACGGCTGCGAAGCGATTGTTTATACCGATATCGGCCGCGACGGCATGATGGGCGGCATCAATATCGAAGCGACGGTCAAGCTGGCGCAGAGCATGAGCATTCCTGTCATCGCATCGGGTGGCGTGCATAGCATCAAGGATGTGGAAGCTTTATGCGCAGTGCAAGACGAAGGTATCGAAGGCGTGATTTGCGGACGCTCGATTTATGAAGGCACATTGGACTTGCGTTCTGCACAAGAGCGCGCCGACGAGTTGAGCGCGGAAGAGTAAGCAGAAGATATGACGCTGGCCAAACGCATCATTCCTTGTCTCGACGTGACTGCCGGACGCGTGGTTAAGGGCATCAATTTTGTCGAACTGCGCGATGCCGGTGACCCGGTCGAAATCGCCCGTCGTTATGATGAGCAAGGTGCGGATGAAATCACTTTTCTCGACATCACGGCGACGTCCGATGGGCGCGATCTGATTTTGCATATCATCGAAGCGGTGGCATCTGAAGTATTTATTCCATTAACAGTGGGCGGCGGTGTGCGCACAGTTGAAGATGTGCGTCGTTTGTTGAATGCCGGCGCTGACAAGGTCGGCATCAACAGCGCTGCGGTGACCAACCCGCAATTGGTGTTCGACGCGTCGCAAAAATACGGATCGCAATGCATTGTGGTCGCGATTGATGCCAAGCGTGCCGGTGACAACAAGTGGGAAGTGTTTACACACGGCGGCCGCAAGGCGACCGGCCTCGATGTGATTGAATGGGCAAAAAAAATGGAACAGTTGGGCGCCGGTGAAATCCTGCTGACCAGCATGGATCG
>DATBRC010000018.1:0-94602 GCA_036560485.1 Burkholderiaceae bacterium
AGACAGCGGGATGAATTGAATTCTACGGAAACAAGTTATGCCGGCGACTGATCCCCCTCAATACGAATCAACCAAAAATGCATCTCGGCGCGCACTGTGCGTGACGATTCACGATGTCGCACCGCATACCTGGTCACGTTGCCAGCGCTGGCTGCAAGCAATCCATTCTGTCGCAAACATCCCCGTGACGCTACTTGTGGTGCCCAATTATCATCGCCACAAAACCTACAATCAAGCGCCATTCGATCGCTTGTTGGAACAACGTTTATGTCTTGGCGATGAACTCGCGTTGCACGGCTACGCGCATCTTGATGAAGAAAAAGCACCAACCGGTTTGTGGAACAAGTTTGTGCGGAGAGTCTATACATTAGGCGAAGCCGAGTTCTATGCGATTGATGCGGATGAGGCGAGGCGCAGACTCAATATGGGTCTTGAATGGTTTGCTCGCAATCGTTGGCCGATTACCGGTTTCGTTGCGCCCGCCTGGTTGCTCGGTGAAGGCGGCTGGAAAGCTTTGCAGGAATTCCCATTTCGATACACCACTACGATGCGCCAATTTTATTTTCTTCCTGAGCGCAAAGTCATTCATTCACCCAGTCTCGTATACAGCGCACGCAACACCTTGTTCAAGCACGTATCGTTCCTGCGCAATTCAGCTGTGTACAGCATGTATCAAAATGCGCCAATTCTGCGCATAGGACTGCATCCTAACGATGTTTTGCATCCGGATATTGTCAAGGATACGCAGCATCTGATCGAAAAATTTCTCAAGAATCGTTTGGCGATGACCAAAATCGGTTTTACCGACATGTGGCAACACGGCAGCCATCCTGCACCTTTGCCCGATTCATTCGCCTCAGTTTATTGCAAGAATAGTCAAAATTGTCTTCAACGTTAGTTCTTCATATGGATCATTGGAGGTCTCATGTTTTACGAAAGAAAGCTGGATAATTGGCTTACACAGGTTCGCAACCAATTGACATTGCCGCTGCGAATAGAGTTATGGAATGGAAAATCCATTGATCTGTGCAAAGAGTATCCAAGCGTCACTGTGCGCTTGCCGCACGTATCATCCGTGCCCTATTTGCTGACTCCATCGCTATCCAATCTTGGCACCGCTTATGTGGAAGGAAAAATCGATGTTGAAGGCAAGGCTTTGGAAATATTAAAAGTCGTCAATGAACTTGCTGCCGGCACACTCAAACCGGTAGGAAGATACGCGCGGATTGTGCGCACTTTCCTGCACAACAAGGAAAGAGATGCGGCAGCGATTCGGTATCACTATGATGTGTCCAATGATTTCTATCGTCTCTGGCTCGACGAAAACATGGTCTACTCATGTGCGTATTTCGAGAATGGCGATGAAGATCTGGATACTGCCCAATTAAAAAAAATCGATCATATCCTGACAAAAATTCGTGTTCGGCCGGGCGACAAGTTGCTCGATATTGGCTGTGGCTGGGGTGCCTTGGCGATTCGTGCTGCGCAAAAATTCGGTGCTAAATGTGTCGGCATCACATTGTCGGAAAACCAGTATGCATTGGCAAAAGAACGCGTCGATCATGCGGGACTTTGCGATCGAGTCGAAATTCGATTGCAGGATTATCGCGATGTCAAAGGGAGTTTCGACCGCATTACCAGTGTCGGCATGTTTGAGCATGTCGGATTGAAATATCTGCCGACCTACTTTGCAAAAGTAAACTCATTGCTTACTCCTGACGGCATTGTCATGAATCACGGCATCACATCGACGGCGCCGAATAATGGCGAAGCGCCATATGGCGGTGGCGATTTCATCCAAAAATATGTTTTCCCGAATGGAGAATTAGTGCATATCAGCGAGGTATTGAAAACCATGCAGGAAGGCGGGTTGGAAGCGTTGGATATGGAAAACTTGCGCCATCATTACGCACGAACGTTGACAAAGTGGGCTGAAAATTTTGAATCGAATGCAGGCACGATCAAACAGACGACTGACGATAAACATTTTCGCATCTGGCGCGTATATTTGGCGGGATGTGCTCATGCTTTCACACAGGATTGGGTTTCAATATATCAAGTTGTATGCTCAAAAGCAGGACGTAAATCTTCGGCTGTTCCTTTATCGCGTCGGTATATGTACCAATAATTTGAACTCATTTCATAAATAGGCGCATGCGTGAACGGATCTTGGTGGGCGCCTCGCGTTGTTGCACTGCTAGCAAAGGGAACAAGCACTGCTTGTTCGAAACCCTTTGCGTCGCACTGCGTCTAGCGATGCATCCCGCCAAGCCTCATTCCCTCACGCGCCTATTTATGAAATGAGTTCTTGTTTGATAAATATCAAAGCATTCTGCGTGATGAGTCCTATATTAAAAGTGCGTCGGAACCAATGGTAAAACATCAGTGAAGACGCGTAATTGAGGAATCCGAGAAATTGGGTTATGTTTGATGTTCTCATCAAAACGGATGAAGGTTTCCTCAGACAGGCTGAAGTGACGATTCTGCCTGGACCTTCACCTCAACCGCCGGCTCGCTAAGGCCGGCGGGTCATTTTTAAGCGTTGCTTTCTTTAAACCTTTCCCTCTTGGCTTCCGCCCCTTCCACTACCGCAGCACTTCACTACTATCCATGAAGTGAGTGATTAAATTTCTGTGTGACTAGCGTCAAGCAAAAGGTAATTGCCTCTATGAATCTACCAAACAAGATTCAGATGATGGGAACGAATTCACCAACGTTCATGTCAAGACTAGTGAAACCAGCGCTCTTAAATTTGCCATCCTGTGCCGAATTAATTTTCAATAAGGCTATCTTCGTGATATCACCGATTTGTGAGACTTAACATGCATACCAATGTCAAACTCCCTAAATTCGATACGTTGGTTTCTCTTTATAATAAAGATCCCATTGCATACGACGACTTCAGATTGAAATTGCTGAATGATGAAGTCAACGCCGCACCACCAGAGCGGCGCCCTGCGCTGCGCAAGACACTCTACAAGATCGAAGTCACACGTAAAAAATCCAAAACACCATTGGAAGCCGCGATCATGGCTTATCTGATGCTCTGTGAATCAACCAGTCAGTTACGAACCGAAATCAGCAAGCTCCACTATCTGGCATCAAGTATGGAGGCAGCATTGATCATAGAACATATTCAGGAACAATCCAGGAGGGTCATGCGGTAATTAAATCTAAGCAAATTTCCTTTATTCGGTCACCGTGAAATAGACCAATTTATTTCCAAAAGGAAGTTATGTATAAAAAAATTCTGATTCCTGTTGATGGATCACCGCTTTCAGAAGCTACGGCGCTTGCAGCGGTGGAATTTGCGCAGCAGATTGCGGCAGATGCGATTGGTCTCTTTGTCGCGCCTGATTACCAATATTCGATTTATGATGAGCTGCTACCGCACCGCTATGCTACCCCTGAGGGCCATGCGCTATCCATGCAGAAGTCCGGCGAAGCGTATTTAGGCATGATCAAAAGGGCCGCTGAAAAAGCCGGCGTTAATTATTTCGGCGTGACGAAAACATCGGACAGCACAGCGCAAACGATTGTCGATACAGCACGGGAATATCAATGCGACTTGATCTTCATGGGTTCGCATGGACGTAGCGGATTGGGAAAATTGTTGCTGGGCAGCGTTACATCGAGAGTGCTTGCATTGTGTGACATACCTGTATTTGTTTATCGTTTACAAAACGAGGATAACGAGAAAATAAAATCGCTTCATGTATTGGGAAACCATAGTCATAAGTAAATGGCGTTTTTCCTTTGAGCGATATCACCTGCTTGATAAGACAATCTCAAAAGACAATCTCTCTACGGACTTTGCTTAGGACTGTGGAACAAGGAGAATTTCGATACGTCTAAAGAGTAATTGCTTAGTCGTTTTTATACATTCAGTGTTTGTGAATGGAATGCGGATGTAATGACTGAACTGGGATGAGTCAATCATGAAAAACGTCAAGTTGCTCTGTGGATTAATTTTTTTAATCGGGATGGGCATCAGTATAAGTGCTGCCGCCCATCATGGCCATTTTCATCATCATGGTCCGCGAATCGGCTTCGCTATTGGTGGATCATTGTGGTGGCCGGGACCGGGATATTACGCCCCTTACTATTATCCTTATCCGCCAATTGTTACGACACCAGCTCCGCCGCCTGTGTATATCGAACAATCACAGGCATCATCAGCTTCAACTGCTTCACAATCCGCTTATTGGTATTACTGTGATCATCCTCAGGGCTATTATCCCTATATCAAGCAATGTTCCGATCAGTGGCAAAAAGTGGCGCCAGTTCCCCCGACACAATGATGAAAGGGCGTTTATCGTGGCAAATATGGTTTTAAAAATCTCTGCATCGGTTGCCGTATTGGGTGCGCTCAGCGCATGTACAACCATGCCAACCGGGCCTAGCATTCTTGTATTGCCTGGCACGGGTAAAACGTTTGACCAGTTTCGCATTGATGATATCGATTGCAGACAATTTGCAGCCGGACAAATCGGCGGCGTGACAGCATCTTCTGCAGCAACCGATAGCGGAGTAAAAAGTGCTGCAGTCGGAACTGTATTGGGTGCAGCTGCAGGCGCAGCCATCAATGGCCATCACGGTGCCGGCGTCGGGGCCGGCACAGGGTTGGTGTTCGGCGGATTGGCTGGCTCAGGCGCTGCAAACGAATCTGCATACGATGCGCAACAACGCTACGATTTTGGATATGAGCAATGCATGTATGCAAAAGGCCATCGCATTCCAGTATCGGGACGCTTGTCAGGCCAGTATATACAACCAGGGTATACATCATCGCCGGCATCAGGCGGTAATTCCGCCCCGCCTCCTCCGCCACCTCCGGCTATGTCGCCAAGATAACCGAGCTGCTGTTCGAATCAATTGCCGGAAATGATGAGAGAAAACGTACTGCCTTTACCGTATTCGCTTTGTAAAGCGATGCAACCTCCGACCAAATCCGCCAGTTTCCGGCTCAGATGCAGACCTAACCCGGTTCCTTCAAAACGGCGGGTCGAAGTTGTATCAGCCTGCATGAATGCCTCAAAAATCCTGGCTTGATCTTCCGGTTTAATGCCTACGCCGGTATCTTGCACGCATATTTCGGTGACGATTGCACCATTTTCATTGCGTTGCTTCAATCTGAGCTTGACTTCGCCGTTATGCGTAAACTTGATCGCGTTATTGATCAGATTGATGAGGATCTGAATAAAAATCCGGCGGTCGGTTTGAACAAATACATTCTCGCTGACTTCTTCAGCGTTGAATGCAAGCCCCTTCAGCGCAGCCATCGGCCGCATCGTCTCGACCAATTCTTCTAATACGCTATTGCAATTCACCTGCTCAATATTCAATTCGAATTTTCCGGCTTCAATTTTTGCAACATCCAGCAAATCGTTGATCAACGATAAAAGGTGACGCGCACTTGTCTTGATTATTTTGAGTTGCTTGTCCTGATCGGCAGTCAACGGCCCTGCCAGTTTCATCAGCATGGTGCCGGTAAAACCGATAATCGCATTCAATGGTGTGCGCAACTCATGGGAAATATTGGCCAGGAATTCCGACTTTGCTTTTGACGCGAGTTCAAGCTCCCTGTTCTGCCTTTTGATTTCATCCGAACTGCGTTGCAGTTCTTCGGCTTGCAGTTTTAATTTTTTCTGCAAATAAAACAAATTGACGAAAACGCGAACCTTGGCAGTCAGCACCTCCGGCAAGATCGGCGAAAAAATATAATCTACCGCGCCCATCGTATACCCGCGGAAGCGGTCGGTATCGGAATCAGCCTCGGCAGTAATGAAAATGATCGGCGTATGGGCCGAGCGCGGACGGCCATGAATCAGCGTTGCCGTTTCAAAACCATCCATGATCGGCATTTTTACATCCAGCAAAATGACAGCGAAGTCTTGCTTCAACAAATGGCGCAATGCATCGCGCGCCGATGATGCCTTGGTGACTTCAAGCCCCATGCCCGAAATAACGGCAGCAATCGATTCCAGCTTTGCCGGCGTATCGTCGACAATCAGGATCGATGCCGGCACGCCGTCAGGGGATACCATTTTTTTAAAAGCAGGTTCTTCTTCATAGACCGCAGAAATATTCATCGGTATAACCATGCGCGCATCAGCGACAATAATTGATCGGTATCGACCGGTTTACTGACGTAATCGGACGCTCCTGCTTCAATGCATTTTTCACGATCGCCTTTCATGGCCTTGGCAGTCAGTGCAATCATTGGCAGCGATTCAAATTCCTTGATCGTACGAATGCGCCGCATGGTCTCAAAGCCATCCATACCAGGCATCATGATATCCATCAGCACAATGTCGATGCCAGGTTGTTCCTTCAATAGTTCGATTGCAGTATGGCCATTCTCGGCAGAAGAGACTTCCATCTTGTGGTGCTCGAGCACACTGGTCAGCGCAAAAATGTTACGCACATCATCATCGACTACCAAGACTTTTTTCCGAGCCAAACTGTCGGACCCTTGGTAAAGCTTCTCCAGCATTTTACGCTGAGTATCCGGCAGCTTGGAAACCACCCGGTGCAAGAACAGCGCAGTCTCGTCCAACAGCCGTTCCAGTGACTGGACTTCCTTGACGATCCCCTTGTTCATCAACGCGCGCACCCGTTCCTGTTCATTTTTCGGCAGCTCAGTAGAACCATAGATAATGATCGGCACGTGGCGTGTCAAATCATTTGCCTGAATCGAACCAAGCAAGTCAACGATGTTCATATCGGAGAGATTAGGGTTGACCACCATGCAGTCGTAATGCTTTTTACTTAGCGACGACAAGACTTCCTTGCCTGTGCTGACCATCGTGACGCGCACGTTGTCATCGGCAATCAGCTCTACAATTCCGGCACGATGTACTTCGTCACTATCAGCGATCAATAAATTTTTTACCTTGCGCTCGGCAAATTTCACGATGCCGACCAATGCGCCCTGAATTTCCTTCGCTGTAACCGGCTTGGCCAAATAGTCAAAAGCGCCGTAACGCAGACCACGTGCACGGTCATCTTCTGTCGAGATGATTTCAACGGGTATATGGCGTGTGGCGGGATTGCGCTTGATCCGGTCCAGGATCGACCAACCGTCAACGTCCGCCAAATGCAAATCGAGCGTGATGGCAGTCGGCTTGTAGCGTTCGATCAATTCGAGCGCATCCAATCCGCGCGACGTCACGATGCCCTTGAAACTTTTTTCACGCGCTGCGGCAAGCAGGATATTGGCAAACTTCGCATCGTTTTCAACCAGCAGCAACACCCGGTCACGTGCATGAATCGAGTCGCGATCATCCTGGATTTGGATTGGTGCAGGCGCAGCCATTTCGCGTGCCAGGCGTTTTGGCTGAATCTCGATCACCAGATCGTCATCGATCACCGTACGGTTATTTTCCCCTGCCATCAGCGGCACAAACAACGCGAACGTACTGCCCTTGCCCACTTCGCTCGACACCAGGCGCAATTCTCCGCCTAGCAAACGCGCCAGCTCACGGCTGATTGATAGGCCGAGACCAGTGCCGCCATATTTTCGTGAAGTGCCTGTATCGGCTTGCTGGAATGCTTCGAAAATCAACTTCTGCTTGTCGGGCGAGACACCGATACCGCTATCGGACACGACAAAGGCAATCACTGTCTCGGCACGATTCAATGCCATATGATCGACGCTCCAGCCTGCGAGAGCGGGTTCGATTTTTATACTGACATCGCCTCTTTCGGTAAATTTAAACGCATTCGACAACAGGTTTTTCACCACTTGCAACAAGCGCTTCTCATCGGTCCATGTCGCACGCGGCAATTGCGGAGAAAGTTCAACCATGAAGCCGAGGTTACGGCTTTCAGCAACCGGACGGAAGGTGCGCTCGATCTGATCATGCAAGGTATCGAACATCGCTTCGGCAAGATCGAGCGTAACCGTGCCCGATTCGATTTTGGAAAGATCGAGAATCTCGTTGATCAAGCCCAGCAAATCTTTTCCGGAACCGCGAATCGTCTTCGCATATTCGACTTGTTTTGGCGTCAGATTCTTGTCGGCGTTGTCGCTCAGTTGTTGCGCAAGAATCAGCAAGCTGTTGAGCGGGGTGCGCAACTCGTGCGACATGGACGACAGGAATTCCGATTTGTACTTGGACGTGAGCGTCAGCTGTTCGGCTTTTTCTTCGAGAGACAACTTGGTGATTTCCACCTCGCGGTTCTTGCGTTCCACTTCGGCCTTTTGCTCTTCGAGCAGTCCCGCCTTGTCTTCCAGTTCCAGGTTGGTCTGGCGCAATTCTTCCTGTTGTGTCTGCAACTCTTGTGCAAGTGATTGCGATTGTTTCAGCAGTTCCTCGGTACGCATGTTCGCTTCAATTGTATTCAACACGATACCGATCGATTCACCCAATTGATCCAGGAAGGTTTGATGAATCGTGCTATACAGCGTAAAGGATGACATCTCGACGACAGCCTTGACCTTGCCCTCGAACACGATCGGCAACACGATGATGTTAAGCGGCGTGGCAGTGCCGAGACCGGAAGCGATCGCAACATATTCGCGCGGCACATCGGTCAACAGAATGCGCTTCTTCTCGTACGCGCATTGTCCGATCAATCCTTCGCCCATCAGCCATTCAGTTTTAATCTTCTGACCTTCCGTGTACGCATATGCCGAAAGCAGTTTCAGTTTCGGCGTCTCGTTGTGCGTCTCATCCATCATGTAGAAGACGCCGTGCTGCGCATTGATCAACGGCGCCAATTCGGACAGCACCATCTTCGATACCGCGGCCAGATCGCGCTGGCCTTGCAGCAAGCGAGTAAATTTCGCCAGGTTGGTTTTGAGCCAATCCTGCTCCGCATTCTGGCGCGTGGTTTCGCGCAGGTTGCGGATCATCTCGTTGACGTTATCTTTGAGTTCGGCGACCTCGCCTTTTGCTTCCACCTGCACGTTACGCGTCAAGTCGCCTTTGGTCACTGCAGTCGCCACGTCGGCAATCGCGCGCACCTGGTTGGTCAGGTTCGCTGCGAGTCCGTTCACGTTATCGGTCAAGTCTTTCCAGGTACCTGCCGCACCCGGCACGTTCGCTTGTCCGCCGAGCTTACCTTCGACGCCCACCTCGCGCGCCACCGACGTTACCTGATCGGCAAACACGGCGAGTGTGTCGGTCATCTCGTTGATGGTGTCGGCCAATTCGGCGATCTCGCCTTTCGCTTCCACCGTCAGTTTTTTCTTCATGTCGCCGTTCGCGACGGCGGTCACCACCTTCGCGATACCGCGCACCTGGTTGGTCAAGTTGGCCGCCATGAAGTTCACGTTATCGGTCAAGTCTTTCCAGGTACCGGACACACCACGCACCTCGGCTTGCCCGCCCAGCTTACCTTCGGTACCGACCTCACGCGCCACGCGGGTCACCTCTGCCGCAAACGAGTTCAACTGGTCCACCATGATGTTCACGGTGGATTTCAATTCGAGAATCTCGCCCTTGACGTCCACGGTAATTTTCTTGCCGAGGTCGCCGTTCGCCACCGCGGTCGTCACCTGCGCAATGTTACGCACCTGGTCGGTCAGGTTGGACGCCATCATGTTGACCGAGTCGGTCAAGTCTTTCCACGTACCCGCAACACCGGTCACGAAAGCCTGGCCGCCAAGTTTTCCTTCCATACCGACTTCACGCGCCACACGGGTCACCTCGGACGCGAACGAACGGAGCTGGTCCACCATCGTGTTGATGGTTTCTTTCAGCTGCAAGAACTCACCGCGCACGTCCACTGTAATCTTGCGCGATAAGTCGCCGTTCGCTACCGCAATCGTCACCTCGGCGACGTTACGCACTTGCGCAGTCAAGTTGGACGCCATGCCGTTCACCGAGTCGGTCAAGTCTTTCCAGGTACCTGACACACCGGCCACCTCAGCTTGTCCACCCAGCTTACCTTCGGTACCGACCTCACGCGCCACGCGCGTCACCTCAGCGCCGAAGGTCGACAATTGGTCCACCATGATGTTAATGGTGTTCTTCAATTCCTGAATTTCGCCGCGTGCATCCACGGTAATCTTCTTGGTCAGGTCACCGTTCGCCACCGCGGTCGTCACCTGCGCAATGTTACGCACCTGCGAGGTCAAGTTGGACGCCATCATGTTCACGGAGTCGGTCAAGTCTTTCCACGTACCTGCAACGCCCGGCACCTGACCTTGTCCACCCAGCTTACCTTCGGTACCCACCTCACGCGCCACGCGGGTTACTTCGTCAGCAAATGTCGAGAGCTGGTCCACCATGATGTTAATGGTGTTCTTCAACTCCATGATCTCGCCCTTGGCTTCCACGGTAATCTTGCGGCTCAAGTTACCCTTCGCCACCGCGGTCGTCACGTCGGCGATGTTACGCACCTGGTTGGTCAAGTTGGCCGCCATCGAGTTCACCGAGTCGGTCAAGTCTTTCCACGTACCGCCGACACCTTCCACCTCGGCCTGACCGCCCAGCTTACCGTCGGTACCCACCTCACGCGCCACACGCGTCACCTCGTCAGCGAAGGTGGAGAGTTGGTCCACCATCGTGTTAATCGTTTCTTTCAACTGCAGAATTTCGCCCTTCGCTTCGGCAGTAATCTTGCGCGACAAGTCGCCGTTCGCCACCGCGGTCGTCACGTCGGCAATGTTACGCACCTGGTTGGTCAAGTTGGCCGCCATGCCGTTCACGGAGTCGGTCAAGTCTTTCCATGTACCGGATACACCGGACACCTCAGCCTGTCCACCCAACTCACCTTCGGTACCCACCTCACGCGCCACACGCGTCACCTCGGCAGCGAACGATGACAGCTGGTCCACCATGATGTTGACGGTGGATTTCAATTCCAGAATTTCGCCCTTTGCTTCCACCGTAATTTTCTTGCCAAGGTCACCTCGCGCCACCGCGGTCGTCACCTGCGCAATGTTACGCACCTGGTTAGTCAAGTTGGCCGCCATACCGTTCACGGATTCGGTCAAGTCGCGCCAGGTACCGGATACGTCTTTCACTTCTGCCTGACCGCCGAGTTTGCCTTCGGTACCGACCTCACGCGCCACGCGCGTCACCTCGGCAGCAAACGTCGAGAGTTGGTCCACCATCGTGTTGATGGTGTCTTTCAATTCGAGAATTTCGCCCTTCGCTTCCGCGGTAATTTTTCGCCCCAGGTCGCCGTTCGCTACCGCAGTCGTCACGTCGGCGATGTTACGCACCTGCGTGGTCAGGTTGGCCGCCATGCCGTTGACCGACTCGGTCAAATCTTTCCACGTACCGGACACGTCTTTCACTTCAGCTTGCCCGCCGAGCTTTCCTTCGGTACCGACCTCACGCGCCACACGCGTCACTTCGGCCGCGAATGTGGAGAGTTGGTCCACCATCGTGTTGATGGTGTCTTTCAATTCGAGAATTTCGCCCTTCGCTTCTGCGGTAATTTTTCGTCCGAGATCGCCTTTTGCCACCGCCGTCGTCACGTACGCGATGTTACGCACCTGGTTGGTCAGGTTGGATGCCATGCCGTTGACCGACTCGGTCAAGTCGCGCCAGGTGCCGGATACACCGCGCACTTCCGCCTGTCCGCCCAACTTCCCTTCAGTACCCACCTCACGCGCCACACGCGTCACCTCAGCACCGAATGTCGACAACTGGTCCACCATTGTATTCACGGTTTCTTTCAGCTGCAGAATTTCGCCCTTCGCTTCCGCAGTGATCTTGCGCGACAAGTCGCCGTTCGCCACCGCAGTCGTCACGTCGGCGATGTTACGCACTTGCGTGGTCAAGTTGGCCGCCATGCCGTTGACCGATTCGGTCAAATCGCGCCAAGTACCCGACACACCGGCCACCTCAGCTTGCCCGCCCAACTTCCCTTCAGTACCCACCTCACGCGCCACACGCGTCACTTCCGCGGCAAACGATGACAGTTGGTCCACCATCGTGTTGATGGTGTTTTTCAATTCAAGAATTTCACCCTTGGCTTCCACGGTAATCGTTTTGCCGAGATCACCCTTTGCCACCGCCGTCGTCACGTAAGCAATGTTACGCATCTGCGTGGTCAGGTTGGCTGCCATCCCGTTGACCGAGTCGGTCAAGTCTTTCCATGTGCCCGACACACCTTTCACTTGCGCCTGACCGCCGAGAATACCTTCGGTACCGACCTCACGCGCCACACGGGTCACCTCAGATGCAAACGAACCGAGACGTGCCACCATGGTGTTCACAATCTCGGCGGATTTCAGGAACTGGCCCTTGAGTTTCAATCCTTCGATTTCCATCGGCACTTGCTGACCCAGATCGCCTTCCGCCACCGAACCGATCACGCGAATCATCTCGTTCATCGGCGACACCAGGTCATTGGCCAGCGCGTTACTGGAGTCAACCAGTTTTTCCCATGAACCCTTCATCATCGGCAGCTCGATCCGCTCACCGACCTTACCTTGTTTGCCGACTAATCGCGCGACGCGTTCGAACTCGACAATCGTCTCGCTCGACATATCGATGATTTCGTTGAGCGTATCGGCAATCTTGCCTGGCATACCAGTCCAATCTTCCGGCATGCGCTGGGAAAAATCACCTTTGCGATAAGCTGCCAGCGTAGACAGCAATACCTTCATGTCGAGCGTATCGGTCGCGACCAATGCCATTGGTTGAGCCATGATGTTTTCCATTTAAAAATATCCACAGGTAATACGCCGGCATTTCTTATTCAAAAACGCATGCGCATGAATGCACAAGCAAGCGAGAAGAGAAATGCATGGCTCAAAGTTTTATGCCGATCTGATTGAGGATGCGGAGTCAGAAATGAATAGGGACAAACAGTCGCTGCCATGTATGTCACTCCCTGCGTATTTCGTCATGATGAGGTTTAGTTGCCTGCGCCAATAAGTGGTATCGACAGTCGAAGCATGGACTGGACCACCATTAAATATTACCAAAGTGAAATGCAAATAATTGAGCGACATCAGTAAATTTCCATACTGCTCAATAATTAGCCCTGCACATTGTTTTAGCGCAAAGTAATGCCAAATTTAAAGTTATTCTATGACCAATAACCAAACTTGCCATCCCATATTTATGGCATAGCTTTTTTTCTGAATTTATGGTCGAATGAATTTCGCCTCGTTTCTTTTGCATATAGTCAATATGCGATTTTACAGATAGGAAACTAAATCATTATTGATGGACTGCGACGAAGCGACACGGATTGCATCGGCCAAAATTGCTTTCGCTATTTTTGCCAAACTATCATGCGCTCAAAATACCGAGGAGCATGGCCTTGGAAACCGCCTGAGCGCGATTCCTTACTCCCAGTTTTACTAGAATTTGCTCGATATTGTATTTCACGTTATTTTCAGTCATCGAGAGGATTTGTGAAATTTCCCAGTTTGTTTTTCCCTGGTTCATCCATTGCAGGATCTCCTTCTGTCGATCGTTCATCGGCTCTTGTGATGAACCGGCAAGTCTTCCGTATTCCTGAATCGTGGTCAATGCCCGCATGAGGGCAAAATGCAGATGCGGCATCAGCAGCTTCAACAAAAAAACCTCTTTTTCACCCACCTCGCCATAGATATTGGAAAAAATAAAATAGCTGCCGGATTTTCCGCGTACGTCGAGCACGCCATGCGCGGCGGTATTGCGCAATCCATATCTTTTAAATGTATTCACCCATTCTTCAGGATAGCCGTCGTCGTCTCGGACAGCCTGGAATACGATTGGTTCCAGCGTGGCGCGCCAACGCTGGATAAGAGGACTGTCCGCTTTACCATCCGGGGTAGCAAGTGCATCGAAATATCCGCCAGGATAATTGTGGTGCAGCATATTGTGCACGTAAGAGCCATCGGGGCTGACCATACCATAGCCGCACACCATGGCGTCATGATGCAGGACGTTGACCACATCCGAATTGATCAATGCCAAAAGTGCATCACTGTCATGCACCTCAGTTGATCGCACAATGATTCTCATCAGTGCGTCAAGATTGATATCCAGTTCCTGGGCTTGCTTCAATACATCCATGTATCCTCCGGATTTTTTGCAAGATGTCCCTCTCACCAAGCATGCTTCTGCATTTTTTGCTCCTCTATCGGGAGCATTGTTTGCCAAAAAATAGTTGCGACAACATCATGAAAACCGTCATGCTGAATTTTTATTGATCGCAGACATATTACGCGAACAGTGAGTCGGCGCAAGCTGATGATTCTTCAATCCAAAAGTCCAAGCAGTATCGCACTGGAGACTGCTTGCGCACGACTTCTTACTCCCAGTTTGGTGAAAATTTGTTCGACATGATATTTGACATTTTTTTCTGTTATCGAAAGAAGTTGGGCGATTTCCTTGTTTGTTTTTCCCTGATTAATCCAGCGCAGAATTTCTCGTTGTCGCTCGCTGAGCGCTCCACGGCCGGATTCTGCAGGCTTGGCGAATTTCTGGTCTGCCGCTATCGTTCTCATCAGTGCAAAATGCAAATGCGGCGTAATCAGTTTGAGTAAAAATACTTCTCTGTTACCAACTTCACCAGGCAGCCGGGAAAAAATAAAATAGCTGCCGAATGTCCCGCCGACATCGAGAATGCCGTGCCCGATTGTGTTTCGCAATCCAAATTTTTTAAAAATATCGACCCATTCAACCGGATATTTATTATCGTCACGACCGCTTTGGAATAGAACCGGTTCCTTGGTCTCACGCCAGCGTTGCATCAGCGGGCTGTCAGCCCTGCCTTCAGTCGCGGCAAGCGCTTCACCATAGCCGGCCGGATAATTGTATTGCAGAACATTGTGCACATAATTGCCGCCAGGACTGATCACATGGTAGCCGCACACCATGGCGTCATGATGCAGCAAGTCAGTCACCTCCGAATTGATCAGGGCAAGAAGGCCATTTGCATCTCGTACATCGTTTGATCGCGCCAGTATTTTCATCACTGCAGGGAGATCAGCCTCCCATTCTTTTGCTGCACTAAGTACGTCCATCCTTCTTCCAAAATAGCACTTTTCTGCTTGTCAAAAATAAATCTTGTGATCGAAATTCGGAGTACTACCGATGCTGGCAGCACATCCAAAAGGCTGGACTATAGCGTGAAACGGCTTTGATTTTTTATCGATTTGCCGAACGGCCAGTGTACGTTATTTCCACTGGTGATTAGTATGCATCGCAAAAGCAACATACATAAATTAATGGCACGCAACAATAAAGATCCATCAACGGAAAAAATATTATTCGTTGGAAATTTAATGATGGCAACGATGCAAAATAAATCAAGATTACATACGAGAATATGTTCAATTTTAATTGGCACCAGTCTGCTGACTGCTGTTATGCAAAGTCATGCCGCCAGTATTGCCTTCGACTATTACGGCTGGTTCTATGCACAATACGGGCTTACCAGCGCGCCTAACGATTTGGCATTGGTCGCGCCATATTCCAACTCAGGTTTCGCGATAGCGCCTCAGCAAGGCGCACTGCTGAAACCGTATGCGTTCACCCACAATTTTTTCGTCTTCAATCAATCAGCGATTCTGAATATCGTTTACCAAAACGCAGGCATATCGATGCCCGCACCGAATCAATATGGTGTGGTTTGGCACGCAAACTATATTGCTGATTTCCGCACAAAATATTTTGCGGCCTATCATCAGTACATGAGCGACCTCAAGAATACGATCACCAGCAATGGCACGTACAACAATTTCGATGCGTTCTATCTGGTCGATGAACCGGCATTGCATCGCAATGTCTTTCTGGACCAGGCATTCCTGGATCAGTATGTCGCGGATTTCAAAACCTATTTCCCCGGCAAGAAAGGCGCGATCCCATTCGCACAAGATACCTCAGCAGGCGCGGCCAACTACGCACGAGGACCACATTACAATCCTCCCGGCACATTGGATGTCGTCATCGTAGAACCTTATTTCAACGTAAGCAGTCCAGGACAACCAACCGTTGCCTGCAGCGGCGTACAGAATTGGCTGTATCAAGGTAATACCGCTTCCAATATCAATTGGGCCAAGCAATTTGGAAAGCCGATCATCGTGGTCGGAGACGGACGCTTGCAAGGCGGTTTGCCTTTACCAGATTGCTACATCAGTACAACCTACAACGTGCTGAAAGCGGATACAGCGATCAAGGGATTGATATGGTGGATTTACGATAAGGATTACGTTGAAGGCCAGATAACCGGTGGAGGCAATAGCGCCCATTTGGTGAATTTGATTGCAAACTTGGGAACATCAAGCGGCGCCTGCTACAACACCAGCAATTACACCCATGTGACGTCCGGCCGAGCACATGACAGCATGGGCTATGCATTGGCCAATGGCTCCAACCAGAATATGGGTTTGGATAATCTCTTTTACACAACCAAGCTGCGCAACACCGGCACCAATTATTACGCCATCGATAACACCTGTCCTTAAAAATTTTTGAAATTCTGCTGCACAGATTGATGTAAGCGTCATCTTTATTTCCGTTTTTTTACAGCGATGTTTCCGATTCCATTCGGTTCGGATGAACGAAGTTTTTTCGACGAATCATTTGCATCAACTAATAAGTATTTTTAATATTCAGGAGAAAAACATGAAGCAAATAAAAAAAATGTCATGCCACGCGATGAAGATATTGCTCGGCATCTTTGCACTGTATATCGCCTTGTGCAATGTCGCGCAAGCTGCATGCACGCCCTCTATTAGTGGCTCGACCATACCGTCCGCCACATCGCTTTGCGACAATGCAAACAATACCTGGACAGTTGCATCTGGCGTCGTGCAGGTGAACGGCGCTAACGCCGGCTACTCGGATCAGGTAATTGTCTTGCTATGGCAAGGTGGAACAATCTATCAGGAAAACACCAGCCACTTATGGTGGAGCTGGACCAACAATAACTGGGTATCAAGCCCGCCACCGGAGTCGCTTTCGGGCGCAACCATCCCGCAGTCCCCACAGCTGAATGACAATGCGGGGAACTACTGGACTGTGGCGAACGGTATCATCAGGTTGAACGGCAATGATCTGGTCGGTACGCAGAATGTCGTCCTTCTGCTCTACTACAACCATGTGATCTACCAGAAAAACGCCGCAGGCGGATGGTGGAAATGGAGCAGCAATAACTGGGCCGTCACATCAGATCCACGTGTGTGCACAGCGTCAGCCGACAACACCACCATTCCGAACGCTACCAGCATCTGCGACGCTGCGGGCGCGATCTGGACGGTCGCATCCGGCGTCATCAGAATGAATGGCGCGGATCAAATCGGCACCCAGAATGTCATTGTCCTCTTGTGGCAAGGCGGGATTCTTTATCAGGAAAATGCCAGCCATTTATGGTGGAAATGGGTCAACAATGCCTGGGTCTCGACCCCACAACCGGAATCGCTTTCCGGTACAACGATTCCATCATCCCCACAGCTGAACGATAGCAATGGCAATTACTGGACAGTGCTGAATGGCGTGGTGCAAATCAATGGTGCCAACGCCGGATTCACGGATCAAGTCGTCCTGCTGCTTTACTACAACCATGTGATCTACCAACAAAACGCTGCAGGCGGCTGGTGGTACTGGAATGGCAACTGGATTGCAACGACCGACCCGCGCGTCACACCTCCAGCACCTACATGCACCCAAAGCACGATCACGCCATTGATCGCAACCAAAGCCGCATGGGATACGCATTTCTTTGGCAGCGCTGTTCCTGATCTCAGTACTGACGGCGGCGATATGGCCTGGACACTCTACTACTGGGTGCGCGCTTATGTGTCGATGGCATTAACGACGGGCGACACCAAGTACCTTGACAGGGCCGTGATATCGATTGATCACATGCTGGCTTATGAAAACAGCGGCGGCGGATGGGGTGCCGCACCGCTCTACAATCAGCTTGGCACAGCGCAGGTTTCCCAGGCCATCATGCAATTCGTCTATACGGTCAATAAGGACCCGCGATTTGTTGCCTATCGTGCCAAAGCCGATACCTACCTTTCTCGTGCAGAGCGCGCTGTTCACGTGTTCGATTATCAGTGGGTTGATAACTCACCGATATTAGGCGCAAGTTTCTGGCGATATGCTACTTGCGGTACGAACGGCGCCAGTCTGTGCGGCACCGACTCGCTGCTGATGTATAACCAAGGCGCATCAATGGCCAAAGCAATACTCTTGATGGATCGCGTATATCGCTTGAAAGGCCAGACACCTCCTTCCAGCTATTTCTACAAGGCCGATAAAGCGGCAAACTATTTCCTGAAGTTTGCACAAAACGTCGATGGCGGTTATCTCTGGCGCTATGAAGGCGGGCGTCCGGGCAATGTGTACGAAGATACCAACCATGGACACGTTGACATGTCATTCCTGATCTCGGCCGGGAAATTCAACATGGGTGGATTGACGAATGCCGATATGGTCAAGATGGCTGCCACGCTAAAAAACAAGATTCTCAACGGCCAACCTGGACCCAATGATGTCGCTGTGAGAATCGACGGTACCGTCCTGCCAAGCAGCAGCTATGATCGTGTAACGCCAGGATATGACTGGATCGACCTTGCCGATTATGATCCCGCTATTCTTGACAAGGTTGTCAATGTCTTCAACAGATACCTGGCCAACTTCAATGTGGCGCGTGGCAGCCTCGGTTGGGCAGAAATAATGCGGAAGAATAGTTGTACGTCGCTGTACTGATTGTTCGTTCACATCGAGGTGGGGAAATCAAACCAGTCTGGAAACAATCATTTGTTTTGACGGTAACCACCTTTTAGCGCGGCTTTCGCAGACGAAGGTCGCGCTTTTTATCGATTGTTTATATAGACACGAGCATGCAATTGATTTGCGGGACGGTGACAGCATTTTTAAAAAATTGTTATCGTCATCTCCGCACCTTTCTTTTAATTTTCCGTTCAATGGAATTTTTTCAAAATGAGACTGTATTAAAAGAAAATGGATTCAACCGACATATACCATCATAGCGACGAACAATTATTAGGCATCCTTCAAAAATGCGTGAATGCTGCCTATCAAGAAATTGCAGCGCTTGACCTGAATTCCAATGATGATGAAATTGCATTCGCAATTCTTGCACTTGGCCAGTCTTTGCATGCTTATCGACTTTTTACAGATAGAGTTCCTAAGAATCTGAAAATTTTTGATTGATGGAATGAGAATTGAAAAAGCCGTTAGTGAAGACTATCACTAACGGCTTTTGTGTTACTGGTGCGGCTGGCAGGAATCGAACCCACGACCCCTTGGTTCGTAGCCAAGTACTCTATCCAGCTGAGCTACAGCCGCGAAAAAACAAAATTATAGCATGGGTTTGATGGACATTGGAAGCTCTGACTACATGCGAATAATGCGACCTCATCGCTCCTTGCCAAGATCTGCGTATAGAACGCTTGCGATGAACAGATATCAAGTTGACCAGTTCCCGAGTGAGAATGTCTTTTGCGACCAACAATTTTGCTCTCAAATAGCCGTTTTTTTCAGGGTGACGCCACTGTGTGATTCATTTCCAAAAAACTTATGCTAAAGTCGGCTCACATATGATTTTCCTGGCATCAATCTTTATTGGCCTGCCAACCCAAAATCAAAGGACAAAAAATAAATTGAGACGCGCCGTCACGGTCACTTTTCACAATTGGCACTCAGTTGTGCTTGGTGGCTTGCTTTTGTCAGGTTGTGCGACTGCTCCGGCTCCAGAGCCAAGTTTGTTTGTTCGTCTGGGCGGCTTGCCGGCGCTGATTGCGGTAACAGATAAAACGATTGATCGGACAGCGACCGAACCAAGTACACGCCGCAGCTTCGATGGAGTCAAATTGAAGCCTGTGAAGGAAAGCATTGTGAGCTTTTTATGCCAAGCGACAGGCGGGCCATGTAAATACCAGGGCGAGTCAATGGCTAAGGCACATCATGGTCTGGATATTACATTGGCAGAATTTGATGCGATGGTCGGACAACTGGTCGATACGCTTAACCAGTTCAATGTTCCTGCCAAAGAAAAAACGAATTGTTGCAGCTTCTAGGACCACTTAAAGCCGACATCGTTACGAAGTGATCCATTGCTTGATGAGGAATTTTGCGCGATGAAGTTATCAGCTGGTGTTGTACGTTGTGCCGCAATACTGGGCTTGTTGCTGGCAAATCCGTCGGCCTTTTCCGCTTCAATTTCTGTCCAAGTGCTCAACCAGGCTGGCCAACCGGTAGCCAATAGTGCTGTCTATGCTGAGCCGGCTTCAGGGCAAACACCGATCAAATCCCTTAAAACCGTCGAAATCGAACAGAAAAACAAGACGTTTTTCCCGTTGGTGACGGTGATTCAAAGCGGAACATCCATCTCCTTTCCCAATCATGACACGGTGCGTCATCATGTTTATTCCTTCTCACCGGCCAAGTCATTCGAATTAAAACTATACTCCGGTACGCCTGGAAGCCCGGTGATGTTCGATAAAGTAGGCACGGTCGTCGTCGGCTGTAATATTCATGATCGGATGATTGCGTATATTCATATTGTCGATACACCTTATTTTGCAAAGACGGATACATCGGGTCAGGCGAAATTGGATGGTTTGATGCCGGGTAAATATCGGCTGAAAGCCTGGCATTTCAATTTGCCGTCTGGTGAAACAATCCCGGAACAATTGATTACTGTCTCGGCCAACGATTCATCAGCCTCATTCACGTTTAACATTAAAGCCAATACCGGCACAAACTGAAGACAGGAATAGGAATTGCACATGCGCCTGCGCAGCCTGGAAAGCCGCATTGTTACGCTTTTTCTGCTACTCATCCTGGCGGTGCAGCTGGCGGGCTTTTTCGCTATCAGGGCCGGCATCAACCACAATGCGCGCGCATCCATACGCGATGAACTTGCCGTCGGTGAACATATCTTCAAGCGGCTGCTTGAACAAAACGCGCAAAAATTGACTGAGGCAGCACGCTCGCTGACACTGGACTTCGGTTTCAGACAAGCAGTCGGCAACAACGACAGCACCACCATTGCATCGGCACTCGATAATCTGGGTGAGCGTATCGGCGCATCCCGCACCATGCTGATCGGCACCGATCGCAAAATAAAAGCCAGTACCAATTCCAGTCTCCCTGCCAATTTGGCGAATGCGATACAGCGCCTGATCGATAAAGCCGAGCAGACAGGTAGTGCAGCCACGATCTGCATTGTCGACAATCATATCAATCAGATTATTGTTGTACCGGTCAAAGCGCCTGTAACGATTGCATGGGTGGCAATGACGCTGCCGATTGCGCAGCAGCTGGTCACGGACATGCACGATCTGTCTTCGCTGCAGATCTCGATTCTCATCAAGGAACAGAATGGGCATTGGATGACCGAGTCATCCACGCTGTCAGTCAACGATACTGCCAGTCTGACCGGTCAACTGCAAGGCATGGCGGATAGCGCTCCCGAACTTCCGGAACTCGCCATGTCGGGAAGTGATTTCAGTGCACGCAGTATCCAGCTTGCACAAGATGCGGGGAAATCTGCAGTCGTGGTACTGCAACGCTCCATCAGCGAAGCGATTGCGCCTTACGTCCGTTTGCAATGGACACTATTGATCCTGACCGCGATTGTGATGGGGATCGCCGTGATGATCAGCATCTTCACTGCCAAACGCATGACCAGCCCGCTGCGTCAACTGACCGCCATTGCGAAACGCCTGGGTACCGGCGACTATCAAGGACAAATCGAAATCCAGCGCGATGATGAAATCGGCGAACTATCCAAGGCGTTCATCAGCATGCGCGACGGCATCGCCAATCGTGAGCTGGAGATTCGCAGACTTGCCTATTGGGATACGCTGACGACGCTACCGAACCGAACACAATTTGTCGATTGGCTGACGCAGGCTATTGCGGAATCGAAAGAAGAGTATGAGGCTTGCTACATCCTGATGATGGATCTGGATCGATTTAAAAATGTGAATGACGTGCTTGGTCAACGCTTTGGCGATGCACTGCTGCGCCAGGTTGCGGAACGGCTCAAACATGAACTCGGCAACAAGGGAAAAATTGCGCGACTGGGCGGCGATGAATTTGCTGTGCTACTCGCAAATTCAAATCGCAGTGAAGCACAAGCTGTCGCGGCGCAGATTCTCAAATCGCTCGAAGTGCCACTTACGCTGGAAGAGCAAACAGTGGATTTGGGCGCCGGCATCGGCATTGCGGGTTTTCCTGAGCATGGAAGCGATGCAGAGTCGCTGTTGAGCCACGCTGAAGTCGCGATGTACATTGCCAAGCGAAGCGGCAATGAAGCGGTGGTATTTGATCCGGCCATCGACAAGATCAGTCAGCAGAATTTATCGCTGTTAAGCGAATTGCGCCACGCTGTCGAACACAATGAACTACGCTTGCAAGTGCAACCCAAGGTACTGCTCTCCACCGGAAAAGTCATCGGCGTTGAAGCATTGATACGCTGGGTGCATCCGGAAAAAGGCATGATCTTCCCGGATAACTTTATTCCTTTTGCTGAAAAAACAGGCTTCATCCGCAAACTGACGCACTGGATGCTGGAACGAACAGCTGCACTCTGCGCCGAATGCGAAGCCAAAGGCCTGCATTTGAAATTTTCAGTCAACCTGTCTACACGTGATTTGCTCGATCAGGATTTGCCTGCGAGGTTCCTCGATATTCTTGCACGTCACCATGTTGCCCCAACTTCTTTTTGCCTGGAGATTACAGAGAGCGCAATCATGGATGATCCTGTGCGCGCACAACAAACTCTGGAGCGGCTGCATGCGACAAAAGCCGATATGTCGATCGACGATTTCGGCACAGGTTATTCATCGCTGGCTTACCTGAAACGTTTGCCGGTGGATGAATTGAAAATCGACAAGTCATTCGTAATGAGCATGGAGCATGACGCAGACGACACCAAGATCGTGCGCTCCACCATCGATCTTGGTCATAACATGGGTTTGCGTGTCGTCGCAGAAGGCATAGAAAGCGAAGCCATTTGGCGTCAACTTGCCAAGTTGGGTTGCGACCAGGGACAAGGCTATTTCATCAGCAAACCGATGCCTGCAGAGCAGCTAATGGGCTGGATCGAAAAATGGACACCACCGGCCCTGCCGCCTGCCTTGCATCAGGTCATTGCGCGCACATGAAGAAAGATCAATCGAAATGATGCATGCAGAATGGCTGCCCATCATCATGCAGGGCTCGTTCAGCGAAATCTACGTGATAGATTGCGCGACGCTGCATTTTGTCGAGGTGAATGAAGCAGCACGCATGAATCTGCATTACAGCGCCGATGAATTGCTCAACATGACGCCGCTCGACATTGCGGAGAACCTGACAGTCGAAATTTTCAAGGACATTCTGCAACCGCTGCGCAGTGGCAAAGCGGATCAAGCGTCATTCAATACCATTCATGTTCGCAAAGACGGAACAGTGTATCCAATTGAGTTTCGCCTGTTTCATTTTCCTTCAGAATCTGAACAATGCATTATCGCAATCGGCAATGACATCAGCGCACGTTATGAAACAGCCAGGGCTTTGCGGCTCAGCGAATCACGCTTTCATGCAATTGTTTCCAACACGCCAGGTCTGGTTTATCAATTCCGTTTAAAGAAAGACGGCACCACGACCTTCCCTTATCTGAGCGATGGATGTCAGGCTTTGTTAGGCATCAGCCCCGATAAATTACGCAATCACCCCGAACTGTTTCTTCAACTGATTTTGCCGGAGGACCGGCTATCGTATCTTGAGTCGATGGCAGCATCCGCCGCCGACAGCACAAGCTGGAATTGGGAAGGCCGTATCTGGATCGAAGAATGGAAAGACATCAAGTGGATCAATCTCCGCTGTACGCCGCGCTCCTTGATCGGCGATGAAATACAGTGGGAAGGCATCATGACCAACATTACGCAAAGCAAATTCTCCGAAGAAGAAATCAAGAAATCGCGCGCGCAATTGGCCGAGTTATCTGCGCATGATGAAAAGGTGAAGGAACAGGAACGAACACGTATTTCGCGTGAGATCCATGATGATATAGGCGGCAATCTCACCGCCATTAAAATGGCCCTGGCCTTGCTGACACGTCGGCTGCCGACAGAGAATGGCGACCTGCTGGAAAAGGCCGATTACGTGGATTCGCTGGTCGATCGCACCATCGAATCCATACACCGGATTTCCGGCGATTTGCGCCCCGGCATACTTGATATCGGCCTTGTTGCGGCCATCAAGTGGCAGATCAATGAATTTGAAAAGCAGGTTGGCATCGCCTGCGAATTTTCATCCAATCAAAAAGAAATCGATTTGCATCTTGATCAGGCAACCGCACTATTTCGCATTTTTCAAGAAGCACTGACTAATATCAGCAAGCACGCAAAAGCCACTCGTGTCATCGTCAAACTGATTCTATCCAATCGCAATGTGCGCCTGGAGATCAGCGACAACGGCAAAGGCCTCGCTCCCGAGGACAACCTTAAACCGAAATCGTTTGGCATACGCGGCATGATCGAGCGAGCCAATGCATTGGGTGGGGATTTATCGGTCAGCACCAGACCGGAAGGCGGTTGTCTGGTTGCGATAAAAATACCACTTGTGGCAACTTGATATGACCTCATTCATAATAGTGAATAATTCATAAAATCAAGAACGCATAACAAAATGCGGCAGTCGATTTTTCCAGGGTAGGGACATGACGGCAAAAGAAAAAATCAAGGTTCTAATCGCAGACGACCATGCAATTGTGCGTGAAGGTTTGAAGCAGATTCTCGCAGATACCAAAGACATCATCGTCGCAGGTGATGCCGAGAATGGTCTGGATGCAATCAAGCTGATCAGAAAAGGCAAGTGCGATGTCTTGTTACTCGATATTTCCATGCCGGACCGCAGCGGCATCGAAGTATTGAAACAAGTCAAAAAAGAGACCCCCGAGATTGCCGTGCTGATGCTTTCCATGCATCGTGAGGATCAATACGCAATCCGCTCTCTGAAAGCCGGCGCGTCAGGTTACCTCAACAAACAGAGCGCACCTGCCGAATTGGTCAACGCTATCCGGCAAGTAGCCGCCGGACGCAAGTATGTCAGCCCTTCCCTTGCGCAGGAATTGGCGAACCATATCGGTGAAGACCATGAAGTACCTCTGCATGAGACGCTATCCGATCGTGAATATCAAACACTGATCATGATCGCCTCCGGCAAGGCAGTCAGCGATATCGCTGCCGAACTGCTTCTGTCAGTCAAAACGATCAGCATGTATCGCTCTCGTTTGTTGCAAAAAATGAAACTAAGGCATAATGCGGAACTAACGCACTATGCGATCAAGAATCATTTGGTAGAGTAATTTGGCAGATTAGCCCGACGTAGCAGTAAGCCTCGCAGTAAGCTTGTACTGCCCTCCCATCTCGATCGTTATCTGCGAATTTATCTTTCGCAGGAATTCTTTTATCTATCGTTCATTGCAATGTTCGTCACTGCTTTCAATTATTTCTATGCCGATTCTCGGGTGAGCAGCGCATTTCTAAGCTTTAAATTAACAAGTCTTTCAACCGTTTATTGCCTGATTGCAGCAGGCATGAACCCCCTATCATCCTATCAACTGGGTTTAGTGCCAGTAAATGGCCGACCATAATAACTATGACAAAGAAATCCGATTCCGAACCATCCAAAGACCAAAGCCCGACCGAGGTGGCGCGGGAAGCGTTTCGCCGTCTTGCAATGCGTCGTGTTGCGCCGACGCCGGATGCCTATCGGGAAGTCTACGATGAGATCATAGGCAATACAGGAAAAATAAACGCCGAGACGATTCTGGTGAATTTTTCTGCCAACCTCGAAAACGCCTCCAGCGAAATTGCGGAATTCGGCTTGCGTTTCAGCCGTGCAGCGAAAGCACGCGATTGGCAGGACTACAGCAAGAACCTCACCCAGCTGACTGACAAATATCTCAAAAAACCGGAAGCTCTGGCAGTCGCCAAAGCTGCAGCACTGGCGGCCAGCCCGGATGTCCCAATCGTAAAAATCACCGCCGTAACGGCGCCGATGGTCGATAGTCAACAGGAAGCCATGCTGCGTGATTTACTCACACGCACATTGACGTTTGCCGTTGCCGCATTATTGCAGGCATCGCCGGAGCTGGCGCATGAAGCTGAATCATTGGGCGCATCGATCAAGGATGCCACCACTGAAGCCGCACTCGGTGAAGCGACTTCTCGACTCAAGCAGCTTTGCTTCAAGATCGAAATGAAAAGCGGCGAGATGGCTGAGCAGCACGAGCTGTTGATGCGCCTGTTCAAGTTATTGCTGGAAAACGTCAGCGAGTTGATCGAGGACGATAGCTGGCTGCACGGTCAGATAGAAGGCGTACAAGCTCTTTTGTCGGGCCCGATCAATCATGTCGCGTTAAAAGATGCAACACGTAGTCTGAAAGAAGTGATTTACAAACAGGGCTTGCTGAAGCACAGCCTATCCGAAGCGAAAATTACGGTGAAAAATATGATGATTACATTCATTGACCGCCTTAGTGCAGTTGCCACAAGTACCGGTGACTATCATGAAAAAATCGATGTGTATTCGCGCAAGATCAGTCAAGCGCCTGACATCAATACGCTGAATAAAATTCTGGATGATGTGATGCGCGATACGCGCAACGCCCAGAAGGAAGCGCTGAAATCACGCGATGAAATGATACAGGCGCGACAAGAGGTGCAAGAGGCGGAAAACCGCATTCATGCGCTTGAGTCCAAGCTCGAACAAATGAGCGAATTGGTGCGTGAAGATCAACTGACCGGCAGCCTTAACCGGCGCGGTCTGGACGATGTGTTCGAGCGCGAAGTTGCGCGCTCCGAGCGGCGCCATACACCATTCTGTATCGCGATGCTGGATCTGGATGACTTCAAGAAACTCAACGATACGCACGGCCACCTGGCCGGCGATGAAGCGTTGATTCATCTAGTAAAAGTCGTCAAGGAAACGTTGCGGACGATGGATGTCATTGCCCGTTTCGGCGGCGAAGAATTCCTGATCATGTTGCCGGATACACCGCTTGAAGAAGCGACTCAGACGATCACACGAGTGCAGCGAGAACTGACCAAACAAATCTTCATGCACAACAATGAACGCCTGTTGATTACATTCAGTGCGGGAGTGGCTCTGCGCGCGCCCAACGAAGACCAGGTAGCGCTTATCAAGCGAGCCGATGAAGCGCTATACAAGGCAAAACGAGCCGGCAAGAATCGTGTGGCGACAGCTGATTAAAAGAGCCCTAATGTCTATTTATTCTTGAGGTGTTCTTTTACAAAAAGGTATGCAAGTGACATCTCAAAACACATTAGATCCATCAGATTCATCGGACTGGAAAGATTTGCGAGCCCAGGGCCATCGCATGCTCGATGACATTCTGAACCATATGGAACACCTTCGGGCTCGCCCGGTATGGCAACCCATACCGCAAGAAGTGCGCGATGCATTTCATCAGCCGCTCCCTCAAAAGCCAACTGATCTCGCGACGGCACATCAAGTCTTCATGCAGGATATTCTGCCCTACTCGATTGGCAATGCGCATCCGGGTTTCATGGGCTGGGTACAAGGCGGCGGCACGCCGGTTGGCATGCTGGCGGAGATGCTGGCAGCCGGATTGAATGCGAACTTGGGCGGCCGCGATCAGATGCCGCTGGAAGTCGAGCGGCAAGTGACGCAATGGGTGCGTCAACTGTTTGGCTTTCCCGACACGGCAAGCGGCTTGTTTGTGACAGGTACATCCATTGCAAACCTGATCAGCGTATGGGTCGCACGTACCGCAGCGCTTGGAACAAGCGTACGCAATAGCGGTCTCGGCGCAAACGACAAACGCCTTGTTGCGTACACCTCTGCGGGTGCGCATGGTTGTATCGCACAGGCAGTCGATTTGGCCGGCATCGGCATCGACGCGCTGCGCATGATTCCGATGAACGATCAATATGAAATGGATCTTGCAGCTCTTGAAACAGCGATTGCTGCCGATCGCAATGCGGGCTTCACACCTTTCTTCATTGCCGGCACTGCAGGCTCAGTCGATGTGGGAGCCATCGATAACCTCAACGCACTGGCCGATATCGCACAACGCGAATCGCTGTGGTTTCATGTCGACGGCGCTTATGGCGCACTCGCAATGATGGCGCCGGATATTGCACCGCGTCTCAAAGGCATCGAACGTGCCGATTCGATTGCATTCGATTTTCACAAATGGGCGCAAGTTCCTTACGATGCCGGTTTTATCCTGGTGCGTGACGGTGCATTGCATCACGATACGTTTGCATCCCCTGCTGCCTATTTAAAACGCGAAACGCGCGGCATGGCTGCCGGCTCACCATGGCCGTGCGACTTCGGACCCGATCTATCGCGTGGTTTTAGAGCACTCAAAACATGGTTCACGATTCAAGTCTATGGTGCTGAAAAACTCGGCCAGGTTATTTCCGGCACATGCGCACTGGCGCAATATTTGAAGGAGCGTATCGAATCCTCACCACAGCTTGAGTTACTTGCACCGGTTTCATTGAATATCGTTTGCTTCCGCTACCGTGGTCCAGGCGTCAATCAGACGAATACTGATCGCATCAACGCCGATATCGTCGTCGCGCTGCAAGAATCCGGTATTGCCGCACCATCCACTACGGTCATCAACGGTCGACTCGCCATCCGCGCTGCGATCGTGAACCATCGAACCAACAAGAATGATATCGACGCCTTGATCAAAGCGACCATCGCTTTTGGCGAGACTAACGCTACACAAAAAAAGGAATCCTGATGACCATGAATGCTCCGCTACCATTGCAAATACAAAACGACGTTGCTCCTTTAATCGGCCTTGCCCCGTTGATGCGCCAGGCCTTTTCCGGCGTCGACCTCAAGCCATTGGGCGCACAACTGATCAATCGGTCTGCACAATATCCGAATGATGCGCATACATTGATGGATCTATCGACTATTCTGCAATTGACCGGTAACCGCGACATTGCACTTGCCACGCAAATGCAGGCATTGGAAATTCAACAGATTTACCAAGTGCCGGCTGCTACGCCAGAACCGAAAATCAAATTGCTCGCGTTGATGGCGCCCGGCGATTTGATGGCGAATACGCCGTTGGAATTTTTGCTGGAGAATTCGGATGTCACGCTCGATATGTTCTATATCACCCCAGGTCTTGCCGAGTTGCCGGAACTGCCTGAACACGATGTGATGTTTGTCGCCATTGGTGAATGCGATGAGAACCGCCCACTGCTGAATGCATTGGCGGAAGTTACGCAGGATTGGCCGCGGCCTGTATTGAATGCGCCAGGAAAGATAGCGAACTTGTCGCGCGATGGCGCCTGCCAGTTGCTGAAATCTGCGCCCGGTGTTGTGATGCCGATTGCAACGCGTATCGACCACCAGACGCTTGAAAAAATCGGCAATGGAGAACAGCCCATCACGAGCATCATCAGCGACGGCAACTTCCCGATTATCGTACGGCCGGTCGGTTCGCACGCAGGCCAAGGCTTGCAGAAAATTGAAACGCCGGACGCCATTGCGGCCTATCTGCAATCGATACCGAGCAGTGAATTCTACATCGCACGCTTCGTCGATTATCGCAGCGCGGATGGGCAATTCAGGAAATACCGGATCATCCTGATTGAAGGCCGCCCATTCGTTTGCCATATGGGCATTTCATCGCATTGGATGATTCATTATCTGAATGCCGGCATGACCGATAGTGCGGAGAAACGCGCTGAAGAAGAGCGCTTCATGACGACCTTTGATGATGACTTTGCAGTGCGACATGCGATCGCTTTCCGGGAAATTACCGAACGCATCGGCCTTGATTATGTCGGCATCGACTGCGCCGAAACGCCTGACGGCAAATTGATGATCTTTGAAGTCGATAGCGACATGATCGTGCATGCGATGGATCCGGTGGATTTATTCCCTTACAAGGTGCCGCAAATGCGCAAATTGTTTAGCGCCTTCCGCACAATGTTGGGCAATGCAGCGCAGCGTGCCTGAAGACGCCCATCATGAGAATTACCGACCTTCCCGAAATTGCTGACAGGGCACTATCTAGTGAGGTCAAAAACCGCGTTGCGCCAAACTCATCGTTAGGCATTGAGCTGCCATCGACATCAAAGCTTTTGGTTGAAGGTGGTGATGCACGCATCGTACTTGGAAGTGACGGCATCACCAATAAATACGGCTGCACGCCCTTTCCCGATGCTGCTCTATTGTCATTCGGCTCTTCTACCGCATCCGTCATTTCTGCGCCCGCTTACGCAGCTGCCAACCGCTTGCGCGAAAAACTTGTGCTCGCTTCAAACAGCGAATCCGCCGCTCAAACCTATGCCAGAGAGCTCAATCGTATCCGTCCGGAATTAAAAACCTTGTGCGGTGTGGCGGACATGCCGTGTCTCGATATTGTTTTCGCGGCATCCGGCACCGATCTTCATTTGATTGCCTCTCAAATCGCCGGTGGCTCCGACTCTCTTCCTACACGCGTCATCATGGCGGGTGTTGAGGAAACAGGGAGTTGTGTACCCATAGCGCTGGCAGGCAAGCATTTCAGTACGCGATCTGCTCTAGGACAAGCAGTCGACGAAGGCGCACCCATCGCGGGCAGCAATTCGATCGATATTTCCACCGTCCCGATTCGCTATACCGATGGCCGTCTCAGACCAATTGCAGATATCGATGCCGATGTTGAATCGCTAGTAAGCGAAGCAATAAAGATGCATCAACGCATTTTGCTGATTCTGGTCGATGTATCAAAAACCGGCATGATCGCTCCCAGCCCTGCTTGTGTCACTGCATTGCATCGCCGTTTTCCAGAATCGATTGACGTGCTGGTCGATGCCTGCCAATTCCGCATCGCTCCTGCTACGCTACGCGCCTATCTGAAACAAGATTTCATGGTGGCATTGACCGGCTCAAAATTTGTGACCGGGCCGACATTCGCAGGCGCCTTGTTTCTTCCATCAGCGGTTGCACATCGCTTGCGCACTCAATCGCTGCCACAGGCTTTATCATCTTATTCCGCTCGCGCCGAATGGCCCAGTGACTGGCATCATGCTGACATTTTTGACAATGTTGCCAATTTTGGCCTCTTGCTGCGTTGGGAAGCTTCGTTGGAAGAGCTTCGAGCATTTCGTGCCGTACCGGAAGCAGCTGTCTGCGAATTCCTTGAAGCGTTTGCCCATGCCATCAATCAGTACCTGCAAAATAGTCCGTTTCTTGAACCATTGCCTGTTCCGCAACTAGACCGCCATCCACTCGTCAAGGCGGAAACCTGGGACCAATACCAGACGATTTTTCCCTTTTTGCTCTATCATTCGGCAGCGAATTCTGCCAAATCCCCGTTGAATCGGGAACAAACGCAGAAAATTTACCGTCTGCTGCAAGCCGATCTTGGCGATGGATTACGTTGCCAGTTAGGCCAACCGGTTGCCTGTGGCACGCGCAACGGTATTCCGGTCAGTGCATTACGCATTTGTGCCAGTGCACGTCTGGTTGTCGAGGGATGTGCGCAAAATGGCCAAAATACCGCTACCGTAATCGAGAGCGCTTTGGTAGCCCTGCACAAAACCGTTATACTTGTCGAGTCTGATCAATTTCAAAAATAGCATGTCGAAATTGACATATGACCCATGCGTTACCGCTATGGACGCATATTCACGACCTAATCTGGATCTAAGGAACAAAAACCATGAAGGCCATCATTCTTGCCGGGGGACTTGGTACGCGCCTCAGTGAAGAAACCGCACTGAAACCAAAACCAATGGTGGAAATTGGCGGCAAGCCTATCCTGTGGCACATCATGAAGAGTTATTCCACGCATGGCATCAATGATTTCATCATTTGCTGCGGCTACAAAAGCTATCTGATCAAGGAATATTTTTCCAATTATTTTTTGCATACATCCGATGTCACATTCGACATGCAAAAAAATTCAATGGAAGTCCACTCGCGCTACGCCGAACCATGGAAGGTGACCGTGGTCGACACCGGCGCCGACACCATGACCGGCGGACGTTTGAAGCGTGTACAGCAATACGTCAAAGACGATGAGATGTTCTGTTTCACCTATGGCGATGGTGTCAGTGACGTCAATATCACTGAACTCGTTGACTTCCATAAAAAACACGGCAAGCTTGCCACACTCACTGCAGTACAGCCACCTGGCCGCTTTGGTGTGCTGAATCTTGATGGGACCAAGATCACGAGCTTCCAGGAAAAACCGCAAGGCGACGGCGCATGGATTAACGGCGGCTACTTTGTGCTATCCCCAAAGGTGATCGATTATATTCAGGACGACACTACCATTTGGGAAAAGAAGCCGATGGAGCGCCTGGCTACGGACGGTCAGTTGGAAGCCTATATGCACCGCAATTTCTGGCAGCCGATGGATACGCTGCGCGACAAGGTGCATCTTGAAGAATTATGGGCAAGCGGCAAAGCGCCTTGGAAATCCTGGACATGAGCAAGTCATTCTGGCAAGGCAAGCGCGTTTTTTTAACCGGGCACACCGGTTTTAAAGGCAGCTGGCTAAGTTTGTGGCTGCAACAACTGGGCGCCGATATCACAGGTTACGCACTTGCACCAGGCAATCCGAGTTTGTTTGAAACAGCTCACGTCGCTCAAGGCATGCACTCGATCATCGGTGACTTGCGCGATGCCGACAAGCTCAAGCAAGCGATGTCGGCCGCTCGTCCGGAAATCGTCATTCATATGGCTGCGCAAGCACTGGTCCGCTACTCGTACGCCAATCCGGTTGAAACCTATGCCACCAACGTGATGGGACTGGTCCACCTGTTTGAAGCGGTGCGCGCGACTGCAAGCGTCAAGTCCATCGTCAACGTCACCAGCGACAAATGTTACGAAAACAAGGAATGGCCTTGGGGCTATCGTGAAAACGAACCGATGGGTGGCTATGATCCATATAGCAACAGCAAAGGCTGCGCTGAACTGGTCAGCGCGAGTTATCGGAATTCATTCTTCAATCCGGAAAAGTATGCGGAACATGGCATTGCATTGGCGACCGCACGTGCCGGTAATGTCATCGGCGGCGGCGATTGGGCAGAAGATCGCTTGATCCCTGACATGCTGCGTGCGATTGGACGTGGTGAACCCGTGCTGATCCGCAGTCCGCATGCCATTCGCCCTTGGCAACATGTGCTGGAACCGTTGAGCGGCTACCTGTTGCTGGCTGAGAAACTGTATAACAATGGTCCTGTCTACGGTGAAGGATGGAACTTCGGTCCGCAAGAGTCCGATGCCAGGCCGGTAGAATGGATTATCGAAAAAATGACGAAATTGTGGGGGCAAGACGCATCCTGGACGCTTGATAAAAACCCGCAACCACATGAGGCAACTTATCTGAAGCTGGATTGTTCTAAAGCACATGCGCGCCTGCACTGGCACCCGCGCTGGAGCATCGGACAAGCCATTGAGAATATTGTCGAATGGCATAAAGCTCATGGTCGCGGTGCCGACATGAAACAAATCACGCTGGCGCAAATCGCTGCATACCAACAAACAATCGAACCAACAACCGCTTAATCAAAACGAAGAACTGAACAACTCGTCATGACCAAAGATCAACTCAGAGAACAAATCATCCAGCTGGTGTCGCAGTACGGCGCTCTGGCTAGCAAGCCCACAGCTTTTGAGCCGGGTAAAACTGTCGTCCCGCCAGCAGGCAAAGTCATCGGCGCCAAGGAAATGGAACTGATGGTGGAAGCATCGCTGGATGGCTGGCTCACTACCGGCCGCTTTAACGATTTGTTCGAAGCGCGTCTGGCAAAATTCATCGGCGTCAAACATCTAATCACAGTCAATTCCGGCTCGTCGGCCAACCTGATTGCGTTCTCCGCCCTCACCTCACCCAAACTTGGCGACCGTGCGATCAAGCCGGGCGATGAAGTGATCGGCGTCGCAGCCGGCTTCCCGACTACGGTCAATCCGATTTTGCAATTCGGCGCAGTGCCGGTATTCGTCGATGTCGATATCCCGACCTACAACATCGATCCGACCAAGGTTGAAGCGGCAATCAGCGGCAAGACCAAGGCGATCATGCTGGCGCATACGCTCGGCAATCCGTACAACCTCGAAGTCATTGTCGCGCTGTGTAAAAAACACAAATTGTGGCTGATCGAAGACTGCTGCGATGCGCTCGGTTCTACTTATGACGGAAAAAATCTCGGCACCTTTGGCGATATCGGCACGGTCAGTTTTTATCCGGCACATCACATCACGATGGGTGAAGGCGGCGCGGTGTTTACCAATAATGACGAACTCAAAATGATCGCCGAATCGTTCCGCGACTGGGGCCGCGACTGTTATTGCGCACCCGGCAAGGACAATACCTGCGGCAAGCGTTTCTGCTGGAAGCTCGGTACTTTGCCGCAAGGCTATGATCACAAATACACCTATTCACATCTCGGCTACAACCTCAAGATCACCGATATGCAAGCTGCATGCGGATTGGCACAGCTGGATCGTCTGGAAGAATTCGTCGCTGCGCGCAAACGCAATTTCGCTTATCTGAAAAATCGCCTGAAAAGCTGTGAAGAATTTTTGGTACTGCCTGAAGCAACGCCCAATTCCGATCCGTCATGGTTCGGATTCTTGTTGACGCTACGCCCGGAAGCCAATGTCAATCGTGTCGATTTGCTGACTTATCTCGATCAATACAAGATCGGTACGCGCCTGCTGTTTGCCGGCAACCTGACGCGACAACCCTACATGGTGGGACGCAATTATCGCGTCTCAGGCGAGCTGACCAATACCGAACGTGTGATGAACGACACCTTCTGGATCGGCGTCTATCCCGGCTTGACTGAAGAAATGCTGAATTTTTCATGTAAAAAGATTGAAGCATTCTTCGGTGTGAATTTCTAAATAGCGTTTGCGATGACTGCACAGAATCCAAATTTCGATCCCAAGGTGCTGCGCAAAACAGTGCTGGAGATGGCTTACGCCGGCGCGACCGTGCATATCGGCTGCGCATTCTCGATCATTGAATTGCTGGCAGTGCTGTATCGAAATCACTTGCGCTATCCCGGCAACAATCCGCTTGCATCCGGCCGCGATTATCTCGTCCTCAGCAAGGGACATGGCGTGATGGCGCAGTACGCATGCATGCGCGAACTCGGTTGGCTCAACGACGATGCATTCTCCGGTTATTTTTCCGATGGCAGCGATTTGAAAGGTTTGTCCGATTCACGCGTCCCTGGTTTGGAAGTGACATCAGGATCGCTGGGTCATGGCTTTTCAGTTGGCGTCGGACTTGCAAAAGGTGCGCAATTGCGCGGCACTGACCAGAAAGTTTACGCATTGGTAGGTGATGGCGAAATCAATGAAGGCCCGATCTGGGAAGGCGCGCTTTTCGCAGCCCATCATAATCTCGCAAACTTCATGGTGATTGTTGACGAAAATGGGTTCCAGGCAATGGGCAGTACAGAAGATGTGCTCAAGCTTGGTTCGATCCAGGCCAAGTTCGAAAGCTTTGGCTTCGAAGCGATCACCATCGATGGGCATGACGAGCAAGCAATCGACAACGCTATCACCAAACTCTGGCAATCCAATTCGACATCACCGAAAGCATTGATCGCCAAGACCATCAAAGGTAAAGGCGTGCCGTTCATGGAGCATAACAATGTTTGGCATTACACACGGCTCAATCCCGACACTTACGCACAAGCATTGGCTGCTGTCGCAGGAGGCACGTTGTGAGAGAAGCTTTTTCAGCATCGCTGGTTCGCCTGGCACAAGCCGATCCCAATGTGTTGTTACTGACCGGCGATCATGGTTATGCGT
Source organism: Burkholderiaceae bacterium (assembly GCA_036560485.1). Classification (GTDB taxonomy): domain Bacteria; phylum Pseudomonadota; class Gammaproteobacteria; order Burkholderiales; family Burkholderiaceae_D; genus DATBRC01. Next base: position 35,715 of record DATBRC010000018.1, read on the forward strand.
TGTTCGATGCCTTCCGCAAAGCATGTCCCAAGCAATATATCAATGCAGGAATCGCCGAGCAAAACATGGTCGGCATGGCAGCGGGTTTGGCACGCGCCGGTTTTCGGCCGATTGTTTATGGCTTGAGTGCGTTCATCCCGTTGCGTGTGGTTGAGCAGATAAAGCTTGATGTCGCGCACGACCAGCTGCCGGTGATTTTCATCGGCGATGGCGCAGGGTTTGTCTACAGCCATCTCGGCACCAGCCATCAAGCGACGGAAGATATCGCCTGTTCGCGCGTGATTCCGCATTTGTCGGTCTATTCTCCGGCGGACAGCTTTGAAGTTGTTGCGTGCATGGAGGCAGCCTATCAATCGAAATCGGCAGTCTATCTGCGCATGGGAAAATCGGACCGCGGTAACGTGCATGCGAAGACTTTGCAAGCAAAGCCGGGCAAATTATTGCCAGCCAAATCAGGGAAATCCGGCGACATTTCATTCATCGCAACCGGTGCGTTGGTCCGCACCGCCGTTGATATCGCAACGGCATCCTATCCCGACGCTGCTGTCTGGAGCGTGCCTTTCATCAAGCCGATTGACACCGAACAAGTAACCGCAATCTGCCAGCAGAGCCGGTTGGTTGTTGTGCTTGAAGAGCACTCGGTGCTCGGCGGTCTGGGTTCTGTCGTCGCTGAAATTGCATCGGAATTTGCACCGGTGCGCATATTGAGAATCGGCGTAGCAGACCGCTTTTCACATTACTGCGGTACATACGAATATCTGCTGAAAGAACATGGGCTGGACCGTGCCGCGATCGAGCAACGCATCCGCGATTTTCTCCCTGCTGCCTGAATCATGTGCATTGCTATTCTCTCCGCTTTTACAAAGACTCTTCCGTGAACAGAAACTTTTTCATTACCGGCGGAACGGGACTCATCGGACGAGCACTGATGCGACAACTGTTGCCGCAAATCGAAGCACTCGGCATTTCATCGATTACGCTGCTGACACGCGATCCGGAAAAATTTTCGCAGCTGGCACCGGATATCGCAAATCACAAAGCCGTGCGGCTGTTGAAAGGCGACTTGGCCACCGTCGTGCTGCCGACAGACAGCTATACAGACATCATCCACGGTGCAGCTGATACCAACGATTCATTCATACAGGATCGCATCGCCTATTTTTGGGATATCACTGCGGGTACTAAACGCATACTCGATTTTGCGGCACAGTGCGGATGCAATCGTTTTCTCTATCTCAGTTCAGGCGCTGTGTACGGGCCGGGCCAGTATCCGGAAACGGGTATCCCTGAAGATTGGGCACTTGCTCCCTCGCTTGCAGATGAAAAGAGCACTTATGGTCAAGCAAAGCGCGCCTCCGAACACCTCTGCCGTTTGTATTCAAAGCAAATGGGCATGGCTGTAAAAATTGCCCGAATTTTTGCAGTCATTGGCGAGGAAATGCCGCTCGACGGTCGATATGCAATCGGCAATTTCATCCATGATGCACTTTCCGAAACATCCGATGCCATTACCATTAAAGGCGATGGCACACCGATACGTTCATTCTTGCATGTTGATGATGTCGCGCAGTGGCTGTTAAAAATCCATGCGAGCGATACACCACAGGATGTGTTTAACGTCGGCTCCGACATTTCTGTCAGTATCAAGCAGTTGGCTGAAATCGTCTCGAAGAATAGTCCTTCCAAAAAACCTGTCGTTGTCACTCAGAAGGAACGGGATTATGCAGGCCGCTCGGTTTATCTTCCGGATTGCACGCATGTTCGCACCGCACTTGGCGTGACACAGACGATCGATCTGGAAAGCGCTGTACAGAAAATATTCACTCGGTTACAAACCAATTGATATGCAGTTCGTCTTTAAACAAATTTTCAAGTATCCAATACGCTGATGGAAACGATCATCCTTATCGCGATCCTGGCGTTCTCACTGTTGATAGCAATTGAGTTTGCTTATGGACTGGCGGTCAATCGTAATAATTATCGCCTCAATGATGCGATCAGCAGTCTCAGTCAAGGTGCGCTAAGTCAAATAGCCTCAGTCTTTACACAGCTCTTCCAAATCGGCATTTACACGGCTGTCTTTTCTTCGATCACGCTATTTCATCATGACGAATTCTGGTCGCACTGGTATGGCTATTTGATCGCCGTCGTCGCGTATGATTTTTGCGATTACTGGTTGCATCGGACAAGCCATGAAGTGGCAGTGTTCTGGGCCGCGCACGTCGTGCATCACCAAAGCCAAGAATTCAACTTCACCACTGCGTTGCGTCAAGAAAGTCTTTATCCGGTTTTGGGATTCCCATTCTTTCTTCCGCTGGCTGTTTCAGGCATACCGCCATCGACTTTCGCAATAGCCGGGTTTGTCGTCTTGTTTTACCAGTTCTGGATCCATACAGAACATATTGGCAAGCTCGGCTGGTTCGATCGTTTTTTTTCGACGCCATCAAATCACCGCGTACACCATGCAGTCAATGCACAATATGTCGATAAAAACTATGCAGCCATCTTCATCATCTGGGATCGGATGTTCGGTACCTTTGCCGAAGAAAAAGAAAAATGCGTGTATGGCACGATTGAACCGTTCAACAGTTGGGATCCCATATGGTCAGTCAGTCACGTCTTCTGGAAACTGCTGAAAGATGCGATTGCAACGCGTAGCTGGAAAGACAAATTGAAAATCTGGTTTATGCCGCCAGGATGGAAACCTCATGACCTCATCGTACCGATCCAACATAAAACAGCACCAGCAGAAGAAAATCCGCTGTATAACCCGCCCATGAATCAGGCGATGGTCTGGTTTGCTTGTGTGCACTTCATTATTTTATTTGGCGCTCTGTTTTTATTTCTTTGGTACGAAGATACTTTGCCGACGATACTTTTAATTGGAGTTGCAACTCAAATTATTGCGGGGCTTTGGGTTGTCGGTGCTGTCATGCAAGGGCGCCTGAAAATCAGTCAAGGCTTGTTGCTTGAATTATTTCTATTAGTCAGCCTATCTTGTGGAAATTACTTATTGCAATCCTATTGATTATTGGAAATACTTTAAATTCCTTTATTTCTTTTTCGAATTCACCCACTTTAACAATGGCAATTCATTCCCCTGCGTCACTGAATAAGATAGAATTGCTCTCACTTCCCGCTCGAAAACTATACCATTCATGTCGGCACAGACCACATAATTGAGACATTGGAGAATTACGATCGATACATTAGCCAAAATTCAAGCATTGATGCAAAAAGAGCTTGGGGTAGACGAGCTTCAGGTTGCGCCTGAACAGCCGCTCGCGGAATTGGGGATCGATTCACTTTCCATGATCGAATTTATGTTCACACTTGAAGAAGAATTTGATTGCGAATTGCCGCAAGAAGATGATCATCTGCATACTGTCGCGGATATTGTCCGCATTGTGGATGCAGCGCTGGCGCAAAAAAAATGACACGCCGCGTCGTCATTAGCGGAATGGGAATAATCTCACCGCTCGGCAATGACATTCGTACTTTTTCAAATAATCTGTTCTCCAACTATTCGGCCGTCCGGCGTCTGGAAGTCGAAGTAAAAGACCGGCAACTCGCTGTCCCGGCCGCCACGGTCAATATTGACCCTCTCGCACATTTCAGCAAAATGGCTCTGATGAGCCTGGATCGATTCAGCCAGCTTGCCCTTATCGCAAGCCGCGAGGCATTATCGAACTGGACGAAAGATTCTCCTCTCGCGAATCGCTGCGGCGTATTTATTGGATGCGGGATGGGCGGCGCCAACCAGATCGAGACGACCTACCAGGATCTCTATATCAAGGAAGCCAACAAGGTCCGACCCCTAACCGTGGTCAATATCATGAACAATGCCGCCGCGGGACATATCGCGATGGAGCATGGACTCAAAGGCCCGAATCAAACTTATTCAACCGCATGTTCTTCGTCGGCCATCGCCATCGGCGAAGCAATGCGTGCAATTCGACATGGCTATATCGACAGCGCTCTTGCCGGCGGCACCGAGGCACTGCTGACATTCGGGTCCCTGCAAGGATGGCGTGCATTAGGCGTGCTTGCCGATATAGGCGATGATCCGTCCAAGGCATGTCGACCATTTTCTGCAAACCGCAGCGGACTGGCGCTGTCGGAAGGCGCCGCGATGTTGTTCTTGGAATCCGAAGAACAGGCATTGGCGCGCGGTGCAACGATTTATGGCGAAGTGCTCGGTTATGGCAGCAGTTGCGATGCCAGCCACTTGACCAAACCAGACCCTGTTGGACAATCTGCAGCCATCCGTGCTGCACTCTCCGATGCACACATAGAACCATCTGCGGTAGGTTATATCAATGCGCACGGCACAGCGACGCAAGCAGGTGACATCGCAGAATCGCAAGCTATCCGTGCCGTGTTTGGCGCCAATGCTCCTCCAGTCAGTGCAACCAAATCGATGGTCGGACACTTGCTCGGCGCAGCAGGAGCATTGGAAGCTGTCGCTACCTTATGCGCACTTCAACAACAGATACTTCCAGCCACCATCAATCTCGATACACCTGATCCTGCCTGCGATCTCGATTACGTGCCGAATACAGCACGCAAAGCCAACTTCGATATCGCGCTCAGTAACTCATTCGCATTCGGGGGCAGTAATGCAAGCCTGGCGTTCGGTCGTTATCATTCCTGAGCTACTTTGATATCTGACACCTCATGCTGGAGTATGCTATGAATCGCAGAATATTTTATTTGCTATTCATCGCCCTCTCCTTAGCGATAGGAAATGCCAAAGCAGATACGGCAGCTGCTTCAGAAAAATCATCAGAACAACAAGGTTGGTCAGGCTTGGCCGGTGTCGGCCCGATGATTTTCTCAAAATACACGGGCGGTACCGGCACGCAGACCTGGCTGCTGCCCCTTATCTCGGCCAACTACGATGAGATTTTTTACATCGATCCACTTCGCGCAAACGTCTACCTTGGCAGTACAGACGACAAAAAAATGGCGTGGGGACTGGCAGTAGAACCGCGCATGGGATTTCATGCTTCCGATGGTGCAAGACTTGCCGGCATGGCGACACGCAGGAACAGCCTGGAAGGAGGATTCAATTTCGATTGGGATGCCGATATTATCGCGATCAGTTTTTCGTATTTCACCGATCTGACGCATTCCAGCAATGGAACCTCGTCACGCTTGTATCTCTACAAGGATGTGATCAAGAATGAAAAATGGAAGCTTGGTGCCAACGTCGGTCTCGACCACATGAGCGCCAAAGTCACCAATTATTTTTTCGGCACAACGGCAAATGAAGTCACGGTAAATCGGCCACTTTACCAACCAGGCAGTGCGACCAATGTTGTGTTTGGTTTTGACGGCAGCTACAAAATCAACCAGCGATATTCGATCCTGTTCGGCCTGCAAGCGACACACCTGAACGGCAGTGCTGCAAACAGCCCTATCGTCGAAACGAAACAATCCAAAGTCGGTTGGATTGGGCTGGCTTGGAATCTTTAGAACTCATTTCTTCAATGATGTAACGCTATTTCTTTATTCACATTTCGAAATACGGAATCCCATTCGCCCATCGATGATTGCCTGAATAATTTCACCGATGGATACCATGGGCTATCGCTTCTATCCAAAAGCCAGCGCCAATCCGGGAAATAAGGCAATAACACGAAGGTTGGTTTACCTAGCGCGCCAGCCAGATGTGCCACACTGGTATCCACGCTAATCACGATATCCATTAGTTCGCACAAGGCAGCGGTATCGCTGAAGTCATTTAGCGCATTCTCAAAATTCAAGATGTCGGTACGGGATTGAAGGATGTGTTTATCGGCGTCGCGCACTTCTTTTTGCAGACTCACATACTGAAAACCTGCAGGCAGCTCTTTTATCCAGTCCGATAAAATTATGCTGCGATTCCGGTCATTTACGTGCAGCGCATTACCGCTCCACACCAAGCCGATACGCGGTTTTGTTTTAGTGCCTAACCGGACTTGCCATTGCGTTATTTTGGCGGCGTCGGCTTTGAGATATTTGGTTGAAACAGGAATAGTGCCGATATTGGTCTTGCATGCCAATGGCAAACTCAACAAGGGACAGTGATAATCAAAAGCTGGCAATGCACTTCCCTTGCCAACTAATTGCATCACACCCTCAAGATTAGCCAGCAAACTTAATAATGGTTTTTGTACTTCCAAAATGACACGCGCGCCTAACGCGGCGACCAACTTGACATAGCGGCAGAATTGAATCGTATCCCCAAACCCTTGTTCGCTGTGAAGAAGAATTGCCTTGCCAATCAATGGTTCTTCACCAAGCCAAAGTGGTTGATTGAAGTTTCTTTTTTCTTTAAAAGCAGAACATTTTTCATTTTTCCAGCGCCACTCATGTTCTGGCCAGCCTAGATCAAAATCCTCTGCAAGCAATAAGGCCAGCGATTTATTCCAATGTGCTTCGGCATAATCTGGCCTGATTGCAATCGCTTTGTCGTAACTGGCTATGGCCACATCGATTTGTAAAAGTTCTTGAAACGCATTACCACGGTTGTAGTAGGCCTCCGCAAAGTCCGGCTTGATCGCAATGGCTTTGTCATAGCTGGCTATCGCCGCATCCAATTGTTTCAGTTCTTGAAGCAAACCGCCACGATTGGAGTACGCTTTTGTATACTCTCGCTTGATCGCAATGGCTTTGTCATAACTGGCTAATGCCGCGTGCAACTGCTTGAGACCTTGCAGCACATTGCCACGGTTGTAGTAAGCCTCCGCATAGGCCGGTTGAATCGCAATGGCTTTGTCATAACTGGCTAATGCCGCATCCAACTGCAGGAGAGCTTGCAGCGCCAAGCCTCTATTGTTGTAGGCAGTAGCATCATCAGGATTGATCTCAATCGCCTTGCCTATCAACTCCACTGCGCCCTGATGGTCATTTGTTTGAGTGGCAATCACTCCCAAATAATGTAGCGCATCAAAGTGCCTGGGCTGTACGTTGAGTACTTCTTCGTAAAGAATGCGTGCCTGTGCTAATTGCCCTTGTTGATGGAGCGCGACTGCTTGCTGCATTTTTGCGTGCACTGGTTCCATAGTCGTATCGATGCGATTGCGTCAGCGATACGGATGCTCGTCATGTGCAAAATCCACCAAACGGCCATTGTGCTCAATCAGCACAGATAACGGTCGAATACCTTCGCGCGCCATTTCCGCTGCGATGTCCTTTGCGCGCCATTGCGTCGGAATGATCACAACATCGACAGCAGAGGTCTTCAGCACATCTCGGAATAATATTTTCTGTCCGGTACCCGGCACAAAAGTGCCGGCCTTTTCCGGATCGGAATCGACCACCAGCGGGAAGCGCTCAGCGTCTGCGCCGAACTGATGGATGAATGCAGCTGCTTTTCCTGTCCCGCCCCATATTGCTACCTTGGTGCCGTTCGCCGCAAGCTCGACGAGTTGCGCATTGATTGCTGCACGGTTTTGATCTGCACGCCGCGAGAAAGCTGCGGTCGCTTTGGCCTGTTCCTGAAATGCAGCCGGTTGCCCAAGCTTGACTCGGCCATAGACCACTTCACCGTCATAGCCATGCGCCAGTTCCATGACTTCGCCTGCGCGCGTGAGCAAGGTGCGAAAAGATTTGGTGGTGAAATGCGCAACGTGCTCATAGAAAAAATCCGCCAGACGATCTGTCTCGAATACGCGGTCTATGCAAGGCACTTCTGCGAATAACCAGCACTGCTTGCCACGCATCGCGGCGCCCCACGCCAGCTGCTCCAGCAGCGCCGCCGGCTCGGTCAGATGTTCCAGGACATGACGAATGATCACCGCATCCGGAGCATACTCGGCCATGTCGACCAGCGGGTCGAATAGCCGCGCATGGAATTCCACACCCTTTCCCGTTTCGGGACTGGCGTTGGGATCGAAGCCGATGAATCTGCCGCGCCCTCCGCGCGCTTCGGCCAAACCGCGCACGAAATGCCCTTCTCCGCAGCCGATTTCCACTACCGTGGGTGCATCAGGCAAATGTGCCAACAAACTATCCCGAGTCTCGGCCAGATGTCCTTTCCAAATGCCACCGCTGTTAAACATTCTGTTGGGATTGTCCTGATAGGGGATAGCCTCGTAACGGAACGAAGGGTTCCACACGTGCGAACACGCCGGACACTGGACGAAATCATGTGGGTAACGCGGCATCGCCCGCGCCTTGGCAGCCGATCTTGGCCAGCCAAGCGTTGCCAGCGTTTGCAGCCCACCGTCAAAAAATCGGACCGCAAGACTGTGCGCGCAGACCGGGCAAGCCGCACCGACGAATGCAGGAGTAGCAGTTTTAATCATGATGCGAGGAGCTTTCTGAAATATGCAATGGTTTCCTTGAGGCCGTCTTCCAGCGCCACTTTGGGTTTCCAATCCAGTATTTTTTTGGCCTTGGTAATGTCCGGCTGGCGCTGCGTCGGATCATCGGCAGGCAGCGGGCGAAATACGATCTGGCTGCGCGATCCTGTAAGCCGCAACACCGTTTCTGCCAATTCCCTGATCGTGAATTCCACGGGATTGCCCAGGTTGAGTGGACCAATTTCGCTACCCTGTTTCATCATGGCCAGCAGACCATCAACCGTATCGTCCACGTAGCAGAATGATCGCGTCTGGTTGCCGTCGCCGTACAGCGTGATCGGTTCGCCTGACAAAGCCTGCACAATGAAATTACTCACCACCCGTCCATCACGCGGATGCATGCGCGGCCCGTAAGTGTTGAAGATGCGCACCACGCGTATGTCCACACCGCTTTGCCGGTGATAGTCAAAAAACAGCGTTTCTGCGCAGCGTTTGCCTTCATCGTAGCAGGCGCGCGGGCCAATCGGATTGACATGTCCCCAATAACTTTCCGTTTGCGGATGCTGAAGTGGATCGCCGTACACTTCGCTGGTGGACGCTTGCAAAATACGTGCGCGACGCCGTTTGGCCAGCCCCAACATATTGATCGCACCAAGCACCGATGTCTTCGTGGTAGACACCGGGTTGGTCTGGTAATGCACAGGACTGGCCGGACAAGCCAGGTTGTAGATACGGTCCACTTCCAGATATACCGGCAGCCAGATATCGTGCCGGATCAACTCGAAATTGGGCTGCAGCAGCAGATGACGGATGTTGTTCTTGCTTCCGGTGTAAAAGTTATCGAGGCACAGCACATCTTCACCGGCCGCCACCAATCGTTCGCACAGATGGGAGCCAATAAAGCCGGCGCCGCCGGTGATGAGTGTAGTGGGTGTCATGCGCAAACTCCTTGATTGTGATTCTTATGAATATCAGGACGCCATCCAACCGGTAACTTCTCTCCTCGCCCGGCAGCCGTTACGGCAGCAGTAAGGAAACATTCAAATTCTCGTACCGCTTGCATATCTTCAAACAATTCTCGCTTGGCAGCTTCGACGGACACGTGACGCAAGGCACGACGTTTTTCCGGATCGCGCCCCAAGGCCAGCGCCAGAGGCGCATAGTCTTCCAGGCGCGCCGCAATGGGGGCATTATCAATACCCATCTGCCGGTACGCGCCGGCCACAATTCTGCCTCGCATGAATTGTCCCGGATAAGTCACGACCGGCGTGCCATATACCATCCCTTCGTACAATGTATTGCCGCTTCCGAAATGAACCGGGTCCAGCAGCACATCGATATGAGCCATCAGTCCCATGAAACGATCCAGAGGCATGCGCGGTAAAAATAGCACGCGCTCCAACAAAATTGGAAAACTTTTCGACCAACGCGCACGCAGCTGTTTGCACTGCACTGGTTTTTCTCCCTCCAGCAACACAATATGAGCTGTCGGATCACCTTCCGCAATCGCTGCGAGAATGTTATCGAAATCCGGATGAATCTTGAACAATGTTTGCGGACACCCATACAAGGTGCCCGATTCAGGCAATCCCAATGCGGCACGCGATGGCAGCTCGGTAACGGTGATCACAGGCTGATAAAAACACGGCAACCGGTTCAGACGAATCAGTCTTTCGCTGTAATGTGTCTCTGCATCGTCAGGTTCGATGGAAGCCGCCGACACAAAATAATCCATGGTATCCAGCCCGGTCGTATCCGGATGCCCCCAGCCGACTGCCTGCACCGGAGCAAGCCGCGCATAGGCCAAAAAATAAGTGGCGGACGCCATGCCGATATCAGGGAAGAACAGCACATCCAGCGCCTCTGCCGCCACCGCCTGCTGTTGGTCTTTTAACTTGGCAGGCAAGGTCAAGACCTTCTCGGCAATCGCGTCCAGGCTTTGCCTGAAGCTATCCTGCTTGGCTTTTGGTGCATGGATTATCACGACTTCAAACCGGCTGCGATCCAGATGACGAATGAATCCTTGATAAAGTTTGCCGATTGTATGCGCCACCAAAAGCTCGGATAAAAATCCTACTCGTATGCGTCGTCCTGTCTCCGCTGGAGATTGCCAGCCCAGTATATGCGTCGCCGTAGCAGTCAGCTCGACTAGTCGCGCACGAAAAAATTGGTGCAATGCCTGCATCAACGGACGGTCATTGGCGTTGTGGTAAGCAAGGTAAAAATTGGATGGATTCGCATTGTTGCCGGGCTCTTGCAGCGCCCCTGGCGTATTCGTCAATGCATGAATCCCGTTTTGATAGCGTTCCCGCCAAAGCATCATCGCTTCGACAGAGTCGTGAATGATAGGCAGCATTAGATTGGCATGCAGAGCGTGCTGAAGCGCTTCCGGCTGCAATTGCTGCGCGTGCCGATAACTGGTTTCAGATTCGGTGAGCCGGCCCTGTTCAAGAAAAGTACTGCCTAAATTAATATACGCCTCAGCGTAATTCGGATTGATCTTCAGTACATGCATCAAGGCGACTTCGGCTTCGGCGTATCGCCCCTGTTGCATAAGGATGACGCCCAGATTGCTATGCGCCTCTGCGTAATCGGGTTTGATCTCCAATGCGCATCGATAGCAATTTTCCGCCTCTGCATGCTTGCGCTGATCCTTAAATGTGTTCCCCAGGTTGTAATGCGCCGATGCATAGTTCGGCTTGATTTCGATCGCACGTCGATAACTCGCTTCTGCATCGGATAGCAGGCCCTGCTCCTTGAAAGTCGCCCCCATATTATTATGCGCTTCTGCGTAATCAGGCTTGATCTCCAGAGCGCGCCGATAGCTGGCTTGTGCGTCGGAATGTCGTCCTTGTTCTTTGAGGATGTTACCCAGATTGTTATGTGCAATAGCGAAATCCGGCTTGATCGTTATTGCACGTCGCAGACTTGCTTCAGCTGCTGCAAGCTGTCCCTGTTCCATGAGGGTATTGCCCAAGTTGTAATGCGCTTCGGCATAATCCGGATTGATTGCCAATGCGCGCTGATAACTGGCGGTTGCGTCGGCAAGTAATCCTTGCTCTTTGAAGCTGTTACCCAGATTGCCATGCGCTTCGGCGTCATTCGGCAGCAAGGCCGCGGCTTTTTTCATCGCTTGCATGGCTTCATCGGGCCGTGCCTGTTGCTGAAGTGCTGCACCAAGCACCTTCCAGCCGAATCCATAGTCGGGGAATTTTTCGATCAACAAGCGTGCAGCAGCTTCGGTGTCGGCGTAGCGGCCCTGGCTGTACAACTCCACCAGGTTATGCATTCTTGCAGAATCCGGTTCCTTCCCGGCTTTTCCCTTGGATGATTTTTTAGCAGGTTGTGATTGTGCAGCATTCTTTATTTGGGAAGCAGGCTGATCTGCCCGCATTGCAGCCATGCGAGCCGACAGTGCATCCGACACTTCTCCGGCCAAACCATGTTGTCGGCCCAATGCCAATACCTGACGAGCTTGCTCTGGCCTGCCCGCTTGAATCAACGCGTCGATATAACTGAGCCAGTATTGTTGCGCCTGCGGGTTAGCTGCCAGTGCTGCCTCGAAGTGAGGCAGACTCGCAACTGGTTGCTGTACTTGAACCGCCAGCAGTCCCAGATTATGGTTGGCATCAGGGTGCTGCGGATCCGCCTGCAGAATGGCACGATAAAGACGCTCGGCATCCTGCAGCTGACCGGCCTGATGATGCCTCACAGCATCCAGCAATGCCTGATCCGGCGATTGCGCATCGCTGCTCATGCCAACACTCCTTGTGCTAATTGCCAGCGCTGCCACATGCTCCATAATGCATCCTCAAAGTGCCTTGCAAAACGAGGCGCATCGAACAATGGTGAAGCCAGCACCTGCTGCCGTAACCCTGCACGTAGAGAAGTCAAGCGCTCCAGATTCGATGTATGTTCAACTGCTTTTGCAACATACGCATCGGCATCAGCGGCAATCCAGTCGGCCAAGCCTGCATTGTGCGCAATGCTTTCTCCAACGTGCGACAAGAATCGGTCACCTTTCAACGTGATGGCCGGTACGCCCATCCACAGTCCTTCGACACTGGTGGTTCCGCCGGGATAGGGAAAAGGGTCGAGTGCAATATCTACCCTGTGATAAGCCTTCAGCAAATCAGCTCGTGGAGCGCCTCCTTCCAATATCAATTTATCCGCTGTGATCCCATGCGCTGCAAATCGCCGGCAAGTCACTTCGCGCATAGACAAATCGCTGAGTTGTTTGGTCTTGAGGAACAAACGCGAACCTGGCACAGTTCGGAGCACACGCGCCCACAGAGCCACAACATCGTCGCTCATCTTGGTGAGGTTGTTGAAGCAGCCGAAAGTAATCATCCCGGTCGATAATGCCGGCAATGGCATGACATCCACCGCACTATCCGGCGGCGTAAAGCACAAATAACTTTCCGGCAAGCGGTACACCGTTTCCGAAAAATGGTTTTCTTCAGCTATCGGTGTGACATAAGGATCGCCCAACAGATAATTCATCTCGGCCACGCCGGTAGTCGCGAAGTAACCCAGCCAACTCACTTGTACTGGTGCCGGCCGCAATCTGAATAAGGGCAGCCGGTTGTTGGCGGTATGACCGGACAGGTCGATCAACACATGCACGCCGTCGCTATGGATGGCAGTCGCAGCAGCCGCATCGTTTTGACCGATCGGTTTCCAAGTCGAAAAACAAGGGCGAATACGCGCAGTCAGTTCGTCGTCCTTGCGCTGAGACGGATAAGCGATCAACTCGATACGCATTGGATCAATGTGGCTCAACAGACCTTCGAGAAAATAGCCGACCGGATGATTGCGCAGGTCAGCCGATACCATACCGATGCGCAGACGCTCTGGCTGCGAAGAGCATGACCAAGTAGAAAAACATTTGCCGGTTCTGCGCTCCAGCATGCGGCCATACTGACGCGCCTCATCCAAACAATATGCGGGAGCATGACTCGCGTTGTAATTCAAAGTAAACAATAAATTGCTGCGTGCATCAGGAAAATCCGGCTTGATCTTCAGTGCTTGCCGATAACCGGCTTCGGCTTGTGCGAAGTGGCCTTGATCCTTGTGAAGATTGCCCATGTTGTAATACGCTTCAGCATAATCGGGCTTCAGTTCCAGTGCGCGCCGAAAGCACACTTCAGCATCCGCAAATCGACCTTGCTCTTTGTGGGTATTGCCGAGGTTGCAAAACGCCTCGGCAAAATTCGGTTTGATTTCCAAAGCGCGTAAATAACTGGCTTCGGCTTCAGAAAATCGGTCTTGTGCATGCAACGTAATGCCCAGATTGTTATGCGCTTCCGCGTAATCGGGGTTGACCTGCAACGCACGCCGATAACTCGCTTCGGATTCAACAAGCTGATTTTGGTCTCTCAGTATATTGCCGAGATTGTTGTGGGCATCTGCATAATCCGGTTTAATAGTTAACGCACGCAAATAGTTCGCTTCTGCTTCAGCGTACCGATTCTGTTCTTGCAAAAGCTTTCCAAGATTGAAAAAAACTTCGGGGAGATCCGGAGATATTTCCAATGCGCGCCGATAACAGACCTCGGCTTCACTGAAACAGCATTGTTCGCCTAATGCGATGCCAAGATTATTGTATGCGGCAGCGTAATGCGGATTGATGGCGATTGCGCGTCGATAGCTCGCCACAGCATCGGCAACCCTACCCGTCTCTTTAAAAATGATTCCCAGATGGTTGTGCACTTCGGCTTGATCTGGTTTGAACACCAAAGCTGATTGATAACTTGCCTCTGCTTCTGAAAAGTGACCTTGGTCCTTGAGGCAATTGCCAAGATTGTTATGAGCACCAACATAGTCCGGCTTGGCTTCCAACGCATATCTAAAGTGAACTTCAGCTTCCTGCAACCTTCCTTCTTCATGGAAAAGCACACCTAAATTATTGTGTGCTTCGACGTAATCAGGCTTGATCCTCAATAGTTTCCGATAACTGGATTCAGCTTCGGCTAACCGCCCTTGTTCTTTCAAGAGCATACTCAAGTTGAACAGAGCCACGATGTAATCCGGCTTGAGCACCAAGGTCCGCATGAAGCATGCCTCTGCTTCGGAAAATCGCCCCAAAGCTTGATATGCATTTCCTAAATTGAAATGAGCTTCGGCAAAATTTGCGTTGATTGCCAGAGCACGGCGGCAATATGCTTCTGCCTCCAGCCAGTTGTTAATTTCCCCCAATAGGGCACCTAAATTATTTTGCACTTCCTCATCAGCAGGCGAAAATTCGGCAGCCTTCCGCATGGCCTTCAGCGCTTCATCATTGGCACCCTGCGATTTAAGCAGCGCTCCGAGCACCTTCCAGCCAAAACCGTGATGTGGCAACCGTATGGTTAATTCACGGGCTAGCGTTTCTCCTTCGCTATAGCGACCCTGATTAAACAAACTTACCAACACGTTGACCTCTACTTCGCTTGGTTCCCTGTTTACGGAATCCAGGTTTTGAACAACCGATTGTTGCGGCGGCTGAGGCACAGTCATGATGAGCAGTTACAATAAAAAATGACAGTTTAGCAGTCTGCGTCACTCATTTAATGCGGGAGAAAGGATGGTTAACACCATTCATATTAGTAGAATAGGCAAGCAAGCTATTGTGGCGACCCTTAACGGCATGACTTTGAAAAAATTTAGCCGCAAATTTAAATTGCCTTGTTTCAGACAAGGGTGCCAGCAAAATTCAAATGCGATTCATGACTATTTTGCCAACATTTTTTCATTACTGAAAAAGCCATGTTCATTCACAGCATGCACCTTTTTTCACGAGCAAAACAAGCACCATGTCGATTATGCAATTCACTGAAAAATAAAAAAAATTATTTTTTGAATTCTTTGCATTAAAGATTTGAACAATACTCCCGAAGAAGCAGCTGTTCAGCTTAAATTCTGACGACACCGGAAAAAATAAAGATTTAATTAAGTCTAAACATTTTCCCGTTTCGTCCGATAAAACTAGCAACAGCGGTTTATTGATCCTGAAATAGAGGAACAAACCAACGTTTTTAGCAATTGAGCCGGACAAAACGGACCCATAAAGGAGAATTAAAATGCCCTCAATTATCAATACCAACATTGCATCGTTAAATGCACAGCGCAATCTGACGATGTCACAATCTGGTCTGACAACAGCTCTGCAACGCTTATCCTCTGGTTTGCGCATTAACAGCGCAAAGGACGACGCAGCCGGTTTGGCAATTTCACAAAGGATGACCAGTCAAATCAACGGTCTTGATCAAGCAGCCCGTAATGCGAATGACGGTATCTCGCTGGCTCAAACGGCTGAGGGTTCATTAAGTGCCATCACCGACAACTTGCAGCGTATCCGCACTTTGTCCCTGCAAGCTGCAAACTCCACCAATTCCGCTTCTGACCGTGCTGCGTTGAACGCTGAGGTGCAATCGTCATTGGCAGAAATCGGCCGTGTCGCTTCGACCACCCAGTTTAACGGATTGAACTTACTGGACGGCACTTTCAGTGCTGCGCAGTTCCAGGTCGGCGCCAATGCCAACCAAACAATCAATGTGACCGTAGCCGGAGCAACAACCAGCCAGCTCGGCGCTTACCAGTACAACAACACGTCCAATGCTGTCAGCGGTAGCGCACTTGTTTCCGGTGATTTGACAATCAATGGCGTCAACGTTGGCGCATCTACTAGCGGCAGCGCAGATACCATTGTCAACGCGATCAACAGTGTGACCAACCAAACCAGTGTTACAGCTTCTGCGACTTCGTCACTGGTCGCTGCCAACGCACCAACCCGCAAGCAAGACCTTGCAGCCGGCGATCTGGTGATCAACGGTGTCGATATCGGTACGGTTACCGGTTCCTATAACGTGGCAACGCAAGGCGCCTCTTTGGTTACCGCAATCAATTTGAAATCCACTGCGACCGGTGTTACAGCGACGGCCAATGCAACCACTGGCGCAATTACATTATCGTCGTCAATCGGTAAGACCATCGCCGTGACAACCAACAATGGTAATGCCGGCGCTGCCAAGGTTGAAAATGCAACAGGTCTGGAAGTGTCGAGCTCACAAACTGTCGCTACATCCACCAATACGTTTGCAGCAGGTACTGAAGGTCAAAGTAACGTGGTTTTTGCTGCTGTTGCAGCAGTAGGCGACCAAATTACCGTCGATGGCATACAATATACATTTGCTGCAGCGAATGCAGGCACGACAACGGTAGCGATCGGCGCAGACCAAACTGCAAGTGCCGCCAATCTGGCCGCACAAATTACTGCAAAGGAAACAGCGCTCGGCAACGCCGGTCATATCACTGCCGCTGCTGCTGCCGGCACAATGACGGTCACATCAAAATTCGCCACGTCAACTACTACGCACACCACTATCACGGAACAAACTGATAGTACTGCCAATATGACTGAAAACAACAACAACGTGGTCGGTGTAGGTGTAGCCGTAGGTGGAACGTTGACAGTGGGCGGAACGACCTATCAGTTCGGTTTTGCCGATTCGACACCTGTGGGATCCAACACCATGGTTACCTTGGGCGCCACTGGCACATTAAGCGCACAGGCGTTCTTGACAGCCGTCAATGCTGCATACACCGCAGATACTACCAACATCCAGGCATCGGGCGGTGCCAACGTCATCACGCTGACATCCGATAATAAGGGTGCGCAAGGTACGACAGACGTCACAGGCACAAGCATCACCAGCTTGACGGTAGGCGGTGCTGCAGGCGGCGCCAACGGTACCTATGCATCCAATACAGCTTATGGCGTCATTTCGCTGAATTCGAATGCTGCATACAGTATCGGCGGCAATAACTCAGCCAAGGCTGGATTATCCACTGCATCGTCGACCTTGTCGGCAATCAGCACCATCGATATTTCGTCGGTGACTGGTGCCAACAATGCGATTGCTTTGGTGGATGGCGCGATTTCCCAGGTCAATACGACACGTGCTGCCTTGGGTGCTGTGCAAAACCGGTTCACTTCAACCATTAGCAACCTGCAGTCCAGTTCTGAGAATATCTCGGCAGCTCGTAGCCGGATTCAGGATACGGACTTTGCTGCAGAAACAGCCGCTCTTACCCGCGGTCAAATTCTGCAACAAGCAGGTACGGCGATGCTTGCGCAAGCGAACTCGCTGCCTAACGGTGTATTAGCTTTGTTACGTTAATAGGTAGTTTTAGTATCGAGACTGGTTGATTGCCGATTTGGCGGATCAATCAGCCTCCTTACCCGGCCGGATTTTCCGGCCGGGTTTTTCCCCATAAAGGGAGGTCATCATGGATATCCGGCCAACTGGAAATATTGTGCAATCCGGGCTTAGTGTTCCCGACAGAGCGGTCGTTGATACATCCGGTTCAACCGAATCGGTTGCAACTCCGGCAGTAGCTGTGGCGCCAGCAGCCGTACAGCAGCCTGACCCCGCGGCCCATATGGCCCAAGTCACACAAGCAATCAAGGACATCAACAAATCGATGGAAGGCCTCTCGCAAGGATTGGAGTTTTCCGTTGATAAAGATACTAACGAAACAGTTGTGAAGGTCATTGATCAGGAAACCAAAGAAGTGATCCGGCAAATGCCCACCAAGGAAGCATTGGAAATTGCCAAAGCGCTGGATCAGGTACAAGGCTTGCTAATCAAGCAAAAGGCATGAACCGATTGAATTAAGCAGGTAAATCACCCTCTAAAGTCGCATTTAGATCGGCCGTTAATAAGGTATCGTGATGTTTTCGGTAAGGGATTAACGTGACTATTTCAACTCCCGGTATTGGCTCAGGCCTAGATGTCAATGGCATCGTCAGCAAACTGATGGCGGTTGAGTCACAGCCATTGCAAACCCTTGCAGCAAAAGAAGCCAGCTATCAAGCTAAATTATCGGCTTTCGGAAGCTTGAGCGGCGCATTGGGCTCATTTCAAACCGCATTGGCAGGACTGACCTCACCAGACACATTCCAATCTTTGACGACATCGGTCGGTGACAGCACGATATTCAGCGCGACGGCCAACAGTAAAGCAGTGGCTGGCACTTATAACGTTAACATTTCAAAACTGGCGCAAGCGCAAACCATTGCGACCACCGGACAGCTCAACTCAACCAGTGCGATTGGTGACGGCACGGCTACCACGCTGACATTTCAGTTCGGTACAATTTCAGGCGGCGCCTTATCAGCTGGTGGAGTTTATACGGGTTCGACTTATACGCAAGATCCAACAAAATCCAGCGGAACTGTCACCATTAATGCAGGCAACAACTCGTTACAAGGTATTCGCGATGCAGTCAACGCGGCAGGTATCGGTGTCACGGCCACGATCGTTTCGGATGGCAGTGCAACGCCGGATCACCTTGTCTTTACATCGAGTAAATCTGGCCTCACCTCCAGCATGAAAATCACGGTCAGCGGAGACCAAACAGCTCCGCTTGCAGCTATGCTCGCTTACGACCCGACTGCGACGCAAAACATGACACAAAGCATGGCCGCGCAAAACACCGAGGCAACTGTCAATGGCATCGCTGTTTCAAGTGCGACAACAGCCCTCGCCGACGCTATTCAGGGAACCACGTTAAATGTACAAAAAACCGGTGTCACTACCCTCACCGTAGCCGCAAACACCGGAGCTGTGCAATCCAGTGTGAATGGATTTGTCAAAGCCTACAATGACCTTAATAGCACCATCAAAACGCTGACCGCCTATGATTCAACTACCAAACAAGCCGGCCTGCTATTAGGCGATGCGACGACCCGTCAAATTCAATCACAGATTCGCGACATGCTTTCTAATCCGGTGACTGGTGGTGCAGGTGCTTTCACCAATCTGACACAGCTTGGTATTGGATTTGAAAAAGATGGGTCAATGTCGCTGGACTCAAGCAAGTTGACAAACGCGATCACAAATAATTTTAAAGATATCGGCTCGTTGTTTGCCACGATGGGAACGACCAGCGATAGTCTGGTCAGTTACGTCAGTTCGGCATCCAAAACCATGCCGGGAAGTAGTACCGTTAATATTTCTGCGCTTGCCACGCAGGGCAGCATTACCGGCTCCGGCGCTGCGGGATTGACCATTACCTCCGGCAGCAATGACCAATTATCGGTAACAGTTGACGGAACGCGCGCCACGATCAATCTTTTACCCGGCACTTATACTGCAGCATCACTGGCGGCGCAGCTGCAATCCGCCATCAATGGCACCTCTGCTTTTTCTACGATGGGGATTTCTGCCAGCGTGAATGCAAGCATGGCTGGGATCATTACGATTACATCAAACCGCTATGGCTCAGCGTCGAACGTCAATGTCAGTGATATTGGCGCTCAAAATTTACTTGGCACGTCGCCCGCCATCACTGCCGGCATTGATGTCGCTGGCAGTATCGGTGGCGTAACGGGTACCGGCTCAGGACAGATATTGAGCGGCGCCGCTGGCTCGCCTGCCGAAGGTTTGAAGCTCAATATTGCCGGCGGCGTGACAGGTAATCGCGGGACAGTAAATTTCTCGCAAGGGTATGCATACCAATTGAATAATTTGATCAACAATTACGTGGGAAGCTCAGGCACGATTTCAACGAGCAAGGATGGTTTGAATAGTCAAATCAAAAATGTCACTGATTCGACCGCAGCCTTTAATGTAAAGCTCGCTGCGTTGCAGAAACAATACATGGCAGAGTTCTCTGCGTTGGATACATCCATTGCGAGCATGAACGCAACGACAACTTATTTGACACAACAGTTAGCACAAATTAGTGCCAACACACCGACGGGTAAATGACAAGACTTATAGCGGAAATTATTAAGGTGGCAGCTGAAAAGTAGTAGCCATCATAGTAAAAATAGGGGACATACATGTTTGGATCAAATAAAAGCGGCGCAAACGCATACGCTAAAGTAGGAGTGGAAACCGGCGTCGTATCCGCCAGTCCGCATCACCTGATCGTGATGCTGTTCGAAGGCACTTTGATAGCAGTATCGACTGCAATCAACTGCATGAAAACCAATGACATTGCCGGCAAGGGACAGGCGATTTCCAAGGCAATCATGATCATCGATAATGGACTGCGTGCCAGCTTGAACAAAAAAGCCGGAGGACAAATTGCCGAGAACCTCGATGCGCTGTATGAGTATATGAGCAATCGTCTTATCATGGCCAACGTAAAAAATCAGGTTGAAATACTTGAAGAAGTACACCGCCTGTTAATAGATTTAAAAACCGCGTGGGATGCAATTGGCGTAAAGGCTGCCGAAACAACACAGCCAATCGAACCGCCCAAGATTCCTGCATACGATGCATTAGCACCGCATACATCACGCCTAGTGAAAGCCTGACCGATGATGAATAGCCAAGAAGTTATTTCTCTGTATGAGACCGTCGCAATCATTACCGACCAGATGCTGGCTGCAGCACGTAATGGCGACTGGGAACAGTTGACCGCGCTGGAATCGCGCTGTGCCGGCCATGTTGCCAAGCTAAAGATCGGTGAAACACCGACACCTCTAGCAGGCAGTGTGCGTGATCGCAAAGTTAAAATCATTCAGAAAATCCTGTCCGATGACCGCGAAATTCGCAACATCACCGAACCGTGGATGAAACATCTATCTTCCCTAATCAACAGCACCGGTACCGAGCGCAAGCTGTCAAAGGCATACGGTCCTAGCCAAACAGGGTAATCATGTTACCGCGGGCCGATATAACCAGTGTCCGGCCCGTTGCCTATCTTGAGGCACCCACACCAGTTGGGTCCAGCACTGACGCCCGTCAAGAGGTTTTCCACCAACTTACCAATATCGCGTTGGGCCAGCAACTGGATGTCAAGGTGCTGTCTCAATTGGATGATGGCACTTTCCTGGTACGTGTCAACGACACGCCGGCTCGCATGTCATTGCCGGTTGGTACGCGTGTAGGCGATTCACTGCCGATGACATTGATCGATACCGAACCGCGCATGACTTTTGTGCTCGGAAGTGAAGCCGGTACCGAGGCAGATTCAGCAAAAGCAACACTGAGTCCGGCCGGACGTCTAATCGATAATTTGCTGCAAACAGCCGAACAACATGGCGCGTCTACCGCCATCATCGGCAAAACACCTGTCGTCGCGACGCCTGCCGCAGCTCCAGCACAGATAGCGGCGGCTCTGCAAGACACGCTCACTGCAAGCGGATTATTCTACGAATCACATCTACAGCAATGGCTGGATGGCAGCCGCTCATTAACTGACTTGATGCGTGAGCCGCAGAACAAAGGTGACATCAATACCAAACCGCAAACCGCCACAACGCAAGCTGAAGCAACACGTCTTCTCAATTTTGTCCGAGAGTTAAGCAATAATGGCCGCCCCGTTACTGAGCTGATCCGCGACGTCCAGACGCAACTCGCCGGCGACAAGGATTCAATGCGTTTGCTCAATGTCGTACGTGACTGGACTGAAAGCGGCCGTTCATTAGCGGATTTGACGCAAACGCTGAAAACGCAAAGTGGTGCCGAGGCCCTGCTCCGCTCTGACACCATCACACCCGATGCAGCTCGACTGATTAATCAACAACTGAATACCCTGGAAAACCAGCGCGTGATGTGGCGCGGCGAACTCTGGCCCGGGCAGCAGATGGAATGGGAAGTCAGCCGTGACGCACCGAAGAACAAACAAACCAAACAAACAGAAGAAGCGCAACAATCCTGGCAGAGCGTAGTACGTTTTGACTTGCCGACATTGGGGACAGTATCGGCCACAATCAACCTGACGGGCGATCGCGTGTCTATGCAGATTCGCACGACAACCGAAAAGGCCGCATCTTCATTGCGTATACATGGCAAGGCGCTGATCGATGCATTGCAGACCGCAGGGACGCCGCTCGATTCGCTTACGGTGAAACAAGATGCAGAAAACTAAACCGAATCTCCAAACTGCAGTGGCGCTCGCCTATCGAACCGGTGATTCGGCACCGAAAGTCGTGGCTCAGGGGCGCGGCTTGATTGCGGAAGAAATCATTGCACGCGCCAAGGAACATGGCGTTTTTGTCCATGAATCCAAGGAATTGGTCACGTTGTTGATGCAAGTGGAACTTGACAAACACATCCCGCCTGCCTTATACCGAGCAGTAGCGGAACTGCTGGCTTGGTTATATCATATTGAAAACGGCCAGCATGAAGCCGACGAAAAGGTTTGATTGCATACCATTCCTGCTCCAGCGTATTAAAGAAATTGCAGTGAAAAATGTGGCATGAGATTTCTCATGTCAAAAATAACAAAACAGTGACGAGATATGAATGCGGCTGTACAAAAACCGCATTCATTCAGTTTATTAGCCGACGAGCACTACACAGATGCGAACAATCATCGATCCTGACTATTCTTCCACACAGGAGCTAAGCCCTTATCAGGTTCACTCGCGCCGGGAAATTATCGGGTTGTTGCGCAGTGTGGAGCATCACAAGCAATTGGTCAGCATGCACATCAATAAAGGTGCGGAAGCGATTGTGACATCGGTACTGGCAGTGGATGAAACGAATGACACCGTGATCATCGATTCGGCACCAAGTGAAGAATTGAACAAACGGATTGTTGCCAACGACAATATCTCATTTGAGACCGTACTTGATCATATCCGTATCTTGTTTTTTGCAACACGCGCGGAACAATGTGTGTACGACAATCTTCCGGCGCTTCGCATTCCCCTTCCTGCCAATTTGATACGACTGCAACGCCGCGAATTCTATCGTGTGCCGGTTCCACTCAGTATGGGCGTACGGTGTGACATTCAAATCCCGGATGATATGGGAACAGAAATGGAAACCATCAGTCTGACGCTACAGAATGTAAGCGGCGGCGGCATCGCGCTGATTGACGACAAAAAGAGGTTGGATAATACACCGGGGTTCATATACAAGAATTGCCGCATTACATTGCCGGGCAATACTGTTGTCGTCACTTCACTGCAAGTTAAAAATTCACAGGATTTGACTCTGCCAAACGGCAAGACCTCGCGCCGCATCGGCTGCCTGTTCTATGAGCTATCCAAACCGATGCTGACCGCAATCCAGCGTTTTATCACCAAGGTCGAACGGGAACAAAATGCCAAGGCTACCGGCATAAGATAACTCTTGATACGACAAAAAGTTGCAACAACGCCAGAGGCGTTTTGTTAGACGCTCATCACACCTGCATATTCATGATGTCGTGATAGGCTGAAACAAGCTTATTGCGTACCTGGACAGTCGCTTGAAATGTGATATTCGCTTTTTGCATCGAAATCATCACGTCCGACAGGCTGACCTTATCATCGCCCATCGAAAAGGCTTGCCCCAGCTTTTCTGCGCTGACCTGGCTTTGATTGACGTTATCCAGCGTCGCTTTCAAGGCATCTGCAAAGCCCGCTTTGTGCGGTGCAGTACCGGCATCAACCGGGCTGACACCATTTTGAGGTTTGGTAGCGGCAGCCTTTAGCTGCGCCATCATCGCCTCTATCCTGCTCGAATCAATTATTGGTGTTTTCATAACGCGCTCCAATCACACTTTTGCACAACGCTACGTTACCACCCGCACAAAACAGCAGCCCTCTGATAAGCTGGCTAAAAATTGCTCTTTTCCAACGATTGAAATTTGCCGCTAAGGTGACAATTGGCACCAAGGGCTGATCCGTATAGATCTCATCTGAAGAATGAGACTGCCAAATGAAGGCGATGGATTCAGTGAATGGACGAGGAAAAGAATGAATACGATAACGATCAATAGCAATAACGGAGGCACATCATGGCTGTAGCAGGTGAAATGGCCGTCTCTCCAAACATGGTCAGCTTTGCACAGACGCCAGCGGGGAAAAACTTTTTCCTGATGCTAGGTGTCGCCGTCATCATCGCCGTCATGTCCGGTATCTGGATGTGGAGTCAGCAACCAGAGTATCGCATTTTATTCTCCAATTATTCCGACCGCGATGGTGGTGCGATCGTCGCTTCATTGCAACAGATGAACATCCCGTACAAATTTGCCGAAGGTGGCGGCGCCATTCTGGTACCAGCCTCACAGGTCCATGATGCACGTTTGCGCTTGGCGTCGCAAGGATTGCCCAAGGGTGGCAATGTCGGATTCGAGTTGATGGAAAATCAAAAACTCGGCGTTTCCCAATTTCTTGAACAAGTCAATTTCCAACGTGCGCTGGAAGGCGAACTGGCACGTTCCATCGAATCGATCGGGGTCGTGCAAGGTGCACGCGTACATTTGGCCTTGCCCAAGGCATCCGTATTCGTGCGTGACCAGCAAAAACCAACTGCATCCGTCGTGCTGAACTTGCAATCCGGCCGCACGCTGGATCAACAACAAGTCAGTGCAATCGTCCATTTGGTTGCAAGCAGCGTCCCTGACCTTCCACCGCAAAACATCAGCGTCATCGACCAAAACGGCAATCTGCTATCGCAATCGGACAAAGGCGCAAGCAACAATACGTTGGACGCCACACAGCTCAAATACGTGCAAGACTTGCAAGAAAGCGTTGTCAAAAAAGTGGAATCGATTATTACGCCAATCGTAGGCATCAATAACGTTCGTGCCGAAGCGACCGCTGATATTGATTTCTCACAAAGCGAACAAGCTGCAGAGACCTATAAACCCAACCAGACGCCAAATGAGGCATCGGTGCGCAGCCAGCAGTCAAGCGAATCGCAGGCGTCGAATGGCGCTACCGCAGGCGGCGTGCCAGGGGCATTGTCCAACCAACCGCCAGTACCAGCCACCGCGCCGCTTACCACTCCTGCAGTGGGCAAACCGGCTGGCGCTGTGGCCGTCCCGACCAATACGCACAAAGACATGACCGTCAATTACGAAGTTGACAAAACAGTACGCTATGTACAACAACCTATGGGCGGTTTGAAACGTCTTTCCGTCGCAGTGGTCGTCAACTACAAGCGTGAAGTCGATAACAAGGGCAAGGTCACGATGAAGCCGCTTACCGATGCGGAAAAAACTCAAATCACTGATTTAGTCAAAGAAGCAATGGGCTTCAACAAGGACCGCGGCGACACACTGAACGTGGTCAATAGTCCATTTGCCAGTGCTGACAAAGAGATAATCCCTACCGTGCCATTCTGGAAAGATCCAGGCAACATCCAAATGGCCAAGGATATCGGCAAATATATTCTTGGCGCTCTGCTGCTGCTTTACCTATACTTCTCAGTACTGAAGCCGATGATAACGAAGATTATCGAGAACCTCAAAGCGCCACCGGTATTTCATGTGCCGGAGACGCATAACGTGGCGCATGAAGGCGATCATGTCGACATCGCGCCGCGGAATTATCAGGCAAACTTGAATCTGGCAAAACAGTTGGCTAAAGACGATCCTAAAATCGTCGCCAATGTCGTGAAAACATGGGTGGGCGTAAATGAGTGATGCAGGTGTAGAAAAAGGCGCAATTCTGATGCTGGCTCTGGGTGAAGATGAGGCCGCAGAGGTGATGCGTTATCTCGGTCCGCGCGAAGTGCAAAAGCTCGGTGCTGCGATGGCTACAATGAAGGGTGTGGCCAATGATCGCCTTGAAGTCGTGCTGGATGACTTCCGTAATGAAACCGAAAAAAGTTCGTCACTCGGTCTTGATTCGGACGAATATATTCGCCAGGTTTTGACTAAAGCGTTGGGCGATGACAAGGCTGCCTCGCTGCTCAATCGTATTCTCGGCGGCCGTGACGCAAGCGGCATTGAAAGCTTGAAATGGATGGATGCCGCATCGGTCGCCGACCTGATCCGCAACGAACATCCGCAGATCATCGCAACCATTCTCGTGCATCTGGAACGCTATCATGCGTGCGAGGTATTGGACTGCTTCACCGAACGTCTGCGCAACGATGTCGTGCTTCGCATTGCCACTCTGGATGGTGTGCAGCCAACCGCCCTGCGCGAGCTCAATGAAGTATTGACCAAACTGTTGACCGGTAATGAAAGCCTGAAGAAAAAACCGATGGGCGGCATCCGCACTGCGGCTGAAATCCTCAACTTCCTCGGTGGTGAAACGGAAGCATCGGTCATGTCCAACCTGAAAAACTATGACGGCGACATGGCACAAAAAATCATGGATGAGATGTTCGTGTTCGATAACATCATGGACATCGACGATCGTGGTATTCAGGTCATGTTGCGCGAAGTCCAGTCTGAATCTCTCATCGTTGCACTCAAAGGTGCAAACATTGACCTGCGCGAAAAGATCTTCAAGAACATGTCGCAACGCGCTGCCGAAATGATGCGCGAAGACCTTGAGTCCAAAGGACCTGTACGTCTGTCGGAAGTTGAAGCGCAACAGAAAGAAATTCTGCAAATCGTTCGCCGATTGGCAGACGAAGGCCAGATCATGCTAGGCGCCAAAGGCGAGGATCAATATGTCTAGCGAGACCGTTCCGAAGGAACAGCAAACAGCGTATCAACGCTGGGAAATGAATTCTTTTGGGGATAACCGGACCAGCACCAGAAACGCAGCCGGCAATGCTGCAAGCAACAAACTGACGATTGAACAAACTGCACAGCTGCGCGAAGAAGCGCGTACGAAAGGTTACGCAGATGGCTTGGCAGAAGGCCGTGCCGCAGGATTGGCGCAAGGTCGTGCCGAAGCCGCCGGTGAGATCACACTCTTGCAAACGCTCGCAGAATCCTTCAGCCAGGAACTGGTTCGTGCCGATGAGATCATTTCACAAGACGTGATGAGCCTGGCGCTCGATATAGCCAAGGCCATGTTGAAAACATCGCTCAGTGTGCACCCTGAATTGGTTCTGCCAATTGTCAGCGAAGCCATCCATTACCTGCCCAGCCTGCAGCAACCCGCCATTCTTTTTCTCAATCCAAGTGATATCGCAATCGTCAAAGACCATATGAGCGACGAGTTGAACAAGGCCGGTTGGCGTGTCGCAGAAGACATGCATTTGCAACGTGGCGGATGCCGTATCGAAACTGCCACCAATCAAATCGACGCGTCGACACAAACGCGCTGGCAACGCATTGCCGAAGCGTTAGGCAAAGAATCGGACTGGCTGGCATGAACTCTTTTCCCTCCAGTGCCACACGTTGGAAATCGTATTTACGCGATTGCAGCGCACTATTGGAGATCGCCGAACCTCTGCAAGTTTCAGGGCGCGTCACACGCGTGACGGGCATGGTGATGGAAGCAGTCGGCATGAAATTGGCCGTCGGCAGCGCCTGCACGGTTCCGTTGCCCAATGGCGCATTGATTGAAGCGGAAGTCGTCGGCTTCAATGAAGACCGGCTTTTTTTAATGCCGCAAAACGATGTCGAAGGCATTGTTCCGGGCACCCGTGTCTATCCGGTTGAAGTCGTCCAAACATTGCCGCGCGCAGGCTCGGTATCGCATCCGCGCCGTCGCCCGAGCGATCGTGGCAGACATTTGCCGGTTGGCGATGAATTGCTTGGACGCGTGCTCGATGGCGCAGGCCGACCACTGGACAATCTCGGCCCATTGAATGCCACTCATGCCGCACCGTTGAACGTACGCGCAGCCAATCCGCTTGGCCGCGCTCCGATTGTCGATATTCTTGATGTCGGCATACGCGCCATCAACAGTATGTTGACGGTAGGACGCGGACAGCGCATGGGATTATTTGCAGGATCGGGCGTCGGTAAAAGCGTATTGCTCGGCATGATGGCGCGCTACACCAGCGCTGATGTGATCGTGGTCGGGTTGATCGGCGAACGCGGTCGCGAGGTCAAGGAATTCATCGAACAAATTCTCGGTGCAGTCGGTCTGGCACGCTCGGTTGTCGTCGCTGCACCTGCCGATACCCCTCCCCTGATGCGCTTGCAAGGCGCCGCTTATGCGACCGCGATTGCAGAGCATTTTCGCGATCAGGGAAAACACGTTTTGTTGATCATGGATTCGCTGACGCGCT
Organism: Burkholderiaceae bacterium; assembly: GCA_036560485.1. Classification (GTDB taxonomy): domain Bacteria; phylum Pseudomonadota; class Gammaproteobacteria; order Burkholderiales; family Burkholderiaceae_D; genus DATBRC01. Next base: position 63,865 of record DATBRC010000018.1, read on the forward strand.
ACGCGATGGCGCAGCGCGAAATTGCGCTTGCCATCGGAGAACCGCCAGCGACCAAAGGTTATCCGCCATCCGTATTCGCCAAGTTGCCGACACTGGTCGAACGTGCCGGTAATGGCAAACCAGGCGGCGGCTCGATCACCGCTTTTTATACCGTTCTGACTGAAGGCGACGACCAGCAGGATCCGATTGCCGACGCCGCACGCGCCATTCTGGACGGCCACATTGTGCTGGATCGTGCATTGGCGGAAGGCGGTCATTATCCTGCCATCGATATTGAACAATCGATCAGTCGTGCAATGCACAATATTACGCAGCCGGCGCATCAGCAACTGACACGCAAACTGAAACAGCTTTATTCGCGATATGAACGCAGCCGCGACTTGATCAGTGTAGGCGCCTATAGTGCCGGCGCTGACCCAGTGCTGGATGAAGCCATTGCCAGACATGCAAAAATTGAATCATTTCTGCAGCAAGACATTTCCGAACGATCCGACGTTACCGAGAGCTTGAGGCAACTTACCGCTCTATTCGGATGATTGAATTAATATCAGCAATATAAAATTAAAAATTATGGCGCTATTGTCTGCACTTGATACATTGATTGAATTGGCCATGCGGGAAACCGATGAAGCCGCCAAACGACTTGGCCATGCAATTCGCGCAACAGAGGATACCGAGAAAAAGCTTGAGTTGCTGATGCAATATCGCGATGAATATGCAGCACGTTTTCAAGCCAGTATGGCGGCCGGGCTGACCGCGATGGGTTATCGCAATTTTCAGCTTTTCATGGGCAAGCTTGACGATGCGATCGCAGGACAGCAACAGATCGTCATGCAATCGAAACGGCTTGAAGAGAATGAACGAAGCGCCTGGCAGCAAAGCGAACGCAAGCGCATGTCATACGACACGCTCGCCACCCGGGCGCATAAAGAAGAGCAACGTAAAGAGAACAAGCGCGATCAGAAAGATACGGATGAACAAGCAACACGTAGCGCACATTTCAAACGATAACTAAGTAAAGTGGCGGCAATCATGCAAACACCTACCGTGCAGAATCAAACCAACGTCACGTCGAGTCCGCCACAGGGCGCGAAATCGCAGAGTACGCCTGATGTGCCGTTTAACCAGATGCTTTCCCAGCAAATTTCCGATCGCAGCAATGCCAATGACGCGAGCAAAGCACCTGAAACAAATCAAGCCAACGACACCAGCAAAGCCAATGATACGAGCAAAGTCAATGATACGAGCAAAGCCGGCGATACGACGCAGGCAAGCAATGACAATTCGGATTCCGTATCAAAACAATCCGATTCTGCCGATGCAACTGATACCAAAGTATCCGGCAAGGACAAGACTAAAGATACAGATGATGCGACGAAAGTTGATGCCGCTGTCGCTGTGCCGGTATCGGCTGAATTGATGGCGCTCGTAACCAATCATTTAAACCAGGCCAATGCCAAACCAGTGGACACAAGTGCAACAACGTCAGACACCAAAGCGGTCGCTGCCGCTACTGACGAACTCTCTTTGAAGGCAGATGCACGCACGTCATTAGCACAGAGCCGTACAACCGCACACGCCAAAGATATCGCATCCAAAGCAACAGATACAGATATAAAAACTGCAACGGACAAAACACAAGCAACAGAGTTGCAAGGCAAAGAATTGCCTTCCAAAGCAGCAGCCAATTTTGCTACAACGATGTCAGCCATCGAACAAACCGCCGAATCGAAACAAGTAGCCGCTGCCAAGCTGCAAGACGCCCTGCCCGCCATTCCAACAGGCGCGACATCACAACTACAGCAGACCGCACTGAATCTGACGCAAGCTGTTGCTGGTCAGCCCACCGACAAATTGACGCCTCAAGTCGGTAGTCCGGCCTGGGATCAGGCTCTCGGTCAAAAAGTCGTATGGATGGTCGCCGGCAGCCAGCAGTCCGCTGCCTTGACGCTCAATCCTCCTGACTTGGGTCCTATGCACGTCGTCTTGCATGTCTCCAATGGGCAAGCTGATGCCACCTTCACCGCAAGTCAGCCTGAAGTGCGTCAAGCTCTGGAATCTGCCATGCCAAAGCTGCGTGAAATGATGAGCGATGCCGGCATCCAATTAGGTCAGGCCACAATCAGCACCGGTATGCCGAATCAGCAGAACAGATCCAGCGACCAGTCAGGACAAAATTCCCGCGGATTCAGCCAAGCGAATGATGCAGTAGACACCACAACGCGCATCACCGGCACAACAAGAATCATTGGCGGGCAAGGCTTGGTTGATACCTTTGCCTAGACATTCAAATAACATATCAGAAAATTAATTAGTGCTACCGATAACAGGCACATTAAGAGCGCCTAACAAAATGCGTCTGGCAAGGCGCTCCGACGCAGACATTGAACGCTTGCACCCTTATCCATCAGTTACATGATTGGAAGCGCTACAAACCTTTAATTTGGCTGTCGGCACTTCACTCCGCATGACAAGCTGGTATTTCAAGTGCCGGCATTTTCATTGCCAATATATTCATTGAATTGCAGAGCAAATGTGTCTTGCCGACACTCGAAGAATTTAAAATTTCAGCGTAAGATAGAACAGCTGCTTACAAAGCATCATCCAACGAGGAAGCGCTGTAATACAAAAACATTGATATACGCTAACTTCCCACTTCTATTCGACGCATCCAAATCGATTTTTTTATTGATAATGATCGATATAAATGCACTAATTCCGGTACAAAGGAAATGAGATGGCAACGTCAGCACCAAAACCAGCGCCAAAATTAGTTCAGAAGGGACCAGGCACATCGAATACGGCGTCGAAGGGATCGCCAGATGGTGATGAAGGCGCGCCTGTTATCAAGAAAAAATCCAAGAAAAAAACAATACTCATCGCGAGCATTGCTGCTGTTGTGCTGGGTGCTGCCGGCGGTGCTGCCTATTACTTCACAGGCGCCGGCGATAGCCCGGCTGCGTCTGCAGATCCGGATGCGCCGCCATCAGAAGCAGCCAAAGCGAAAGCGGAACCTGAGAAACCACCACTATTTGTCGTGGTCGAACCGTTCACGGTCAACTTGCAGCGCGAAGGGCCAAGCGATCAGTTTTTGCAAATCTCTTTCTCGCTGCAGTTAGCTGATCAAAAACAGGAAGAACTATTCAAGCTATATCAACCGCAAGCGCGCAGCCGTCTGCTGCTGCTCTTGTCCGGTAAAAAGGCATCAGAAATTTCGTCCGTAGAAGGAAAGAAAAAACTCGCTGAAGAAATTGCCGAGCAATTGAGAATACCCTTCTCACAGCAAAGCGCACCACTTGACGTTAAAGATGTATTTTTCACTTCATTCGTGATTCAGTAACAACATGGCCGATAATTTCCTTTCACAAGAAGAAGTTGATGCCCTACTCAAGGGCGTCAATGGAGATCAGGATGATGATCGTGCACAGGATGACCAATCCGGTGTCCGGCCATACAACCTGGCTACGCAAGAGCGCATTGTGCGCGGGCGGATGCCGACACTGGAAATTATCAACGAACGTTTTGCGCGCCTGTTGCGCATTGGCCTGTTCAATTTCCTGCATCGCAGCGCCGAAGTTTCCATCGGGCCGGTACGTGTCTCAAAATACAGTGAATTCATCCGCAATCTTGTAGTGCCGACCAATTTGAATCTGGTCCACATGAAACCGTTGCGCGGCACTGCGTTGATGGTCTTCGATCCAAATCTTGTTTTCCTGCTGGTCGACAATTTGTTTGGCGGCGATGGCCGCTTCCATACACGCGTCGAGGGCCGTGATTTTACCCAGACGGAACAGCGCATCATTCAACGCATTCTCGGCATTGTATTCGATACCTATTCCAAATCATGGGAACCTGTTTACCCGGTCGAGTTCGAGTTCATCCGCTCGGAAATGAATACGCAATTCGCCAATATCGCAACACCGAATGAAGTCGTCGTCTCCACAACATTCACGATCGAACTCGGTCCTGTCAGCGGTGAAATGCACTTCTGCACACCATACTCGATGATCGAACCGATCCGCGATATTCTCACCAGCAGCTTGCAAGGCGAAACACTGGAAATCGACAAGCGCTGGATTCGCCTGATGACGCAGCAAATTCAAACTGCAGAGGTTGAACTTGTCGCCAACATGGGTACGGCACGCGTCATGCTGGGCGATATCCTGAATATGAAAATTGGCGATGTCATTCCAATGCTGGTTCCGGAAACGATTTCTGCGCAAGTCGATGGCGTTCCCGTCATGGATTGCACCTATGGGAAATTTAATGGGCAATATGCTTTGCGGGTCGAAAAATTATTGACCCATAGTGTTAACGAGTTCCAAGGAGATGAACATGGCTGATAACGAAAACCAGACTTCGGCAGAAGACGATTGGGGTGCAGCGATCGCCGAACAGGCGCAAGCAGAAGCCGCGATGAAGACACAGCAGGCAAGCCCGGCTGGATTCCAGGACTTTGCCGGTGGCGGCACCAGAGGCTCCACTCCTAACGATATCGATTTCATTCTCGATATCCCGGTGCAATTGACGGTGGAACTGGGACGCACAAAAATCGCGATCAAAAACCTGCTGCAATTGGCACAAGGTTCTGTCGTTGAACTTGATGGCATGGCCGGTGAACCGATGGATGTGCTGGTCAATGGCTGCCTGATTGCGCAAGGCGAAGTGGTGGTGGTGAACGACAAGTTCGGTATTCGCTTGACCGATATTATCTCGCCTTCCGAACGTATTCGAAAACTCAATAAATGAAGCAACTTAAAACCGTCTCCTCGTTACTCCTGTGGCTTGTTGTGAGCGCGAGCGCCGTTGCCCAACCGGCATCAGCATCCGCCACAACAACCGCAGGAAATTTTTTCCAGGTTTTACTCGGACTGATTGTCGTGCTTGCCTTGATGGCAGCCGCAGCCTGGTCACTCAAAAAATTCGGCGTATCGAAATTAGCCGGTAATGCCACAGTCAAAATCGTTGGTGGCGTCAGTGTCGGTAATCGCGAACGTGTTTTGGTTATTGAAGTAGGCGACCAATGGATCGTCGTTGGCGTCGCGCCTGGACAAGTCAACGCACTGTCCACCATGCCGCGCCAGGAAAGCGCCACAGCGCCGCAAGTAGTGCCTATCGCGAAAAATTTCTCTGCATGGCTCAAACAAACTATTGATAAGCGCAGCAGCACCAACGGCACAACCAGTACCAACGGCAACTAATCGCACATGAATCAGAACATGACTTCACAGACTCATAAAAAATTGATCTCGCGTATTGCCGTAATTTGCGTGCCACTCATTCTTTTCGGTTTGCCGATGTTCGCCGCCGCGCAACAAGCAGGCTTGCCGGCATTAACCAGCACACCTACACCAGGCGGCGGACAAACTTATACGCTCAGTCTGCAAACACTGTTGCTGCTGACTGCATTGTCCATGCTGCCGGCTGCATTACTGATGATGACCAGCTTCACGCGCATCATCATCGTCCTGTCGTTATTGCGCCAGGCAATCGGTACGCAATCCGCCCCGCCCAATCAGGTCATGGTGGGATTAGCCTTATTCCTGACTTTGTTTGTGATGAGCCCGGTGTTCGACAAAATTTATGATGATGCCTACCTGCCGCTTTCGGAAAACAAGATCAATATGTCGCAAGCGCTCGATAAAGGTGTCGCACCGCTCAAAACATTCATGATGAAGCAGACACGGCAAGCCGATCTGGCCCTCTATGTCAGACTCTCGAATAGCGCGCCACTCAAAGGCCCGGAAGACGTGTCCCTGCGTATCCTGGTGCCAGCCTTCATCACAAGCGAATTGAAGACCGCATTTCAAATCAGCTTCGCGATCTTCATACCGTTTCTGATCATCGATATGGTGGTTGCCAGCGTGTTGATGTCAATGGGTATGATGATGGTGTCACCTGCCATTGTGTCGTTGCCGTTCAAGTTAATGCTGTTCGTTCTGGTCGATGGTTGGCAATTGCTAATCGGATCGTTGGCACAAAGTTTTTATTAAGGGGAATAGATTATGACTCCAGAAAGCGTTATGACTCTTGGCCGCCAGGCAATGGAAGTCACCCTGATGGTTGCAGCACCGATGCTACTGGTTGCACTTGCAGTCGGCCTGATTGTCAGCATCTTTCAAGCAGCAACCCAAATCAATGAAATGACACTTTCGTTTATTCCGAAATTGGTGGGCATCTTCATTGCACTTGTGGTTGCAGGTCCATGGATGTTGTCGGTGATGCTTGACTATATGCGTCAAATGTTTGCAGGCATTCCCGGCATGGTTGGATAAGCTTAAAAAGTGGCATCACTGCCAATCGGATAAGTAGCAAATAAGGCATCCATGCTGACGGTCACTACTGCACAAATGAATTTATGGATCGCGGCTTTCATATGGCCGTTGACCAGGATTCTTGGCTTGATCGCGGCAGCGCCATTGTTTGGCAATGTCAGTGTCCCGGCCACAATCAAAATTGCCTTCGGCTCCCTTCTGGCACTCATGGTGGCGCCAAATCTTCATGACTTTCCCAATGTCGATCCAATGTCGATGGCAGGTTTACTGATCCTGACGCAGCAACTTGTTATCGGATTATCGATGGGCTTTGCCATGCGCATCGTCTTCGCCGCTGTCGAAATGGCCGGCGAAGTCATCGGCTTGACAATGGGCCTCGGTTTCGCGACATTTTTCGATCCGCAATCGCAAGGCCGCTCTTCCGCAATCAGCCAGTTTCTTTCGCTGCTCATCCTCATGCTTTACCTGGCGGCCAATGTGCACCTGATGATGATTGCCGCTTTGTTTGACAGCTTCAATACGTTGCCTATTGCGTCCGGTCCGCTTGGAGCACACAGCATGCAAAAACTTGCGGCTTGGGGTGGCATTATCTTCAGCGCCGGTGTGCAACTATCATTGCCAATCGTGGCAGCATTATTGATCACCAATGCCGCACTTGGTATTCTTACGCGCGCAGCACCGCAACTGAATATTTTCGGGATAGGATTTCCGATTGCGCTGGGCGCAGGCTTCATCATGATCAGCCTTGCACTACCCTATCTGGCTTCGCCATTTGGCCGGTTGCTGCAAGATGGGATTGATCAGATCCATCAGATCACCACCATACCTACGTTAAAACATTAGCTGTATAAATAAGATACGCATTGAGTCTCCTCTCCCACTGATGTGAGAGAGGGAGCAACTGCAAAGTACATCATAGCCATCAATTTAAAGCAGACTAATGGTATGCTTTTTGTATGATCGCAAACCAACATATTCCGCACGTCTTGCTCTACCTGCTGCCTTCTATCGTTCTCGCGATATTGATTAAAGCACTGTCAGGGCGTTTTATTGTATTTACTTTTCTGACGCTGGCAGGAACCTTATGTCATGAGATGGCGCATTACATTGTCGGCTTTCTCACCAATGCGCGCCCAACTTCTATCAGCATTATTCCAAGGCGAATCGACAGACATCACTACCAAATGGGTGCTGCGACATTTTCCAATTTACGGTGGTATAACGCTGCGATGACTGCCCTCGCCCCAATTCTCATTCTTGCTATTCCATTGGTCTATGCAGAGTGGCGTGTACGCCATTCAAGCGAGTTCACGTGGGGCGACATTGCAATGATGTTTTTTCTGGCGCCGCAGTTTCTATGTTTTTGGCCGTCTCGTACGGATTGGTTGTTGGCGTTGAGATCATGGCCATACCTGCTGCTGTTGACACCGATTTGCTGGTATTGGGCGAAGGAAATTGGATTATTTTCTCTCGCAGCTATTTAGTGATTATGTTGATTTTTCTCGTGGCGCATCAAATTTTGAATGATGCATCTTGACAGACTCTGGAGTTTTGCTAATGACTGCTCTGTGCCCTGAACGGACAGTCGGCTATGAATTTACCCTACCCGATACCGGCCATTCGTCAAGTAACGCAAATGACCCTAGTGGACGGTTGTACTTTGCGAAAGCGGACATTGCGCTATGGTAATCGCAGCATTAAACGTTCGCATTCATCTATGAGTTAAGTGGTGTATCTTGAGTTAGCGTTTTCCTCATCTGCATACTAGTTGGCGCATACCCTAGTTTTTCATAGAGTGCTCGCGCCTTTTTGTTATGACCAAAAACATGAAGTCCAACATCGACGATTTCCAATTCCTTCATTCTATCTTCGAACATCCCAAATACGTTAGTCGCATATCCCTGCCGTTGAAATTCAGGTTTTATCCAGATGTCGGAAATAAATGCCAAACGATTTCCAAGCTTAGTTTGGATCGTGTACCAAAAATAACCGACCACTTGATTCGTATTCTCGTCTTGCACTTCAAAGAAAAAATTATTTGGTGTATCGAGCCCTTGTGGCAACAAACGACTTAGGTCTGAACGTAATTTTTCTGATGCGCCTTCTTCAGTAGCAATTTTGCCTAAAACAAGATCATTCGCATAGTATGCGATCGATTCATCTAAATATCGCAAGTAGGCACTTTCAGACATTGGCTTAAGGATTGTCGTCATTATTTTTTCAAGCGCTTAAATAGGTAGCATCTCTAGCATGTTATTTCTAGTTGTATGTGCGTATTTGTAGTTACTGCAAAACATTAAGGAATGAGTAAATGGCGGCTTTATAGATAATGTTTATCTGACAGCAATGAGCGAGTGCCGACAATTCGTTGTTCCGGATTGAGAAGTTAGCTTTCAAAGACAAGCAAACTCATGTTTGGCTCGGAGAGTCTGTAGCTGACCCTATCAATAACTCGCTCAGCACCGAGCTCTTCGTAGAACGAAATTCCTCTCGTGTTCCATGCCTTAACCGGCCAGTCGATGCGACGACAACCATTTTCATAGGCGTATCGTGCCACCCATAACATCAGTGCCTTCCCTATACCCTGGCTTCTCGCGGAGGACAATACATATAGTTCTTTCAGCTGACAATGTTTGCGTTTATCCGCGGCAAAATCAACAAAAGAATAGACCAATGTAATGGCTGCCAATCCAACTACTCCGCCATCGTCTCCAGTGGCCACAACCAAGCGATGTGGCGAATTCTCGGCTAAGAGATTTTCAAGGAGGTGTTCTCGAACGGCCTCACGGGAGACTACGGAATTCTCATTGTAGTAGGCGTGCACTTCGCACAGTAAGTCTATCAACGACTCATGCTGCGTTTCAGATACTAATCCTACCTGCATGAAACTCCCTTTGATATTTGTTATATCGCAAAACGCCAATTTAACATGGTTGTATTCCAATGACATCAATTGACAGCTTACGGTAACATCTTCGACTGCCCGCATAAAGTGCCGATTAAAGCCATTACACCATATTTTGCAGCATGTCCAAACTAGTTGTATCGGCTTCTTAATAGTGAACAATGCTGCGTGATATACTGCTGGCATGGAAACAAATACATCAGTCCGTCAATATTGGTGGTCCGCCTAATTCTGGCGGCGCGTTTCTATTCATCCTGACAAACAATGCCGCCTGTCGAGGCGGCATTGTTGTTTCTGAACTTGCAGTTTTGATCGGCGGATCTCAATCAAAGGGGATTCCAATGTCATCAACTAAAACAGTTATCCTAACCGGCGACCGCACCACAGGTCCACTTCACCTCGGTCATTACGTCGGCTCGCTTCGTTCCCGCGTCGAGCTGCAATATAAGGCTAAGCAATATCTGCTGCTGGCAGACACGCAGGCTATGACGGATAACGTGGGCCGGCATCACAAGGTTACGGACAACGTTATCGAGGTCGCACTTGACTATCTTGCCGTCGGTATCGACCCGGATTTGTCGACGATCTTTATCCAGTCGCAGGTACCAGAACTGGCAGAGCTGACACAATATCTGCTGAATTTGGTCACCGTCTCGCGCCTGGAACGCAATCCGACTATTAAGGACGAAATCCGGCTGCGTGGATTCGAACGCGATATACCGGCTGGCTTTCTGACGTATCCGGTGAGCCAGGCCGCGGACATTACTGCGTTCAAGGCAACACTCGTTCCGGTCGGAGATGACCAGCTTCCCATGATTGAACAGACGAACGAACTGGTCCGCAGGTTCAACAGCACGGTAGGCCGTCAGCTTCTGGTTGAATGCGAAGCAGTCTTGTCCTCGGTCACCCGATTGCCGGGAATTGATGGCCGAGCCAAAATGAGCAAGTCTCTGAATAATGCGATATCCCTAGGTGCTAGTGCCGACGACATTAAAAAAGCGGTCAACCGTATGTATACCGATCCGAACCATTTGCGCGTGGAAGACCCCGGGCAAGTGGAGGGGAATGTGGTCTTTGCCTTTCTAGATGCGTTCGATTCGGACAGAGTGGCGCTCGAAGAACTGAAGGTGCAATACAGGCAAGGAGGACTTGCAGACAGCTTACTGAAACGTCGCCTGAACGAGCATTTGCAAGTTATTCTTGAGCCTATTCGGCAGCGGCGGCTGCAGTTCGCCGGAGATCGCGGCGAGGTCATGAACGTCCTTCGTCGGGGCACCGATAAGGCAAGGCATGTCGCCAGCCAGACTGTGCTCGAGGTAAAGGCTGCGCTTGGCTTGAATTACTTCAGTTGACCACAGTACAAGAAGGAGGCGAAGGATAATATGTCCGGTTTAGAGAATCAAATTGAAAGTCCGCCGCCGTGAAGCGTCACTCGTATCATTTTCATCTCATTGCGAGTATCTGGTGAGCCGTTGTTCGAGCGTGCCAGTATGTAGCTCAAACAAGTTGTTGTCGAAGTCATAGAAATAAAGCGACAAGCCTACTCCCTCTACTCTTGGACGAGGTGCTTCGATCTCTACGCCAAGTTCTCGAAGACGGCCTTCAAAGCTCGGCAAATCCTCTTCAGACACATCAAACGCAACGTGACGGTATGACCGTTCAGTTGGTTCACCTTCCATGAAGGCCAACCACACTCCTCCCAGCAGAAAGAACTTTTCACGAGCCAGCGAGAAGTTCTTTGCCTTGCTATCGTAAACCTCTTTCGCACCTAGGCCAATTGAGAGAAGCTTCGCCGTGCGATCAAGATCACGAACGATGAATGTCAGATGGCTTACGCCTCGGATTGTCATGATGAGTACTAATATAGTTGTTTGCTAAAGTTCGCAAAAGATTTTTTGTCAGCTTATATGGATGCGATCCCATCGTGGCATTACAAAAAACTACTAATGTAACTTCACTGCCTTCAAAATCCGGCAGGTGTAATGCCCACGTGTTGAAGCCGGGACCATCGCCGCCATGTCCATAAAACCCGCCATATTGCCACTCAGGATCAATCATGAGACCTAATCCATAGCATGACTTATTAAAGAATGGATGAGTTTCATTGCCGCAAGGTAGCCAACGAGTCATCTCTTTAAGTGATTCTGGATTGATCAGTCTGTGATTAAACAGCGCAGCATATAGTTGTGCAATCTCCTCGGTAGTAGAAACAATCAATCCAGTAAGGCACCACCCTGGATGATATATTTGCGTCACATCTTCCATCACTTCCAAATCGTTCAGGTATGGACAGTAACCCGGTGTAAGCTTTCCTGCGTCAATGCCTGTCGCCACATATGTTTTCTTAAGCTCAATCTGTTCAACAATACCTTCGTTGATATTGTCGGCAAAGCTGCGTTTTGACACAGCCTCAATTAAACGGTGAAGAAGCATGTAGCCTGTATTGGAATAATGCCATCCTTCACCGGGAGAAAAATCCAACTCCCCCGTACAGGTCATCTTAACTACCTCGTCGTGGGACCATGCATTAGAAGGCTGTGCAAGATTCGCAGGAAGATATCCTTGCAAATCAGTGTAGCTTGGTATGCCACTTGTGTGGTTTAGCAACTGTCGAATATTAATTGCAGGGTGATGTGAAAGCTCTGGCAGATAGCGCGATATTGGATCGTTCAGCGACAAGGCATCCTGCTCGCATAGTTGCAGAATTCGGATCGCCGTAAAAGTCTTTGTGATGCTGTAGATGTAGCAATTAGCGTTCCGATCCATCACTTCTGCTGTATCGACATTGCTATGGCCGCTTGCGCCATTCCATATTCCTTGGTCGGAAACAATGATCGTCACATTTGTGCCGGGACACGGCGCAAAATGCTGCCAACGTTCAAGTTGGCTTTGTAATGCATTTTGGAGGGCTGCGTTCATCATGTAGGCTGCGTTCATCATGTAGCAATCATAATTGGTTTTAAATGCAGCTGGTATGGACACCGCCCTCTCTGGAAATACAGGGCTGCAAAGTATGGCGGCATCTATACACTGCCGAGTTATACCAGACGTGAATTTGATGTTGAGAATTTATATTTTCAAAAAGACGAATTCTCCATATGCATTCGTTTGTTTCAGTGATTTGATTTGTTCATCTTCAAGGATAAATTCAAACACCCAATCCGAAAACTGCGCGAAACGAAATTGCATCCCCTTATACGGAATTAATTTTTCCTTTGGCTGGCCTGGATATTCCAGCCAAAGGATGCCTCCGTCCATGCTGATTTGGAATTTCAACGCCGTAGCGGTTTGATATGTCCCAACAAGTAGTTTCAGGAGATCAGCATTCTGACTTTCTGGACGTCGCGTAAATATAGCTTCGGCCTGATCGAGAGACATCACCGCCCGGTCAATATCCCCCATTGGATTCGTGGCGAAATTTACCGACCATTTGCCATGCTCTTCGTCGTTTGGCGTATCGAAGCGGTCATAATGAAAGTGCTCCAAAGGGAGAACCGCTTCTCGGAAGTCGAATTGAAGTTGGTCTTCGCATAGTTTTATATATAGAACACCGTAGGCCGGATTTTCATACTCACCGACATAGTCGACAAGATCGTGGGACGGACTGGTATTGGGCACTTTGTTTGCCCCTGCTTTGCCGCGCGCTTCCTTGTCTTGTTGCTTGGCCTTGGTGATGATATCGAGCATTCGGTCACTCCAAGGCGTGTGATCGAGGTCTAGCAGCCGCTCATAAATGTGATAGCCAATGACATCCCGCACGACTGCGCAATGATCGCCAATCACAAAGGTTACGACGCCAATCTTCTCGCGAGGCAGGTAAGAGACTTGTGAATGGAATCCGTTTGTGTCGCCACCATGGAAAGTCATCAGATGTCCGCGATAAGATGCGGTATGGCGTCCCATTCCATAGGTTGAATTGAATAGCTCCCAATAGCCACGCATTTCGGCAAACGTATTGGGAATGGAGATGGCCGGTTCTAAAGTTGCTTTCAATATGCGATCTGGCAGCACCTGATTATTCGCCATCCTTCCGTCATTCATGAGCGTCACAAGCCAGCGTGCCATGTCCTGCAGATTGGAAACCATACTGCCAGCCGGCCGCGCCCCTTTCTGATCGACGAAGTACGAGATTTTATGCAGTTCGTTGCTATTTCGCTTTTCTGAAAAAGGTACGCCGATATCGGATTTTTTTAATAAACCCGCAATGTCAAACGCGGTGTCTTTCATATCGAGTGGGTCAAGGATGCGTTCCTGCACGAACTGCGCCCACGATTTCCCGGTCAATAACTCGGTGATATGCCCGATCGCTTCGTACATCATATTGTTGTAAATAAATGTCTGACGTAACGGTGCGACCGGCTTCATGAATTGCAGACGTTCAAAAAGCTCTTTGGACGTAAAGTTGGACTTGTACCAGATCATGTCATGCCGGGTGATGCCGGTGCGATGGGCCAGCATATCCCGTAGCGTGACAGTGTCATTCAAAGTATTGTCATAGAACCGAATACTGGGCACGGCATCGCGTATCGGCTTATCGAAGGTCAGCTTACCTTCTTCCACCAAAAGCCCTGCAGCGATCGCAGCAAACAGCTTGGTGTTGGATGCAATTGGAAAGAGCGTTGACGGTGTGAAGGGCAGTTTGTTCTCATAATCACGATAGCCATAGCCCTTCGCAAAGATTAGATCGTTGTCTTTGACGATCGCGACGCCAACTCCGGGGGCATTCCAGTCCTTGAGGAGCTGTTCCATGTATCCATCGAAACCATCCAATTTGTTCAGCATAACGTTTCCTTGGTGTGACTTTTATTATGATGTATCTAAAAAGATGATGGCAACGAAGTTAGTTTGCATCAAACAATTCCGAGTCGCTACTTTTGGGTGTACTCAAAACGTAAAGTCAGTACGTCACAACTATGGCCATTAAATTTTCCCTCGAATTCTTTCTCGATGACGAATCCCATGCGCTCGTAGAGCTGACGTGCTCCGAAATTATTCTTCGCAACATTCAAAGTGATATTGTTTTTAAGCTTATCGATCAATGCCTGCACAAGTGATGATGCAATGCCTTTTCGTCTGTGAGATGGATGGACGAATAGCCAAGAAATGGAATCACCTTTGTTACCTGCAAATCCAGCCGCCACTCCATCTACTTCCGCCACCACAATCTCTGATTCTTTGAATAGAGTAAGCATCTCAGGATGAGCAGCTAACGGAAGCACAGAATCAATTGGCACCAATCCCCGCAATTCGTCAGGCTTGGCGAGATCGTAAATTATCCTCACTGCTTCCCAATCGTCAGAACGGTAGGGGCGAATTATCATTTAGATTTTCTACTTTTATTTTCGTCGTTTATTGCTTTTTTATGAAAAATAGCTGTGGTGCGCGATAAACAAAGATGGCTTATCAGCGCTGCTTCTTTTCAGCGCTGCTTCTTTTGCTTGGTCCAATAGCCAAACTCTTCTTCGTGAATTTCAATGTCGATTTCCATTACACGCTGCTGCAGTCTCTCTTGAACGTCCAACACTGCCTTGTTGTAAATGGAAGGTCCAATTTCTTCTATAAAAAAATTGAATAGCGCGCCAGCCTGAATATTTCCGATCCCCTCATCCATATGTTCTTTGAAATACTTTTGTATGGACTCGATGGCTTCTTTACGGATTTCTTTGTTGAGTTCGATTGTCATATTCTTATTGTAATTTGAATAGATAAAAAGTGAGATATCACAAAATATTTTGTAAAGATAACTGCTGAAAGGGTTTTCTATCAGTGCTTTTCAATAGTCCGAACTAATGGGTAACAGACAGTCTTTAATTTAATCGTCCAATAATTATGGAATGCAACGTCCGCTTTTGACAAGAAAGTAGAATGTCTGCTTCTGGCCGAGAGCTTTGCATCATGCTGTCATATTGCCCGCCTGACTGCGGACGTTCGCGACCGGCTGGAATGTGCCGATAACAGCCTATTCATACTTCAAATGCGCAAAGAAATTCATCAGCTTGTCGATCTCACTTCGTTCTTGTTCTTGCTGATGACTTTGAATCAGCTTGCGGTAAGCGTCCGGATCTGTTTTCGCCAGTTCAGCATATTGAGTCAGCGACATGCTTTGCGGCGCTTTTGGGTCTCTGGTGGCGGTTAGTGACTCGATTGAATAAGACTGGGATTCTGAAGTAGTCTTCATCAATCCAAGTTGTCGCATGATGGTTTCACTGCGCCATCCAATGGCGCAAATTCCAAACAGCAGGAGTATCAGTAGCTTTTTCAAAATTTCCATCCCGTTTTAGTGAGATCGTCCCTTTAGGATTGTGGGACGTAAATTCAGTAGCTAAAAGGGCCTAACAAAATGCGTCTGGCAAGGCGCGCCGACGCAGACAGTACGAGTGTACGGCAAGGAGAAGCAACGCCGCCAGACGCATTTTGTTAGGCCCTCTAAATAAATGCTGGAAATCTGAAAGTAACACGAGTGGTATTGAAAATAAATCCCATAAATATGGGAGGGCCACCTTGATGTGGAAGCTTAATCGACAAAGTCAGGCCGGTTTAATCGGTGCGGCATGCTGCCTTCCGATTGAACGATTCAGTGCCCTTCATCCAGCATCTGAATAAGCGCTTGAAATGCCTCTGCTTCGCCAGGGCCGAATGCTGCCGATTGGAGGGCAATATTGCGGGCGATATCACGAATCCGCCATTGGATTTCCCTGCTGGCTACGGAGACTTCGAACTGCAGCGCCTGGTTATCTTCATTGGTTAAATCGTCCAACAGCGCACAGTCTTCATGCAGGTAAGAATCCAAACCCGTGCTGCTCAATGCCCGTTTGATCACTTGCGTCATTTGCATGGCGTTTTCTAATAACTTTTTTGCTGCAGGCGATTTTATGTTTGGAGAAGTCATCAATTCCGAGCCAAGGCGCAGAACCGTAGAAATATTGTCGGAAAGCTGGTGCACCTTGTCTTGCATTTCTTTTGAAGAAATACTTTCATCAATTTTTGGCTTGCCCTGCCGCGTAGCAACCAACGTGCTGCTGATTGCCGAAACCAATTCGTGTGCATGTTCTCCCGGCATGATTTTGAGAGCAAGTTCTGCACGCTCAAGCGGACTATCCTGCCGCATGAAAACACCGGACATCATTTCTGCAACCGAAAGAATTTGTCCATGAATCGAGATATTCTTGCCGATTTTTTGACGCGGATACCCTGCGCCGTTAAAGCGCTCGTGATGCTCAGATACGGCTATTGCGACCTCGGGCGGAAAATTTTCCAATTCACTGATCAGCATCTCGCCAATACGAGGATGCACGATGACATGTCGCCATTCATGTGGAAGCAAACGTTTTTTGCTGCTCAGATATTCCGGCTCGATATACAGTTCACCAATATCATGCAGCAATCCAGCCAACGCCACGATCGCCTGGTCTTTATCATTTAAACCCATCTTTTTGGCAAGGCAGACGGATGACAAACTGACGATCACGCTGTGCGTCAATGCTGCTGTACCACCGCGTTCGATGATGGTCAGCATCAGCCCCATTGCACTGCCGAATTTGGTCTGCTTCAGAATTTGAAATGGGGAGATACCACCCTGGCCTGCTGTTCTTAGAATTGCTCCGGTCGGACCATTCGTTTCCGCGACACGCTGCGCCTCCTCCACGACTGAGTTCATATTAACCCCGCCCTCGACAGCGATGCTTGATTCGAGCGGTTTGCTTAGCTTGTGAAGAATGAGTTTCTCTTGCAACACACGCGAGATTCTTGCGCCTTTTGCGACCAGCTTCATGCCGCGAGCGTCAAAGATGTCTTCTGATGCTTCGACATCCATTTTCTCTGACAGATCCATTACCTTGTTCAGGTAATGCTCATTCACTTGATTGATATTGAAGTCTTCAAACATCTGCATTTTTAGATTTTTTATTGGTCAGTGCAAACAACGTCCGATGACGTTGAAACCTCATACTACTCTGTAAAAATATGACTACATGACAGTATCATATTACAAGGGAATGATTCGGTTTGAAAAGCAATGTTGCATAAAAAATGGGCAACACTCGCATGTCACCCAGTTGTAACATAAAAAATGTAGACAAACCGTCACAAATAATTAAATAGCGACAGTCCTGTTATTTTAACAAAGGATTGCTGCGCAGCTGTCAATGTCGTTTGCTGTTGCGTGAGTTGCGAAACGGCTTTGGCATAATCCAGGTCTTGCAGTTGCGACAAAGTTTGCGAATATTGCAGGTCTTTGTCAGTACCATTGCTATCGAGATCGTCGATCGTGTTCAAGCGGGAACCAACTGTAGCGCGTACCGTCAATATGTTATCCAGCGCATGGCCAATATTGTCGTTGGCAGCACTGAGCCCATTGGTCAATGCCGCCTGTGCAACCGATCCTACGGCTGGCGTATTTAATACACCAATCAAATTCTGAAGCGTCGTAAAGATGCTTTGATTGGTGCTGGGGGTAACGCTGAAATGGTCGCCTGCTGCAGGTGTGCCTGATACTGAAAACTGCAGGCCATCGAAGGCAATGGACTGACCACTGACGTAAGCTCCTGATACCGGCAAGGGCGCGACTTCCGTCGGATCCAGCGTCTTGTCGTACACGGCGAACGTCGTCGAGCCGGGCGCTCCGCTAAAAACGATATCGTAATTATGTCCCGTCAATTGAGCTGCATTGGTCACGGAACCAGATGAAATAACACCTGAACCTGCATTGACTGTGGTCGCACTGGCAGGGATAGCTGCCGTCGCGGCCGCGGTCAAGAATACGCCATTGCCTGTTTTATTGCGCTCGAATACAGCGTTACCGGAATCGCTGATCTCCAACTGCTGAGAAGGTCCGACTTGCAGCAAACGCGGTCCCTGATCCCCGAGGTATGTTGCGCCGGTCGGCGATTGTGCAAATGGCTGCGAGGTTATCTGATAGCCTGCAAAAAGATAATTGCCTGTGCTGTCTCGGCTGTTCGCGAGACCCAGCAACGTATCGAGCTGCCCTTGCAATTGTGTCGCAAGCGATTTGCGCTGCGTGTCGTCAAGCGATCCATTGCCTGCATTGACGGTCAAGGTTTTTACGTCTTGCAGCAAACTTGTCACGCTCTGCAGTGAACTTTCTTCCTGAGACAATGAGTCTTTGGCATTTTGCCGGTTCACGCCAAACTGCGTGTTTGCCGACTGTGTTTGCGTAACTTCCAGTGCACGTGCGGCGGCAACCGGATCATCTGCAGGTGTCAACATGCGTCGGCCAGTGGCGATTTGCTCCTGCTGGCGAACCAGGCTGGCCTGCAAGTCACTTAATTTTGCGGAGCCGGCTTCAAAAATTGTGCTTGTACTGATGCGCATGATAATGGTCCTTGTTAGCTGCCTAACGTCAGCAGCACGTCAAACATTTTGCTCGCCGTTTGCATTACTTTGCCGGAAGCTTGATAGGCCTGTTGGTACTTCATCAAGTTGGTCGCCTCTTCGTCGAGGTTCACGCCGGAAACTGCCTGTTCCGATTGAATCGCGCTGGTTACCAATGCACTGGCCGCAGTGCTGGTCACTTCCAGCTCCCTTGTTTTATTTCCGACAGTATTAACCATTTGTCCGTATGCGCTTTGGTAACTGCTTGTTCCGTTTACCATGGTATTCGCGGTCTGCAGAGCGCCAAGCAATAATGCATTGCGGTTATCGCCGGTACCATTTGGATTGGGGCCAACGGTGAATTGATCATTATTGGCAGGCGTCCCACTGAGAGTGAAGCTGATGCCACTGTAACTGATTGTCGCGCCTGCAGTGTAAGGAACAGTCGCACCTGCCTGATACACCTGCGTTACACCATTGCTCGTCACCGTAACGGGTGCAGTCGCCGGGAAGCCGGACAACATGTTGGTAGCAGAGGTATAAGTCAGCGTGCTAGCCGGTGTGGATGCAAAACGGCTCAATGTATAGGTATCATTGTTGACCGGTGTGCCACTTAACACAAAACTGACGCCGCCAAAACTGACCGTGGCACCAGCGGTATAGGTAACCGGTGACCCTGCAGCAAAGGTAGTAGTAACGCCGCCGCTTGTCACTGTAACCGGCATGGTCGCCGGAAAGCCCGTCAAATTATTAGGCGCACCAGTATGGTAGGTAAGCGTAACGGCAGGCGTTAATGTCGCCGCCGTATAACTCGCATCAGCCGCAACACCGGTAATCTGGCCAGTCGACCCGGCATTGGCTCCAGTCGAAATGCTGATGGGTCCGGTAACGGCGCCCGGACTAATCAAGCCGGAGCCGGAATTGGTTGCAACAGTAGCAGTGCGGATCGGTGCAGCAACCGCAATCTTTGAAGTGTCGGTGATTGCAACGTTAAATCCGGTAGCGCCGGCAGCAGTCGGCTTGATGAGATATGTGTCACCGGCGGCAGGCGAACCGGAAAGGCTCAGGTTAAATCCCTTTGCCGCCGTTGCAATCTGCGCTGCAGCCAGTGTCGTCGATGAAATGATTGTATTGTCGGAGAGTTGCGTAACGATATAGTTTGTACCATCGTATTTGACGCTATAGTCGCTGGTCGTCAGACCTGCCACATTACTGACCACTGCCGAAAAAACGCCGGTGCCGGTATTGATCGTGCTTGGCGTGACTGTCGGTGCGCCGACGTTAAAAAATGCGCCGCCCAACGCGCCATTTTGATCCTGCCCTAACTCATGCTGTGCGTTGAATGTATCAGCCAATCCGATCGCGATGCGTCCGACTGCATTTTGTGCCGGGTCCAGCGACTGCGAGCGGAAATCGAACAGACCGCCGAGGGTGCCGCCGGATATGTTGTTTTCACCAAGCGGAATCGTCGTACCATTTTGTACGTAGCCAACTTCAAGACGGCTCAGATCGGTCGTGGATGGAGCAGCTACCAACGAAAAAGATTGGTTGTTGATTACCAAAGGCTGGCCATTGCCAATAAAAATATTGTAGGCATCGCCCTGTTTAACAACGGATACCTGCACTTGCTTGCTCAAGTCCGACAGCACTTGATCACGTTGATCGAGCAAGTCATTTGCAGGCTTCAGGTTATTGCCTAACTGAGCATCGGATATCGCCTGGTTAAGATTTGCGATTTGTGTAGCGTAAGTATTAATTGATCCGATCGTCGTTGTGATCTGCTCATTAACGCCTTGACGGATATCGCTGAGCTGTCCATCCATGCTTTGAAATTTCGACGCCAACGTATTGGCCGCTGCAAGCATGGTTTGACGCGACGATGTGGAAGTTGGATCTGCAGCGACATTTTGAATAGTTGAAAAAAAATTCTGCAGTGTAGGAGACAATCCTGAAGTCGTATCAGCAAACATATTATTGATTTGCTGCATCTGCGTGTAATACGTGCCTAGCTGCCCTTGCGAAGTTTGTGCAGTGTTAACTTGCGCCGCCAAAAAATCATTGTACGCACGCTTGATCTCGGAAACAGTTGTGCCATTGCCGGCAAACGCAACACCGACGTTTTGCGCAATTGGCGTGGACTGAACGACAAGCTGCCGGCTATAGCCAGGCGTTGCCGCATTGGCAATATTATGGCCCGTTGTAGCAAGGCCCAACTGAGCGGCATTGAGTCCTGTTTGACCGATGGTGAGAATACTAGTCATGATTTTCTTCTTCTAGTCGATATCTATAATGTCGGCATAATGCAAATTAACTTTAGAGCGTCTAACAAAATGCAGCTGGCAGCGTTGCTTCTCCTTGCTGTACGTTCGTACTGTCTGCGTCGGCGCGCCTTGCCAGCCGCATTTTGTTAGGCGCTCGTTACAATCAAGCCGATAATGATTGAGTGATAATTTTGGTAAGCTTGGCCGCATAATGCGGATCGGTTGCGTAGCCTGCACGTTGTAAGCCCTGAGCAAAACTGCTTGCGTCACGTGAGTTTGCCAATACGCTTTCATAACGAGGATTGGTGCTCAGGAATTTAGCGTAATCACGAAAACTGTCGGCATACGAATCGTATGCGCGGAATTTTTCCATTTTTGTTTCAGGTACGCCATTCACATATTCTGTCGTTGCAGCCTCGACCACTTTGCCTTTCCAATCACTTGTTGCCTTGATGCCAAACAAGTTGTGGCTAGTCGTCCCATCGGCCGCTTTGATCTCACGTTTTCCCCAGCCGCTTTCAAGTGCCGCCTGACCCAACATGAATTTTGCAGGGATGCCTGTTTCACGACTTGCTGCTTCTGCATGCGGTGCAAGCTGATCTTGAAATGCCTTGATGTTGGAGGGTTGCGAGGTGCCGGATTTGACGTTATCGATTGCCTGACTACCATTCAGTAATGCATCTGCCTGGCCTTTGTTGATTGGCTGCGCTAATCCATCAATCGTGCCTACCTTGTTCGATAATTGACGCACCAGCATATCTGCCAATCCAACGCCGCGATTGGCGAGACTTTGGCTGATCTGTTGATCCATCATCGACGTATACATTTTTGTCTGTTCACTATCGAACATGCCATCCTGCGGCGTTGCATCGCGCATGCTCTTCATGATCATGTTCATGAAAAGCGCTTCGAACTGTTTCGCAACACCCTTCAATGCTTCCGGTGAATTCTGCGTAGCAGCCAGACGCAAATCGCTGAGGCCCTTGACATCGGCAGCCAGCGATCCGGTAACGTTGTTGGTGGAATTAACCATGGGATTAAATAATTTCCAGTTCAGCGCGCAGCGCACCGGCGGCTTTCATTGCTTGCAGTATTGCCAGCAAATCCTGCGGCGTCGAACCGATTGCATTGAGCGCTTTCACGACATCGGACAATGACACTCCCTCCTTCAGCATGAGCACCTGTCCGGAATCTTTTTTGATATCGACTTGTGAATTTTGTACCGCAACCGTCTGCCCATTCGACAATGGGTTGGGCTGGCTCACCGTATTTTCCGTATTGATGACCACAGTCAGATTGCCGTGCGAGACTGCACAACTATCCAGTGTGACTGCCTGATTCATCACGACCGATCCGGTGCGTGCATTCAAAATGACTTTGGCAACCATCTGGGCCGGCGTCAGGGTAATGCTTTCCAACTCCCCTAAAAACATGACGCGCTCGCTGTTGCCGGTCGGCGCACGTACGCGGATGACTCGGCCGTCTTGCGCAGTCGCGGTGCCCTCACCAAAACGCTTGTTCACCGCATCCACAACTTTGCCGGCCGTAGAGAAATCGGTATCGTTCAATTCAAGAAAAATGGCATCACCTTTGCCCAGCGTCGTAGCAACCGCACGCTCAACCGTCGCACCCGATGAAATGCGGCCGACGCTCAAATGATTGACAACCGTTTTGCTGCCGGCCGATGCGGCGCCTACGCCACCGACCACCACATTGCCCTGTGCCATGCCGTAAATCTGTCCGTCGGCGCCTTTCAGAGGCGTCATCAGCAGCGTGCCGCCACGCAGGCTTTTCGCATTACCGATTGAGGAAACTGTCACATCCAGCGTTTGACCTGGTTGTGCAAAGGCCGGCAATGAGGCTGTCACGATGACAGCAGCTACATTCTTGAGTTGCAATGAAGTGCCGACCGGTAAAGTCACGCCCAATTGCTGCAACATGCTCATCACGCTTTGTACGGTGAAAGGTGTTTGCGTCGTTTGATCGCCGTCGCCATCCAGGCCGACTACCAAGCCATAACCGATCAATTGGTTTTGCCGCACGCCTTGAACAGAGGCGAGGTCTTTCAATCGCTCAGCATAACCAGCGGTCGAACCCAATAAAAAAGTAGCGCTCAATATCGCAATCAAGAATTTCTTGATCATTGATAAGTGTTGGTTGGCGGTTTTCATATGCGATCCAGTGGCTTCAGCCTAAAGAGGAATAAGACTGTAGAAAAAGCGGGACATTGACGACATCAATTCCGCTGCATCGATGCGACTGTTGGTGCGATACTCAACGCGCGCATCGGCCACTTGGGTCGATAGCACGGTGTTGCCTGTTGCGATCGTGTCGGGATTGACCACGCCGGAGAAGCGAATGAACTCGACACCTTTATCGAATGACACTTGCTTTTCACCGCTGACCAGCAAATTGCCGTTTTCCATTACCTCGACCACGGTCACGCCAATCGTGCCGGAGAAATTATTACTGGCGGAAGAAGCAGCTTTTGCATCATTGGAAACGTCTGATGCGCCGGTCGCACTCAGTTTCGACGTGATGCCTGGAACCAGTCCAAATACTGTTGGCGGCGTAACAGAAACTTTATTTGTCTTGCTGGCGGAATTGGCATCGGACTTGCCTGCGGTAGTCTTTTCCGTGATGGTGATCGTCAGCGTGTCGCCGACCATGCGGGCGCGGCGATCTTCAAACATCGGGCGATATGCGGCCGTTTGAAAGATGGCGCCATTGCTGGCATTACTTGCTACAACTGGTTTTGGTTTTATGGTGAGAGGTGTTTGAACGATGGTATCGGGTGTGTATGCGCAACCGCCAAGGTTTGCGAGTGCGCCTGCAATTGCCATTGAATAAAATATTTTTTTCATTTTGAACTCACCACTCAGTCACTCAAATCGACGCTGCGATTAAAGTTGGGTCAAGCGCGCCAGCATTTGATCGGATGTCGAAATTGCCTTGCTGTTGATTTCGTATGCACGTTGGGTTTGGATCATATTGACCATTTCTTCCACCACGTTCACGTTCGAGGTTTCGACATAGCCTTGCACGACGGTACCTGCTCCATTGGTGCCTGGTGTATTGGTGCTTGGGCTGCCCGAAGCGCCCGTTTCCAGAAAGAGATTTTGGCCCCTGCTTTCCAAGCCGGCCGGGTTCACGAAAGTTGCCAGTTGCAGTGAGCCTACTTGCGTCGGTGTCGCTACGCCGGACTGCGTTACGGAGACAGTGCCGTCTTGTCCAATGGTGATGGACTGTGCATTGGCTGGAATCGTGATCGCCGGTTGCACCACAAATCCGCTGGACGTCACCAGTTGCCCCTGATTGTCGACTTGAAACGAACCGTCGCGCGTATAGCCGGTCGTACCATCCGGCATCAATACCTGGAAAAATCCTTCACCCTGAATCGCCACATCTTTGGAGTTGCTGGTTTGCTGCAAGTTGCCTTGCGTATGAATACGCTCGGTCGCGACCGGGCGCACGCCGGTACCGATCTGCAAGCCCGATGGCAACACCGATTGCTGCGATGTTTGCGCGCCAGGCTGACGCAAGGTTTGGTAAAGCAAATCTTCGAATACTGCACGTGAGCGCTTGAAACCGCTGGTGCTGACGTTGGCCAGGTTATTGGCAATGACATCCATCTGGGTCTGCTGCGAATCCAGACCGGTTTTTGAAATCCATAGTGATCGAATCATTTTTTTCTCCAATAACCTATTTTCAACTTGAGTGGTGAAGAGGTATTACCTGATTCACCTTGAATTCATTGTGCGCCTAATCGGTCTAACCCAAAGCGAGGATCTCACTTGCTTTTGCAGCGTTACTCTCGGCATTCTTCAGTAGACTCATATTCATTTCAAATTCGCGTGCCAGGCTGATCATGCTCACCATCGAATCGACGACATTGACATTACTGCCTTCCAGCGCACCGCCAATTGCTGTGACACCAGCATCAGGTTCGGCCGTATCGCCATTTTTAGTACGAAACAAACCATCGTCGCCACGCACCAATGTGTCTTCCGGTGGATTGACTAATTTGAGTTTGCCCAATATGTTTGATGTGGCCTTGCCGGTGGTATCGATTGACGAAACGGTACCGTCCTTTGCAATCGTGACTGTTACATTCGGCGGAATGCTGATTGGGCCGCCTTCACCTTGAATATTCAAACCGGCCTGCGTCTGCAGAATGCCGTTTTCGCTCAGCTTCAAGCTGCCGTTGCGGGTATAAGCTTCAGACCCATCATCCAATTGCACCGTGAGCCACCCTTGGCCTTGCACAGCCACGTCAAGATTGCGTCCAGTCTCCTGTATCGGCCCGGTTGAAAAATCGGAACCGATTGTTGAATCCACCACAAATGCGCGCGTCGGCAATCCTTCGTTAATCACAGGCACCGCGCGAAATGAATTCAACTGTGCGCGGAAACCCGTGGTCCCCACATTCGCGAGATTGTTTGAAGTATTCGCCTGCTGCTCCATGACATGCTTTGCTCCAGTCATGGCGGTATAAATTAAGCGATCCATCTTTGCTCTCCTGTGATGAGCGTTCTACCCAAAGGATCCAAACGCGATCAACCACGCATTAACGCAACTTATTAACGTAAATTCACCAATGTCTGCAGCACCTGGTCCTGTGTCTTGATGGTCTGTGCATTCGCCTGATAATTGCGCTGTGCCGTAATCATGTTGACCAACTCGGCAGTCAAGTCGACGTTGGAATCTTCCACAGCAGATGATTGCAACACGCCCAGACTACCGCTGGCTGGCGGCCCGACCAATGCAGCGCCGGAGGCGGCTGTCGCTGCCCACACGTTATTACCCAACGATTGCAGACCATTAGGATCGGTAAAATTGGCCAATACAACTTGCCCCAATGTTGCCGATTTACCGTTTGTGTAGCTGCCGACGATCGTGCCGTCGGCAGCTACGTTAAAGCCTGAAAGATGGCCGGATGTAAAACCGTCTTGGACCAATGAATTCACACCAAAATTCGCACCGTATTGCGTCGTGCCGGTGTAATCCAGCGAAACGGCAAATGGGCTGGTCGCACCTGTACCAACGGTCAACGACAAGCTCAGCGGATTGGTTGGGGCCACACTGCTGATTGCACCTGCGCCTGTAAATGTGACCGTGCCGACCGCTGCTTGCGTGGCTGGCGGAACAAACGCGGGCGTTGCATTGCCATCCAGCGACGCATAAACTTTCCAGGTACTGGCGGCAGTCTTTTGGAAGAATGTTTGCAGCACATGTGCATTACCCAACGTGTCATATACCGTCACTGATGTTGCATTGTTATAGGTGGTCGGATCAGTCGCAACAAATGTCGAAGCAATAACAGGGCTGCGTGAATCGAGGTTCAAAATCTCGCCGATTTTTGTTGTCACCTGCGGCGCAATATCGGCGGTGTTAATGTTGAGATCTGCAGGTGCGCCGGTAGAAAGAATGCCGGCAGAGTTTGCTACATAACCGGTCAATCGCGCGCCATTCGAATTGATGATGTAACCGCTCTTGTCGAGCTGAAACTGGCCATTACGCCCAAAGGTAATTGCGCCGTTATTATCCATTCGAAAAAAACCGCCGCCATTGATCGCAATATCCAAAGGGTTATTCGACGCAGTGATGTTACCTTGCGTGAATTGCTGCGCGACTTGCGTCACTTGCGTACCGATACCCACTTGACTTGTGCCGGCACCAGTCAGTGAACTTGCATAGACGTCGGCAAATTGCGCTTCTGCTCCCTTGAATCCTACCGTGTCCGCGTTGGCCACATTATTACCAATCACGTCCAGGCTCTTCGATGCTGCATTCAGTCCGCTCAATCCTTGTTGGAAGCCCATTTTATTCTCCTGTTATCTATCCGTTTTGCAGCGAATTGTTTTAAAGAATCTGGCGAATATCAGCCAGGTTGACAGAGCCGACATTCGGCACATTGAGTTTCACACCTTGACTGCTTGTTGACACACTGGAGACCTGACCGAATGACAAGGCATTGGCAGTCGTCGCATTTCCTGCCAGCACAGCGGAGACATCAAAAGTATATTTGCCATCTGGTGCCGCCGTACCGCTATCGGTCATGCCATCCCACTGCAATGGCAATGAGCCTGCTTCTTGCGCGCCCAGATCGATGCTGTGTATTACGTTTCCCGCGCCGTCGCGGATATTGATCTTCACACTGTCTGCAGGACCGGTCAATTCCACGCCAAGCAATCCAACACCACTGGATAGATCGATACTTGACCCAGGAACCAGAACGCCGTGGCCGATCATGCCGGCTGCCTGCAACGATTGATTGGATTGGAAAGTTCCCATCAACGATTGCACTGTCGTATTCAACTTATCGATGCCTGTCACGGTCGATAACTGCGCCAATTGACTTGTGATTTGTGCGTTATCCATTGGATTCAATGGATCCTGATTTTTCATTTGCGTGACGAGTAGCGTCATGAAACGATTCTGTGCATCTTCGGTACTAGACGTTGCAGTAGATGAGGTCTGCGGGTTCATCGCTGCCAGCAAGCTATTAGAAACTGCATTATTTTGTACGGTAGTCATTTAAAATCCTTTCTTACTGGCCAAGGGTCAGCGTTTTTAAAAGCAGAGTCTTTGCGGCATTCATCGTTTCAACGTTGGTTTGATAAGAGCGTGAAGCGGAAATCATGTTGACCATTTCTTCAACCACATTGACATTCGGCATGGCGACATAACCCTTTTCATCGGCCAGTGGATTTTTTGGGTCATAGACCATTTTCGGCGGCGATGCATCTTCGACGACTTGTTCGACTTTGACGCCTGTCGCGGCCGGACCGGCCGATGCACCTGGCACCGGCACAGCACTAAACACGACCTGCTTGGCTTTATAAGGTTGACCGCTGGCGCTGGTTGCACTGTCTGCGTTGGCCAGGTTACTTGCGACCACATTGAGACGCTGCGACTGCGAACTCATCGCTGAACCGGCCACATCGAAAATATTAAATAGAGACATAATAATTATCCTTGCAAGGCGGCGAGCATGCTTTTGATCTGCGCACTGATCAACGTCAGTCCGGCCTCATAACGAATCGAGTTATCGGTAAATTGATTGCGCTCGACATCCATGTCGACTGTATTGCCGTCCACATTGCCTTGCGCTATATTGCGATACAAAAGCGGCGCGCCGTCGATACTCTCTGTCGCTGACGCATTCAAATGTGCTTGGGTTGTTTTAACCAGTTCGGTTGGCGAGGTGGCATTGGCTGAACGTGAGAGCGCACCTTGCAGCGCGCTGTTGAAATCAAAATCACGTGACTTGAAATTAGGTGTATCCGCATTCGCGATATTCGATGCGATCAATTGCTGGCGCTGTGCGCGCAAGTTCAACGCGGTTTCATTGAAACGTAAGTATTCGTCAAGTTTCCCAACCATGGCACTCTCCAACGGTTTTCTATAGGATGGATGATACGAGTGCGATGTCAAGACTGATCTGGCAATAAGACCGGAAAACCCGAGCTTATTCCCCGCTTTGATGCAATCATCGATCAGTAATATAGAGCCTGTACAGAGTTTGGATTTAATCCACTGGTCCGGCAATGAAAAAACTGATCAAAACTGCATCATTTATTTTGTTATACGCGCTGACATATTGTTTGTTGGCGTCGACTGCCGACGCACAACCATCACAACCTGCCGGACCACTACAAGATCATGAAAAAATGCGTCAGCTCGCCGAGCAATTCTTGCGCGCGCAAGCAGCAACTTTACCCGGCGACGTAAGCGTCACCATTGGCGCCATTGATCCACACTTGCAACTTGCAGCCTGCGATATTCCTGAAGCATTTCTCCCCTTGGGTAGCCGCGCATGGGGTAAAACATCCGTTGGAGTACGCTGCAAATTACCAATGCCGTGGACTGTGTACATACCGGCAACTGTTCATGTGATGTCAGACTACATCGTCACAAATACTCCGCTATCGCAGGGAAAAATTATTAGTCAAAATGACATTAAAAAACAGCGAGGCGATCTTGCCGCTTTACCCGCTGGCACACTCACCGATTCGGCACAAGCAATTGGACATACTGCTGCCATATCGCTCTCGTCCGGTATGCCACTGCGCCAGAGTGCATTGCGTAATCAACAAGCCGTACAACAAGGGCAAATTGTACGATTGGTCTCAATAGGACCTGGTTTCAGCATCTCGGCAGAGGCAAAAGCCATGACCGCCGGTAATGAAGGACAAATGGTGCAAGCCAAGACGCCATCCGGACAGATTGTTAACGGTATTGCCAAGCTGGGAGGTGTCGTAGAAGTCGCATATTGAGTTGTGAATTCGATTGGACAAAGCAATTTACATGCTAAAGTTATTTCCAAAGCTGCCGATATAGAGGCATGAAGAGGCGTAATGAGTCTCTAAACAGATAAGGAAATATCGTGAAAATCGATGATGGAATGAAAAAAACCGGTGGTCTGCCAGTAAGCTCGACGCAGACACGTGCCGGCAAAGGCGCCGAGAAATCAGGCGGCGTGGGTAAACCTGCTACAACAAGTACGCCTTCCAGTACTTCAGACAGTGTTCACCTATCGACCCAGGTTCAATCGCTGACAGGCAGCGACGGTGTGTTTGATACGAATAAAGTTGAAGAAATAAAAGCCGCCATAGCCGGAGGCAGTTTCCAGGTCGATCCTGAGAAAGTAGCCAACGGTCTTTTGGATACCGTAAAAGATTTGATACATACACGCAAGGCATAAAACATGGACACCTTCGGCACCAACCCAGCGGGCAGCCTCAGTGAAGAAAACAAAGCGGCCCGCAGCCTCCTGCAACTACTCCAGCAAGAGCAAGATCGATTGGTAGCAGCAAAGATCGATGGGTTGGTCGAACTGACCGAAGAAAAAGCAAAGATCGTCGCACTCATGACGGAATTGGCTAATTCGCGCCACAACGCGTTGGCTTCAGCAGGATTCGAGCCAAAAGAAACCGGCATGAAAGCTTGGCTCGAAAAAACAGCGAGCAAAACAATCAGCAAGTCATGGGCAGAGCTTCTGTCACTGGTGCGTCACGCAAAAGAAATGAACCGCACCAACGGCCTGCTGATCAACAAACACCTGGCACGTAACCAGGTTGCATTAAACGTCCTACGAGGCGCGCCACAAGGCGGCAACTTCTACGGACCGGATGGACAAGCAAAACCTTACTCAAGCGCGCGTGGCCTCGCCATAGGCTGATTTCCGGCATTCACTCTCTTCAATAGCGGCAGACTTTTTATATGAAAAGTCTGCCGTTTGTTTTATACGCTGTTACTTGCTGCAAATATCAAGGCTTGCCCGATGACATTCGGCGCGATCGATGCTTTAATATGTGTTTCGCGATACGCACATTCCACCATTCATTCTGGAAAATAAAATGGCAAAACAAGACAACCTCGACGATGATGACTCAATCTGGATCGTGTATGAATCCCCACCTGATTTTCCCGATCAGTATGTCGCACGACGGATGAAATTGAATCGCCCTACCGGTGATTTTGTGGTGGGCAATACCATGAATGACGTGCGCAGCAAATTGCCCAAAGGACTCTTCAAGATCGAGCGCAGTGATCGGGATGATCCGTTGATTAGGGAATCCTGGATTTGATGTGTAATAGATCAGAATTGATCAGTAGATAAGTAAAATCCGAGTTGTTTGTGCTGTGCCGCTTTTCATGAATTGTTAGTACTGTATAAAAAAATGTGTGTCAGTCGGAAAGCCAGCGTGCAAGCCACTCTTGCAGTTTTTATCAACAATAATTAGGGAGCGTCAGGAATGTTATGCAGCAAACGCCTGTTTCCCTAAAACATAGTTCCCACGGCATAGAGAGCTACAGGCCAAAATTTTTAGATAACCGAACAGAGTAAATCAAATAGATCTGATTTATAAAGCGCGAAAAAAATGCTATTTTGTGAAGCGAATTAAGTGAGCGCGTTGAACACCGCTTGCGGTTGTTGAAACGGACTCACTTAATTCGCTTC
>DATBRC010000019.1:0-72271 GCA_036560485.1 Burkholderiaceae bacterium
CAAGCCTGCACCTGCTCCATTGAATTTCATACCGATCAAACGCAGCGTATTTTTTGATTACAACAAATATGATTTGAAGCCGGAATTTTCTCAACTTGTAGCAGATCATGCGAAATATCTGGTTGCGAACCCAGATAAAAAAGCGGTCCTTCAAGGCAATGCGGATGAACGCGGTGGTTCTGAATACAACCTGGCCTTGGGTCAAAAACGTGCTGAAGCTGAACGCAAAGCTCTTGAACTGTTAGGCGTGCCTACTTCCCAGTTGGAAGCAATCTCTTTTGGTAAAGAAAAACCAAGAACGCTTGGTCACAATGAAGCAGCCTGGGCGGACAATCGCCGCGCTGACATCGTTTATCATTCGAAATAACTGATACTTACGGTAATTGAATAATGGCGCGGCTGCGTTTGTATTTGCAAACTCAGCCGCGCCATTATGTTATGCAAAGAGATTTTAATGAACACAAGTGAAGAAATTCACTTAAGCTAATCAGTTTTTTACGGCAGGCTTCTGCTGCATTGCCTCAGTACCTTGCAACAACGACTCCACTGCCCGTTCGAATGTCGGCGCAGCTTCAATCAAGTTCAATAAACCTTGCCGCATCGCCTTGCTCAAAGATGATGGTGTATAGACCAGTGGTTTTGCGTCTTTATCCATCCTGAACATAAAGAGCGATTGATTATTGCCCATCCAGATCAATCGGCCCAATTGGTACGCATTATCTATCCAACATTCAACACAAGCTCCGATCTGCATTTGCGCCAACAAAGTCTCATCCAATCTCGACGAGAAGGTGCTGTCCGGCTGCAGATCGAGGCTGGCAGACACTCCCCTTTCTGCCAAAGATGCTTCGATTACTTCCTGTTCGACTTGAGGTTGTGCGACAGCTTTCGATAGTATCGTTTCTTCTTGAATATTCAATGCGGAAAAAACATGGCGCAAATCGTCCAGGCTCGGCAAATTTTCACCCGCCTTCACATCATTGTTGCGCAACACTTGCGTATGCACGGCCACAAGCTGATCCAATGCCTGTTTCCCTTCTTTCTCCGATAAGTTAAGAATTGTCATTCCATCTTTCAGCGACTTGACCAGATTAGGCAAGAGCCGCATTAATGCATGACGATCTTTTGACTTTTGTTTATTTTGTGCACTCCACACCAATTCAGGCAATAAATCGCTGCATCGTTTTTGTGCTGAATTGGCATCCGTATTCTTGATATTCGCCTTGATATCCTGCATGGAGGCACGTACCAGCACGCGCGTCCAGATATCCATAATGAAATCTGACATGCGCTTGTCGATATTCAAAGGAAGCAATATCTCACGCAGCGATGTGGTGGTACCAAGCGTCAATCTACTGAATTTTTCAGCTTCCTCCAAGGCGTCAATGCTGCGTGCAGTATCTGAATCTGCATTGCGCAATTTATCCGTCAAAAACTGATTGAATTCTTCAAGGCATGTAGAAAAAATTGCGACATCTTTGTCAAATTCGTCGAGAATTTTTCTGACGATACGCTTGATTTCAGTGGAAAAACTTTGCCCAATCTCGGTTGCAGTATCGAGGCCGACTGCCACGGTACCAATACGATTGAGTAATTGCCGGCTGGGATGATCTTCTAGCTGCAATAATCCGGGTTCCAGCATGGCAGCCTTGAGAAACGGAATTTGCAAGCGGCCGATTTGTGCACGCAAACCTTCCGGAATCTGCTCGTCACCCAGGATAAATTCGAACAAGACTGCAATGACGTCCATTGCCATACGTTGTTCAGGTTGGCTGACGGCTTGTTCATTGATCTGTTCGCGTACAGAAAACAACTGGTTTTGTAACGGCGTTATCTCTTCATTGACTGCTCGTCCACGTGCCGCCAGTTTTTGAAATTCATTTAATCGCGCAAGCAGTTCCTCAGATACAGGCGAGACATCTTCTTGCGGTTCCGGATCTTCGGATTGCTCAGATCGGTTGCCATGGCTGCGCTGTGAAGAAGTTTGTTCTTGATCCCCTTTTCTCCGCTTTGGAGAAAAAAGGCCTTGGTCTACAGGAGCAGCAAAAATATTGCTGACGAAATCCTGAAATGCTACTGATTGACTTTCATTTCTCGCATCAAATGATTTTTCATTGGCATTATTGGCAGCGCCACTTTGAAAACTGCTTGCTGTCTGCTGCTGCATTAATTTCAGCAAACGCTCCAAAGTCGGCACTACCTTTTCTGCCAGATTGGGTGAAATAGCCTGCGACATTGCATTACCGGCATTACTTGTCGCTACACCAGTACCTGCATTTCCCCCTTGTGCGGCCAAGGTTTGTCGCGTCAATTGTTCTCTTTGATGACGTCTCATTGAACCAGGACGTGCGATGAGCTGAGGTTTGATACCCCCGATGTCAAAGACGTCGCATAGTTCTGCATAATATTCCGGCAGATAGAGCGCCAACGAATCAGCCGTATATTTAAACAACACAGCCCTGACATCCTCATCAGAAACCATCTTGCATAGCACTTCATGCAGAGTACGCGCAATCAAATAAGGTCGAAATGGATTTTCGCGCTCGACTACTTCCGAGCTGTCATGAACTTGCGAAATCATGATATTCAATCGACCAAGATTCTCGTCACACGCATTACGTAATTGATCGACTAAATGCCCAACCTCGATTTGCCGATTAACAGTCTCATCATCAATCAAGGTTAATGTTTCTGCAGTAAAGTCGCTCAGCCCGGCTCGCAGATCGGTATACATGGTACGCATGCCGCGTTCCATTTGCTCTTGGAAAGTATTTTCCAGGTTTGCCAATAATGCATTACCTTCTTGCCGCAAGAACTGCCGCGCATCGGTGAGCGTTCTATACTGCATTGCATTAGGATTTTTTGACAACGATGTAGCCAATTCGTTATCGGTATGTTGCGCCATGCGCTGCACCAAGGCAGAAAATTTATGCTGCGCGTTTTGCTTTGCTACCTTGATAACTTGTTTGGCATTTTGCATTGGATTCACAACAAATTAGGTTGCAATTGTGAAAGTAATCAAATCATAGCGCAGTAGTCATGTTTTTGGTAAATCACGATGGCTTTATCGGGCAAACCCTATTATCAAACCTCAAGGCTGTGGCAAGGAAACCTCACTTGGTATCAAGCATGCCAGTTGTGCATCGTCCAGATAACACCACTCTCCCTCCTCCAAATCGAGATCATCCAATTTTAATTTACCAATGGCGGAGCGCTTTAACGCCAGGCAATGGTTCCCTGCTGCTGCCAGCATCCGTTTAACCTGATGATATTTCCCTTGCTCCAGAACGATTTCGAGCAAATGCGTATCGATCCTGCAACAGGATTGCGCTACCAATGGCGCAGGCTCGTCATGCAATTGCACTCCTCCAAGTAACTGCTCAATCAACTCGGCAGTAATTGGCGCATGGGTAGTCGCTACATAAATCTTGGGAACATGCCTTTTCGGCGAAGATTGTGCATGAATAAATGCGCCGTCATCCGACATCAATAACAATCCCGTCGTATCATGATCAAGCCGTCCAACCGGTTGCACATCACGCCACGTAAATTGTTCCGGCAACAGTGTTAATACGCCTGGATGGTGACTGGGTTTGCGAGAACATTCGAAATTGGCAGGTTTGTTCAACGCAATATAAACATGTTCTCGATACTTCCATGTTTCATCGAACAACGTGAACTCCAAATTTTCCGTTTCAATAGCAACGCGGTAATCGGTCATGCTTTCACCGGCAATTACCATTTCTCCATCGGAAATTAATTCACGGCACCATTTTCTGCTGCCGAATCCTTGCGATTGCAAGATGCGATCAAGGGTCATTTTGCTCATGGCTGGACTATAACAAAACCTTTATAAAAATTGCTGCAAGCGTTTCTTGCTTTGTGTGCTGCCGTAACCTAATCTGGTCTGGTAACTCAATGAAAAGAATTTCCTGGAATAGCGCTTGCCAATATGGAACGAGATGCTTTGATGCAATGCCTGTAACTCGTGTTAGAAAAATGATCGGTCTACGGAACTTCATTATTACTTATCCATCGAATCATGACTTAGAGCAGTTTCCTGTCGAAAATCAATTCGTATGAATACAAATATTGATGAATGTCAAAAAGGTGTCAGGAATAATCACTAACGAAGAACCTCTGTAGTTGATATCACTGCGACATTCAAAAGGAGTTTTAAATGAAAACACTCGCACGAGAAATACAGCAACGATTCAATTTTATAGACCGGACGCTCACCCATGCAATTCTTGCTTGCCAGTCGGATGCCAGTGTCCCGAACGAACTTAAGGATTTTATTCGCCAACTTGATCAACGATCGGGACAAGTTAAAGAAGCGCTTCTATCAAATCAATTGAACCTTTTTCGGAAAAGCGTGGATGATTTGGCCAAACTAAGCGACCATGTGCAGAAATCCATCCCTCGGCCAAGCAATGTCAACTATGAAGTCAAAAGTGCAGTCATCATGGCGCATCTTGAGATTGCCGCACTCAAATATCAAGTCCATTGATTTTTGATGCCGGAATCGTTATCTAAATAATTTTCTCCAACACCCATCCATCGCAATCAAATTCAACCAAATCGTCATCCTCCGGATTTTCTGAACGCTGAATGGCGGCTTCGGAAGCCACCAATATGCGGTCCATGGCTGTCGCTGAATGTTTGGCCAGATCGAATTTGCTTTGGACTGCATTCAGCGTAGCATCGGATTTCGCGCGCATGTCAGCACCGGATTGCAAGACTCTGACGATAACCGGGTTTCCACCGTCTAGCGTCGTCAAATCGAAACGGCTGTTGACCACTGAGGCGCGCCGTCCACGTCTTACGATGCGGCCAAGCGATAAAGTGAAGTGTCCCCATTGACCATAAGTCACAATATATTCGGGCTTGGCAGCAAGAATCTGCTCAACAATTTCGATCGCTTTGTCCAGATCATTTGCATGTGTATGCACCAACTGCAAAAATTCATGAAATTTTATTGCACCATCGTTTTTATGCACAATGCTCCATGAACACTGATTAAGGACAATATGTCCGTCAGTACCAATCCCACCATCCCAGTGCGCAATCCCGGCAACAGAAACGCCGCCGCCGATGGATACATGATGAGGACCCGGCTTTTCAATAATGTCGTACCAAGGGTAGGAATAAGAGGTGGGCGGTGGATACGGCAACGCTGCCTTGCCTTCCAGCAGCCGTGCGAAAAGCGCAGATTGCGGACCGATCTGATGCGAGCGTGCCTTTTCTCCGGCATGTTCCAGGCGTAATCGATTCTCTTCCTGGATCCGTGCGTACTCGGCAACGGCCCACTCATATCTCGCACGTTGTTCTTCAGTGAGATCGTTCTCATCAAAAAATGAAGGCATGCTTAGTCCCCTTCTTTATCTTCTATTTTCAGTTCTTTGTACCCGGTCTGACTATCATGTTCCCTTTTGAATATAACTTCGGGAATGATGCCCAGCACAACTTCCGCTGTCGTATAAACAGGCGAGCCCGGCATCAGATGCCCACCCGATACCCGGCCTTGCCCATCCGACACTGCAATATGAAGATGGCAGCCATACTGCGATAAAGTGCCAACCAACGAAACTATTTCAAGCTTCTCTTCAAGGACTGTGCTGCCAACTCGATCGGCAAAACGAATCCTGGCACATTGCAGACTGCCGACACAACTGATCACGCATGCAGCATCGATCTTGTGTTCGACACAATAATCACTGAGTGACTGTTTCAGATCTGCACCCGGCGATAGTCGAAAGGCCACTGATTTCATATGTGCATCACCAGCGATCACGCCAGCAAATATCGCCTTCTCAGTCATGCGACTGCTCTTTCAGAAATTGAATCATGCGCGGGAACACATCCTCGTGGACATTTTTGCCCATGAATACATCCTGATGACCATAACCGGGAAATACATGCAGTTGATGCCGTCCCGGAATGATCTTCTCCAATCGTTCATGGCAATGAATATTGGAATCGGCGAATACACGATTGTCCTGTCCTTGCGTAAACAAGATCGGCGTTTGAATCTCTTTCACATGTTCCAGATAGTTATCCGGCAGAGCGGCATAACGCGGATTGCTTGGATCGAACTTGATTGCGGTATTTTTATTATTCACCATCTTCGAGATATGGCGATAGTAATGCACCGGCGCGCCACCAAATAAATCGCCCAATCGGTCGTGTGTTTCTTTCGCCATGTTGGCGTGATTGAACAGTGCTGGACGACCACTGCCCCACATGAAACTCAGCATATGGCATTCCGGCGAATCACATTCCTGATGCACTGCATCGGCTGCAAACGCGATAACATTGCCGACCGACCAGCCAGGTTGCCTGCGCCAGCTCGGGTTGTAGTATTCCACTCCCAGCAGATAGTCGGATACCCACGGGCCAATCGCCAGTTTGATTTTGGACCAGGCAGGTACATAAGGTGTCAGCGCAACGCTATTGAGAATCATGCTGCGCACACCCTGCACACTGCGACCGAACAAACCCATTGCCATGCTCAACGCGCCGACACAATGCGCAATCACATGAATGCGCCGGTTCGGTCCGATATGGCGACGCAACTCTGCCAATGCAGCCGGATGATCGAACAGAGCGATATCGTCCAATGAATATCGGGTACGCGCCAGATTGTAAGGAAACCGGTTGCTGCCACGATAATCCAACGCCCACACATCGCCAAATCCCTGATCCAGCAATGTTTGCACCAGGTTCATGTGCTCGGGCATGATAAACATATCGGACGAACTGGTCAGGCCATGCACAACCAGCACCACGTCATCGCTGCTGGCACGCGCAAACCGTGTCAGCTGCAAAGCCAATCCATCGGCAGTACTGAACGGATGGATGCTGATGTCCGCACCGATCACACCTTCCGTAGTACCTCTTGCATAAACACGTTGCGGTTGACTGGGTGCCGGCGGTACATGCGGGCCATATACATCCCATAATTTACCCGCAAAAAATTCGCCGAATTTGGCCAAGCCACCAATGCTGGTTTTTCCATCAGGGCCATTTGCACTCAAGCCACGCAATACCTTTATGAAGTCGAGCAAGCCCAAACTGAGAATGCCGGTCAGCAAACATTGTGCTTGCGCCGGCTTGTCTGGATCGACATGTCCGCGAAACACATTCACAAACAAGGTTGTCGTGTCGTGCCACATATCCAGTGGAGCAGTGTGCTGCACCTGCTTTTGTCCGACGAAAGTAATCTGCTCGCCTTTTGGCGTCGTCGCATAAACCTGGTAATACATGACCTTGCGATCACGATCCGCGGTATTCGGCATCAAACGGAATGTTCCCGATTGCACCGGACATTCGCCACCCAAGAATGCGCAATCGACATAACCGGACAAGGTGCCAGCATGTTCGGCTTCCGACAAGAAGACAGACAAGTCAGGTATGGTAACCGTCACATGCAATGCCATTGCATTGCCGGCTTTTTCGCCATCAGCATAACCATCGGCAAACATGGTCGCTTCTGCGCTCACATAGCCACGCATCACTTCTGCAAATTCAATCTTCACGCCGCGCAGATCATTGGACATTCCATTTTTCCTTAAGGTTTCTGATGACATTATTGCTGGGGGATACTATGAAAACCACTCACGATCAAAGATCGGAAGTTGGCATCTGCCCGGTTATCTCATGTGCGATCCACTCGGATAACGCGGTTATTGTTGCTGCGGGATTGGCACCCAGCGCCGTCGGCATCAATGAACCGTCAGCAACGTACAAGCCTTTATAACCAAACACCTGGCCTCGGCTGCCGGTTTGTGCGCTCACCACACCTTGTTCCGGCGAATCCGCCAGCGCACAACCTCCCAATGGATGCACAGTCACATTGTTTTTCACCGGCCACAGCCAGGTTGGCATCGGCAAAAAGAGTCGACCTCCGATAAAACCTGTAAAGCGTTTGCATAAATTTAAAATGGAATCATAGAGTGGCATGCTGTTCATTTGCGGCCAATCCACATTCAGAAAGCCTTGCTGATTCAGGCTGAATGTTCCATTGCCTTTATCCAGCCCCATACATAGCATCACCGCGCTGTATTGTGACAAATCATTGGCCAACAAGCGCTCGATCAAAAAGGCAACACTGCTGCGGCGACGCCCCTGATATTTTTTGTCGAACACATAGTGGAACAATTGACGACAAGCCCAGGCAACCCGCTGGAATGGATTCAATACCGATTCCAACGCAGTCGCTGCCCAACCTGCATGCGTCGGGTAACTCGCATCCTGCAATAGAAATGCATGATCGGGATCGTGTTTTTCAAATAAATGATGATCGGTGTATTGCGTAATCACCGGACCATAAGTGGAGTTGATTTCGCGTTTGCCTTCCAATGCAAAAGACAGGAAATCGCCATTGCCGGAAAACCGCTGCCCAAGACGTTTGGAAATGTGCGGCAAACTCCGATGCACATCACGGCAACGCAACAGCAATTCGCTCGAACCCAAGGTTCCGGCCGAAACGACCACACGTTGGCTGGTCACGCTATGCTCCGTTCCCGTCTGCATATTGCGGTAGACGATGCGATAACCAAATTGACCATCCGCATGGTGATCATCCATTTGTTTTTCATTGAGCGGAATAATCCGATCGACTACAGACAGCGTTTGCACCTTCGCTTGATAACGCGTTTGTGCGACATGCAAGTAGTTATGATCCGTTGTGTTCTTCGCATGGACATTGCATCCAATGTCGCATTCGCCGCAATAAGTGCAGGATGTTTGGCGTGCGCCGTAGCGATTCAGTTCTTGTACACCAATTGGCGTAGGCTGGGGACTTGCACGATAGCTGTATTCATTACCGAAGAACACGCAGATATCGGCGAGCTTGGTCGGCAATCCTTCTTCGCGTGCAAATTTTTGGAACTGCGTCGTGCGCAAGACATAACGACGATCGGTTTTACCTTCCGGCGCCGACGGTATT
The DNA here is from genome assembly GCA_036560485.1 of Burkholderiaceae bacterium. Lineage (GTDB taxonomy): Bacteria > Pseudomonadota > Gammaproteobacteria > Burkholderiales > Burkholderiaceae_D > DATBRC01. The sequence continues at coordinate 8,951 of DATBRC010000019.1, forward strand.
GTCCTTGCGCCCAATACATCTTGCGCAACATCGTAGTATGGCGCCAGCACATTGCGACGAATAGTGCTCGGCCATCCTTTTTCAAACACCACTTCTGGCGGCCGCAAAAAAACGTTGGCGTAAATCAGTGAACCACCACCCAAACCAGCGCATGTCACCGTGTCGATCTGATCAAAATGACGGATATCAAACATGCCCACCAGCGTACCTCGTGCTGCATGCCGCTTGCGCACCGCAACCGGACGCCGCACGCCATCGCCGGCGGGACACCAGACATTGTCGGCAAGATCATGCGGGCTGCGGGGGAAACTACCCAACGGATATGCTTTGCCGCGCTCCAGCAACATCACGCGGCCAGGCCAATGCTTTGATAATCGTGCGCACATTGCGGAACCGCCAAATCCGCTACCGACGATCAGCGCTTCATAATCCAGAGTTGTACTCAATGACTTCCCCCCATTTATTTGATTGATTAAATTTTTATTGGTGCAATGACGATTGCCCTCTATTTGCGACGCAATATTTTTTATGATCTTATTGGATTTCAATTGAAATGAGGAATTTTTCCCAATTCCTGTGCGTATTTAGCATCCAAAAAAAGACAAATAGTTTGCACATTCTGCTACGATGAAAGTTATTGCAATTTTGAAACTTATTAATGTAGGACTTACGCAAAATTGTTACAACAAGACGTCGCATCCCTCAAAGCAGTGCTTTGAGTCCCCATCCTTTCTCCCGCTTGCGGGAGAAAGGGGCAAATAGCTTCCCTCTCCATTTTCTGGAGAGGGATTGAGGGTGAGGCTGGACGGCAGTACACACGTACAGCTGGGAGCGACAACACGGCTGTGATGATTTTGCGTAAATCCTATTTTGTCAGGAACAATGCCGATGCATGACCCGTTGAGTTTGTTTCGATACTGCTTCAGAGTTGGACTGCTATTCCTGTTAAGTGGTGTCATCGCGCATGCCCAGAGTATTCGTATTGATGAGACATCCGGTAAAACACCCATCAATCTGTCTCCCTATTGGACAGTGTTGGAAAATGCTTCGCCTGACTTAACCATTGAGGATGTCGTGAAGCCGGAATTTTCAACGAAATTCCAGTCTCATCATCAAAATACCGATACATTGAATTTTGGACTGCGCTCAACACCAATCTGGCTGCGCATTACCATTCTTAACAGTAGTAAAAAAGATCTTGACCGCTATCTTGAAATTGCCTATCCCCATCTTCATCACGTCAATTTTTATACGAAGACAGAACAAGGGTTTTCACAAATAATTACAGGACACGCATTACCATTCTCTGAGAGGCCTATCCCTCAGCGTAATTTCACATTCCCATTGCATCTGTCAGCAGGTTCGGAATCGATTTATTACCTGCGTATCGCTTCCGGTACCTCGCTCGAAATTCCGACCAAGCTATGGGAACCGCTCGCCTTTCGCCTGCATACATTGGAAGAGTACATGGCCCAAGCCATGTACTTCGGCATGATATTGGCGCTGGGCTTGTATAACCTTTTGCTTTATTTGTCCCTGCGCGACCGGACGTATCTCTACTACGTGATATTTTTAATGACAAGCGCATTGTCATTACTATCATTCAGCGGCATGGGATTCCAATTCGTATGGCCTGATAACGTCAGATGGGCGCTGATGTCAACAATGGTCGCCTTTGCCGCAAACGGCATTGCGTTTCTTTTATTTGTACGGCGCTTGTTGTCAACACAAAAAACCGTACCGCGCCTGGATCGCCTCATTCAACTCTCGTTTGTTCTGAATGTGCTGCAGATCATCGGGTTTTATTTTCTGCCTTACGAAAAAATGATCAAGACCGGCATTGCGCTCGATGGGCTATACATGGTGCTTGCTTTGGTAATCGGGATTACATGCTGGCTGCGCGGACAACGCAGCGCGCGCATATTTTTAATCGCATTTAGCTGCCTGATGCTGACAGCTGTCGTTACCGCAATACGCAGCTTCGGCATTGCACTTCATCCTGTTTTTACCAACTATGGCATGCAGATCGGCTCTGCGATGGAAATGCTATTACTGTCGCTGGCCTTGGCAGACCGTTTTCACCAATTACGAAAAGAAAAAGAAGACGTGCAACAAGAGTTGGTCGAGAATCTCAAGCGCTCGGAACGCGTATTGGAACAACGTGTTGCGCAACGCACGTCCGAACTTTCGCAAGTCAATCTAAAACTTGTCGAACACCAAGCAGCGCTACAAGCCGCCAAAAAAGTAGCCGAAGATGCGTCGCAGATGAAGTCGGCATTCCTGGCAAATATGAGTCATGAAATCCGCACGCCGATGAACGCAGTCATTGGCATGGCATATCTTGCGCTGCGCACCGAGTTAAACAAGAAGCAGCGCGACTATGTCGAAAAGATTCATCGTGCAGCGAATTCATTGCTGGGCCTGATTAACGATATTCTCGATTTTTCCAAGATTGAGGCCGGCAAACTGGATATTGAAAAGATTGATTTTTCATTGAATGAAGTACTCAACAATGTGATGACCGTGACAAGCCAGCGCGCCAATGAAAAGGGGCTGCAATTCGTAATGGATGTGTCTCCAGCCGTGCCTGATTCTCTCGTTGGCGACCCGTTAAGAATCGGACAAGTGCTGATCAATCTGGTCAGCAATGCGATCAAGTTTACAGCCACAGGCAAGATTCTCTTGCGCTGCCAAGCAAGCAGTATGCAATCCGATTCGGTAGAACTGCGCTTTGAAGTACGCGACACCGGAATTGGCATGACGCCGGAGCAAATGAAAAAATTATTCCACGCATTTACGCAAGCTGATGATTCGACGACGCGAAAATATGGCGGTACTGGTTTAGGACTCACCATCAGCAAACATTTAGTAGAAATGATGGGCGGCTACATCGCAGTGGAAAGTGAGTATGGCAAAGGCTCGACATTCAGATTTACGATTCGTTTCAACATCGGAGCGAAAGATGACACGCCAATCATCTCTGCAGCCCAAACATTGTCCGACTGCCGCATTTTGGTCGTCGATGATGACCTCGCTGCTCAGGAAATATTGGCTGCTGCCTTGAGAGAAATCGGTTTGCAAGTCAATACCGTGACGAGCGCCGCTGAAGCTTTGTCAGCCATTTTTGCTGCAGAATTAACGCACCGCTATAACTTGATTCTCGTCGATGTAGAAATGCCGGATATGAATGGTTGGGAGCTTTCTGAAAAGATCGCAGGCGCAGGATTGGCAAGTGTGCCGAAAGTGGTATTGGTGACTGCTTTCGAGCGTGACGATGTGTTAAAGCGTGCACAGACCGCACCGGTTTCCGGCATTCTGTTCAAACCCATCGACCCGTCGTATCTACAGGACATGATTACCAATCTGTTGATAAAGGATGATCAGCATGTCGCGATAAAAAATGAGCAACTGCCCATTCCTCGCTTCGATGGTTGCAAGGTTCTTTTGGCAGAAGACAATGAAATCAATCAGCAAATTGCATTGGAAATGCTCAATCTCGCGGGGATCCAGGCTGACATTGTCGACAACGGTGTGTTGGCCGTGAATACTATCTTCTCCGCAGAACCAACGACCTATGATTTGGTGCTGATGGATTTGCAAATGCCTGAATTGAGCGGCCATGATGCGACTCAACAGATCCGTATGGACCTGCGATTTGCATCGTTGCCAATCGTGGCAATGACGGCGCATGCCACTTCAGACGAGCGAGATGCCTGCCTGCGCAGCGGCATGCAAGATCATATTGCCAAACCGATCAATCCCGATCAGTTCTATCAAACCTTGTCACGCTGGCTAAAACTAAAATCGCCGGATGCTGTCTCTACTTTGGATGAACCAGGCGCATCCGATGTGGCGCCATCATTTGAGAACAAAACGACTGTGTCCAGCCTTGAGGCCGTGCAGGCATACGACACACCAATTGAAATACCCGGCTTCGATGCGATAGGTACTTTAGAGCGTATCGGCGGCAGTGTGCATGTATACCACCGGATTCTCGGGATGATGTTGCCTAATCTAGCCAAAAGCCTGGACCAGTTTGATGCCGCGCTGGAAAATGCTGACACGACACTACAACAACACATCACGCACTCTATTCGCGGCATGTCGGCGAATGTCGGCGCGATGATCCTGGCCAATGCTGCTGCAGACCTGGAACAAGCATTAATAGACGGCCACGCCAGTCATCAACAGTTGGCAGACTTCCGCGCCACTATTGCAGATACGTTGAAAGCAATGGAAGCCAGCATGGCCGATAAAGTGCTGTCTTGATACCCAAAAAATTACTAGAACTCATTTCATAAATAGGCGTGTGTGGGAGTGGTGTCTGGGTGGATGCAGCGCTAGGCGTGGTGCGACGCAAAGGGTGGTCCCCTTTGCTAGCAACACAACGACGCGATGCACCAACCAGATCCCGCTCACGCATATGCTTATTTATGAAATGAGTTCTAGTCAATCAACACCAGTAATTTTTATGAGAAAAACTGCAGACACAAAACATTTTCTTTACGCGTAAGCAAATCGTTGCTGGTCTTCGGTCTCGATAATCGAACTACGCCGTAATTCTGTACGGATAGAAGCCTGCAAAGACTGAATCGATGCACCAGCGCGATACTGAAATTGAACATGCAATGCGTCGCCTGCCATCACTTTCACCGGCTCGTTCAAAGGTAAAGCGAGATAACGGTTAAGCCAATCAATCGTGGTCGATTTTTCCGTCACAACGGCAAGGACATTTTTGGTGATGAAACGCATCGCATTCACTGTGCCGCTGCGTTCGATCATAAAAATACCTTCCCAAGTTATACCCAGTTCCATTGGTTGATTGAAATCCAGCAGACTATAAACAGCAGGTCGCGCCAATTCGATTGTGCCGGGTAAATCAACTGCCAGTTCCTGGATTTGCATAATCGGCGCGTTGAATCCCTCAAAGTCGTATTCTTGTTGCAGCGGTTGCGTAGCCATAATCACAGCCTCTGGAATAAAAACAGGCAATGGCCCACCGAAACGTTCCAGATAGCGCCGCTTGAATGATTCGATCACTTCGATCTGTTTTTCTTTCAGCATCGCGACATGGATCATTTCGCATAGTACGACGTCGACCGGCTCCGGCGGCAAATACTCGAACGCATCTGCATGGACCACTTCCACTTTATGGCCATTCTTGTTGAGTGCCAGCAAGCGGCGCGACTCTGCGACCAATTCCGGATTGTATTCGACACACCAGACTTTTTCCGCCTTGGCAGCGGCGAACCACGACAGCACACCGGTTCCACCACCCAGTTCCAATACTTTCGCTCCAGGGAAAACAGCATAATCAATCGCAGCCTTGAAATTTTTCATCCGGTTGGAATCCATCAGCATGTTGTGATGGTATTGAAGCGGAATGAATTGTCCCAGATAACAGCTTTCGATTTCTTTTTCGGTCAACATAATGTCCCCCTGGATTACTTCAGCTTGAATGTTTTTGTGTGATACAGCCTGATTCATGACCAGCATGCCAACACTAAACCGCCTATGGATTGATGTCAGAACCATTCCATTATCGTTGCAGTATAGGAAAACAAAGCCTTGATATGAAGTTATTTGATGTGTCTGTTCCTCTGAGAGAATGACAAAAATGTAATTTATTGACTGATAATCCGGCAGCTTCATATTGTTCAAAACGGGACGAGGGTAAAATGACGCTCTGCTTCGACTGCTAAGAACCTATTCATAACGATTCATCCGGAATACTGCACATGTTGCGATTGACAGAAGTTCAACTCCCTCTTGATCATCCAGAAGCGGATATACAAACAGCCATTCTTGAACGGCTGGGGATAACTGCTAACGACTTGATCAGCTATTCGATATTCCGCCGAAGCTACGACGCACGCAAGAAAACGGCGATTGTCTTGATCTACACGTTGGATGTCGACGTGCGCAACGAAGCCGCATTGCTCAAGAAATTCCATGGCGACCGGCACATCAATGCAACGCCGGACACCGGCTATCACTTCGTCACGCAAGCCCCAAAAAATCTGGCGTTGCGCCCTATCGTGATCGGCACCGGACCATGCGGAATTTTCGCCGGATTGATTCTTGCGCAAATGGGTTTCAAGCCGATCATTCTTGAACGCGGCAAATCGGTGCGCGAGCGCACCAAGGACACATTCGGCCTGTGGCGGAAAAGAGAACTACAACCCGAATCGAACGTGCAGTTCGGCGAAGGCGGCGCCGGCACCTTCTCAGACGGCAAACTGTATAGCCAGATCAAGGACCCAAAGCATTACGGACGCAAAGTGCTGATGGAATTTGTCAAAGCCGATGCACCTCCTGAAATTCTGTATGTGAGCAAACCGCACATCGGTACATTCCGGCTGGTCAAGATGGTGGAATTGATGCGCGCGTCGATTGAAGAATTGGGCGGCGAGTTCCGTTTTGAGAGCAAGGTAGAAAATATCGAGATCGACAAAGGCAGGGTGCGCGGCGTCATCTTGGCAAGCGGCGAACACATCGCTGCCGATCATGTCGTGCTGGCGGTCGGCCATAGCGCCCGCGATACGTTTCAAATGCTGCATGACAGAGGTGTATATGTCGAGGCCAAACCGTTTTCGATCGGATTCAGGATCGAACATCCGCAATCACTGATCGACAAATGCCGCTTCGGTCCGAATGCGGGCAATCCGATACTGGGCGCAGCCGATTACAAACTGGTCCATCACTGCACGAACGGCCGTTCAGTCTACAGTTTTTGCATGTGCCCTGGTGGTACGGTGGTGGCCGCGACATCGGAACCTGGCCGTGTTGTCACCAATGGTATGAGCCAATATTCACGCAACGAACGCAATGCCAATAGCGGTATCGTGGTCGGCATCACACCTGCTGATTATCCTGGCCATCCATTGGCAGGCATTGCATTTCAACGGCAATGGGAATCTCAGGCATTTGAATTGGGTGGAAAAAATTACGATGCACCGGGACAGCTGGTCGGAGACTTTATCGCAAACCGCCCTTCTACCAAACTGGGATCGGTCACGCCATCGTATACACCGGGCGTTCATCTATGTGATCTCAATCCCAGCTTGCCCGATTATGCAATCGAAGCAATCCGTGAAGCGCTTCCTGCTTTCGACAAACAGATCAAGGGATTTGCAATGCACGATGCGGTGTTGACCGGTGTTGAAACCCGCACGTCTTCTCCGATCCGCATCAAGCGAAATGACGAGTACCAAAGCATCAATACAGCCGGATTATTTCCAGCCGGCGAAGGCGCCGGCTATGCGGGTGGTATTTTGTCAGCTGCAGTCGACGGCATTAAAGTCGCTGAAGCAGTCGGTCTCAGTATTGTTCAACGCGAGAAGTTGAAGTCCATGTAGTTGGTTTAGAGTGTCAAGCTAGTCAATATCTGCACCCCAACCAATCATATCTGTGCGAATCCTGGCAACTAATTGGTATTCGGCATGGCAACTTGTTCAGGCGCTGGGCAAGCCGGATCTTTTCCCCACAACGATGAACAGATACGCACGCGGCATAATTCGCCTTCAAAAAAACCAAGTGCTTTGCAGCGCTTGAGCAAATCCTCAGTCGTATCACCATCTGCTCTGGTGACAATATCGCGGCTTGGGTCTGGTTTACTTTGACGTTTTGCGCTGCCCGCAGTTGCACTCTGTGTTGTAGAAGTGCCGGCCTTCTTATGCTTGACTTCTTTTGCTAATGCATCTTGACGCGATACGCGCGAGAGTAAAGCTGCAATCAAGTCCACATCTTCATCTTTGGTACTTTTGACGTCACCTGTTTTGGCCTGCTTATTCGCATGCGTTGTGTCGAGAACCTTGGAATCAACTTTTGCAACGGCAGTATTTTTATGTGGTGCACTTTCATTTGATTCCACTTTTTGACTCGTTGCCGGTTTCGCTGCAACAGGAAGCACCGCTGGTTTTTGTTCGCTACTTTTCTTATTCGTCAATTCCGGATCAAGCTTTGCCAGTTTGTCGGATGTTTCGGATTTCAGTGCTGCGGATTCAATGGCAACCGGCAGTGTGGATTCAGTCACGATGGTTGCAGGATGGGATTCTTCGACTGCTGCGGCCACCGGGCTTTCCAGCTTGGCGGTCACAGGTTGAACACTAGACGGCACAACAGGAATCGGCGCTTTGGAAATATTCAGCGCTGTCTCCAACCACGCCGGCATTGCGAGCGGCTGCCGGAATATGGAATGTACATATGCCCAATACATGAAGCCAATAACCAGCAAAGTGATTGCTATTGATAATAGCCACACGCGATTTAATTTTCTCGCAGGATTATCCTGATCTAAACTTGCCAATATGCTGACCTGCTTTTCCGCAGCATTCTGAGGTGTATTCGTTGTGTAAAGCGATGGCCGAGCCACTACTTTTAAATGAGGTTCGACACCAGTCGCGTTTCTGTTCATACCATCCCAATTTAAATATCAACACCACAATTGCTATATATATAACATTAATGTAGGATTCGTTGCAATATTTATATTGTATATTTGATATTTTCAATACAAGTTAAGCGAACCATTTATTGTGCAAGAAGCGGTTATATTTTTCTTTCTACTCTTAATGTATGGCATCGCAATTGCCATTGCAGGATGGTTCGTCATTCATATCGAAAAAAGAAAACTGTTACAAAAACGCTTTCAAACATTGCGGTTTCGTGTAACACAAAATTTTGATAGAACCTTTCGTAATCTGAATAAAGGTTCATTGCGTGCTCAATCCGGCCTATACGGAGTCGGCACTTCCATCGTCCAAACTGGCTTGCAATACAAAAAAGTATTACTCATCACGCTCGTCATTCTGGCTATCCCTGTTATCGTCGCTATAGCGATCGAACCTGGTCGTGCGCTGGAAGGATATGCGGATATTCCACAAACAACAGATCCAGTCATCCTCGCTTTGTTGCAAGGGGAACAGCTGGTCCCGCCGGCACCGCTTCCTCCCGAGTTATTTACTACCCAGGAGGTTGAAGCCATACGCCAGGATTTATCAGGCGCAAGCCGAGAATGGATGATGCTTGATAGCGATTTCAAGCAAAGGCTTTTGACCGTCTTTCAATTAATGGCCAAACGCGGTTACCAAATGGCATTGATTGAAGGATATCGCAGCCCGGAACGCCAAGCTTATTTGTCGAGCCTGGGATCTCAAGTGACGAATGTGGGAGCCTATCAGAGCTACCACCAATACGGCTTGGCAGCAGATAGCGCCTTTCTACGCGATGGGAAAATCATCATTTCTGAAAAAGATCCGTGGGCGATGGAAGGATATCGGTTATACGGTGAATATGCCGAGTCGGTAGGTTTGGCTTGGGGGGGCCATTGGAAATTGATGGATTTTGGCCATATAGAACTACAAAGAAAACAAGTCCTCGGCAAACGCTAGAACGACTAAAGAATGATCAAAGCAATCATTACTTTTCGGCAGCTTCTTCTAAAGTAGCGACGGATTTCCAAGTAGACAACAAAAAATTTCATTCTGGAAATTAAAACAATATTTCATTATCAATTTTGCATGGAATTAGTTATTATTTGGGCAATTCTGCTGAAGTGAATGCCATCGAAGGAAATTGAATGACCAAGCCATTAATTGTTGTAGGTGATTCCACAAGTCATGGTGGAAAAGTCATAGAAGGCGCCCCTACCACCGATACAGAAGGAAAAAGCATCGCAAGAGTAGGCGACAAAGTGACTTGCCCGCGCAGAGGACATGGAAGCACAACCGTGATTTCTACCGGAGATCCGACACTCATTATTGATGGTAAACCAGCAGCTCGGCATGGCGATGTGACGGCGTGTGGCGCAACTTTAATCTCGTCTCAGTTTCCGACTAACACCGAATAATAAAAAGTCCGTAACCCATTGAACCAGCTGATTGGTTCATGGGACAAATCACTCCCAATAAAACAAGAACCCCATTTCCCTAGATGAGCCAGCCTGCCCAACCGACCAATGCGCTTCGCACTTTTTTAAAGTGGGGAGGGATCGCGTTGTTGCTTACTGCAGCGGTTTGGATCGGCGTCATCATTTGGTGGCAGACGACTCATCGCGTGATCAGCTTTACTGACGTTCTTTTGTATCTGATTGTGCTCCCCTTTTTTTTACTGTTGTGCATAGGCATTTTCAAATTAATGCGTGCTATAGCTCGGAAAAAAGCCAATGCATCCGCTGCTTTCAGCACTGGAGAGAAGAGCAATGATCCGGCCGGAACTGTCGATGCAAACACGATAGAAAAAAAACTGAAATTACCAATCGTCGGCGCATGGGCTGTTACCAGCCTGGCGAATAATGCTGAAGAATTTGTACAGGCATTAATAGAAAAACGCAGCCGCCCTCGCCCGGACCAATTGCTGCTCGATGCAAGAGGATTTCCGCTGCCGTCGGGACGTGTCATGGATTTGGATATTCAGACAGTCCAGCAAAAATTAAGCCAAACGATCGCAAAAAACGGGCTGAATAACGTGCCGGATTCTGAAGAATGGCGTGATGCATTTTTACGCACACTCGCATTGCTCGATCAAGTAATCGATCAGGCACATAACGAATGGCCGCTTGAATTCGAAACGGCTGACGAAGCGCGTGAAAGTCAATCAATCGGAACTCTGCGCGGTGCAGCGCCCGTTCGCTCAAACACAAAGAAATCACTCAGCTTGCAAATCAAGTTGTTGATACCTGCAGATTTCAAGCCGTATGAGAAGCAACTCTCGCTGGCCTATCTTTTCGAGAAAATTTCGATCTTTACTATTCCGGCAAAACAAGTCCATATCGAAGTAGTCGCGGCAAGTGATGATGTGACTGCACTGTCGTTAATGGACAAATTCAGCATACAAACACATCGCAATGGCGCGAATGAAGCGCTCTTGCTTCTGGCCGGCGATTCCACGCTCTGCCCGACCGTAGCGGAAGACTGGCATTCAGCCGGCAGATTGTTCAGCACCCATTGCCCTAACGGTTTAATGATGGGTGAAGCCGCATTCGGTGTTTTATGCATCAATAACAAAGCACTGAAATCGACAACCCTTGAAGCGCAATGCCAACTGACGCGCGTCTCTTTTGACAAGCGCGATTCATCCGCGGATCAGCCAGGCAAACCGTCCTACACCTGTCTGGCTGAGACAATGAACGATGCACTGATAACGGCCGATCTTTCAGGTGAAAAAATCGGCACAGTCGCATGCGATGCAGATCACCGCACCAATAGAACACTGGAGTGCATCGGCGCAATGATGAACCTGACCCCACAGCTGGATGCCATTGAAAATCGTCTGGCAGCAAATGAAGCATGCGGCCATATTGGAACCGCATCCGTATTGGGCGCCTTCGTGGCAGGTGTAACGCAGGTAAAAAATGCCAATCACCCTATTCTTTTATTTAATGTCAGCCATATGGTCGAGCGCGCGGCGGCTGTACTACTGCCCAATGACGACACACCTGATTTGCATGAAGCTTGAACGATTTTATTGATATGAATGATTAACTGCACAGTGATGTTCAGTGCTGCACCAATTAGAAATAACCCGAAATTAAAAATGGATTGCTTTAAATGAACCGATTTATTGATTTTATAAAAGACGCACGTGTTATATCCGCAATCGGATTATTCATTGCACTTCTCGCCGTTTACATTATTGGATCCATCTTTGACGCCGACATGAAATGGATCTTGCTCGGTTGGCTCGTCGTCATTGCCCTGTGGGCGGTTTATTGGATGGTCAAGTGGATGCGTTCGCGCCAAGCGAGCAACGAGATGGCCGACATGTTCAAAAGCCAAACCGAAGAGGCTGTCAAAACTGCGCCCGCCGACAAAAAGCAGGATGTCGATATTCTTCGCAAACGTTTGCTTGATGCGGTTCAAACAATCAAGAGTTCCAAGCTTGGCCAGACAACCGGCAGCGCTGCATTGTATGAGATGCCTTGGTATATCGTGATCGGCAATCCGGCTGCAGGTAAAAGCACTGCTGTCGTTAATTCAGGCCTCAATTTCCCGTTTTCGGATAAAGGCGGTCAAGCGATTCAAGGGATCGGCGGCACCCGTAATTGCGATTGGTTTTTCACAACCGAGGGAATTCTGCTCGATACCGCCGGCCGTTATGCTGTGCACGAAGAAGACCGGACAGAATGGTTCGGCTTTCTCGACCTGTTGAAAAAATATCGCCCCAAAGCACCGATCAACGGCATCGTGATTGTTGCCAGCATCGCTGAATTGACCGGCAATCGTCCTGACTTTACCATCAATCTCGCCAAGCAATTGCGGCAACGTGTGCAGGAATTGACCGAGCGCCTTGAATTATTTGCACCGGTCTATGTGATGTTCACCAAAGTCGATCTTGTCGCAGGCTTCGTCGATTTCTTTGAAGATTCCGATGCAGATGAACGCAGCCGTGTATGGGGAGCCACGCTGCCCTATGATGCCGACGGAAAATCCAACGCAGTCAGTTTATTCGATCAGCATTTCGACACGCTGGCAGACGGCATCAAGGAATTGGGAACTACGCGCATGTCGCTCAATCGCGGCCAATCGATGAGCCCGGGTATCCTGACCTTCCCTCTTGAGTTTGTCGGCGTCAAACAGCACTTGCGCACTTTCGTTGCAACGCTATTTGAAGAGAATCCATTCCAGTTCAAACCAATTTTCCGTGGATTTTATTTCACCAGTGCGATTCAGGAAGGCGTAGCAACCCATGCCACGGGTGAGCGCATTGTGCAGCAATATGGTCTTGGTACGGGTCGCAAGCTGACCGCAAGCATCAGCTCGAATGCAGGTTTCTTTCTGAAAAATTTATTTTCGTCCGTCATTTTTGCGGACAAAAATCTGGTGCGCCAATATGCCAGCCGCCGCAAATTGAAACTGCGCTACGGCGTTTTTTATGGCGTGGTGATCGCGCTCGGTTTGCTGCTCGGCGGATGGAGCTGGTCATTCATGGCGAACCGGCAGTATGTCGCCAATATCCAAGCCGACCTCGACAAAGTGGTCAAACTGCAAGAGAACAAAGTCGATTTGGCGTCACGCCTGGATGCATTGGGTGTATTGCAAGATCGGTTGGTGCAACTTCAGCAATACCGTTCCAGCAAACCGATTTCACTGGGATTGGGTTTGTATCAAGGCGAACGGGTTGAGCATGCATTGCGCTCTGAATATTTCAAAGGATTGCGTCAGGTGATGCTTGTTCCGGTTACCACCAATCTGGAATCGTTCCTGGCAGACGTCAATTCCAATGCGGGCAGGCTCGAATCCATGACACGACCAGCTCAAAATTCCGGAGATGAAAAGTCGGCGGCAAAGCCAGCGACATCGCCATATAAAGACCTGTCGCCTACCAATGCCGAAGACGCGTACAACGCATTGAAGACTTATCTGATGCTGGCCAATCGTGACCGCGTGGAAAGCAGCCATCTGAACGATCAAATTACGCGTTTCTGGCGCACTTGGCTGGAGAATAACCGCGGCAATACCTCGCGCGAACAAGTTATCCGCAGTGCTGAAAAACTGATTTCATTCTATGTTGCGCAAGCCAATGAGCCTGATTTCCCTCTGATTGAAAATAAGTTGGCACTGGTAGACCAATCGCGTGAAACATTGCGCGTCGCAGTCAAAGGTACGCCGGCACGCGAACGCGTCTATAGCGAAATCAAGATGCGCGCGTCCACACGATTCCCTACTCTTACCGTTGCCAGTATTGTGGGGGAACAAGGCAAGGATATCCTCGCAGGCAGCTATGCGATTCCTGGCGCATTCACAAGCGAAGCCTGGGACAAATTCATCAAAGGCGCGATCAAGGATGCCAGCACCAAAGAATTGCAAAGTGCTGATTGGGTCTTGAAAACAACTTCACACGATGATTTGTCACTTGAAGGCAGCCCGGAGCAAATTCAAAAACAACTGATACGCATGTACAAAACAGAATATGCCAGTGAATGGAAAAAATTCATGCAAGGCATATCGGTCACCGATTTCAAAACGTTCGACAAAGCCGTTGAAAGCATGAATGTGTTGGGCGACCCGATTTCCTCACCAATCAACAGTTTGCTGCAGACGCTTTACCAGGAAACCTCTTGGGACAACCCTTCCCTTGTGAATCAAGGTTTGATGAACGCCAAGCACGGCTTGGTTGACTGGTTCCGCGAAACCATCTTGCGGCAAGCGCCATCGCAGCTCAATATCGACCCAAGCACCGGCAGCAGCGCGTCGCACGGCGGTTCAAATGATGCCATACCGATGGGAACCATAGGCAAGGATTTCTCGGCAATTGCAAAGCTTGTCGTAGCACGTGGCGAAAACAAAGACCTGTCGCTGATGAAGGGATATCTGGAACAGTTATCGAAAGTGCGCACACGATTTAATCAAATCAAGAATTCCGGTGACGTTGGTCCTTCCAGCAAGCAGCTGATGCAAGCCACGCTGGATGGCAATTCTTCCGAATTATCCGACGCACTTAAATATGTAGATGAAAGCATGTTGACCGGCATGCCGGATGCGGAACGTGCAACGGTCAGACCGCTATTGGTACGGCCGTTGATTCAAGCATTCGCCGTCATCATTCCGCCTGCCGAACAGGAACTGAATCGCACGTGGGCCGCGCAAGTTTTTGAGCCGTTCAACAACACAATCGGCACTAAATATCCCTTTACTGCCGATTCACGCGTTGAAGCAACCTCCGGAGAAATCGGACAAATGTTCGGGCCGGATGGCGCCATTTCAAAATACGTTCAAGCCACAATGGGGCCGCTGGTGACACGGCGCGGCGATGCATTATCTGCGCGCACTTGGGCTGACATGGGTGTGCATTTGAACCCATCCTTTTCAAATAATTTGGCACGCTATGTCGCATTGCAAGGCGGCGCATCATCAAGTTCAGCGGGTGCATCAGGCGCAGGCCCAGCGCAAACCAATTTTCAATTGCAACCGATACCGACTCCTGGGCTGACTGAATATACGGTGGAGATCGATGGGCAATTGATGCGTTACAGGAATGGCCAGCAAAATTGGACGACGTTCACCTGGCCATCTACACAAGGACAACCGGGAGCAAAAATTACCGCTGTTGCTGCAGATGGCCGCAGCTTGGAAATTATCAATTTCCCCGGCCAGTTCGGCCTCGAAAAGCTCATCAATTCTGCACAACGCAAGAAGATCGATAGCGGCTTGTTCAATATGGCCTGGACAGGAAACGGTCGCAGTATCAGCGTCAATTTCAAGCTGATCAGCGACTCGCGAGCCGGCAGCAGTGCTTCTTCCAGTGGAACATCGGAAGCAGGATTACGCGGACTGAAACTTCCACCGACTGTAGTGGGTCTGGAAAGTTCTGATCAAAATAATACGGCAAAATAATACGGCAGATCATGAGCACAATCACTGCAATCCAACTGCGTAATCCAAGTTCGATTTATTTTGGAAAAATTCAATCCCGAGGTGACTTTGTCAAAAGCACCTCGGGAACAAAAGTCATTGCGTTGATCGACAATTGGGTCGCGCAAGGAATGGAAATGCTCCTTGCTGAACCTGGCTGGAAAAATTATTACGATGCCGCCAGCCCGATTGATTTTCTGTTTATCGCTACGCACAAGAAGCACACAATTTGTGGCGCATTGATACCGAGTGGCGATGCATCATCTCGTCGCTTTCCTTTTATTTCTGCGACATTATTTGAAGTTGACGAATCCCTGAATTTCTTGCCGTTCAGTCCTGTCCTGCTCGAAAAACATCTTAATCACCAGCGCGCTTTGATACAGCATGCGGCTAAAACACATGACGCTGCCGATGTCCTGGCAACGT
Organism: Burkholderiaceae bacterium; assembly: GCA_036560485.1. Lineage (GTDB taxonomy): Bacteria > Pseudomonadota > Gammaproteobacteria > Burkholderiales > Burkholderiaceae_D > DATBRC01. The sequence continues at coordinate 24,730 of DATBRC010000019.1, forward strand.
TAAGTGATCTCTCGATGGAAGAAGTGGTCGATTTTGAAAAATCGACCAGCAACTACGATCGATTTCTGTCGGATACGACATTAGCTGCATTGACCGACATGCTGGACGCCGATGGCGATCAAGCAACGGTTCGCCAAATGATTCTGGCGATCGGCTACTTGCTGCAACCGGTGCTCACCAACTTCACAATCCCGCCGCAAAAGGGACTCGCCATACCTATCCCTCGTGATCCGGTACGCATATCGCTCGTCAAAGCATTTTGGCTGGACCTTGTCTGCACGTTTCTACCAAGAGCAGAATTCGAACTGAGTGTGTTTTCTTGCATCCATCATGGAACTCCCAAACTGATCATGACATTTAATGGCGCACCACCGGAGATCTTCCAGGCATTATTTGATGAGCAGGCTGCGCAGCAATATCTGATCGATATCAGCCAATCGAGCTGGGTCGAGGAATATGCAATGCAAGATCTCGCCACACTTAAATTGTCCAGTTATCTGGAACATGGCGATCTCCTCTTGCAACAATTGGTTGAAACGTTTCGGCAGGCATTTTCAGGAAAATAAATACACGCCGCACAACCGAGTTTGAACAAAACCTTAACGACTATCGACATAGATTACATATGATGACTCATCCAAACATTCGCTTGATCTTGCTGCCTGTATTTCTGTTTTCCATTTTTGGATCTGCATATTCAACAGAAGCTGCGGCCCCGGCGCCTACCAATATTCCTGTAGGCCGCGTCGTTATTTCAGGCACTGTTCCTGATGAGGCAACCAAAGCCGTACTGCTCACCAAGCTGCAGGAACTATATGGGACCGGACAGATCATCGATCAGATGAGTGTCGGCGGAGTGATCGCTCCACCTAATTGGGCGACGTCCATTCCCAAATTGATTAATCAAAATTTAAAGTCCATCAGCAAAGGCCAGGTCGCGATTGACGGCACGACGATTTCAATGCGCGGCGAGGTGCCAAGTGAAGCAATCAAGCAATCCATTGCAAGCGACTTCGCCGGCACACTCAACTCCACTTACACAATTAAAAACGGATTGCGTGTAACGGCTACCAGCCAGGTAGTGCTGGACCAGACGCTCGCCAATCGTGTGATCGAATTTGAAAATGGCAGCGCGTTATTAACACCCAGCGGTATGCGCGTTCTCGATGAAATGTCAGAAGCATTGAAAAAAGTGAGCCCAAAGAAAATTGACCTGATTGGTCATACGGACGACAAGGGATCACGTGCACGCAATATGGCGCTATCAAATGCACGCGCCGATTCAGTCAAAATTTATTTGGTTGCCAAAGGTTTGCCCGCAGAGATAATCGCAACGAATGGCATGGGGCCGGATCAACCGATTATGTCGAACGCGACCAGCGAAGGCAGAAGACGAAACCGCCGGATCGAGTTCCGAGTTAGCCAATGATCCAATAGGAACGGAAATAGTTCGCGCAAAAATGCAAAAAGCCCGCCGAAGCGAGCTTTCAATTCAATACAATCAATTCACTAAAAACCCGTGCTATCTGCGCGGTGCCCCTAGCTTTCTAAGCGCTTACAAACCCATGCTATCTGCATGGTGCCCTTCGGCCTCAATACGAACTGTCGCTTACGTTCCACATCCTTATTGGATGTTTTGTAATTAATGAACTGAGCGGAGTGTAACACAGTTATTTATGTGATGAAGGGAAACTTCCACAAATCCAACACAGCCTTTTGCAACTTTGGAAATATTACTTTTTATATGAGCATTTCTGCGGCCGATTACAAGCACTGCCATTTGCCAGTCTCAACGGATCAAAATTTTCGTCGCGTTATTTCATTACCATGTCGCTTTCATTCGCTTCCCGTTCAGAATGCTCAAGTATCTTCCTGCGCAAAGAAGACATAATATTTTTATCAGGATGATCCGAAAAACATTCGGCAATATATCGAAACTCTTCGCCCAGACGCGCCAATTTATTTTGATAAATAGTGCGGCATCGTTCATAAACCGATATGTCACCGTCAGCAAGTTTGCGAATCAAAGCGCGTTCTGAATCGTTAAGGAAAGGTGCTTCCATAGTAAAAACCTTTGTAAGCGGCTATTCAACGACACATCGCTGTAAGCCAATCGCGTGGGGCCGATTTGCAAGATACCTGTTCGTGGAATCTGACCTGAGATAACGCGTCCGCCCTCACTTTAACGACGCGTTAATGGATGCAAAGAATATGTTGAAAATCATAATACGTCTGTGCGTTAGCGAACAAAGTTCGAGAAAGACAGTTTTGCATGAGGTCGATATCCAGTCACTTTGACGGCAGGGAAAGAATGGGATTCACTCATATGCTTCAGGCCACAGTTCGGCTTGCATGCCGAACCCTTCGAATGCCTCGAGCACGCATATGTGCTCCTCTCTGCCAAAACGCCATTTTTCACCTGTTACCATTAATGAAATACGGTAACAGGTACGTAATGGTCACATGACAGGACAACTACCCCTCTCATTAAATTGGTTAATTGATAAACGTGTGTGTCTTGATAGCGAGGTCAGCTGAATATTCGATAATTTTGGACGTGGCAAGAATTGTACAACCTGCAGAAAATGATTTGGCGCAGCAGACCTCATGTTAGTCACCGCTTAAAATTGCAAATTTCAGGTTCCTGAACAATAATAGGATTCAGAGAGTAGAATTGTCATGTAATAGTTTTCTTCCCATTGCAATTGGTTTCATGTTGAAGGAATATTGCCTCACATGCAGTTAACGGTCAAAGACCATTTCAGCGCTAAACGCACAACCAAAATCCGCTTGTATCAACTAGCGTTTTGGCTGATGACGCTCGTGCTGACATTGCAGTTGGTCGGTATGGCGTTCCACAAGCATGACTTGACGGAAGAGCATTCCGATTGCGTCAGCTGCTATCTTGCAGCGCATGTTCCATCGCATGTCCCGGCTGCTCCAGCAGTCATTATTGCCGCGTTCCTCATCTTTGTTTATCGGATCGCACTTCAACCGATTTATTTTCATATCGTTCCACACAGCTTTCTCATTCCGCATTCTCACGCTCCGCCACACGGTTTCTCCCCGCTTTAACTTCCCTGCTTTAATTTTTATTGATTAAACGACTTGTCGACCAATGACAGCCTTGGAGCTGTCTATCGGCAATTACTCGTGCCATTGGAGTTTGAGAATGAAAACACGCCTGTTGCGGCTCAGTGCGCTGAGCGCGCTTGCCTATGGTTTTGCTTTACCCGCTGTATATGCGGACGTTTTACCCAAAGAAGTAGATGGTCTTGTTAATGACTCGCTCGGTCGTCCCTTGTCCGATGCAACCGTCAATCTGAAAGCACCGGATGGCCATGTGGTCGGCACGACCCATAGCGATAGCACAGGACATTTTATCTTTACCGATATTGCGCCGGGCACTTATGCAGTAACGGTCGACAAGCCGACTTTCCAGCTTGGCACCGGGATCGTGACCGTTGCCCCTGCAGCCGGTGCGTCAACCACAATCACGATGGCCAGCAGCAAGGCTTTGGAAATCGACGTGACGGCCAAGCGGCTGGATCGTGCCAGAAATGACATTTCAGTCGAAACAGGCAGCAGCATCTATCGTATGGATAGCAAGGCGATTGCCGCTCTGCCGCAGGGTGAAGATACGCCATTCAACCAAGTGATGTTGCGTGCGCCCGGCGTCGTGCAAGACTCGTTCGGTCAGTTGCATGTACGTGGCGACCATGCGGATTTGCAATACCGGCTGAACGGTATCGTGCTGCCGGAAAGCATTTCCGGTTTTGGTCAAACACTGGATACTCGATTTGTCGATAACGTGAATCTGTTGACCGGCGCGTTGCCGGCGCAATACGGATATCGCACGGCCGGCGTGGTCGACATACACACCAAGACCGGCGCAGTAGAAAACGGCGGCAATATCGGCGTGCAGGTCGGCAGCTTCAACACGCAGCAAATCAATGCCGATGTGTTCGGCAGCAAGGATGCATTCAGCTATTACATGACCGGTTCTTTTTTAAAGAACAATCTTGGGATTGAGAATCCGACCGATGCCTCCTCTGCACTGCATGACAAGACGCAACAACACAAGGAATTCGGTTATTTCTCTTACCTGCTCAATTCATCCTCGCGTGTCAGTTTGATTTTAGGCAATTCGAATGGCCGCTTCCAGATTCCCGATCAGGCTGGGCAGACTCCCAGCTTCACAATGACGGGTGTGAGCAGCTATCCATCCGAAAACGTGAATGAAAATCAGCATGAGACTACCCGCTATGGCATTCTCGCGCTGCAAGGCACTGTTGGCGACAAGTTCGATTATCAAATTGCGACATTCAGCCGTTACACCAAAGTGCTGTTTGAACCGGATACCGTCGGCGATTTGCTGTATACCGGTGTCGCCACGCGAGTGGCGCGTAGCGGACTCGCCAACGGGTTGCAGGCAGACGGCAGTTACAAATTAAACGATAGCCATACGATACGTTCGGGCGTCATGTATACGCGCGAGCGTCTGAACAACAGCGATCAAGACCAGACCTTCACCACCGATGCATTCGGTAATCAGAATGGTTTCACGCCGATTTCCATTGCCGATGATAACCAGAAGACGACGCATCAAACCGGCGTCTATCTGCAGGATGAGTGGAAACTCAGCAAGGCACTGACGGTCAACTACGGCGCACGCGCCGACTGGGTCAATGCATATGTGACCGATAATCAGCTCAGCCCGCGCATCGGCGTTGTCTATCAGATGACCCCGCAAACCACACTGCATGCCGGCTATGCGAAATATTTCACACCGCCTCCAAGCGAGCTAGTCCCGGCTACAACGGTTAACAATTTTCAGAATACGACCGCTGCACCGCCAACCAGCCAGAACGATCCGGTGCGTGCGGAGAGCGCCGATTATTACGATCTGGGACTCAGCCACAAGCTGACCCAGAGCTGGACATTAGGTGCAGATGGCTACTACAAAAAGGTGAAAAACCTGCTGGATGAAGGCCAGTTCGGATCGGCGTTATTGTTCACGCCGTTCAATTATGAAGAAGGAAAAATCTACGGTGTGGAACTGACCGCCAATTACCGCAAGGATAATTTGACGGCGTATATGAACCTCAGCCGATCGACTGCAATGGGCAAGAATGTCGTATCCAGCCAGTACAATTTCGAGCAGGCGGAACTCGACTATATCGCCAACAACTGGGTGCATCTGGATCATGACCAAACCTACACTGCATCGGCCGGCATTTCCTATCTGTGGCAAGGCACGACGTGGAGCACTGATGCACTCTATGGCAGCGGCTTGCGCAGTGGATTTGCCAATACCGAGCACCTGCCTTCCTATACGACATTCAATGTCGCTGCTACTCATACATTCAAGGACACACCATTCGGCAAAATCACTGGCCGTTTGAGCGTCGTCAATCTGTTCGACAAAGTGTATGAGATTCGTGATGGCTCAGGGATTGGCGTCGGCGCATCGCAGTTCGGCCAGCGTCGCAGCCTGTTTGCAGGTCTAAGTAAGTCGTTTTAATTAAACAGTGGGGGGGAGCCCGCTCTCCCCATTATTTTCGGGGAAATTTTATGGCATTACAATTTTCAGACCGCAACGCACAACTCGTCGAAGTGAAAGAGCTGCTATGTCGACCGTGATCACGCTCCCGACGTGGGGATTGATGTTGATGCTCGGGATGCGTCATGGACTCGACCCTGATCATCTGGCTGCCATTGATGGACTGACATTTCGCACGGCATCAAAGCGTCCGCGCTGGGCCCCATGGATTGGCGGGCTGTTCGCATTAGGGCATGGCATCGTCGTCATGCTGATCATTTTTCTGGCAAGCCTTGCTTCCGAAGAACTGAAATTCGCCGAAGGCATGTTGACATGGTTTCAGTGGGTGCCGGTGGTTCTGCTGCTTATTCTTGGCACAGCCAATGCAATTGCGTTGATGCGATCTTCCGCTTATCGCCCCGTTGGCTGCCGTTCCATGCTATTGCCGCATCGCTTGCGTGAAGCAGCGGGCCCTATGCATGCCATCATGGTTGGCATGATGTTCGCATTGGTATTCGATACCGCGACCCAGGCGGCAACATGGGGTTATGCGGCCTCTGCTTTGGATGGAATCGCTACTGGATTGTTGACGGGATTATTTTTCTCAAGCGGGATGATCGTGACGGATTTGTTCGATGGTTGGGTCACGTCGCGTGTGATGCAAACCGGACGCGAGGATGTGCTGATTGCATTTCGTCGACGACTTGGGTGGCCGATTGTCGTGATGTGTTTTTCGGTCGCCGGTTATGCCATTGCCGTCAAGCTGCATCCTGCATTGGAGATACCGGAAAATTGGTATTCGATTTGTGGCGGTGCCATGTTGATACTCATGATGGCCCTGTACGGGTATACCTTGCACAGCGTTTGCAGGCAGAAGGCCAAACATATGCATGTCACCAAATCATTTTAATTAACCAATGTGGGGAGCTTGTTCTCTCCGATAGGAATCTCGATGCAAGAACTACATGAAACATGGATCGCATTGCAGGCAGGCGGCCTGATTATTCTTCCGTTGTCGTTTTTAGCGGTTCTCGCGTTGGCCATCATGCTGGAAAAGAGCGTGCTCTATTGGCGCTATGCCAGATTGCCGCAGGATGTATTGGCGCTGGTGGAAACCTATGGCTTTCCATGGGAGACGCTGGAGCAGAAACTGGCGCAACTCAACGGGCACCATTATTTCCGGCGCTTCTTCGAGAATGTGCTGGAGAACCGTGACAAGCCATCCTGGTGGACCGAATCACGCGCAGCCGATGAAACGCAACTGATCGAAAAATCGTTGTCACGACGCTTATGGATACTGGAGACCATCGTCACCGCAGCACCATTGCTCGGCCTGATGGGAACGATCGCCGGCATGATGCATTCATTCCAACTGATCGGCGGCAATGGTCTGGTCAATCCGACTGGCGTGACCGGCGGTGTCGCGCAGGCATTGATTGCCACCGCAGTAGGTTTGTTGATCGCACTGGTTTCGCTATTCGGATTTAATTTCTTTTCGAGGCTGCAATCGCAAACGCTGGATGAAATGGAACGTCTGGGCACACGACTGATCGACCATATCCGGCTGGATCAACTGGAGAAACAGCATGAAACGGCGTAAATCCAGAGAAGCGCGCCGTGGCCGCATCGAAATCATTCCGATGATCGATGTGATGTTTTTCTTGCTCGCGACGTTCATGCTGGCATCGCTGTCGATGCAGAACTTGAATGCATTGCCGGTGAATCTGCCGCAGGGAAAAGCAGAACAAATGAATCCGGAAACGCCTGTGACACTGACCATCACCAGCGATAGTCGGATCATGATCAATCGCACGCCTGTGACGCTGGCGACATTGGCCGCAACTCTGAAACCATTGGTGAAAGAAGCGCAGCAAAACGTGGTGGTTTCCGCTGATAACAGTGCACCGCAAGGCTTGGTGGTGCAAGCGATGCTGCAGGCACGCAACGCAGGCGCAGTGCATTTTTTGATTGCAGTCAAACATGAGTAGCACAGCAAATATCATGCACAGTGGCGAGCCGAACCAGCTATGGTGGTCGATACCGTGCGGACTATTGCTGTGGCTGCTCATCGTGGTTTTGTTTGGACGTCTTTTATCGGCACCGGAAACGGAGACCGCTATGCCACTTCCGATTGATGCGCGTCTGATTGAATTGCCGGAATCGAAGCCGCAACAGCCCGCTGAGAAAAAGCCAGCGCCATCCCCACCACCGATCGTGAAACCGCAGCACAAGGAGGTCGCCGTGCTGCGCAAGCCTAAAGTGCCACAACCACCGCAAGTCGAGCAGCCGCTCGATAGAACGAGTGAGCCGCCGCCCAAGGCCAATTCTCAATTGGCACCGCCGCCATCACCGCCACCGGTAACGCCGCCAATCACATCGACTGCAACCGCGCACATGGGCGCGAAAGCGATTTACCAGCCGCTGCCGCAAATTCCGGATGACTTGCGCGATGAAGCGATCAGCACCATTGCGATGGCACGCTTCCATATCAATCCGGATGGCACAGCCAGCGTCGAACTGATCAAGCCGACACAGAATCCGCGTATCAACCAGATTATTTTGAATACGCTAAAGACATGGAAGTTTTTTCCGGCGCTGCAGGATGGCAAACCGATACCGTCGACTCAGGATATCAAAGTGAATGTGAATGTTAGTTAGCGATGCTTGAATTTCAAATGCTTTTTGAAGGATGACTATGCTCAATATCGAACAACTTAGTTATACCTACAACACTGCACCAGTGTTAAAGGTAGATGCGTTTACTCTCGCCAGCGGCGAACATGCGATCCTGCTCGGCCCATCCGGGTGCGGCAAGTCGACCCTGCTGCATTTGATTGCCGCCATTCTGACGCCGCAGCAAGGAACGTTGCGTGTTGCCGGGACCGACGTGGAAAAGCTGCCACCGCGCGAAGCGGACGGCTGGCGCGGAAGAACAATCGGTTTTCTGCCGCAACGATTGGCGCTGGTGCCCAGTCTGTCAGTACGGGAAAACTTGCTGCTTACAGCCTATGCGAATGGACAAGCCGCAGATACGATGCGTGCCAATGCGCTATTGGCCGCATTAGGTTTAGCAGACAAGGCGGCAGCAAAACCGCATCAATTAAGCCAAGGGCAAAAGCAGCGTGTCGCGGTTGCACGCGCCTTGTTCAATCGCCCCCAACTGCTGCTGGCCGATGAACCGACCGCCAATCTGGATGATGATGCGTGTGCCACGACAATCGATTTATTGACCACACACGCATCCGACATCGGCGCATCACTGGTGATTGCAACACATGACGCACGTGTACTGGCGGCTTTACCCTCCGCAAAAGTCATGCGCCTGGCTGCGCGAAAGGAAATCGCATGAATCACTTGAATGCATTGACTCTGGCGCTCAAATCGCTGCGCCACAAGCCATTGGCGACATCATTGAATTTATTGCTGATGGCGGTCGGCATCGCGATGATGACGTTTGTATTGTCGGCATCCAAGCAATTGCAGGACAACGCATTGCGCGATGCGCAAGGTATCGATCTGGTGGTGGGCGCCAAGGGCTCGCCGCTGCAACTGATCCTGTCATCGATTTATCACATCGACGTGCCGACCGGGAATATTCCATTGGCCACGCAGGCACAACTGGAAAAGAACCGGATGGTGAAGAAGGTGATTCCATTGGCGCTCGGCGATAGTTATGAAGGCTTTCGCATCGTCGGCACCGATACCGATTACATCGACCATTACGGCGGCACGCTTGCACAGGGCAAGCTATTCAATGCGCCGATGGAAGCCGTATTCGGTGCGCAAGCCGCAGCCAGAACAAGTGCCGCAGTAGGCGCAAGTTTTGTCGGCTCGCACGGTCTTGCACGCGGCGGCGAAGAGCACAAGGATTCCCCTTACTCGATCGTCGGCATTTTAAAACCGACCGGCACGGTACTCGACCGTTTGGTGCTGACGCCGGTCGGCTCGGTCTGGAAAGTCCATGAAGTCGTCAACGGCATCGACGTGAACGACAAGGAAGAAAAGGAAGCGATGGATGCGGAACGCGAGCTGACTGCGCTGCTGGTTCAGTATGCATCGCCGCTGGCCACCGTCACCATGCCGCGCTTTATCAATAGCCAGGAAGGCTTGCAGGCAGCACAGCCAGCTTTCGAGGCAGCCAAGCTGTTTAGCATGTTGGGCGTCGGCGTCGACGTGCTGCACGGTATCGCGGCCATTGTGCTGCTGTCTGCTGGTTTATCGATGTTCGTTGCGCTGTATAACGCGCTGGAAGAACGCAAAACCGACCTTGCGATTCTGCGCACGCTCGGCGCATCACCTGCAAAGCTGTTTTTCTTGTTGCTGCTGGAAGGTTTGTTGTTGGCGCTTGGCGGCGCATTGCTGGGCTGGCTGCTCGGCCACGTCTGCGTGGAAATACTGGGACATATACTGTCCAGTGACCAGAACCTGACGATGACCGGCTGGATCGTTTCACCCGATGAGGCGTGGCTGGCGCTGGTGGCCGTCATGGTTGGATTGGCAGCGGCATTGATCCCTGCACTGCGTGCTTATCGTACCGATATTGCACACACATTGGCGCAGTGATTTTTTAACCAAGGAGAGCTTCTCATGAAATACGCATTCATTATTTTTATTTCCCTGTTCAGTTATGCAGCACAAGCGAAGGATGATCCCGCTCAGACAAAACGAGAAATTCTGCAGCATCGCGCGATAGCACAAGCGCATGAAATTGCTGCCAAATGCCTGGAGTCCGGCAAGGATGAAGAAATATGCAATGCCGAACTGGGAAAGGCGTGCAAAGGTATCGCGATCGGAAAAATGTGCGGGATGAAGCACGTGCATGAGCAATGAAGAGCTGGTTGTTTAACCTTAGATACGGAGGCTTTATGAAAATCATTACGCACCTAGTGCTGATTGCAAGCTTGTCGATTCCTGCGCTAGCATTCGCCGCATCGGCAGCGGCAGATGCATCAATCCCTACGCAAAGCATCACGATGTCAATCTCACGAGGCATACCTCTACCGGAATTGCCCGGCGTCGTGTCATGGAACACGCTCGCCAAGGTCAAGCAAGTCCAGGCGAAGGACCGGATCATTCCACAGTTTACAAAAGAGATCAGTGCATTGAATAACAGGGAAGTCAGAATCCAGGGATTCATGATGCCGCTGGAGCCCGGTTTAAAACAAAAGCATTTTTTAATTTCGGTCAATCCGGGCACCTGTCCTTATTGCATGCCGGCCGGACCGGATGGCGTCATCGAGGTGACATCGAAAGCACCGGTCAAGTATTCGATGGAGCCGATTGTCTTGTCCGGAAAAATGACTGTGCTCAACAACGATCCGACAGGATTGTTTTATCGGATGACCGAAGCAACGTCTGTATCAGATAAGTAATAGCAGAGTGCAATAGTTGCGGTTGAATGTAGATCTAATGATGACGCGCATGCACTGCATCATTTCCGGTATCGATTTCCGAATCGATGCTGCATCGGACAAGTTGCGCGCTTTGATGTCGCCATACAAGCCCTACCATGTTCATCCTCTGTCGCCGGAGATGCGGTTTTTCTTTGAAGTCGAGATTGGGATTGCCGTATTTATTCTCATTGCCTATGCGGTTTATCTGGAGATTAAACAATGGCGCTCAAAAAGACCGGGCTTGAAAAAAAATGATGCGCCCCGTTCCAAGCGCCATCACAAGCGTCGGCGGCGATAGATCTTATTGGATTGATAATCAGATGTGAAAAATGGCAATACAAAAGAAAAAGTCCCGCGATGCGGGGCTTTGTTTTTTGGCGGAGAGGGAGTCCTTATAACCACTATCCAAAGATGTCCAATACCATCCAATTTAGTTACATAAGTGTATGTTTTTATTGAAATAAAAACATACTTTGTTCAACTCAATCCGACGAGATACACTCAAATCCATAAATAATTTGTGGGTAGGTTAATGGGTAAGAGATTAACAAATAGGCTAACATCTGTTGCGGTTAACGCTAAGAAGACGCCCGGCTACTATGCTGATGGTAACGGCCTGTATCTGCAAATCAGCCCTGCCAGTACTAAGTCATGGGTGCTGCGCTTCATGCTGAACAAGCGCGTACGTGAAATGGGGTTGGGATCGCTTTCCGATCGCACATTGGCCGAAGCAAGGGAGCGCGCCAAGAAATATCGTCAGCTGATTGATCAGGATATTGATCCAATCAATTACAGACAGGCCGAGCGGGAAAAGAATCTACAAACCGCAAGGCAGCGTCGAACGTTTGAACAATGTGCCAGGGAGTATCACACACTTCATGCAAACAGTTGGAAGAACGCCAAGCATGCGGCTCAATGGATAAGCACCCTGGAACACTATGCCTTTCCAGTATGTGGGCATAAGGACATATCAGACGTTGGCAAAGCAGATATTTTGCTTATGCTTGATCCAATTTGGCATATGAAGATAGAAACTACCCCCCGAGTAAAGCAGCGCGTTTTCGCAGTGTTGGATTGATCAGCTTCCCGAGACTATCGAATCGGCCATGACCCGCACTTAAAAACTCAGATTGAAGCTTCAATGCCCAAAGCCCAGAAAATCAAAAAGGTACAGCACTTTAAGCCTGTCCATATGCGGAAATCTACGACGCCATTAAAACCATCAAAGAATCTGGCGCAACGACCAAGCTTAAATTAGCAGCGGAATATATCATTCTGACCGCTTCCCGCTCTGGTGAAGGCAGGTTCACTAAATGGCCTGAAATCGATTTTAGGGGCGAACGTTGGATATTACCGCCTGAACGCATGAAGTCCGGACGTGAACATCGGGTGCCATTATCTCAGCGATCAAAGGAAATATTGGCAGAGCTTTGGCACACTGCCGATGATAAGGATGGATATGTCTTCACAAATGAAAAGGGGAAGCCATTTAGTGACATGGCATTGACTCAGTTACTGCGACGGCTGGGATTTGATTTTACAATGCACGGCTTCCGGTCGATATTCCGCGATTGGGCAGCAGAACAGACAGCATTCCCACGTGAAGTCTGCGAAGCCGCCCTCGCCCACACGAACAAAGATGAAACCGAAGCCGCTTATTTTTGCAGCGATTTGTTTGAGAAAAGACGGCAATTAATGAAATCATGGGCCACTTATTGCGCGACGAAAAGAACAACCGTAAAAAGCCAACGAAATGAGATGAAAACTTGAAAAGTGCTTTAATAAAAATTTGAGATGGCAATTCACCTTCAAGCAGTCCAACTTTATCGCAGATAAATTTTTATATAACCATTAAATATATTCGATCATCTTCACATCTCGAAATTTATCGATTCAACTTAGTGCATTTATAGCTGAATTTCAAAAATCCAATCAGTTTCATGCTTAAATTGCGAGCTTTCACCAAAGCCGGATAATTATTTTTATAAGTTTTTCGGTTTGCAGAATCTGCATGTCAGCACTTAATATTGGTTAAGAAAATTGACCTTAATTTGGTGACCTTGGGAAGGCAATAGACATGCATGAACAAACCATATATCGATTACCACAAGTCCTTGAGCGAGTTCGTGTGTCACGCTCCACCTTATATAATTGGATTAAAGCAGGTAAATTCAAAAGACCTCTTGAACTCGGTCCGAGAGCCATCGGTTGGCTATCTAGTGATATCGACGATTATATTCAATCTCGTGTCGATCTTCGCCAAAGACCATTGGAGAAAATTCCGGGCTGATCCAACATGCTTATAAAAATTATGATTGCAACGAGTCATGCAATCAAGCCTCAGGCAAAACCTCTTCTCTCCACTGCAGCCCATTCCTCCCAATCAAGGCATTTGCCGCAGCAGGCCCCCAAGTCCCTGAAGAATACGGAATAGGCTCCACCTCATTCTGCTCCCAATGTCTCAGGATGGGTTCGACCCATTCCCACGCCGCTTCCAATTCATCGCCGCGCATGAACAGCGTCAGATGTCCACGCAATACATCCAGCAACAAACGCTCATATGCTTCCATACGCGGAGCGCGGAATGTTTCGAGGAAATCCATTTCCAGTTCAATTGGTTTCAATCGCATGCTGTCGCCTGGGATCTTCGCCATCAGGTTGAGCGTCAGTCCTTCATCCGGTTGCAAACGGATCACGAGGCAGTTCGGCTGAAAATTGTTGCTAGATTGTGCAAAAATGGAATGCGGTATCGATTTGAAGCGCACCACGATTTCCGCAAGCCGGTCGGGCATGCGTTTCCCTGTGCGTAAATAAAACGGCACGCCAGCCCAGCGCCAGGAATCGATTTCAGTTTTTAGCGCCACAAAACTTTCCGTGCGTGAGTGTGGATTGGCGCCCACTTCTTCACGATAGCCGGGCACGGCTGCGCCTTCAATATAGCCGGCGCGGTATTGACCGCGTACGACATCTTGCGCAAGTGTGGTCGGTGTGAACTTGCGCAGCGAGCGCAGTACCTGCAATTTCTCATCGCGCACAGCATCGGGTGCAATCGAGGTCGGTGGTTCCATCGCGACGATACACAGCAATTGCAGCAAATGGTTTTGCAGCATGTCGCGCAAGGCACCGGAGGTGTCGTAATAGCCCATGCGGTTGCCGACGCCGAGGTCTTCGGCGATGGTGATCTGCACGTCGGAAATCCATTCGCGCCTCCACAGCGGTTCGAACAGGAGATTGCCGAAGCGTAGTGCCAGCAGATTCTGAACTGTCTCTTTTCCGAGGTAGTGGTCGATACGGAATATCTGCGATTCGGCGAACACGCGCCCCACTTCGGCATTGATCTGTTTGGCGCTGGCGAGGTCACGGCCGAGCGGTTTTTCCAGTACGACGTGCGAGTTCTTGTTCACCAATCCTGCTTCGGACAAGTTGTTGCAGATTTTCGAGAATAACGCAGGCGGTGTGGCTAGGTAATACACGCGCGTAATCGCTGCATCGCTACGTACTGCCGTTACCAGAGCATGGTAACTTTTCACATCGTCGGCGTTGAGCCTCACATAGGTGATGCGCTTCAGGAAAGCTTCCCATGCCGCAGCGGGCGGTGCATTGTTGTAGATGTGGATCTTCGCGTTCTTGTCGATCTCGCTCAGGAAATTCTCTTGCGTTGAGTCATTGCGTCCGATGCAGATGATGCGCGACGTGCACGGGAAGTTGCCTGCAATCTCGCGCGAGAACAGCGCGGGCAGCAACTTGCGCATGGCCAGGTCACCGCTGCCGCCAAACAGGACGAAGTCGAAATCGTTGATTATCATTTTGTGTCTTGAGTAAATTAATCGGATGAGATATTCATGCAGGCACCGCGATCCGGTGCCCGACATAAGCGTGTTCGATCAGCCCCGGCACTTCTACGCGTACGGACAGCAGGCAGCCAGACAAAGGATATTTTTCAAGTTCGTCCGCAGGGCGGTTGTGCCGCGCGCTGGTGATATACAAGGTGCGCAGATCAGCACCGCCAAAAGCGATCATGGTCGGGCAGCGCACCGGCAGCAGGATCTCTTGTAGGGTCTGGCCTTCCGGCGTCAGGCGCAGCAAGCGGCCGCCTTCATACATTGCGCACCAATATGCGCCTTCGCTGTCGACTGCGGCACCATCAGGTCGGCCGATGTAGTTGTTGGTCTTGTCCATCGAGAACTGACGCACGAACTGCGGCAGGCTGACTTGCCCGCTATCCAGATCGAACGGATAACGGCGTATCACATGTGCGGTGGTATCGGCGTGATACAGCGTGCGGTTGTCGGGGCTGAACGCCAATCCGTTTGATACAGTGATGCCGCTCCAATGCTGATGCACGGTGCCTTGTTCCAGCGTATACATTGTGCCCAATTGTTTGTCACGTGGTTCGTACATGGTGCCAACCCAGAACCGTCCGGCAGCATCGCAACGTCCGTCGTTGAAGCGTGTAGTAGCGGTGTCATACGGAGCAGGCGCAATTTCAGTCAAGGTGTCGGTGTCAGTGTCCAGATGGTAGAAGCCAGTGCGTAACGCGACCACCAGCCCGACAGTGGCGTGCCGCGCAATACAGCCGGGTTCGCTCAACATCGGCCAGCTCATTTCGGAGCCGTCTTTGGGGTTTAAGCGATGCACAGCACATCCAACGTTATCGATCCAGTAAAGCATGGCTTCGTCCGGATGCCATAGCGGGCACTCGCCGACTTTCATCGGTATGTCATAGGCGACTTGAATGTGCGCAGCGATATCCATGGCGACTGGTTGATAATTCACTAAAGAGCGCTGCGTGCCAATGCGATCAAGCCGTTGGTCGAGCTGTCATGCCTTTGCGGATTAGGCACATTGCTCAATTCCGACTGAATATTCTTTGCCAGGACTTTCCCCAATTCGACGCCCCACTGGTCAAAACTGTTGACGCCCCATATTACGCCTTGGGCGAATACCTTATGTTCATAAAGCGCAATCAATGCACCGATCGTGGCGGGGTTGAGTACATTCATCAGGATTGTGTTGCTAGGGCAATTCCCTTCAAAAGTACGGTGCGGCACCAGTCGTTCAACAGTGTCAGCAGAAACGCCTTGTGCGACCATTTCTGCACGTACCTCGTCAGCACTCTTGCCGCGCATGAAGGCTTCCGACTGCGCGAAGCAATTGGCCAGCAACGCGGCGTGATGTTCTTGCAGCGTGTGATTTGGTTTAAGCGCGGCGATGAAATCGACCGGCGTGATGTCGGTGCCCTGATGCAGCAATTGGAAATATGCATGCTGCCCGTTCGTGCCGACGTCGCCCCAGATGAGCGGGCAAGTCGCGACCTCGGTTGTCGAACCATCCGCAGTAATGTGCTTGCCATTGCTCTCCATTTCCAGTTGTTGGAGGAAGGCGGGCAATAATTGCAGATCCTGTTGGTAGGGTGCGATCGACAGCGATGAACAACCGACGAAATTGCGATTCCACAGCCCGACCAAGGCCAACACGACCGGCATGTTGGATGACAGCGGCGCAGTACGAAAATGTGTGTCCATCTCATATGCACCGTGCAGGAACTCGGAGAAGTAATCGAACCCGACAGCTAGCGCGATCGGCAACCCAATTGCCGACCACACCGAGTAGCGTCCGCCGACCCAATCCCAAAACGGGAACATGTTGTCGGCATGGATACCGAATTCTCTGACAGATTGCTGGTTGGTGGAGACGGCGACGAAATGTTTCGGCAATCCCGCCGCATCGCCGTGCTGTAAAAACCAATTGCGCGCCGATTGCGCATTCATCATGGTTTCCATCGTCGTGAACGTTTTTGATGTGATGATGAACAGTGTTGTTTCTGGATTGACCTGCGACAGGATCGCGGCGAGGTCGTGGCCGTCTACATTGGAGACGAAATGCATGTGCAGGCGCGGATGCGTGAAGGCTCGCAGTGCGCGGCACACCATCTTGGGCCCAAGGTCGGAGCCGCCAATGCCGATATTGACGATATCGGTAATCGGCTTGCCGGTATGTCCCAGCCATTCTCCCAAGCGCACACGTTCGCTAAACACGCGCATGCGCTCCAGCACGGTATGCACGTCGCGGCTGACGTACTGGCCTTCGATTTTCAGATCCGGTTCGAGTGGGGCACGCAAGGCTGTGTGCAACACGGCACGTTGTTCGGTGAAGTTGATTTTTTCACCGGCAAACATTGCGTCGCGCTGTTCCTCGACGCCGCGTTCTTGAGCCAACCCAAGCAGCAAGCGCAATGTCGTGTCATCCACCAGGTTCTTGGAGTAATCTAGAAACAGCCCGGCAGCCCTGATTGAATGCGTATCGAAGCGGGCAGGTTCGCGTGTGAACAAATCGGCTATACGGGTGGTCTTTACGAGTGCATATTGCGTGCGGAGTGCCTTGAATGCCGCACTTGCTGTCAATAGGTCATGGCGCATATCAATCTAGATAGTGGGTAGGTTGAAGCCTTAAAACGCATAAATGTAATAATACTACAAATAAATGAAATAACCTTGTTAATTCGAAATTTTGCGCACGATTGGGTTGGATGGAAAAGGTCGCCGCGTGGTATTCATTGGAGAACTAGGGGTGGTTTCTTGGTTTTTGGCGTAATCCTGCTGGCCTATCGAGTCGTAGGTGTGGAAATCAATTTCATGCATCTTTCGTTAAAATTGTAGTAAAATTTCTTATTCAAGAAACTTTATTAAAGAAAGTTAGGAGTTGGTTCATGTCAATTCATCCCGTCGTAACAGCTGTTACTGAGCGAATCATGGCGCGTAGCGCGCCTTACCGCGCAACCTATCTGAAGCAGCTGGAAGCGGCGCGTCTGCAAACTGTCCAGCGCAGTGGATTGTCATGTACCAACCTCGCGCACGGCTTTGCCGCATTTCCAACCAACGACAAGCTGGCCTTGAAGGAGCAGAAGAAGCCGTCGGTTGCGATCGTCTCCGCCTTTAACGACATGCTATCGGCGCACCAGCCGTTCGAACATTTTCCGCAATTGATTAAAGAAGCAGCACGTGCTGCCGGTGGCGTTGCGCAATTTGCCGGTGGCACGCCTGCAATGTGCGATGGCGTGACACAAGGGCAGTTGGGTATGGAACTGTCGCTGTTTTCGCGCGACACGATTGCGATGGCGACGGCGGTTGCGCTGTCTCACAATATGTTCGATGCAGCGGTTTATCTCGGCGTCTGCGACAAGATCGTGCCGGGATTGTTGATCGGTGCACTGCACTTCGGTCATTTGCCAGCGGTGTTCATCCCGGCCGGTCCGATGACATCCGGCATGTCTAATCCCGAAAAAGCTCGCATTCGTCAACTCTATGCACAAGGCAAGGTCGGGCGCGATGCGCTGCTGGAAGCCGAGGCGCAGTCGTATCACGGCGCTGGCACTTGTACTTTTTACGGCACAGCCAACAGCAATCAATTGTTGATGGAAGTGATGGGATTGCACATGCCTGGCGCTGCCTTCATCACACCGAATACACCATTGCGCGATGCGCTGACTCGTGCCGCTGCGCAGCGCGCCGTCGCCATCACTGATCATGGCAAGGAGTACACGCCGGTTGGCCGCGTAGTTGATGAAAAAGCGATTGTCAATGCTATCGTCGGTTTGCTGGCGACCGGCGGGTCGACAAATCACACGCTGCATCTGGTCGCCATTGCGAAGGCAGCGGGTATCGTGATCGACTGGAACGATTTCGATCAGCTGTCATCAGTGATCCCGATGCTGACACGCATCTATCCGAACGGCGATGCAGACATCAATCATTTCCATGCAGCAGGCGGTACCGGTTTCGTGATCCGTGAATTGTTGGATGCAGGTTTGTTGCATGACGATGTGTTGACCGTTCTCGGTCGTGGGCTGCGCGCACATTGCAGCGAACCGTTCCTGAAGGAAGATCAGACGGCGATGTGGAAACCGGCTCCGGCAATCAGCGGCGATGAAAATGTGCTGCGCTCGATTGCACAACCGTTTTCTGCCGACGGCGGCCTGAAACTGTTGAGCGGTAATCTCGGACGTGCAGTGATGAAAGTTTCCGCCGTCAAATCGCAGCATCGTTCTGTGCACGCACCGGCGATCGTGTTCGATTCGCAGGAGGCATTCATGCATGCCTACAAGGCGGGTGAGCTGGATCGCGATTTTGTTGCAGTGATCAGATTCCAGGGGCCACGTGCCAATGGCATGCCTGAATTGCATGCATTGACTCCGGCGCTGGCCAACTTGCAGGATGCCGGCCGTCATGTAGCGCTGGTCACCGATGGCCGTATGTCGGGTGCATCGGGCAAGGTGCCTGCCGCGATCCATGTATCGCCGGAAGTGTTGGCTGGCGGTGCACTGGGCAAAGTCTGCACCGGTGACATCATTCGCCTCGATGCCGAGAGCGGCGTGTTGGAAGCGCAAGTCCCGGCGGCCGAATGGGCGGCGCGCAGCCAGGCACAGGCAGACTTATCGGCCAACCATGTCAGCATGGGGCGCGAATTGTTCGGCATGTTCCGCGCTGCAGTAAGCGCGGCAGAAGAAGGCGCGACCACGTTCGGTTTGCCGATCGTGATGGCCAGTGCGGCGAGCGATCACATGCCAGAGATGTTGAACGCCGAACCATTCAGCGATGAAGACAACTTGATCAAAAAACCGATATGAAAAATAACCAAACACTGTTGGATATCATGCGCACCTCGGCGGTGATCCCGGTCATCGCGATAGACGATCTGGCACATGCGGTGCCGCTGGCGCGAGCACTGGTTGCGGGCGGCATACGCGTGCTTGAAGTGACCTTGCGTACATCACATGGCTTGGCCGCAATCCGCGCAATGGCAGAGCAAGTGCCGGAAGCGGTCGTCGGTGTCGGCACGTTGACGCAAGCATCGGAATTCACCACCGCGCGCGATGCCGGTGCAGTATTCGGTGTCTCGCCCGGTTTGACCGCGGCATTGATCGATGGCGCGAAAAAAAGCGGATTGCCCTTGCTGCCTGGTGTGATGACGCCATCCGAGGTGATGGCAGCACGGGAACATGGCTTTCAACAATTGAAGTTGTTCCCAGCAGTGCCGGCAGGCGGAGTCGGTATGCTCAACGCAATTGCAGGTCCGCTACCTGATATCACATTCTGCCCGACCGGCGGCATCTCAATCGAGACTGCACCGCAATTCCTTGCTTGTAAAAATGTGGCGTGTGTCGGTGGGTCGTGGTTGACGCCTAAGGATGCGTTGCAGGCTGGGGATTGGGCGAGGATTACTGCGTTGGCAAAAGCGGCGAGTGCGTTGCGGTAGGATTTAACGCAACCGGGTGGCGGCGCAAGGTCAATCCCAACGAACGGTAGTCACAGACGATATTTTTAGCTTCGGATGGCGCGGCAAGTTGGATGCCCTCTCCCTCGATTGCAGCATGTTTCAACAATCCCTTGTCTGGCATACTGACGACTGCTTGCCACAATGCCTGTCGTCTGTGGCCGCTCAGCGATTCCAGTGCATCGGCAGCGGCTAACTCCTGCAAGTCCGCACGCGACAATTGTGCGCGTAATGCCAGGTCTTGCACGCTTTCAAACGAACGGATGGCGCGCTTCTTCGATACTCCCTATCAAATCCCTATGGCAGCATCATTACGCTCGCCGCAGGCTTTACATCGTAACGCTACCATTATATACTTGAATTTAAGAAAGTAAAAGATTGCTGATTAAAACAATTCACTCTAAAAATGCCAAACTGTCCTACAAAAATAAAATGATACCGATACCATTTTTACTCGCGATGCGTCCATGATTGCCATCGAACATCCCAATCGTCTCCGAATAGGCCTGGCCTCGAATCGTGAGCATCGCAACTCTTCAACCGCGGCGCTCGCGCGCTTGCTGCAGGAAGGACGCTCGGCAATTGAGCGACTTCAGCCGGAATTCATGGTCGTCGGGGGCACGATGGATGCGATTGAAAAGCATGGATTGTTGCGAGGGTACTCGCGGATTCAGCGATTTCCATATGGTCGAGATGGCGGCTTGATGAAACTCGTATCGAGGGCGGCCGATGAGACTACGGAATTACGGCTAGATGTGATGATTTATTTAATGGATCCAGTCGATCCCTCGTCTTCGTTTCCGGAGGCGGTCGCGTTAAAGCGCCAATGCATCATTCATGGCAAGCCGTTTCTTTCCACCTTTGCGGCCGCGCGCGAGTGGCTTGAATTGGAAGCCTTCGGCCTCGGCGCGGCGCCGGAACCGGCACTTGCTGCAACGTTTGACTTGGCCAATGAAAGCATCGCGCTCATTGCGCATGATGCGAAAAAACATCGGTTGCTGGAATTGGTCGAACGTCATTTCGATCTTTTCGACCGGTTCGGCTTGCGTTACGCAACCGGCACGACGGGACGGCTGTTGAATGAGTTGGCCGTGAAAATAAAAGGTCACGACCAAGGACACATGTGGGTGCAGCCCTGTCTCAGCGGGCCGATGGGCGGCGATGCGCAGATTGCGGAATTGATCCTGGACCGTCGCTGCCGAAGGGTGCTGTTTCTGGAAAATCCGCACGTCGCGCGCGAGCATGAAGCAGACATACAATTGCTCGAACGCGCATCGCGGACCATGACCGATTTTTCCTCTTACTTGAGCGAGGAGCGTTGCGCAGAACGCTGGATTGATTTGCTGCGCCGGCGTACGGGATGAATCGAACAGTGAAGAATGCGTAGCCAGTCCAGAAAGTACAGCCGGTTGACACGGGTGGCCAAGATCAGGCCAGCGCCCAAAGACGCGGGTTTTGCGCTATGATGCAAAGTGCAATCTCACTCATCGTATTTTCATGCCATTGACTAAAAATCCGCATTTGAAAGGCAGAGGCCATGCGCGTGCGCGCGTTTCCTTGGCGGATGTCGCCAAGCATGCAAACGTCGCCACCATGACCGCATCGCGTGTTCTGTCGCAGCCGGAATTGGTGTCCCAGGAATTGCGGACCCGCGTCGAAAAGGCGATACGCGAATTGGGATATGTGCCGAATCGCGCGGCGCGGGCTTTGGCCTCGGCCCAGTCCAAGGTCATTGCCGTGTTGATCCCATCGTTATCAAATGGTGTTTTTACCGATGTCATCGCGGGAATTCAAGATGCGCTGGATGCGGATGATTATCAACTGTTGATCGGTAATACCCGATATTCCGATATTCGCGAAGAAAAACTGTTCAACATTTACATGCAATCCAATCCAGACGGCGTGTTGTTGACTGGTTTGACACAGAGCCAGCGTGTACGGGAAATGCTGGAGTTGTCGCGCGTGCCGGTTGTGGCGATGATGGATTTGTCAGACGATCCCAAGCGTATGTCGGTCGGATTGTCGCAAGAAAAGGCCGGATATACATTAACGCGTTATTTGCTCGACAAAGGGTATCGGCGGATTGGTTACATGGGTGCCCAACTCGATGAACGGACCATGAAGCGCCTCGAAGGCTACCGCCAGGCACTGCGTGAAGCCGGGTTGTATGATCCGCGACTTGAATTGATGGTGTCCGATCCATCGACCATTTCCTTGGGCTGCGAATTGATTGGCAGGATGCTGTCCATCGCTCCCGATTGCGATGCGGTGTTCTGTTGCAATGACGATTTGGCTCATGGCGCGATTTACCAGTGTCAGCGACGCGGTATTGCCGTTCCCAAGCAACTTGCCGTGTGCGGCTTCAATGATCTGTGCGCTTCGGCCTGGATGAACCCTTCTGTGACGACGATCGCAACACCTCTATATCGTATCGGATACGAAGCAGCGACATTGTTGCGCAGTGCTATTCGGAATGAGCCATTGATTCGGACGCACATCGATCTCGGATTTACTTTGATGGCGCGTGAGAGCGCATAAGAAAACAAGGGCGAACATCCGCCCGGTTGTTCGCCGAAATACCCCACCCGGAGCAAATTCATTTTTTGCTCAAGGCGACCAATACGAAAATCACTTGTTTGCGAGCGACGCTGATTGGACGATTTCCCATTTCCCATCACAGCGAACCAGGGAAATCAGTTTAGCGTTTCGACTTTTAGTGCAAATGTGCTGTCGTCGATTTTTCCGCGCGTCAGATAGGCGACCGGAGCCTTAATTGTCAGCTCATGCGAAACAACGACGACCCGGCGTTCGCTCAATATAGCCTCGTCGATCGCGGCGGCCGCACGCTGATAGATTATTCCCAGAAAAATGGCAATGCCGAGCCCCGGCATTGCACCCTCATGCTGTCGTCGTTTTACTTGCGAAGTTTGTCCAGATCGGCCTTCAGTTCACTGACCAACTTCTGATTTCCATCGTTGGCGAATTTCATTGTCGCCGGCATCGACATGTCGCGCATGCGCTTGATCTCGCTATCACTTACCACGGTGACCTGCATACCCTTTTGCTTCAGGATGTCAATCGCCTTGGCTGCGGCATCACGGCTATCCTTGCGTTGGAATTCACGCGAGGCTACGGCCGATTCGTGAACTGCCTTTTGCTCGTCAGCCGACAGGCCTTCCCACCATTTCTTGCTGGCCAACACGATCCATGGGCTGTACACATGCTTGGTCAGCGAAAGATATTTTTGGACTTCGTAAAACTTGCTGGTCTGGATCGTATTGACCGGGTTTTCTTGGCCATCTACTGTGCCCGTCTCGAGCGCAGTGAACAATTCGGAAAATGGCAGCGGAACGGCGTTCGCGCCGAAGGAATTGAACATATCAATGTAGACCGGGTTTTGCATCACGCGCAGCTTGATGCCTTTCATGTCTTCGATTTTCGCGATGGCATGTTTGGAATTGGTCAGATTGCGGAAGCCGTTTTCCCAATACACCAAACCGATCAAACCCTTTTCATCGAGCTTAGCGGCCAGTTTCTGACCGAAAGGGCCATCCAGGATCGCGTCGGCTTCGTGATCGTTGCCGAACAAGAATGGCAAGTCGAAAATGCCGAAATCCTTGACGATGCCGACCAGCGTCGCGGTACTCACCACGGTCATTTCCTGCGCACCGCCGATGAGTGCATTTTGCATTTGCATGTCGTTGCCCAGGCTGGCATTGCCGAAGCCTTTCAGCTTGAATTTGCCGCCGGTCCGTTTGGCGAGATCGTCCGAGAGAAATTTTGCCGCGTGCCCTTGGGTGCTATCTTCGGACAAACCATATCCGAAGCGGATAATGCGCGGCTGAAATTCTGCGGCGTAGCTTTGCGCAGTAGCGGCGGCAAGCAGTAACATCAATGCGAAAGTTCTGAATTGTCTTTTCATGAAAAATCCTCCAAGGAAGTAGTGATGCTATTAACGAATCCAGGCCAGTGGTACTGTGATCAGCCCGGGGAAAAAAACAAAGAGAAAAACGAGCAAGGTTTCAACCAGCAAGAACGGCCAAATGCCGCGCGTGGCGCTTTCGAGTGAAATCTTTGCCACGCCGCATACGACGTTCAGTACAGTGCAGACAGGTGGGTGAATCAAGCCGAGTGTGCCGACCAGGATGAACATAACGCCAAAGTAGGTTGGATCCACACCGGCTACCACCATGATCGGCATCAATACTGGTCCCATCACCAGGATCGTCGGCGTCAAGTCCATCACATTGCCTATTGCTAACAGTAATAGCATGACCGCCAGGATTAGAAGCTTCGGATGTGTCACGAGCGGGCCTAGAAAATCAGTCACTTGCGCGGGCAAGTCCGCCAGCGTGACCATGTACGAAGAGACTAACGCCGCTGCACATAGGAACATTACTGTACTGGTGGTGCGTGCCGCATTGACGAGCAGATCGAACAATTGAGTGAATTTCACTTCGCGATAGACGAACAGGCTCACGAACAATGCGTACACAGCCGCGACCGCTGCGGCCTCAGTCGGCGTAAACAATCCAAACTTCAGTCCGCCAACTATGATGATCGGCAAGACCAACGCCCAGGAAGCGTTGACCAGCGCTTTCCAACGTTGTGTCCATGTGCTTTTTGGCTGCAGGGTGACCGTCATCTTGCCGGCCAGCATGCGCCAGACAATCACCAGGCCCAAGGCTCGCAATAGCGCCGGCACAATGCCTGCCATGAAGAGACTGCTGATGGAAGTATTGGTCGCAATGCCAAAGATGATGAATGCCATTGATGGCGGAACAATCGGCGCTATGACGCCGCCAGCGGCAATCAAGGCCGCCGAACGCGGTACGGGATAACCATGGTCGCGCATCATGGGAACCAGCAATGTCGCGACGGCAGCAGTATCGGCAAGGGCAGAACCGGAAAAGCACCCAAGCAACAGCGTGGCGGCGATGGCGACATAGCCCAGGCCGCCCTGGATATGGCCGACGAAGCCGACTGCCAGATTGATGATGCGTTTCGAAATGCCGCCTGCGTTCATCAATTCGCCGGCCAGCATGAAACAGGGTATGGCCATCAGTGCATATACGTCGGCGCCTGACAGCATGTTTTGCGCGACCAACTGCGCATCGAAAAAATTCAGCTGATACATCAATGCGATGCCGGTCAGCATCAACGCGAAGGCGATCGGCATGCCGAGAATGATCAAGAAGACTAGGCAGGAAAGGAAAATTAAGATAGTCATGATCCGCTGCCTTCCTTGTCAGTGGTGTTAGTGGTAGCCAATGCGGGCTGATCTCCTGGGATAGCCGCATCGGGATGATTGATCACGATGCGCAATAGGTTGACCGCAACGATGACGATCATCGACGCCGCACAGATGAGTCCGGAAGCCGCCATAACGGCATTGGGATAATGCAGTACCGTCGAATACGTGTGGGTGCCAATGATGGTTTGCTTCCAACTACCGTATAGGAATAGCCAGAGCGCAAAAAGAATCAGTACGTGACTAGTCGCTGCGCAAATCCTACGATATGGCCGAGGTATCCTGGCTTGCACCAGTTCGACGCCAAGATGGCCTCGGCGGCGCAACGCAAGGATTGCCCCGAGAAAAATCAGCCAGACGAACAACAAGCGGGCCAGCTCTTCCGCGCCGGCAAATCCGAAGCCAAACCCGTAGCGCGCGACTACATTTGAAAAAACCAGAATGACCATCGTGGTCAAGTCCAGTGCCATTAACCATTCGACCGTGCGCTCCACGCGCGGAATCAAAAGCTGCATGATTTTCTCCCCCTTAATTGTTTGTTTTAAATTTGCTTGTGTTTGCTATTTTCAACAGCACTTCCGCGATGAGCTGGTCCAGTGTTTTCCGGATATCCAGCGATATGGCGCGTTCGTCGCGTTCGGGTGGCTCAAGATCGCGAAACTGACTGGCCAAGAGTCCCAATGGCATGAAGTGGTCCGTTCTTGCCCTCATGCGGGCGCCAATCAACTCGCTGTCGCCGGCGAGATGAATGAACACGACGAAGGGATCGCCTTGACGAAGAAAATCCCTATAGCGTCGCTTGAGTGATGAACACGACAAGACCAAGCTTTCCCCGCTCTCTTTGGCCGCACCGATACGCCATTGCAAAGTTTGCAGCCACTCAGTGCGGTCCGCATCAGTGAGAGGACTTCCGGCCTTCATTTTGGCTATATTCTCGGCCTTGTGGTAGTCATCACCTTCGGCATAGGCGACGCCTAGTCGCGTTGCCAGACGTTTGCCGAATTCACTCTTGCCGGAACCGCTCACCCCCATGACAACCCATCGCGTCGAAGGAAATGCGGCCTGATGTGAGGGGATGCTCATTTCGATGCCCGAAAAGGGGGTTTCTAGGAGGTGCGTGACATTTGCCGCGAACCTTTGTTAACGCTACCATTTTGTTTTGTAAGTTTACTAGATATTTTGCTTTTGTAAAAGGTAATCTTGTGCTGCGGCGCAATACTTGGCGACGTGGTCAAAGTCGCACGGCGTATTGCAACGGATGTTGGGAGACTCGATCGCTAATGAAACCAGGTCGGATACTACAGAGGATCAAGTGCGATGCGCTTTTCCTGAATGCTGGCCTTTGCGCGCTCCAGGAGTTCAACTGCCGCGGGTCCGCGCACTAGCGTCACGGCGACCGCAAGTGCATCGATATATGTCAAATGCGTCAGCCGCGACGTCATTGGGGTATATACGTCGGGATCTTCTTCAACATCGACGCTCAGGTGAACGTCCGCAAGTCGGGCCAATGGGCTTTCTCCGGCACACAAAACGATAGTTTTGGCCCCCGCCTCTTTCGCCAGTTGCACGTTTTCTATCAAATCCCGCGTTCGACCGGTGCGCGAGAAGGCTACGACGACGGAATCGCTGCCCAGAAGTGTCGCGGATTGCGCTTGCAAATGGCTATCGCAAAATACGGTTGTCGGAATACCGAAGCGGAAGAATTTCAATTGAGCGTCTATTGCCAACGCGCCTGAATAACCCATTCCATAACATTCAATCCGCCTAGCTTGGGAAAGCAAATCCACCGCTGCTTCGAACGCACCGATATTGGCCAGATTCCGTGCCTCCATCAGCGCGGCTATGGTTCGGTCGAAAACCTTTAGCAAAACATCATGTACTTTGTCGCCAGGATTGACGTCGGAGTGCAAATACGGAATACCGGTCGCAAGACTCTGGGCAAAGGCTAATTTAAACGCCTTGTATCCATCGAAGCCCATTGTTTGGGAAAAGCGCGCTATGGTCGGCTCGCTGACATCGCAGGCCTGTGCCAAGGTGCGGATCGACATTTCCAAGCAGTCATGGGGGTGCTTCAACAGGAATTCGGCGACCTGCCTCTCAGCGCGGCTCAGTGAGGTTCGCACCGTACGTATCCGTGCCAGCAAGCCTTTCGTGGGCAGTCCTTCAGTCCGATTGATTGTGCTAAAGGGAGAATCGAGCGACATTGGCATTCCTGACGTCGTTGAAAAATGAAACACGGAAATGTTGCGGTGGCCGGACGCGATTACCCGATTTTACCTCGCAAAGTCGCGGGAATCGCATTCACCGGCGGGAATCAAGCAGCATGCCCACAGATGATCGCTTTGTCGGGTGTTGCAGCGGTGCGATGTCATCGTCGCCGGTTGCACGCGACCTGCAAAGGCGGCGATACAGTTGCGTATTGATTTGGCGATGGTACGCGCATCCGACAGTTTGCGAAAATGGCGAGGGCTCTGAAATGTGGCCGAAATTCAAGATGGCAATCAGATCAGCAACGGTGCGTTCTCCCAAGGGAGCTCATTACCGGGGCTGCCAGAATTTCTGCCAGCAATTGATCGGGAGCGTCCCTAATGTCGAGCCGGATGACGCGTTCATCATCGTCCGGTATTTCCAGGTCGCGAAATTGGCTATCCAAGAGTGACAGCGGAAAGTAATGATTGGGCCTGGCCTGCATGCGGGATGCAATCAGTTCGCGCTCACCCGCGAGGAAGATGAAGACCAAATCGGGATTTCCAGCACGAAGCAAATCTCTGTAGCGCCTTTTTAGTGCCGAGCATGACAACACAAGGCTTTCGCCGGATTGCCGGCTCGCTACAATCTTTGACTGCAGCGCGAGCAACCAGGCACTCCTGTCTTCATCGTCGAGAGGCTGGCCAGCCGACATCTTCGCGACGTTTGCGGCAGTGTGATAATCGTCTCCCTCGACATGCGCGACACCCAATCGCGTGGCAAGCCGAGAACTGATTTCACTCTTGCCGCAGCCACTGACTCCCATGACGACCCAACAATTTACCGGGTCCGCATCAGCGTTTGTCTGAATGCACATTCCCATTCAACGATTTCCTTTCTGTAAAAACTACACAAACGCTCCCTGAAGTGACGAAGGGTTTGGTATCGCTATCAACCCGAAAGTATACATGAAAGTTGCCAATTGTCTAGAGCTAGACCGTGCTTTATTGCGATTAAACATACTTCACGGTATTGTTTTTTCTGTTTATACTGGGTCAGCCCATCTTGGGGACGGAAGGACGTTGATGAATAGTGATAATTTAACAACTGGTCAGCGTCTTGGCGCCGGCTTCGGCGCTATCCTGTTGGTCCTGGCTAGCATCTGTGGCTATGCAATATTTACGCTAACAGAGCTGAATGCCGTTACTGAAAATCTTGTTCAGACCGATTTGAGCAAAGCCAGACTCGTCGGCACATCGCATGAGCAAGTGCAAGCAAGCTTCACCGCCTTGATTTTATTGCCGAACGTACCAGACACTTCTGCGGCGGCCATACGTACCCGGTTGAACGCGAATCTTCGGGAAATTGATGCGCAAATCGAGCGGCTCAATGCGCATCCCGCCGCAGAAGAAAAAGAACTGCTGACGCGACTTGCGGATGCCAAGGCGCGATATATGGCCAGCTGCCTAGCCGTACTCAAACTGCTCGATGGCGGGAAAAAGGAAGAAGCTGCGAAAACGATCACAAGTGAAACGATCGCCGCGATGGAGGGATTTGTTGCGCAACTCCATACGCTCGGTGACCTGCAGCATAAACACGCGCAACAGACGTCCGCACAAAGCCGGGAAGGTCTCGAATCCGCACGCTGGTGGATTGTCATGCTCGGGATATTCAGTGCAGTGTTATGCGCTTCATTTGCAATGCTGATCGGTCGTGGGTTGCGGCACCAACTAGGATGCGAACCGCGATATCTCGCCTGGATAGCCAAGAGGATTACCTCAGGAAATCTGTCGATCGAAATCCATACTCTGCCCAGCGATCAATCGAGCCTCCTGTTCGCGATCAAGACCATGCGCGACAGCCTGGCCAACCTTGTCGGCCATGCGCGCGCGGGAGCTTATGCGGTCGCGACGTCTGCCAGCGAAATTGCCAACGGCAATCTCGATCTGTCCGCCCGCACCGAACATCAAGCATCGTCGCTCGAAGAGACCGCGTCGGCGATGGAGCAAATGACCGCGACCGTCAAACAGAACGCAGGCAACGCCAGCGAAGCCAATGAACTGGCATTGTCCGCCTCGCGAGCCGCGCAGCAAGGCGGCGCCGTTGTGTCGAACGTCATCCATACGATGGACGCAATCCACGATTCGTCAAAAAAAATAGTCGACATCATCGCGGTGATAAACGGTATCGTATTCCAGACCAATATCCTTGCTTTGAATGCAGCCGTCGAAGCGGCGCATGCAGGAGAGCAAGGGCGTGGATTCGGAGTTGTCGCCAGCGAGGTGAGAAGCCTGGCAAACCGTGCCGCGGAAGCCGCGAAGGAAATCAAGGCATTGATTAACGATTCGGTCGAAAAAGTCGCGAGCGGTACAACCTATGCCGCGCAGGCTGGCGCGACCATGGAGGAGGTCGTCACCAGTATCGAACGAGTCGCGACCGTGATCTGCGAAATAAGCCAGGCCAGCCGCGAACAGACTGCCGGCATCGAGCAGATCAACCAAGCGATCACGTCGATGGATGAAATGACTCAACAGAATGCAAGCCTGGTTCAGCAAGCCTCCGTCGCCGCTGAGGCCATGCAGGATCAAGCTGGGACATTAGCGCAAGTCGTCAGCGTCTTCAAGCTCGGTGACACGGCGACTGACGCGACGCCAATTTCGACGTCTAATTTGCGACCCCAAGTCGGACGCAGTGCCAGCCGGGCGCTGCCATACCAGGAGACCGGGTTCCAGCCACGCCTGATCCGATTCGGTTTTGGATTGGAACAGAACAGCAATCAGGGGCGAGGCGCCGAATTCCTTGCCAAGGAATTGAGCCGCCGCAGCGGCGGAAAACTGAAGTTGAAAGGTTTTGCAAATGCCAGCCTCGGCACCGACCCCGACATGCAGAAAGCCTTGATTGCAGGGTCGCTGGAAATGATGGTCGGTTCGACGTCAACCTTGGTTAGCCTAGACAGCGATTTCGGCGTGTTCGACTTGCCGTTTATATTCAGCGACGAGCGCGAGGCCGATGCCGTGCTGGATGGAAGCTTCGGCCAGAAGCTGCGCAGCAGGCTGCTCGATCATGGCCTTGTGGCGCTGGTGTACTGGGAAAACGGATTTCGCAATCTGACCAATGCCACGCGGCCGATCGCCAAGATGGAAGATCTGCGCGGCGTCAAGCTGCGTGTCATGCAGAACCCTATCTACATCGAAATGTTCAAGAACTTTGGCGCCGAGCCGGTCGCGCTCGCATTTGCGGATTTGTTTGCCGCGTTGGAATCGGGTGAAGTGAATGGCCAGGAAAATCCGCTCAACACCATTCAGTCAAGCAAGTTTTACGAAGTGCAGAAATACCTGTCGATGACGCGCCATGTGTACAGTCCCTGGATTGTGATGGCAAGCCGCAAGTGGTGGGAAAGTCTATCGAAAGACGAGCAAAAAGCCGTTCTGGAATCGGCCGAAGCGGCGCGCGATTTTGAGCGGACAGACACACGGAACGAATCCGCAAGAGCGCTCGAATTCCTGAAACAGAACGGCATGCAGGTGACTGTCGTCAATGAAAAAGAATTGCAACGCATGCGTGACAAGGTAAAGCCGATCATTGACCAATTCGCCTCTGGCGGACACGCGCAAGTTGTGACCGATTTGCGTGCAGCGCTGAGGGGATAAGGTTTTTAGTTGCGGAACGAATGCGAGATTCGGTGTTTTCGCTTTGATGCGATCGTAAGATTCGTCGGCTTCTCTCTACTTCTGAATCTGACTTGCTTCACATAGCCGTGACGATGAAATTATGACCAACTCTTTTTCAAGAATGCAAAACGTGAATGCGTCGTTGTCCGGATATGCTTCGATGCCGCGCCCCTTCACCAGCACGAGCTGCTGGAAAAAAACAACTTTAGCGCAGGGTCTAGCACGCCATTCAGGTCGTTTAACGGCCTGTTCCGATAGACGCCCAGCAATGCCAGGTTTTCAAGCGGTAAATCTGACCTGAAAACGCGCCCGGTCTGGATGGCCTACCGTGCGAAGATGGCAGGCCCCGAGAAATAGGCGGTTTCCCCCAAGTCTTCTTCGATTCTCAACAATTGGTTGTATTTTGCGACGCGATCCGACCGCGACATCGATCCAGTTTTGATTTGCAGCGCGTTCATCCCGACGGCAATG
Source organism: Burkholderiaceae bacterium (assembly GCA_036560485.1). Classification (GTDB taxonomy): domain Bacteria; phylum Pseudomonadota; class Gammaproteobacteria; order Burkholderiales; family Burkholderiaceae_D; genus DATBRC01. The sequence continues at coordinate 56,518 of DATBRC010000019.1, forward strand.
TCGGCGATCGTTGTATCTTCCGTTTCGCCGGAACGGTGCGAAATCACGGTCGAATAGCCGGCGCGCTTCGCCATTTCGATCGCTGCAAATGTTTCCGTCAACGTGCCAATTTGATTGATCTTGATCAGGATGGAATTGGCGATCTTTTTCTGGATGCCTTCGCGCAGGATCCTGGTGTTCGTGACAAACAAGTCATCGCCGACCAATTGAATCTTCTTGCCCAGCGTTTGCGTCAGGATCTCCCAGCCGCCATGATCATTTTCGGCCATGCCATCTTCTATCGAAATGATCGGGTACTTGTCGCACCAGCTCGCAAGCAAATGAGTGAAGTCAGCGGACGACAGAGTCAATCCTTCCCCATCGAGCCGGTATTGTCCATCCCGATAAAATTCACTGGCGGCGCAGTCGAGACCTAACGCGATTTGTTTTCCTGGCTCATAACCGGCTTGTTCGATCGCGCGCAGAATCAACTTGATCGCTGCTTCGTGATTGGCAACCGATGGAGCAAAGCCGCCTTCATCACCGACCGCTGTGGTCAATTTGTTTTCGTGCAGGATTTTCTTCAGTGTGTGGAATACTTCAGCACCGTAGCGAATCGCTTCGCGGAAGCTTGGTGCGCCAACCGGGATGATCATGAATTCCTGGATATCCAGATTATTGTCCGCATGTGCACCGCCATTGATGACGTTCATCATTGGCACCGGCATCTGCATCGCGCCGGAACCACCGAAGTAACGATACAGCGGCAAGCCGGATTCTTCGGCTGCTGCCTTGGCGACTGCCATCGATACCGCAAGCGTTGCATTGGCGCCGAGACGTGCCTTGTTTTCCGTGCCGTCGAGGTCGATCAACGTGTGATCGAGGAAGGCTTGTTCATTGGCTTCCAGGCCGATAATGGATTCAGCAATTTCTGTATTGATGTTTTCGCAGGCTTTCAACACGCCTTTGCCGGCATACCGGTTCTTGTCGCCATCGCGCAATTCGATCGCCTCGCGAGAACCAGTCGACGCGCCGGACGGCACCGCCGCGCGGCCCATGACGCCGGATTCCAGCAACACATCACATTCGACTGTCGGATTGCCGCGGGAATCGATGACTTCACGTCCGATGACGTCTATGATCGCACTCATTCTGTTCAATCTCCTGGCCATATCAATTCATTAGATCAATTCATGGGAAAAATAGGGATCGCGCATGCACATCAGGGCCGCGCTATCGCCCTTCGGCTTGGCCGCCGCGAGGGACATTGTGTTCGCTGTCGGCAATTCACGCATATCGACGCAGATACTGTCTGCCTGCCCGGCAATTCGGTTGACGGCATCACCGTCACGGCTCATCGAAAAAAAGGATTCTCTTGTGGTCATTTTCGCTCTCTTGGTTACTTCCATGATTTTCAGGGAATTGGTGCCGCCAATCTGTCCCATCGGTTCACCCCAGGTAATGACGATCAGATCGCCATGCACGACGACGCGATGCGCAAGCAATAACTCCTGCACTGCCTGAAGCACCGCGTCGCGATCGCCAGATTGTGCCAATTCGAATGTGGTGACATTGCGATACAACGCGGCCCTGCGGCGCGTGGCCAGATTGGGCGTCAGTGCAAAAATCGGGATATTGATGTTGTGCCGACTCATCCACAATACGGTCGACGCCGATTCGGTCAACGCGATGATCGCCTTGACCTGCAAATGGTGGGCGGTAAACAGGGCGCCGTATGCGATAGATTGGTCGATGCGCGCGAACCGCCTGTTCAGGAAATCCGTGTCGAGCTTGCAGATATCAGTTTTTTCCGCTTCCAGGCAAATCGCGGCCATCGCTTCAACGGTTTCGACCGGATAGCGACCTGACGCCGTTTCGGCCGATGTCATCACCGCATCGGTTCCATCGAGCACGGCATTGGCTACGTCCGATACCTCGGCGCGGGTCGGAATCGCGTTGACGATCATCGATTCCATCATTTGGGTCGCCGTGATCGCCAGCTTGTTGCTTGCGCGCGCCATCTTGATCATGCGTTTTTGCAGAGCCGGCACTGCCGCGTTACCTACTTCGACAGCCAGATCGCCACGTGCGACCATGAGTCCGTCGGATGCATCGAGAATTTCCTGCAGGACCGGGATTGCTTCCGCGCGCTCGATCTTCGCGATCATCATCGGCCGATGGTTGTTGACTTCGCCGGCAATGTTGGCGAGCTGACGTGCCGTGATCATGTCGCTGGCGCTTTTCGGAAATGATACGGCGACATAATCAGCGCACAAGCCCATTGCCGTCTTGATGTCTTCCATGTCTTTCGATGTCAGCGCCGACGCCGACAACCCGCCACCCAGGCGATTGATGCCTTTGTTGTTGGATAGCTCGCCACCGATTTTGACGAGCGTGTGAATCGCGCTTCCGACGACTTTTTCGACGACCAGCACGATCAAGCCATCGTTCAACAGCAAAACGTCACGCGCCTTCAAATCGCGCGGCAATTCCTTGTAATCGAGGCCGACTTGCTGTTCATTCCCCAGGTCGCAAGTCGCGTCCAAGATGAAGGGGTTGCCGCTTTCAAGAATGATTTTGCCATACTCGAATTTGCCGATGCGGATTTTGGGACCCTGCAAGTCTGCCATGATCGCGATTTCGCGGCCGCAAGCAGCGGCGGCTTGCCGGACCAACGCGGCACGATCGATGTGATCCTGTGCCTCGCCATGAGAAAAGTTTAGCCGGACCACATTGACGCCGGCTCTGATCATTTCTGACAGGGTTTCCAGATTGCTGGATGCGGGGCCGACGGTGGCAACAATTTTGGTGGATCTCTGCATGGTCAACTTTTTTGGGTGGACAGTACTTGAGTGGATGCAGTGGCGCACTATCGGAGTAAGCGGATGAATTCGCTGCTCATTGCGCAGCCATCAATGCAATCGTCGTGTCAAGCATGCGGTTCGAAAAGGCCCACTCATTGTCATACCATGACGACACCTTGACGAGGCGGCCCGACACCTTTGTCAGCGTCGCATCGAAATTGCTCGATGCCGGGTTGTGGTTGAAATCAACCGATACCAACGCGTCCATGTAGTAATCCAGGATGCCGCGTAACGCACCTTCCGACGCTTGTCGCATGACCGCGTTGACTTCCTCGACACTGGTGTCGCGCTCGGCGATAAACGAAAGATCGACGATCGAAACATTGATGGTTGGGACGCGAATCGCAAAGCCATCCAATTTTCCGTTCAACTCCGGCAGCACCAAACCAACCGCGGCAGCGGCGCCGGTCCTGGTTGGGATCATGCTCATCGTCGCGGAGCGGGCGCGGCGCAAGTCCTCATGCATAACGTCAGTCAAGACCTGGTCGTTGGTGAAGGAATGCACAGTCGTCATCAAGCCATTCACGAGTCCGATCGTGGCATGCAAAGGCTTGACCAATGGTGCCAGGCAATTCGTCGTGCAAGAAGCGTTGGAAATTACCGTGTCGGTCGCTTTGAGCGTGTCGTGATTGACACCGAACACGATGGTTGCGTCCACGTCTTTGCCGCCCGGAGCCGAAATGATTACTTTTTTTGCACCGCTTTTCAGATGCGCGCTGGCCTTTTCCTTGGTCGTGAAGAATCCGGTGCATTCATACACGACGTCGACGCCCAGTTCCCCCCACGGCAATTCAGCCGGATTGCGCTCTGCAAGAACGCGAATCTTGTCGCCATTGACAATCATGTGGTCGTCGAGCACGGTGACCATGCCTGGAAATCTGCCATGCACGGTGTCGTAACGGGTCAAGTGGGCATTCGCCAGCGCGTCTCCGAGATCGTTGATCGCGACAATTTGGATGTCATGCTTTTTGCCGCTTTCGTAGTGGGCGCGCAGAATATTGCGGCCGATGCGGCCATAACCATTGATAGCGACTCGAATAGTCATCGGTGAATTCCTTAGTAGCGAAAAGTAAAATATCGGAGATCCATTTCTGTGTTCGACGGAGACACGCTAACCGCTATTGCGCAAGCCAGCAGCGATACCATTGATGGACAATTGAATTCCCAATTTGACACGGTCATTGTTGTCACCCTCGCGATAGCGCTTCAGCAGTTCGACTTGCACATGATTGAGCGGATCGAGATAAGGAAAGCGGTTGCGGATTGAACGCATCAATAGCGGGTTGTTTTGTAAGCCGACTTGCCCCGTGATTTCTTTCAATGCGTCGACGGTGTTTTGATGTTCCGAACGGAGGCGCGGGAAAACGGCTTCGCGCAGTTCCGCATCCTTGACCAGTTGCGCGTAACGGCCGGCGATTGAAATGTCGCTTTTGGCAAGGACCATGTCCATGTTGGATAGCAAGGTGGTGAAGAATGACCACTCCTGGTACATCGACTGCAGCGTTTTCAAACCCGATTTAGGGTGGTCGCTCAGATAGGCATTGACCGCGGCGCCAAAGCCAAACCATCCCGGCAGCATCAAGCGACATTGTGACCAGCTGAATACCCACGGAATGGCGCGCAAATCGTCGATCGACATCGTTTGCTTACGTGACGCTGGTCGGCTACCGATGTTCAGTCCGGCGAGTTCGGCAATCACCGTCGACTCCCAAAAATAGCGCTCGAACCCTTCGGTTTCGTAGACTAGATGTCGATATGCGCGAAACGCGTGCATCGACAGCTCTTCCATTGCGACCAGATATTCTTTGCGCGGCGCTGCATCCACTTGTCCCAACAAGCTCGCTTCGAGCGTCGCCGCGACGAGTACTTCCAGATTGCGTCTGCCGACTTCTGGATTGCCATACTTTGCAGAAATCACTTCACCTTGTTCGGTAATCCTGATTTGTCCTTGCACCGCGCCGCCCGGCTGCGCCAGGATTGCTTCGTAGCTCGGTCCGCCGCCACGACCGACCGAACCGCCGCGTCCATGGAATAGGCGCAAGCGTATGGCATGGCGCTGAAAAACCTGGATCAATTCGATTTCGGCCTTGTACAATTCCCAGCCCGACGTCAGAAAACCGCCATCCTTGTTGCTGTCCGAATAGCCGAGCATCACTTCATGGGTGTGGCCGCGTTGCTTGAGCAAACGTGAATATCCCGGTAATCCGAGCAGGTGATCCATCACTAAACCGCAATTACGGAGGTCAGCGATCGTTTCGAACAGCGGGATGATATTGACGTCGAGCGCCTCTTCCTGCGGCCGCAAGATTCCCGCTTCTTTCAACAGCAGCGCCAATTCCAGGATGTCTGAAACACTAGCGGTTTTCGAAATAACGCAATTTGGGATGGATTCGACGCCAAATCGAAGATGTGCGTTGCGCGCAGCCCGGAAAATGGCGATCTCGGAACACGTTTCGTCCGAATATTTGACGAATGGCGAAGTCAACGGCCTCGCGGTCTCCAATTCCAGCAGAAGCAGGCTATTGCGCATGTCTTCAGACAACGCGCGGTAATCCAGGCCCGGCCGCGCCACCGCCAGCAGTTCTGCGACGACTCGTTCATGCACTTCGGAATTCTGGCGTAGATCAATCGGCGTCAGGTAAAACCCGAACAGGCGAGCCGCCCGCCGGAGGTGGCGCAGGCGACCTCGCGTGAGCTGACCCGAACCATGGCCAAGAAGGGAATGATGCAGCGTGTCCAAATCTGCCGTCAGTGCAGTTGCGCTGGAATACGGGTTGGCAATCCCGTCCACGCGGTGCGTCGGTTCGCTTCCGAGCAATTGTCGATGTGTCGCGGCCAGCCGCGCACGAATGGTGCCGATTGCGCGCCTGTAGGGTTCGTCAGCACGATGAGGCGACAGATCCGGCGATTGATCTGCAAGTGCAAGCAGCGCGTCGGATGCTTGCGCGAGCAGATTGGCAATCGATAGTTGCGACCCCAACGTCTGCAGCTCGTCCAGATAGAAATTCAGCACGCGCGTGCATTGCATGGCCAGTGTCATGTCGAGCACGTCTGCAGTGACATAGGGATTGCCATCGCGGTCGCCCCCGATCCAGCTGCCGATCCGCAGGAAATCGGGGAGTTGCACATCGGTGCGAGTTTGGTCGTTTCGCTTGAGCGAGTCTTCCAGAGAGGTATACAGATGGGGCAATTCGCGCAGGAACGTATAATCGTGAAATGAAAGGCCGTTTTTGACCTCATCGATCACAGACAACCTCGCCGTGCGGAGCATCCTGGTTTGCCATAGAGTCAGGACCGCGCGCTCGAGCGCTTCGTCGTTCTGGTTCAATTCCTCGGGCGTGAGTTGCATGCGGCTGCGCTCGTCGAGCAGGCGAGCGATCACCATCTGGCAATTCAAGATACTCTTGCGTTGCACTTCAGTCGGATGGGCTGTGAGCACCGGGCTGATCAAGGCGGTCTCAAAGAACGCCAACAGGTCTGCGGTGCTGTGTCCGGCCTGGTACAGGCTGGCCATTGCGTGTGCCAGGCTGCCCTTCTTTGGTTCTGAACCGGCGATCAGGTGGGCACGGGTCCGCCGAATGTGATGTTGATCTTCGGCGATATTGACTAGATGCGCGAAATAACTGAATGCCCGGATCACTTGCATGGTCTGGTCACTCGATAATCTGTTCAGCGTGTTCTCCAGTGAACAGCGCGCATTCTGATCCTGGTCGCGCCGAAACTGAATCGAGTTCTGACGAATGTGTTCGATCAATGCAAATACTTCGTCGCCGTGCTGCGCGCGCACGGTGTCCCCGAGAATCCGACCGAGCCGCCGTATGTCTTCCCGCAATTGCTGATCTTTGACTTCGATCGTATCAGACATGGTTGGATGCCTCGGTTAGACAATAAGAGGGCGAGACAATTTGTCCGGCGAACTATCACGCGCGGCTGTTGCCGCCTGCGCGGCCAACGCGCCGATCCGACTCCAGTTCTTTGCATCGATCAAATCGGCTGTGCACATCCATGAACCGCCGACACACATCACGCTAGGTAGCGCTAACATATGTGGCATAGTTTCAATCGTGATACCGCCTGTGAGGCAAAAGCGAACATCTGGAAAGGGACCGGCCAAGGCTTTCACCAACCTGCTTCCGCCAAGCAAATCGGCGGGAAACAGTTTGACGACATCGAAGCCATACTCCATTGCCAGCATCAGGTCACTGGCATGGCTTACACCAGGAATGAACGGTAATCTGGAACAGGCGACCGCGTGCGCGAGTTGCGGCGTAATGCCGGGGCTCAGGGCGAAAGCGGCACCTGCTTCAGCGGCTGCTTCCAACTGCTGTTGGGTCAATACCGTGCCGGCGCCAATTATGACGTCAGGACAAGCCTTGATTACCTCTCGCAAGACGTTCAATGCGTTCGGCGTGCGAAACGTGATTTCGACAGCGGATAGTCCCTGCTCGGCAAGCGTGGTGACGCAGTTGATCGCCAAGTCGATGTCGTCGACGACGAGGATCGGCAGAATCCGAATTTCTTTCAGGCTTGACAGGACGGATTGCAACGTTGGTTTCATATATCGGTTCCTCAACTTAGAGTGCTACAGTCAAGCTTCAAAGAGTGTCGAGGCACCTAGCTCGGCCGACGAAACGTGCTGCCGCTGAGCTTGGAACAATTTTCGACCATAGTCGACAGCTTGTTCCGATGAAAGTCGACGAGGCTCGCGAGCGTTCAATTCGTCCTCGGACACCATTAACTACAAAGTCCCCGCTGCAACATCCAGCGCGATCAAGTCGCCATCCCGCACTCGCGCGAGCGACCACGGGATTCAGACTCATGAGAACCTCATTTATTTTGCGCAAACGACAGGATGAGAACAGCATAGCACAAAACAAGATTAATTGTAGTAAACAAATCAAAAATGATTAAACTTTGACTTTTTTACACACAATTCAGCTAAAAATATCTAATAAAATTACATATATTGCGGCAGGCCTACTCACTGCAGATATGGCGATGACGGATGGGCGAGCTGCTGTGAGCCTCCCTAAGCGCTATCGCGCGTCATCAACGCGAATCCCAGATCGATGTGCGTAGGAATGGTTGCCTCGCCGACGATCGCACGAATCAGCAATGAAGCAGCTTCAAAGCCAATCCGATATAGTGGCGTCGCAACTGTCGTCACGTCAGGGCTCATGCAAGCCGAGCCGGGTAAATCATTAAAGCCGCACACCGCGAGCTGACTGGGGATCGCAATCCCGCGGCGCTGGCATTGATAGATTGCGCCATGCGCCAAATCGTCATTGCAGCAAAATACCGCATCACAGTCAGGCGCAATCGTCAGCAATCGATCGATTAATTCGCAGCCCAATGCGATGGTGGATGGATCGGGCACCATCAATTCGCGACGCGGATCGTGCCCACCAGCTTCGCAAAGCGCTTGACGGTACCCCTTGGCGCGCTCCAAGGTGCGTTCATCGAGTTGCGAACCAATGAAGCCGATGCGGCGATAACCTTTGTCGAGCAGGTAGCAGGTCAGCGCGCGCCCCGCTTTTTCCTGCGACAACCCGACTGACATGCGATTGGGATCGGCGGAGAGATCCATCATTGACACGACCGGGATGCCTGACCAATCCAGCATATGCATGACCCGCTCACTTTGTGCCAGGCCGGTCAACAGGATCCCCTCCGGATTGGACTGCAGATAAATCTCAAGCAGCTTTTCTTCCCTGACACCGGAATAGCGGGTGTTGCCAATCAATATATGGTAGTCGTGCGAATCCAGCGCATCCTGGATCCCGGCGATCACTTCAATAAACACGGCGTTCGACAGCGAGGGAATCAAGACGGCGATAACCTTCGAGCGCGCGGACGCCAGTGCACGTGCGGCTCGGTTCGGCACGTAACCGAGATCGTGTACAGCTTGTTCGACGCGAGCGCGCAATTCTTCGGATACCAATTCCGGATGCGACAGCGCGCGTGATGCGGTCATCGTTGCCACCTTGGCCCGTTTTGCCACATCCGTCAACGAAACCTTCCTACTACCACGACCTGAATCTTCGGAGGATTTAAAGCGTGGCATTGGCGCTGACCTCTACAAGTCTTTGCAGTCTATCGCGAGTGAATTGAAAAAGGGAAGGCCGGGGCTGGCCTTCCCGCAAAGAAATGGCGCGCGTTGAACTGCACGCCACTCCCGGAGACAAACAACAAATCAACTGACTGAAACTCCCACCACACGTTTGCCAAGATCAGAAAATCTGATCAAAGCCACGAATTTAGAACACATGCTTCATGCCGATTGCATACGTCGTAGCCGACTCGCCTGCCACCATAACGGAACCGTTTGCGGAGCTGCCTGCATTAAAAGACTGGTACACACCGGCCGAATCGTTGCTGAGCTTGTTGTAATACACGCCAACCGTAGTGCGCGGAGACAATGCACGATCCCATCCCAACGTCCAGCATTTGGCGCCGCTATCGGCCGCCGTCGACAAGTTGCCTGCCCTGGTATAGCTGGACAACAGCGTGTTCGGCCCGAACGAGTAATTGATAGGCACTTCCCAGGCGGTGCGGGTCATGTTAGATCCGGGGGCGCCCGGAACCAAATAAGTGCCGGTACGACCGACGTTGAGCAACGCGGCGCGATCAACTTGCAAACCGATTTTCAAACCTGACGCAAACAGATACGAGCCGGAAAGGCGCGCTTCGCGCTGGTCGGCGGTCGCCGCTGTCACTACCACCGGACGACCTTCTGCGTTCGAATTCCAGTAAGCCAGATTCAAATAGATTGGCCCTCTGGAATAATTAGTCTGCAAGTAGAATTGCCGACCTGTCGAATAGTCGCTCGGGTTCGCGCCGGCGGCGCTAGCCGGGAGTTGCCCTTCGTTGCCATTGCTGCCGCTGGCGCCGACGCCGATGCTGCCGCTGAAGCCCCCGACGTTAGGCGACCTATACATGACCGAATTGGCCACGCGGCTCGTCGTGATTCCCTGGTTGGCGACAAAGCTCAGAATATTGAACGTGCCCCACATGCTGTTCGGCAGAGCCGTATTGTTTCCGCCGCGCGGCAATTCCGTCGGCAAACCTTGGACATACATCATCGAGTGTTTACCCGCGGTGATCTGGCCCCACGAACCTGCAAGGCCGACCCAGGAATCGCCATTGCTCAAGCCGTTGCCGACACCAATAGTACTGCCAACGTCAATGTTAAGGCGGTTTTCAATATAAAAGATCGCTGAATTTCCGCCGCCCAGGTCTTCGCTGCCTTTCAGCCAAAAGCGCGAATTGTAATCGTCGTCAATGCGGAGTTCAGTCGAAGTCGTACGCGCCGAATTGCCGATTTTGTAATCCTTGGCATTCACTTGAATGACGCCGCCGATGCTGACTTGTGCCTGGGCTGCAGGCGAGAAAGCTGCAATCACCGTGACGGCCAGTAGAGTCTTTTTCATCAAAATTTTCTCCAAAAGTAGTTAATCAAACCAAACGTTGTGCCTACGCAGCGCATTTCTCTACCTGGTCACCTATTCCGCATTTTCAGGTTGACTTTATTTCTTTTAGGCATAGAATGATATCGCTACCATTGCAATAGTAGACTGGTGGAAACGCAAAAGTAAAGAGAATTTGAGAAAAATATGGTATCGCTACCAAATTGGCGTGCCAATCGGTAAATTCGTGGCATTTTCGCGACAGTTGCCGGCGGTGCAATTCGCGCAACGCGGTGTCAACCGCGCTGCGATCACACATTAGAGGGGAGAGAAAAATGAACATCATCGATATCAAGAAAGCTATCGCACTGGTCATCGTTTGGGCCTGCATGATTGGAATGGGTCAAACTGTCTTTGCGCAAGTCAACGTGCGCGAAATCAGGGTCGGGATCGGTTTGAGCGATACCCATCCGCAGGGCTTGGCAGTTACGAAATTTGCCGAATTGGTCGCCAAGCGCTCTGAAGGAAAAATTCGGGTCAGGCTGCATGCCAACGGCACACTGGGGAACGATCAAAGTATGATCGAGGACTTGAAGACGGGAAAACTCGAAATGTGCGTGCCAGATACGGCGACGCTTGTTCCGCAAGTCAGTGGCTTCGGGATTCTGAATATCCCATTCTTGTTTACCACCGAAACAGACGCTGACGCATTGCTGGACAGCCCGTTCGGCGACAAGCTCCAGGCTAAATTGCAGGAAAAAGGTTTGGTCGGACTCGGGTTTTGGGAAAACGGATTTCGTAGCGTGACCAATAACGCTCGCCCGATATTGCAACTGGAAGATATGCATGGATTGCGCATGCGGGTAATCAAGAATCCGCTGTATATCGACATGTTCAATGCGCTCGGCTCGACGCCAGTGCCGATGCCGTTTCCCGAAGTCTATAACGCGCTCCACGACAACAAGATCGACGGCCAGGAAAATCCACTGGCGACGATCCAGAATTCAAAGTTCTATAGCGTTCAAAAATATCTGACATTGACCCGTCACGCATATAGCGCCTGGGTGCTGCTGATGAGCAAAAAATTGTGGGACGAACTTTCGCCGCAAGAGAAAGCCATCATCAAGGAATCCGCTCTCGAAGCGCGCGACTTCGAGCGCAAGACTATCCGCGCAAATAACGGCTTCCTGTTGGAATTACTGAAGAAGGAAGGAATGACAATCAACGAGGTCTCGACCCTCGAACATTCCAAATTGCGCATGGCTGCCCGCCCCATCACCAAAAAGTATCAGAAAGAATTTGGTAAAGATTGGTCGGATGCGATGTATCTAGGGCTTACGGCCAATGAAATGAAGAAATTCAATCAAGCCACAGGACCTGCGGTCAGTACGACTGCAACGGCAAACAAAGAGGCACGGCAATAAGAGTGAGGCAATGATTGCCGGCAACTGGCGAATCAACATCGTTCTCCCGGAATTTGCCGACGCTAGAACTGCGCTGTAATCAGGTTCCTCTGTCTCGTAATGAGGTTTGGGCCGATCACGTAAAACGGCACCTCTGATTGTTTTTAAAAGCCATTTAACGGAAACAAATAATGAATCAACTAAAAGAAATACATCCGGTATCGCGTCTGATGGACGTATCAGAAGTGGCGATTCAATCTCCATTGGCGGTACTATCGCTGCGCGAAAAGGAAGTTCTGGACTTAATCTTGGAAGGCCACATAAACAAAGTGATCGGCGATAAGCTTGGCATAAGTAGACGTACAGTGGAAGCACATCGTGCAAGTATTTTCCATAAAACAAATGTAAGAAATGCGATGGAGTTAGTACGCTTGCTGAAGTCAAATCCATAGCTGCTTAGCGTCAAGCACTGCCTGAATGGCTTTAGCCAAGTCATGTTGAGTGTATCCATTCTCTCGCAATAAAGCTTGAAGACAACGGCGACTTAAAGCAGCTGAGGCTTTGGGGCTATCAGCAAAAACAAGACATGCCTCGTTAAAATCGTCAGCGAGATGTTGTGGCACCTCCTGTGGTGCGAAAGGGCGGCCCGCTCCCTTAGGATAGATGAGCCAACTTTTAAATTCCGCCCCCAGACCATTCACTGCTTTGAGAAACAAAATGGCCTTTTTACAATCTTGGGAAGGACACGCCATATAAGCCGCTTTCCAATAAACCGGCCTCTTATTCAGTTCACCGATTGGCTGAACATTGGCTGGATTAGCTATATAGACTTCCGAAAAACCTGCGTGAATTTCAACTCTGCAGTGAGGGCATTGTATATATGAACTCCATTTTCGTTTTTATTGGAGAAGCAATACAAGAATCGAGGGTGGATTTGTGGGTAGAAATACGAGAATGCGCTGAAACCCGCATGGATATTGATGTTCTGGCGGAGAGGGAGGGATTCGAACCCTCGGTACGGGGATACCGTACGCCTGATTTCGAGAGTAATGCGTTGTTAAATTTCCATATAAATCAATTACTTAAAATATAGATTGCGGACTTTGCAAATTCTTTGCAAAATTACGCATGAACGAAATTCTCGAAAAATTTATCGTTGATGAAGGCTTACACATCTACCTGCAGCGTAACAGCACAGTGTGGTTGGCGCGATTCAAAATCAGTGGCAAATGGATGTCGCGCACGACAAAGCAACGTGACAAGAATAAAGCAATAACAGCGGCCATAAAGATCAAAGCCGGGTGCGAAGCGCTTACAGAAGCGGGACACTCCATCCAAACCAAAGCATTTAGAGATGTCGCTAAGTTAGCCATCGAACGCATGGATGCGACGCCAGCAGGCGCTAAAGGCCAAGGCTCTTTTAAAGACTACAAATTATTCTTGAACCGTTATCACATTCCCTTCTTCGATCGCACGCACATTACAAACATTGACCGTGAAAAGCTGATTGAATTTGATCGATGGCGCGAAAAAGAATCAAAACGTACACCTACGCAGTCAACGCTCAAGAGCCACAATGCAGCACTACAACGGGTTTTTGATGAAGCTGTCATACGCAAATGGATGGTTCCGGCACAAGTCCCCGCCCTATCCGCTGCATCCGGCAGTCCTGGCACGAGACGTGATTACTTTACACCAGAAGAAGTTACCAAGATAACCAACTCGTTTGATACTTGGATTTCTGAAAGCCGCACACAAGCATCGAAGGACGTTCGTCAGTTACTATTCTGTTACTTTCAAGTGGCTGTTTATACAGGACTGCGACCCGGCACAGAGATGGATAATTTGCGCTGGAACGACATCCAAATAAAAGATGAGTCTGATTTACCGCACATCGTCATCACCGTTCGCAAGGGTAAAACCACGCTTCACACAGGTTCAAGGCTGGTAGTTGCGTATGCAGGCATCATGGACATGATTCTTGACATGCATGCGAGGTCACACGAAAGCAATGATGAAGATTTTGAAGTCCCAGACGACTATAACCCCCTAGTCTTCCGACTTCCCAATGGCAAAACGACCGAGCAACTTGGTCGCAATTTTACTTTGCTGCTTAGGCGCTTGAAAATGGAAAACGGACCATCCGGCAAACGGACGCTGTACTCGCTTCGGCACACATACATTACAATGAAATTACTCGAAGGTGTACCTGCTGCTGTGATTGCCAAACAATGCGGCACAAGTACTGCAATGATCGAACTCCACTATAGCCATCTTACTTCTCTCATGTACACAAAGGAACTGGTAGGCAATGAATCGGGAGCATTGACGCAGCTTGTGCGGAAATATGTCGATCTGATGTAACGTCATCGCTATTCGCTGCGCCATACCTACAATATCAACAATGAGGAACTTGTCACATGGCTGATCTTGACGATACGCATACCAGTCGGCGGCTGCAGAGGCGTATATCTGAGCTTGAGGCAGGTGACGAGATTGCAAAACGTGATATTTATGCTGTGCTGAACGAGCAGCAACAGCATGAGTTGGAGTCTGAGCTTGAATCACTACAGGCATTAAAAAAGCAATCCAAAGCAAGAACAGCCGAAGACAAAAAAGCACTTGGCTGGAAGACGATTCGGGAAGTCAGAATCGAGGTGCTAAAGCGAGCATTGGCGCAGGCTGAGGCAAAAGATTTGGATGCATTAAAAGCGAAACAGGATGATGCTGAAGTCCGACGAGCTCGAATTTACATGGAAGCATTTTACGAGGCAAGGAAGGCTGGAAAGTCGACAAACGTTGCACACACTTGGGCTAACAATCAATTGACACGAGCTGGATTAAACAGGATGGACTGTCAAGTTGACGGAGTCACCGACGCAAGAGCCAAAGCAATCTTGGAATTAGATGAATTAAATCGACAAAAGGCAAAGTCAGAAATGACGGCGGATGAGCTTGAACAACTTGAGTTGCTGGAAGAGCACTTCAAAATGGTCGCATCCAGTCAGCAAGGCCGAAAAGACCCAAAAGACCAAACCGATCGATCGATCGATTGGTCGGTTGATCAGATAAACAGGCGATAGGGACTTGGCGTAAGGCCATGTTTAGTTAAAAGCACGGTTTTTGCAGCGGTAGTCCCAATGTCCCAAACCGTGCTTTTACAAAAACTCATGTCCTTGTTGCTGGCATGGGTCCGGGATTGCATAATATTGCGATTCTGGAAATGACTCAGCTTCACTATTTCTCTCTTATGGCAGTCATAATTAGACAAACAACTGGCTCTCACAGAAGAAACCGAAACTGAAATGAAACGAAGCCTTTTAAACTCGCCCGAAAATCGAGCATACGAAGTGTTCAGGTCTCTATTCGACTCTGAAGAAGACCTTGCTGCTTGGTTGTGGGCGTACAAGGACAATATTGTCCCTGATTGTATCTACCACGATGGAACGGACGGATTTCCGAAAGAGTACGTAGAAAGCATTCAGACTGAGGATTTGAAGACCGGGGAGATAACGGTTTTTGGTGGCATGCCCAGCGTGATAACCGTTTCCGGTATTGGGACGCATCAAGAGCGTGCAGAGATCTCATGGATGTCCCCGGCGGATAACCCCTCAAAAAAGCCAACGGAATTGCGGGAATCACAAGTGCGTGTATATGAACGTACGCTGGCCGACTATCAAAAGTGGGCAAAAGCGAATGGCATTAAAAGCAGAATGCCGATCATGAAAAAGTAATTGTCGATGCCTTCGTTACCATTGCAAGCCAAACTGATCAATCAAACCCAATCACCAATCATGCTCGAATCAGAAAAAATCTTTCGTAGTTATTTTGAAAGTGAAGCTGACTGTACCGCTTTCTATCTCAAATACAAACCGGAAAAATCCGAAATTGAGGGGAAAGGTAACGGAATTTGCACGCGACCTAATAAAAAAGCACAAGCACAGTCATATGAAGACAAGCCTGCTTACATCGGAGTGCTCAAAAATGGCAAAGTCGCTATTGAAGTGGTATGGAATGATAAGAATTGCCTGCATCGAGAAAGCGGTCCAGCATGGATAATCACCTACCGCAGCGGACGCGTTGTTCGATACTGGTATTTAAA
>DATBRC010000020.1:0-266443 GCA_036560485.1 Burkholderiaceae bacterium
CTCAAGCGGGACGTTATTCACTGTGCGATTGACATAATTCTGTAAAGCCTCGCCTTTCAGCACACCGGTTGCGCTTGAAAAAAATGGTACCGACCAGTCCGATATTTCTGCCTCGTCCATTTCAAGCGCCAGCTTGTTTAAAGCCAAACCATTATTACCTGCGGCGTATAGCGCGCCGACCAAACTACCGGCACTTGTCCCAACCACGATATCCGGCACGATTCCATTTGCTTCCAGCACTTTAATCACGCCGATGTGAGCAAATCCCCGTGCCGCCCCACCGCCAAGCGCCAAACCGATTTTGATATTTTTGGGTGGCTTGGGCGGTACAACAATAGGAATAATGGGAGGCTGCTGAACAACAGGCGGTTGTTGAACCTCAACCGTGGCACATCCAGTCAATACAAAGACAGCTGCAAAAAATAAAACAATTACACGCATAAATAAATTCATACCAAATAATGAAATGGAGGATGGGCAATGATGAATTAATGAGGCTGGATTAAAGAAGGTCCCCAACCCTGCAGCGGGCCGAGTGGATTGCGTTCGCGTTCGAATTGATGCGTGCTTGGTTTCCCGCTCCATTGCTTGTAAATCACTAAGTCATTACTCAAAACAACAATCGCATCGAATTGCCATCCATTAATATCGGTTTGCTTATCGAAATTTAAAAAATCCAGCCAGAAGTTTCCAATCCGTTTTTTATCGGTAAACGTTTGTTCAAGTTCATAAGCAAAACAAGTCGATTTAGATGACAGGCAAGCGTGCAAGGCATCATCTATTAAATCAATATCGAACGATCCGGTACCGATAAGACGACGGATTAAATCAGCGTGGTTCAAAATCGAGATGTTGGTGGTCTGTGCCGGGTCGAACCCAAGCTGTTTCAAAGCTGACAGAGTTGTATTCTGTGGAATGATTTTATCGAATGTTGCTTGCGCTTCAGAATAACTTTTCCAAGGGGTTGTGACTTCTTGTGTGGAATGTGGGAGCAAGCTAGTGCATCCGGCCAATACCAGCACCAACCCGATAATAAAAAATAATGTCAGATTATGTTGAATTGCCAAAGCACGCTTCATATAACCTCATGCATCGATGAGAAAACTTTCTCATCAGCAATCTAACATAATTTCATCATTGAATTAATAGTTAATAGAATTTTCCTGATGATTGTCTAATTTAGGACACGGTGGTTTTGCGCATTCTTTTGGAAATTGCGCAATAAAATTACTACCCTTGCCCAACGCAGATTCAATAATAAGTGATGCATTGTGGCGCAATAAAACATGCTTTACGATCGCCAATCCCAAACCAGTTCCTTGCGTCTCCCTTGATCTGCTTTTATCGACTCGATAAAAACGTTCTGTCAAACGCGCGATATGTTCCGGTTGAATACCAATGCCACTATCGCGCACCATAAACAAAGGCCCTGAGTCGGTTTCTTTCCATATCAGATCAATCGTGCCGTGCTCAGGTGTGTAACGCACTGCATTCGATACCAGATTGCTGAAAGCGCTACGCAATTCTTCAGTATTTCCGTTGATATCCGGTCCATCTACGACCAAGGAGAATGTATGTTTTCCTGCGGACAGTGCTTTATTTTCTTGCAAAATCTGGTCGAGCAAACTGCCCATTTTCACGCATTCTGAACGTAATGGGTAATCGATCGATTCAAGCCGTGTCAGCGTCAACATGTCTTCTACGAGGTTCTGCATTCGATGACCTTGTTCGACCATTAATTTCAAATGCGATGCTCTGGTTTTCGGATCAAGATTGGACTGAGCAGATGCTATTTCGAGGAAGCCGTTAATGACAGTTAATGGCGTGCGCAATTCATGCGATGCATTCGCAATGAAATCGCGCCGCATCATGTCTATGCGCACTGATTCAGTCACATCATGCGTCACCAGGATTTGGCGACGAGTTTCAAATGGAATGATATGGACAATCAGCTTGCGATTTTTTAGACTCAACGTAAGCGGTTGATCGTAACGTCCAATGACAATGTAATCGATAAAGTCGGGATTGCGGATCAAGTTGGTCACGCGCATGCCTTTGTCGCGCTCCAAACTCAGTCCGAGATGTTGCTCTGCGATCGGATTACACCACTCCAGAAACAGCACATCGTCCATGATGACCACACCATCCGGCAGCAGGCTCATCGCCTGCCTGAAACGTGCCAGCCACTCAGACAATTCAGTCCGGTTCTTTTCATCATCGCGACGAAGCTTGTAAAGCCTGGAAAAAATGTTGGTCCATGCGCCCCACCCATCCGGCAATTTCACGCTATCGGGATCATCAAGCCAACCGCCCAAACGGTACAGGTAGTAAAGCTGCAAGACAATGATCCCGCACATGCTAAGCAAACCGAAGGTCAATCCAATTGCCCGGCCCATGAAAAGCCATACAAGTCCAATACCGCTTAGCACCAGCAATAAACGCAAAATAGCTGGCACCCAGAACAACAACCGTGGATTCATAAGATTAAATTGGTATGATGGAAGTTTGTTTGGATTCAATATAACGAGCAGCGCAAGTCAGAGTCAAAAAGCGCAGCCGTATGGATTGTACTCTGAGGATCGCTGGCTTTGATTTGCTGGATTAATAAGCTCGCAGCAACTGAATCAAGACTTCCTTATTTTTCAGACAGCATATAGCCTACACTACGAACCGTCTTGATCAAATATTCAGCATCCTTCAAGGCTTTGCGTAATCGCAAAACATGGACATCGACAGTCCGTTCTTCAATCACAACGTGGTCGCCCCACACTTTATCCAATAACTGACCGCGCGAGAAAACACGGTCGGGATGAGAAAGAAAAAATTTCAGCAACTTGAATTCTGCATGGCCGATTTCAATTTTTTGATCATGCAAACTGACGGAACAACTAACCGGATCCAAAGCAACCGCGCCGGCCGTCATCATATTTTGTGCATGTTGAGGACTTTTGCGCCGTATCAATGCCTTGATTCGCGCAGTCAGCTCACGAGGGGAAAACGGTTTGGTGATATAGTCATCTGCACCATGATCCAGTCCTGCGATCTTGTCTTCTTCCATACTTTTTGCAGTCAACATGATCACCGGCAGTTCATGCAATTGGCGATCAGCGCGAATCCTCGACAGCAGACGCAAACCTGTTTGATCCGGCAGCATCCAATCAAGCAAAACCAGTTGCGGCATGCGACGTTGCATAAAATCCCATGCATCGGTAGAGGTATGCACCGCGAAACCATCCCAACCGGCCTCCTTCACAGTGAACATGACAAGTTCGACAATAGATGGTTCGTCTTCGACGATCAGGATGGTAGTTTTATCTGCAGCCATGACTATGTAATTTACTGATCCAGTTTGGTAGCGACATAATCAGTATGGCGAATATCCTTGCCTTCAACCACATAGATCACATATTCGGCGATATTTTTTGCGTGATCACCAATACGCTCGATTGCTTTGGCGACCCATAGCGTATCCAGTGCAGTTGAAATGGTGCGCGGATCTTCCATCATGAATGTAATCAATGTACGCAAGATAGAGCGAAACTCGTGATCGACTTCAGCATCCTGCGCAATCAGTTTGGTCGCCATCTTTTCATCCAACCTTGCATAGGCATCCAATGCATCGTGCAACATCCCTGCCGCGCTGCCGGCGATAATCCGTACAGTTTCATAATGATTGATCGATGCAATACTGCGTTCCTGCAAATTCTTAGTGGCTCGTGCAATCTTTGTCGCCTCATCGCCAATGCGTTCAAGATCGGTAATCACTTTGATGGTCGCCATCACGCTTCTCAAATCATTGGCGGCCGGCTGGCGCTTGACGATCAAGTGGCTGCATGTATCGTCCAATGTCACTTCGAGGCGATTGACGTTTTCATCGCTCTTGATCACGCGTTCAGCCAACTCGGTATCGCCAGTGCGAAAGCTCACCAACGCATCGCTCAACTGATTTTCAACCATGCCGCCCATTTGCAATACTTTAGAGCGTATCGCCTCAAGATCCATATCGTATTGTTTTGAAGAATGTTCGCCTATCATCTGATTCTCCTAATTACTTCTGAAATTCATTATCGGTTGCGGAATGCATTTATGTACACGACAGGAATCAGCCAAAACGTCCGGTAATGTAATCCTGTGTTTCTTTTTTAACTGGATTCATGAAAATCTGGTCTGTTTCGCCAAACTCAACCAATTCACCCAAATACATATAAGCAGTGTAATCGGAACATCGTGCTGCTTGTTGCATATTGTGTGTCACGATCGTGATTGTGTACTCTTCTTTAAGCTCACTAATTAATTCTTCAATCTTTGCAGTCGATATCGGATCGAGTGCCGATGTCGGCTCGTCCAACAGCAAAATATCTGGTTTTACAGCGACACCGCGTGCAATGCACAAGCGTTGTTGCTGACCACCGGATAGACTCAGCCCGCTCTTGTGCAGCTTGTCTTTGACTTCTGTCCACAAGGCCGCTTTGTTAAGCGCCCATTCGACACGTTCATCCATCTCGCCTTTTGACAGGCTCTCATACAGGCGCACGCCAAATGCGATGTTGTCATACACCGACATGGGGAAAGGTGTCGGCTTCTGAAACACCATCCCCACCTTTGCACGCAACATATTGACGTCCTGACCGGGTTCCAGAATATTGCGGCCGTTGTAGATAATCTTGCCTTCCGCACGCTGCCCCGGATACAGATCGTACATGCGATTCAAAGTACGCAACAAAGTTGATTTTCCACAACCGGATGGTCCGATGAAGGCAGTCACTTTTTTCTCGTGAATGTTCAGATTGATATTTTTCAGGCCTTGAAAATTGCCATAGAAAAAATTCAAGTTGGAAATCTCGATAGTCGTTTTTTTGTCAGCAGTGACAGGAATTTGAGTATTCATATTAGGCGTGTAGAGAGAATTCAACTTTGAACTTTCTGACTGAACAATGTGCGCGAAATAATATTCAATCCCAACACACTAAATGTAATGAGCAACGCACCACCCCATGCCAAGCTGCGCCAATTCTCATAAGGGCTCATTGCAAATTGATAAATCACTACCGGTAAATTAGCCAGCGGTGCATTCATATTCGTACTAAGAAACTGATTGTTGAGCGCAGTAAATAACAAGGGTGCTGTCTCGCCGGATATACGCGCAACCGCAAGCAATACACCCGTCATCACGCCAGCTTTGACCGCACGCAAGCGCACCATGGTCGCCACTTTCCAGCGCGGCGCGCCCAATGCAAAAGCTGCTTCGCGTAGATTGGTCGGCACCAAATTCAGCATATTGTCCGTCGTGCGTACGACAACCGGAATCGCGATCAACGAAATGGCAAAGCTGCCTGCCCAACCGGAGAAATGCTTGGCGTTAGCCACATACAATGCGTAGACAAACAAACCAATGACAATCGATGGAGCAGACAACATGATATCGGTGACAAAACGTGTGATTTGTGCAAACCAGCTTTTTTCGCCGTATTCAGCCAAGTAAATGCCCGCCAGAATGCCAATCGGCGTACTGATCAGTGTTGCAACGCCAACCATCATCAAACTGCCAAGAATCGGATTCAACAATCCGCCACCTTCGCTACCCGGTGCGGGAGTCGTTTGCATAAATAATGCGGGATTGAGCGCCCCAACACCTTTCACCAACAAGGTGAAGAGAATCCACATCAGAAAGAAAATCCCGGCAGCCATCGCCAAAAAGGATAGCGTGATGCCTATCCGATGTATCCATAGCCGCTTGCGATAAACGGGATTCATAGGCGATTCATTTGCCGTCCGCATTATTTGCTCCCTTCTTTTCTCGTCAGGCCGTTCAACATCAATTTTGCAGCTGCCAGCACGATGAACGTAATCGCGAACAAGATCAATCCAAGCGCATATAAAGAGGACACGTGCAAAACCGTATCTGCTTCGGCAAATTCATTGGCCAAAGTGGACGCGATACTATTTCCAGCTGCAAACAACGACCATGATAATTTTTGTGCATTACCGATGACAAACGTGATCGCCATCGTTTCACCAAGCGCGCGGCCCAGGCCGAGCATCACACCACCGACCACGCCAATTTTTGTATAAGGAAGAACCACTTTGCGCACCACTTCCCATTGCGTGCAACCGAGCCCATAGGCTGACTCTTTTAATACCGCAGGGACGGTTTCAAACACGTCCCGCATCACCGATGCGATGAAAGGAATAATCATGATTGCCAAAATCAGACCGGCAGTCAGGATACCGATTCCCATCATCGGTCCTTTGAATAATTGACCCAGCAGCGGCACATTCCCCAAGGTCTTGGCTAAAAATGGTTGAATATAATCGGCAAAGAAAGGGGCAAATACAAACAAGCCCCACATGCCGTAAATAATGCTGGGCACGCCAGCGAGCAACTCTACTGCTGTGCCCAATGGGCGACGCAACCAGGCGGGACATATCTCCGTGAGAAACAAAGCGATGCCGAAACTGATGGGGAATGCCACCAACAATGCAATAAACGAAGTAGCCAGTGTGCCGACAATGGCAATCAATGCGCCATATTTATCATTGACCGGATCCCACTCGATCGTTGTAATAAACGCGGGACCAAACTCATGAAATGCAGGCCATGCACCAATCATGAGGGAAATAATAATACCGATTAAAACAAGCAAAACACTCAGCGCAAATCCGAACGTTATTTTGTGAAAGAAAAAATCCTGGATCCGCTGATTACGCATCGTGGCAATCAGCGCTTTATCGATTATCCCAGCTTCGCTGACAGGTTTATTTTGACTCACGATCGGCATCTCGATAGACGAAATATTTGTACTCATAAGCTGCAACGCCCAACTAGAAACACGGATTGTACCAAGGCACCGTTTGCGACGGCACATCCAGGTGACAACCCGTGTAATACGACAAGTGAAAATATACAGGCAATAAATTACCAGACCGATTTTCCGGCGCTATCCTTTAATTGCTTTTTCCATGCATTCTCGATCAGGCTTACGACCGCAGGTGGAATAGCAACGTAATCAAGATCGGCCGTCATCGCTGCGCCTTTGGTATAAGACCAATTGAAGAACTTCAACACATCCTTGCCTTTGGCAGCATCAGCCTGGGTCTTGTGCATCAAGATGAAAGTCGCGCCAGTGATAGGCCAGCTTGTCTTGCCAGGTTGATCGGTCACGATCACACCAAAGCCCGGCGCTTTCGCCCAGTCGGCGCCGGCTGCTGCTGCCTTGAAAGTGCTGTCATCTGGTGCCACGATTTGACCGTCATGGTTCTTCATCTGGCAATAAGACATATTGTTCTTTTTCGCATACGCATATTCGACGTAACCGATCGAACCCTTGAATTGCTGCACGCTCGCTGCAACGCCTTCATTGCCCTTGCCACCTACACCTGCTGGCCATTTGACCGCGGTTCCCATGCCAACCGTACTCTTGAAGTCAGCGCTGGTTTTCGACAGGAAATTAGTCCAGATAAATGTGGTGCCTGATCCGTCTGCCCGGTGCACAACAGTAATATCCTCGGCAGGAAGTTTGACGCCAGGATTCAGAGCTGCAATTTCAGGCGCATTCCACTTGGTGATCTTGCCCAGGTAAATATTGGCAAGCAAGTCGCCACTCATTTTCAATTGCCCAGGCTTCACACCGTCAAGATTCACCACTGGCACGACGCCGCCCATGATAATTGGGAACTGCATCAAACCATCCTTCTCCAGCTCTTCTTCTGACAACGGCATGTCCGATGCGCCGAAGTCAACCGTTTGCGCCTTGATCTGCTTGATACCGCCACCCGAACCGATGGATTGATAATTTAAGCCGATATTGGTTTCTTTCTTATACGCTTCCGCCCATTTGGCGAGGATCGGATAAGCAAACGTTGAACCCGCGCCAGTAATGTCTGCTGCGAAGGCCGAAGAAAATACCACGGCCGTACTTGTAGCCACTGCAAAAGATTGAATAATTTGTTTCAGCTTCATATGGAGCTCCTAAGATTAATTGCACATCAACTAAGACTGAGCGAACTCTAGCGAATGAATATGACAGCTTTATGACATTTATTCATTTAGACGTAATATTCAAAATTTCCCTTATCTTTTGTCATCAGCCTGTCATATTGCGTCACTAGACTTTATCAAAATCATCATTTCATCAGCCTGGCAGGCATGAATAAAGTCATTAAATTAAATGCGGCAAACAAAGTTGATCATTCTCCATCGATCATCTATCTCAATCGGGAATTATCGCAACTCGCCTTTAACAGACGTGTTCTCGCACAAGCTGAAGATCCAAACATTCCCTTATTAGAACGGCTGCGCTATCTGTGTATTGCGAGCAGCAACTTTGATGAATTTTTTGAAGTCCGCATTGCCAGCTTGCTGGCGCAAGAACGATTGGATGGCACTGGCGCTGCAGAATCACCAGCCTTAACGGCGGCACTGGAACTCACCAGTACCGAATGCCATCAACTGATTGAGCAGCAATATGACATTCTGAACAAACAAGTATTGCCGCATTTATCTGCCAAGGGCATCCATTTGTTGCGAGATCAAGACCGCAACGATGCCCAAAAGGCTTGGGTCAAAGCATACTTTGATCGTGAAGTTCGTCCATTGTTAACACCGATTGGACTAGATCCTTCGCATCCATTTCCGCAAGTAATCAATAAAAGTCTCAATTTTATTGTTGAATTGTCAGGCAAAGATGCGTTCGGTCGCGGCAGCGCGATCGCCATCCTGAAAGCGCCTCGCGTTTTGCCACGCGTCATCCGCCTGCCAGATGAGCTTTCCAAAAATGGTATCGCGTTCTGTTTATTGTCTTCCGTCATTCACGCCCATATCACCGACTTGTTCACCGGCCGGGATGTGATTGCTTATTCCCAGTTCCGCGTCACGCGCAACAGCGACTTGTGGGTGGATGAAGAAGAAGTAAAAAATCTGCGGCAAGCGCTGCAGGGCGAATTACATAGCCGACAATTTGGCGTTGCAGTACGGTTAGAAGTATCAAAAAATTGTCCGGAAAATCTAGCGCAATTTCTGCTCGATCAATTCTCGATTCCGAAGAATCGCTTGTATGCGGTTGATGGGCCAGTCAATATGGTCCGGTTATCGGAATTGATTGAATTGGTCGGTCAACCGTCATTGCATTTCCCGAAATTCATTCCGAAATATTCACTGCAAACGACTGATGCGGATTTATTTACCTTATTAAAAACCGAAGATGTGCTTTTGCATCATCCGTTCCAGTCGTTTCAACCAGTCGTCGAATTTATCCGCAATGCTGCGCAAGACAAGAACGTGGTCGCGATCAAGCAAACCATTTATCGTACCGGGATGAATTCGGATTTAATGGAAGCATTGATCACCGCAGCGCTCCTCGGAAAAGAAGTCACGGTAATCGTCGAATTGATGGCACGCTTTGACGAACAAGCCAATATCAATTGGGCTGATAGGCTGGAGCGCGCCGGCGCACAAGTCGTATATGGCGTAGTCGGATTAAAAACCCATGCCAAGCTTGCTCTTGTCATCCGCAGGGAAGAAGGAAAGCTGCATTTTTATGCGCATCTTGGCACAGGCAACTATCATCCGACCACGACCAAGCTATATACGGATTTTGGTTTGCTGACAGCCAATCCTGAATTGACCAACGAAGTCAACGAAATCTTTCTGCACCTGACCAGCCTCACGAAGCCAAAGAAATTCAATCATCTATGGTTAGCGCCTTTTTCCTTGCAAAAGGAAATTATCAAGGCGATCCGCAATGAGGCCAGGATTGCGCGCGAAGGCCGCCCTGCTCATATCATCGCAAAGATGAATGCATTGCTTGACGAGTCAGTCATACGCGCGCTGTATGCGGCATCCTCGGATGGCGTCAAAATAGATTTGATCGTGCGTGGTGCTTGCGGCCTTCGTCCAGGTGTCCCCGGTTTGTCCGAAAATATTCGCGTACGCTCGATTATCGGGCGCTTTCTTGAACACAGCCGGATCTATTATTTCCGCAATGATCTGGCCCATGATGTTTATCTGGCGAGCGCCGACTGGATGAACCGTAATCTGTTCCGTCGTATTGAAGTCGCTTTTCCGGTTCTAAACAAACAATTGAAGCGACGCGTCATTGCAGAAGGATTGAACCCCTATCTGAAAGACAATACCAATGCGTGGGAACTTGACTCAAATGGCCAATACAAAAAGCGAAAACCACATACAAACCAATCTGCTTTCAGCGCGCAACAGCACTTGATGATGACGCTAAGCGGCTTTTATCTGGATTAGGAACAAAACATGGAACTGATCTTGTGGCGTCATGCTGAAGCAGAAGATGGTGAGCCAGACCACACACGGGCGTTAACAGGAAAGGGACACAAACAAGCAGCGAAGGTCGCCGGATGGCTGGACCGCAATCTTCCTAACAGTTGCAAAATTCTGGTCAGTCCAACTAAACGCACTGTACAAACAGTAGAGGCGCTTGAAAGAAAATTTAAAACTTATTCTGAACTGGCGCCTGATACCACTGCTGAGACGATATTGAAAATTGCAAACTGGCCGAACAATAAAGAACCCGTATTGATAGTGGGGCATCAACCGACGTTAGGGCATGTCGCATCTTTATTGTTAACGGGTATCCAACAAGAATGGACAATACGAAAAGGTAATGTATGGTGGTTTTCACAAAGAGAACGCGGCGACATTACCACCACCTATGTCAAAGCGATTGTTTCTCCTGATTTACTTTAAGAAAAGCAAACAGACCTTACTCTGTAAAACCTGCTTGCATATAAACTCTCCTTATTGAATCGACCATCGCAACGGACTACCCTGGGCATCAGTAATTTTTACCATCTCCTTGAAAATCCTGGCTTGCACAAGATCTGGAAGACGAACAAAATCGATGCCACTCACAATATGGTCGCCGTGCATAAATGCCCAGGAAAAGAACTTGAGGGTTGCGCCCATGGTGTCAGGATTTTTCGCTGTTTGCGGCACGATAATGAATGTGCCCATCGTGATTGGCCAGCTGGTCGCACCGGGTTTATCGGTCAGCATCTCTTCAAAAGTTGCCTTGGTACGCCAACTGCTGTTCTGCAATGAAGAAGCAAATCCTTCTGGCGCGGGGGAGACGAATCTTCCATCATGGTTTTGCAGCTTGGCATACGTTAATTGATCCTGCACCACATAGTTATAATCAATATAGCCAATCGCACCTGGCGTCTGCTTCACTAACGCAGAAATACCGCTACTCCCTTTTACTTGCATGGCGCTTTCTGGCCATTTGATTGTGAAATCCCTGCCAAAGGCAGCTTTCCACGGTGGGCTTGCCTTACTCAAGTAATCGGTAAAATTGTAGGTCGTGCCTGAACCGTCTTGCCTTACTACTGTGACAATCGTGATTTTAGGTAGAGTGATGCCGGGGTTGAGAGCGACAATAGAGGGATCATTCCATTTCGTTATCTTGTGCATAAAAATGTTTGCAAGGATTTCTCCTGTCAACTGCAACTGCCCATTTTTTACGCCTGCGATATGCACAACCGGCACTACACCTGAAATCGCGCTGGGAAAACATATTAATTTCTCTCTGTTCAAGTCTTCCAATGACAACGCAACATCGCTTGCGCCAAAGTCAACAGCTCTCTCCTTGATTTTCCTGATCCCGGCTGATGATCCTATTGATTGATAATTTACCTTTGCGCCTTCGGTACGGCTGTAATGTTCAGCCCATTTCGTATAAAGCGGCATCGCGGCGGAAGATCCTGCGCCATTAATATCAATGGCGAACGTTGGCAATGAAATAAACAAGATACAAAGAGTGGCAAGGAATTGTCGTAGGTCTAGGGACATAAAAAATGAATTAGAAAATAAATCAATGTTTAAAGTTAAAGTGGGCCATTTACAAAACAGATGTAATGCATGAAGTCATAATTAATTTTGCAAGTTGCCGAAGTTTAATCGGCATTTATGACAACCAGATGACATGAACAGCCGATGTGAATGTTCTCGACTTCAGATGTGCCCAATGATCTTTCATTTATTACGGAATCAGATGTGATGGCTTTATCGATTTATTACTTGTCACAGAACTGACATCAAATTGTCATTTTCCCGAAGCATTAAGCGTTTAGGCTCCGTTTGTCTTCATGTCGAGCGAGAAATAGCGATATGCGATTTCAATTTGAAAAAGATGTAAAGGATATCCCTACGTTACGCCATCACAGTGTGAGCGATGGCAATACTAATAAAGAGCCTCGATCAAACACGATAGTTGAAGAACAAGCCATCAAACAAAAGAAGATTTTGATATTGAGTGTCTCTGCAGGCGCGGGTCATATACGTGCGGCTGAAGCGCTCCGCGCATATTCCATCTTGCATGACGCAAGCATTGCTGCGACGCATGTGGATGTGATGAATTATGTTTCGACCAGCTTCAAAAAGATCTATACGGATTTTTATATTACATTGATCAGCAAGCACCCTGCGCTATGGGGTTATTTGTATCAAAGAACAAACGATGCGATGCCGAACAGCATCATGCAAAAATTACGGCGCAGCATCGAAAGGCTGAACACAAGAAATCTGTTGAAAGAGATTTCAGCATTTAACCCGGATGCGATTATTTGCACACACTTTTTACCCGCTGAAATTTTGGCGCGCATGATTCGCATTTCACGCATTGCATGCCCGGTATGGGTACAAGTGACCGATTTCGATTTGCATAGAATGTGGGTGCATGACGGCATGGCCGGCTACTTTGCCGCCAATGACGAAGTGGCGTTTCGCATGCACGCGCAAGGCATTCCGAAAGAGATAATCCATGTTACCGGCATCCCAGTGATGCCAACCTTTGACCAGCCTCTTGAACGCGTCGAATGTGCAAACGAATTGGCACTGGATCCAAAGCGCTTGACGTTCTTGCTGATGGGCGGTGGCGCCGGGCTAGGCAAGCTGGATGAAGTAGCTGCGCGTTTGCTTGCTATAGATTCCGATTTTCAGCTGATTGTTTTAGCGGGAAAAAATGAAGATGCATTGGCTGCACTGCGCATGCTGAGCATACGTTATCCTGATCGTCTGGTTGCGTGCGGCTTCACCAATCATGTAGAACGATTGATGGCATGTGCCGACCTTGTCATCACAAAACCCGGTGGACTTACTGTCTCGGAATGTTTATCAATGGGACTTCCGATGATCGTGAATTCACCTATTCCCGGCCAGGAAGAACGCAATGCCGATTATTTACTGGAACAAGGCGTAGCACTCAAGGCTTTCGATGCGATTACGCTCGAATACCGTATCCTTCATCTTCTGCAAAATCCGGACAAGCTTGCTGAAATGCGTGCAAAGGCCAAAGCAATCGGACGTCCTGCCGCAGCGCAGCGCGTGTTGGACGTCGTTCTACATGTTGATCAATCGGGACTTATATGAATTCAGTGCAGGTTGCATTGGTTGTGCTTGGAACAGCATTGCTGGCTTACTGCTTTGCCAAAGCCGAAATCCATATCGAAGGCGAAAACGGCTGGGCAATCAATTTGCCTACCTGGCGCATTGAAGAGCATTGGCTGCTCGACATATTCTGGGGTGGCCGCCCGATGACCGGCTATCATGCCTGGGTATTTCCATTCATCTTATTGTTTTTTCACTTCCCTATTTTTTTCACGGGACAATGGTCAATACCGATTGAAGCACGTGTTATCAGCTGCATCATTCTGTTTTGGATGATCGAGGATTTCCTTTGGTTTGTGTTGAATCCTGCCTTTGGTTTGAGTCGGTACAAACCGGAGCATATTCATTGGCATAAACGCTGGATATGGTTTCTGCCCGTGGAATACTGGATCTTTGGTCCGATCGCAATTGCGTTGATGTGGTATTCGTATCATTAGAACGCGCCTCACCAAGACTGGAGTAATCGGTTCTATACAGAAGGCAGGTGGCTGCCAAATCCAGGAAATCTATCGCACACTGTTATACCGGCAATACAGTATGCTTGGATTTAGTGTGATGCCCACAAATTTCCAGCCACGTGACCAAACGTAGTTCACCCGAATAATCTTCAACCAATGCCGACAGGCTCTCAACCCAATCGCCATCGTTGCAGTAAGTAATGCCATCAATTTCGCGAATTTCCGGCTTGTGGATATGGCCGCAAATCACGCCATCCAAGCCTTTCTTTTTCGCTTCAGCGGCAAGCGCTACTTCAAACGATGTAATGTAGCTGACAGCATTTTTGACTTGCAGTTTCAAATACTGTGAAAGCGACCAATATGGCAAACCGGCACGTGCACGAAAGTGGTTAAGCCAATGATTGAATTTCAGAATAACGGTGTACATGTTATCGCCGAGATAGGCAAGCCACTTGGCGCAAGCAATGACGCCATCGAAACGGTCACCATGCAAAACCAGCATGCGTTTTCCATTGGCTGTGGTATGCACCATTTCATCGCGGATTTTGATGCCGCCGAAATCGAATCCGATGAATTGCCTGATCGATTCATCATGATTGCCTGGGATAAGCGTGACCTTGGTGCCTTTCTTGGCTTTCTTCAAAACGAGCTGCACCACATTATTGTGTTTCTGGTCCCAATACCAACGGCGCTTGAGTTGCCAACCGTCGATAATATCGCCAACCAAATACAGCTTGTCTGATTCCGTCGCACGCAAAAATTCCCAGAGCTTCTTTGCTTGACAACCAGTTGTTCCCAAATGCACATCTGAAATCCAGATTGTGCGAAATTTGATCGATTCGCGCTTGCCGGCTTCCGTGCTCGATACATCAGCCTCAAGAAACTGGTCGCGCGATTTCATATTTCCCTCGTCTCTTTAAGATAGTGGCGGGCGTAACGGCTATTCAATTTTGCCAGCGGCAGCAGCATGAATAAATCGGCACAGTGGAAATCAGGATCCCAGGCAGGTTCGCCGCAAATCCAGGCGCCACCTCTTAGATACCCTTTAATCAATGGCGGCATTTTCGGCTTGTGGCCTGGCTCACGTTCTGCAATCGGAAATGGCAAATGCGGTGTCACGCGATATTCGGACGGCGCCAGATTGGTATCGCGCACCGCATGATAAAGCGCAGCTGCATTATGTCCGCCATCGGACAAACTAATGCTGGCACAACCAATCAGGTATTCACAATTTTCTTTTTTCATGTAGGCAGCCAGCCCAGCCCATAACAACATGATGACGCCGCCGCTGCGATAATCCGGATGGATACATGCGCGCCCTGCTTCTGCGATACGATTGCGCAGATTATTCAAGCGGCTCAAATCAAATTCCTGTTCCGAATAAAATTGCCCCATCTTGCGTGCTGCATGAGGACTCATGACACGGTAGGTGCCGACAACTTTCAATGATTCTGAATCGCGCACAATGAGATGATCACAATAAGAATCGAACTCATCCTTATCCAGTCCATCTTTATTGGCAAGTGTGGACAGTCCCATTGCCTGGATAAAAACCTTGTAACGCAAGCGCTGTACTTCGTGCACTTCTTCAGGCGTTGTAGCGAGACTTAATGTCAGTTTTGAAAAACTTGGATTGGATTCTGCTTCAGCTGGTATGGTCATTAAACGCATTGTTCGTCCTTGTAAATTCGACGGACAAAGCGTAACTATTATTTACTTCAGGAAAATGACAGATTGATGTCAGTTTGATGACATGCCCCAAAGAATAAAAAAACCGGCATACGTATGCCGGTTTTTAATTGAATCGATGTGTTATTTATTTTTCTTTCTTTGGCCGCCCTGCTTTCAATGGCACTAAGGATGCAATCGATTTCTTCAAATCAAGCAAACTCAATTGGCGAATATGTGCAACGCCGATTCGCAATAGCTCACTCTTTTTTACTTCAATTCCAGCTTTCAAACATAATTTTTTTACTTCGCCCAGCGCAGCATACTCTGCCTCAGGCATCGTAAAACTATCCCGAATCAATTTTGGCTTTTTAATTTTTTCCTTTGCTGCAGGGACTGCTTTCCCCTTGGCAGAAGGTTTTGCTTGAGTAGCCTTTTGTTTGACCGGCTTCTTCACTGAGGATGCTACGGATTTGGGTTTTACTGCTGTCTTGGGCTTGGCGGCGCCATTAGCTTTTGCCGATACAGGCAATTTCACTGCAGCCGATGGCGCAATGCTATTTTTTTTCCTGGATGGAATTGATGCGGGTTTGGCTTGTTCATTTTTCTCTGCATTCATTTTTTTCATGAAATCCCCCATTTAATTGTATAAACGATATATACAATATATATAATTTTATCTTGTTTTACAAGGTACTTGATTCAAACAGTCAATTTAATAAAAATCCCTTGATCCGTTCAAAAATCAGCCGGCAGTTTTAATGACAAAGTCTGTTCCTGCTTGGCCCCACAATTCCTTTTCCTTTTCAAGCCAATATGCAATTGTGGGATGCTGAATCATCCAGTCATGCCGAATTTCAAGCTCCACCCTGTTTTTCATTTTTACTTTCAGATCATCCAAATTCATTTCAATTCTGGAATGCATCAACATGATTGCCAAGCGCAATGCAAGTATTGCTTTCGCAAAATCAGGATCAGCAAGCTCATCGCTGACCTTCCGAAGATTCCCTTTCTGAGAAAGGATAAGCGTGCTCATAATATGTTGTTCGCCAGTCGTAAATCCCGGCAAATCCGCTTTATCAACCAAATACGCACCATGTTTGTGATAACCGCTATGGGATACGATCAAACCTACTTCGTGCAGCAGTCCACTCCAGTACAAATAACTAGCGTAGTTATCGGACTCCGGCTTTAACAATGTAAACAATGTTTTTGACATATCAGCTACACGATCGGCGCGATCTTTATTCGCTTGGAACCGGTGTAAAAAATCACGTACCGATTGATCTCGTCGATCACGCTTCGTAGCCCTTAATTGAAGATCCCACAATACGCCCATTCGCAGGCCCGCTGAAATCGGCATGACGGATTCGATCTTCAGTTCTTGCATCAGCCCAATCAATACTGCCAAACCACCCACCATGACAGCAGCCCGGTCCGGTCGCATGCTGATGAGATCAATCTGGGAGGTCTGCCCTGCTTCTATAAAACGCTGCTTGAGCGCTTCCAGACTCACGAGGGAAAGAGTGCTGTCGCCTAATGAGTTTTTCGAAATGACATCGGCAATCGCACGAATTGTCCCGGAAGACCCGTATGCTTTGCTCCATTTTCGCGGGTTATATGACGGCGCCGCATCTTCAAATGTTGAACGTGCGGATAATATGGCTGCGTCGAACGTTTCTGCATCGATATGGCCATCCCGGAAAAAAAGCTGGGTCTGGTTCACCGTTCCAATGCCAAACGACTCGACCTTTTCGATTTCCAGCCCTACTCCCAAAATCAATTCTGTAGAACCACCGCCAATATCCAGCACTAACCGTCTTTCCGCAGGCGCGGCCAGCACGCTCGCCACTCCCATGTAAATCAAACGTCCTTCTTCTTCGCCGGAAATGATTTCGATCGGGTGCTGGATTGCCTTCTCTGCTGCAGGAAGAAAAACCTTGGCGTTCTTGGCAATGCGCATGGTATTGGTCGCAACGACGCGTACCGCATCCAATGGATAGGCATTTAATATATCGCTGAACTGTGTTAGTGAAGCCAGCGCAGTTTGCATTGCCTGGTCTGTCAAATAGCCGCGGCTATCGAGGCCCGAGGCAAGACGAATCGGATCACGCGTACTTTTAATGATCCGGATAGTATCGCCTTCTTGCCTGCCAATATGGAGACGGAAACTATTGGAACCCAAATCTACTGCTGCAAACATTCGATCCTCTCGTGCGCAATTCTCAGGTTATCCATCCAATTTATACAAATTCAGTATAAATGATATGCCATATTAAATTCTTGCGTACTATTGTTTGCAGTTATGCGCAATTCTGCAATGGGAGAAACCGCATCGTAGCTATGAAGTGAAATGTCCAGCTTGAAGATAGTGGTCCATTATTACCACTTGATGACACGGAATTGACGAAAGTCAAATCAGTGATTGATATGGAAAATTGCGCTGACTATTTTCCGCATAAAAATCAAGAAGCCTTGCCAAAGCGAATGATGAAATCATTCGCTGAAAGCGGTTTGCTGAAATAGTCGCCTTGAATTTCATTGCAACCTGCTTCCTTGAGGAAGGCCATTTGTGCTTTTTCTTCCACGCCTTCTGCAGTGACGTACATGTTGAGCGAACGCGCCATGGCGATAATGGTTTGTGTGAGTGCAACTGAATCGCGATTGGCGGGAATGCCTTTGATAAATGAACGGTCGATCTTGATATTGGCAATCGGGAAGCGCTGCAAATATGATAGTGACGAATAGCCGGTGCCAAAATCATCCAGCGAGAAAGTCACGCCAAGGTTGATCAATGCATCAAACGTCGGCATTAATTTCTCCGTGTCGCTCATCAACAGGCTTTCTGTAATTTCAAATTCAAGCACATGTGCCGGCAGTCCGGTTCGCTGCAAAATCTCGGCCACCACACTAACCAAACGCCCGTCCTGAAATTGGCGAGGCGAGAGATTGACTGCAATACTCAAATCCGGCATTGCATGCTTGCGCCATTCCGCAGTCTGCTGACACGCTTGCTCCAGCACCCAGCGGCCTATCGGAATGATCAAACCTGTTTCTTCTGCCACAGGAATAAATTCGGTTGGCAGCATCATGCCGGAATCCGGATTATCCCAGCGCACCAACACTTCAGCGCCAACGACACGGCCCGTTTGCAGATCCAGCTTGGGCTGGTAATGCAAGCGCAATTCGTTCCTGTCAAGCGCGTACCTGAGATTTTTTTCGAGGTGATATCGCTGCTGGGTGCGCTCGTTCAGTTCCGACGTGTAGAACTGATAATGATTGCGGCCGCCTTCCTTGGCAGAATACATCGCCGAGTCGGCACAACGTAACAAGGTCGGGCCATCCATGCCATCATCCGGATGCACACTGATGCCGATCGACACACCGAGATAATATTCATAGCCTTGCAAACGGAACGGCTCTGCAATCGCCTTCAGGATTCTTTCTGCGAGACGCGTCAGATAATCGGCTTCTTCAAAACCTTCTGCCAGAATAACGAACTCATCGCCGCCAAGTCGCGCAAGTGTATCGGTTTCACGGATACACGCGGTGAGCCGACTCGCCACAGTCTGCAATATCTTGTCGCCTGCTTCATGTCCAATCGTGTCATTGACGTTCTTGAAGCGATCGAGATCGAGAAATAAAACAGCGATATGATGCGTTTGGCGTTGTGCAATCGAAAGCGCGTGAGATAAACGCTCCACCAAAAAAGCCCGATTAGGTAATTCGGTCAACGTGTCATGCGTGGCAAGAAATTTCAACCGATGCTGCGCTTGCTTCACTGCACTCACATCCGCAAATGAAATCAAAATCGAGTTGGCGCCGCTCTCACCTGCCTGTCCAATCGGAAGAATGTTTTGCGAGATCCAGACCATCTCGCCAGTCTGCATTTCTAACCCGACCACCATGCTCAGAATGGCTTTACCGGTTCGCAATACCGCTGCAGTCGGCAAATCATTTAACGAAATCTCCGAACCGTCATCATGTACGATCCGTTTGAAATAACTGTCACCCATCAGTCCCACTGCACTATTGGCAGGGATGCGCAAAATACGTTCAGCACTTGGATTACAAGCCAGAATACGTCCATCACGCGATTGCACCATGATCCCTTCAGTCAAGCAATTCACGACTGAGCGATAGCGTTCTTCACTTTCATTCAAGCTGCGCTCGACACGATCCTTATGGATTGCGACACCGACCAGGTGGGAAATATTTCCTATGAAAGCCAGATCTTCCGAGCTTGGCTTGTAGGGCTCCGGATAATACACACCGAAAGAGCCGAGAACCGTCCCAGATGTAGCCGTGATCGGTACCGACCAGCATGCTCGCAAATTGCATTCTGATGCCAAGTCACGGTATTTTTCCGTCAGCGGATTTTTTTCGATATCTTCTACGACAATTGTTTTATTGTGAAAGATGGCAGCGCTGCATGAGCATATGTCGGAACCAATAGAGGCGCCTTGAATGCTGCGCGAGAATTCTGCCGGCAACGATGGCGCTGCGCCCACCTGCAGTTGCGTTCCGTCAGAGTTGACCAGCAAAACGCTGCAATGAGGTTGTCCGGGCAAGATCCACTCTGCGCCCAAACATGCTTCTCTCAAAATATTTTCCAGCGATTCATCGAGAGCAATCAATTCAAAAATGATTTTTTCATGATGCAGAGATTCTTTGGCGCGCGTCGCTTCCAGCGCAGCGGCACGATGTTTATCCTGGCTGATACGCAAAGCTTCTTCTGCAGCTTTGCGTTCGGTAATGTCGCGTGCGATCACTTGTATCGCCGGTTTTCCTTCATAGAGGAATGGAGCCGAACATACTTCAACGTCAATGAAGCTGCCGTCACAGCGGATATATTTTTGTTCCATCGATGGCACAGACTGACCAGTCTTGACCATTTTATGGATGCGCGTTTTTGCCTGCTTGAGAAAGTCTGGATGGACTAAATCATTGACCGACAAACCGATCAAGTCCTTAGGATTTTTTGCCCCCAATTGGCGCGCACCAGCCATATTGATGAATACCAAACGATCGTCTTGCATCACATACAAAGCGTCAGGCGAGAGCTGAACAAGCGTCTCGTATCGATTATCATCGACGCCTTTACTGCTGACTGTCTCGTTTTTAATGATGGGTAACATGGACTGATTTTATCCCTTGTTAATTCAATGGTGTAAAACAGTCGCGGTTAATTGTTGTGTTCTTGTGTTATTACCTATAGTCAATACGTCAAATTTAATACTTTTTAACATATTAGACATAGAAATCATTTGAGGCGATGCCATCTACCGATCGCAATCGGCAGATGGCGCATCCAGATCACTTGCCTGCAATTTTGACAAAGTCACCTTTAAGTGCCACACCGGTTATAAGCCCTCCGTCATGACATTCGAACTCGGTTGTACTTGTCACTTCATTTTTCTTGTAATAACTAACGATATTGACAATCGCATTTGCTCCAAGTTGTTCTGCTCTGTTTTTCATTTGAATCATCGCCGACAAAAAGGCCAAGTTACAAGCTCTCTCGGGTCCCTTATTAAATCCATTTGTTTTTTTATTGGTCGAATCCGTACCGAGCTTTGTGATAACTTTGGGATGGTTTTGCTTACCGAAATAAAACTTGATCGAGTCTCCCAATTTTTCTTTTGCATCTGCCGATTCCATCGCAGCCGCGATCGGCATCATCAGCGCATCGTCCTTTGCATGTGCCGGCAACATAACGGGTAAAGATAACATCAAGCCGATGATTGAAAACACCAATTTTTTCATTGTATTCCTCCTGTCAAGTTAAACGTAAGAACTGAATGTGTACTCACAAGTTACGGATGTCGCTTGAAAATCAGTGAAGTATTAATGCCGCCAAACGCAAAATTATTCGACATCACATATTCGCATTGTAATGCACGTCCTGCATCAACAATGTAATCAAGTTCGGCGCATTGCGGGTCAATATTTTTCAAGTTGATGGTTGGAGCGAACCAACCCTCGCGCATCATTTCGATACTGATCCACGCTTCCAACGCGCCGCATGCGCCGAGTGTATGGCCCATATAACTTTTCAGCGAACTGATCGGCATGTTACGGCCGAACATTTGTGAAGTAGCTTGCGATTCAGCAATATCGCCATGTTGCGTACCGGTTCCATGCGCATTGACATAACCAATTGCAGAATGCGGCAAACCTGCATCGGCCAACGCCAATTCCATCGCGATCTTCATTGTCTCGGAATTTGGCTGCGTCACATGGCAACCATCGCTGTTGGTGCCGAAGCCGACAATCTCTGCATAAATTCTTGCGCCACGTGCCTTCGCATGATCCATATCTTCCAGGATCAATGAGCCGGCACCTTCGCCGATTACCAAACCGTCTCGCTCGGCATCAAACGGACGCGGCGTCGTATCGGCTGCATCGTTGCGTACGCTGGTTGCAAACAGTGTATCGAATACGGCTGCTTCGGTTGCGCATAGTTCTTCGGCGCCGCCTGCGATCATTGCCTTTTGGCGACCTGTCGTGATGGCTTCATACGCATAGCCGATTCCCTGGCTACCCGATGTACAAGCACTGGACGTCGTGATGATACGTCCGGTCAGGCCAAGAAATACGCCAAGATTGACCGGCGCGGTATGTGCCATCATTTTGATATACGTCGTAGCGTTAATACCTTTGGTCGTACGCTCCTCCATCATCTTGCCGAAGTCGCCGATTGCCTTGGGCGTGCCTGCAGATGATCCGTAAGAAATTCCCATCAACCCGCTTTTGACAAACGGGTCATCGTAGAGACCTGCATCGATCAATGCCAATTCACTGGCGCGTGTTGCCATCAGCGCGATGCGTCCCATGCTGCGTGTGGTCTTGCGATTGTATTGTTCAGGCAAGTCGAATTCTGCAGCCGGAGCACCGAGCTGGGTATGCAGTCCTTCATAATCGGACCATTCTTCCATGCGTGCAATGGCATTACTATAGGTGCCAAGCTTTGCGCGTATGCTGGCCCAATCGTTACCAAGTGGGCTGATACCGGCGATACCGGTGATGGCGACACGGCGCTTCATGCCAATCCTCCATTGACCGAAATGACTTGACGAGTAATATATGCAGCATCTTCTGCCATTAAAAAACTGACGACTGCGGCTACTTCTTCCGGTTTTCCAATTCGACGGGCGGGTATCATCTTGAGTGCTTCTTCCATCGGGGCATCATGAATCATGTCGGTATCAATCAATCCGGGCGCAACGCAATTGACTGTTATGTCGCGTGAAGCCAATTCAACTGCCAATGCTTTTGTCGCGCCGATAATACCGGCTTTGGCCGCACTGTAATTGACCTGTCCACGATTACCGGTCAAACCGGATATGGAAGCCATGGTCACAATGCGTCCGGGTTTTTTGCGATGTACCAAGGGCATGATCAGTGGATTAAGTACATTATAAAAACCATCAAGATTTGTTTTGAGTACGATGTCCCAATCTTCACCGGACATGGCAGGAAAGGCGTTGTCGCGAGCGATTCCGGCGTTGCATACCACGCCATAATAACAGCCGTGCTGCTCAATATCCGCTTCCAGTGCCGTTGCAGTAGCATCCCGGTCACCGATATCGAACTGTAACACTCGTGCGGCTCGGCCAAGCGCAACAATGGCTTGCGCGACAGTCTCTGCTTCTTCACGTTTGCTGCGGCAATGCACGACGATGTCATAACCGTCACGCGCCAGGCGAAGTGCAATCGCTTTCCCAATACCGCGACTGGACCCTGTAACCAATACACTCTTATTCATTCATATTTCCTTGAAGAAAACTATCAATGTTCGCAGGCTGAAACACCGTAACGGTGGCTGTGGCCAGCGGATTACGGTCATCATGATCCTTGTTTTCGATTCGACATTCATACGAGCCCAAACCGTTTTCGCTAAGCAGTACACGATGCACATAAACGTGCAATACAGTCCCTATTGGGAAAGTGGAACAGTTCACATCATAACGCCGCGACCCTAGCAAAAAGCCGATCTTGATCGGCAAACCATGCAATTGCTGTTCATAGCCGGCATGGGCGGCGATAGCCTGCGCCATATATTCAATACCAACCCATGCACCCACTCCATCCGCAGCACAGAACATGCTGTCAGGCCGGATCGTCACTTCAGCACACAAATTTTCATTTTCAAACGACACGACGCGATCAAGCAATACCATCGGATCGGCATGCGGAACCAGTGTACGAATATCCGGAAAAGACACGTCACTCCCTTCCAAAAACCAGTGCCGCATTGGCGCCGCCGAATGCGAATGAATTACTCAATGCCCAACGCACCGGCCGGCCTAATCGCCCTCCTCGCTCAACCGTATTCAATTTCGGCAAACTCGCATCCTGCACACCGTCCCACAAATGTGTCGGCAACTTTCCTTCGGGATTATTATCCTGCATCGTCAACCAGCATATTGCGGCCTCGATCGCTCCGGCCGCGCCTAATGCATGGCCGGTGAACGGCTTGGTCGAACTCACCGCGATACTGTCACCGCATAGTGCATGAATCACACGGCTTTCCATCGCATCGTTTTGCACTGTCGCCGTGCCATGCAAATTGACATAATCGATTTGCGCTGCATCGATGCCGGCGCGCTTCAACGCACTCGTTATCGCCAGATTCGCGCCAAGCCCTGATGGATCGGGCGCCGACATATGATGACCATCAGATGACTCGCCCCAGCCACGTAACGTAACTGTCGCCGGTTCACGACTCATCAGGAATAAAGCTGCGCCTTCTCCGATGTTGATCCCATTGCGATTGGCACTCAATGGATTACACCGCATTTCACTCACCGAATCCAATGATGCAAAACCCGCAACCGTAAATGCGCACAAGGAATCCACCCCACCGGCCAATACCGCATCGCATGCGCCCATTCGAATCAAGCGTGCGGCGCTTGCCAAAGCCTTTGCGCTCGATGCACACGCAGCAGAATGCACATAGGCTGGACCGGTAATACCTAATTCAGCAGCCAGCATCGTAGCGGGCGAACCCAATTCCTGTTGGCCATAATGGAAGTTTTGCGGCAACTCCCCGGTTTGCACATGATGACGCAAAGCGGCTTCACTTTCTGCAATACCGGAAGTGCTGGTGCCGATCACAATGCCGATACGATCTGTACCAAAGCGCTCAATTGCAGCCTCAACCGCCGCTCTGATCTGCGACAGT
The DNA here is from genome assembly GCA_036560485.1 of Burkholderiaceae bacterium. GTDB lineage: Bacteria > Pseudomonadota > Gammaproteobacteria > Burkholderiales > Burkholderiaceae_D > DATBRC01. The sequence goes on from DATBRC010000020.1 coordinate 24,725, forward strand.
GCCGCCAATGCCAATTGATTGTTGCGGCTGCGCTCGAACACTGGCAAATGGTCGACCGAAGGCAGCACAGCATCTACCACGCCAAGCGGCAACGAACGCCCTGCGGAATAGAGTTCAGTCGACACCACACCACTCTGCCCTGCAAACAATCGCTGAGCAATCTCATCATGCGTCTGGCCGATTGGGCAAATAATGCCAAGTTGATTAAGATAAAGCATGCTTTTTACTGAGCGGTTGAAACCGACTGTATAGTGATTCTATAGTGATAACGCAAATTCGATAATATTACCTTGCCGCTCCAACGCAATTGATTACTATAATCGATGACCATCACCGGCACATCGTCTGCCAGCAAAGTACGGCGTAAACCTTTTTCTTCAATACGCCAATCTGCAGGCAATGCTTGTTGAATCACATCGGCCGGCCACAAAGTCAATTGAATATCCTGCAATACATCATCGGCGCGTACCTGCTCCGGCAGCATCGGATGCCGCCAGGATTGTAAAGTCTTGCCATCATAATGCAATGTCAAAACACGCTTGCCCAGCGCAAGCCCTACCAACTCAAGCCGCTGCGGATCGATTTCCAATGCCGTATCCAGCTCGTCCACCTTGTCGTCGCGCTCAACCGTCAGATGTTGTTGCAGACTGATCGATGCGCCCAACGCAGCAGGCGCCAATGTCAATCCAAGATGACTCGTTGGCTGCTGCGAAGCAGGTGTAACGCAAGCTGCCATACCAAGCACAATGAAAGCGCTACATATCAGGTTCCACAATCGCACGCGAATATTATTCTGCATTGTCATTTGTCCTTGCGAAAACACGGGACGATCATCCATACCGACGCAGTCCCGATCAACATCGTCAAACCGAATGCCTGCAACGCCGGTGTCTTACTCAAGCCTAGCAAGCCAAACGAAAGCAAGGTACTCAATGCCGACAAGCCCACTGCCAGCCATGCGGTATGGTCGCGCTGATTTTTTTGCTCATGTAGAAAAATCCCGTAATCGACACCGACACTCAGCAACAGCATCAAGGCCAGCACATGGAACAATTGCAATGGCTGCCCAATCATGCCCATGAAAGCCAGCGTAAAGATACTCGCCACTGCTGTCGGCATCAGTACCCGCCATGCACTCACGCGATAACGCGGGAACAACAGCACATATACCGCCAGATAAGACACCAGCACGACCCATCCCATATATTGCCGATAGCGTCCGAGCACCGACGATATATCCTCGACTTTATCGACCCACTGCACGCCTTCCAGTCCATCGGAAGCGTGCTGCAATGTTGTTCGCCCATTACTACTCATGCCTCGCAAAGCCACGATACTGGCGTAACTGCCATTGACCCGGCCCAGCCATAAATGCCGCCATGGCTCACTGGAAGGCGATTGTAAAAATTCATCAATGCTTAATGCGGTTGATGATGAAAGAATATGCTGGCGTGTTGCGTCAACCCACGTGTGGTCCTCGCCCAGTTTTTCAGCCAATGCCGCGAGCGGTCCATCATCGCGTAACAACTTCTCTTCAATCATTTGGCGGCGTGCTGTTTGAACCTGAGATGATGGTACCCAGTTCGACATCGCTTGATAACCGCTGATCAGATGTTGGTCAATGAATGGTTCCAACTTTTGTTTCAGCGCTTCTTCACGCTGCAGCACGATTTCAGAGTTCGGACCGCGCACCAGAAAAAATTGTACCGGCGTTGGTGCATCAAGCAGCTTGCCCAGCTTGAGCTGATCGCTTACCAAATTCTTTGGCGGATTTTGCAACAGACGAATATCGTCGTTGACGCCCAATCTCGACAAACCGAATCCGGCAAATGCAACAAATAATATTGCCGCAATCAAGGTGCGCCGATCCAGCCGAGCCAACGGCCAGCGCGCCAAACTAACGCCATATAAACGCGCAACATGCGCATTCTTCAACGTGCTCGCACTGACCAGCCACGGAAACCAAAAGATCACAGTGAACCACGCGAAGATCAAACCAAGCACTGAAAAAACAGCCATTTGTTGCAGGCCGGGGAAAGGCGTCAACGCAAGCCCCGCATAACCGATCACGGTTGTAATCAGTGTCAACAGCAAGCCCGGCATCAAGCGCTTCAGCAATTCAGCAGAGCTCATCGATGCATCGGCGCCCAATCGATTGCACAAAAAATAAATTCCATAATCCTGCGCCACGCCGATCAAACTGGCACCGAATACCAGTGTCAATAAATGTATGCGATCAAACAACAGACTGCTTATCGATAATGCGCCAATACAACCAATCCCGATCGACAACAGGATCAACGCGATCGGTTTAATGGAATGGAATGTGAACCACATCAACAATACAATGCCGATCAGCGAACCGATGCCGATGGTCGATACTTCCCGCGTTGCTTGTTGACCGGCCACAGCGGCATGCAGAATCGCACCGGCGGCAATCACTTCCGATTTCGGCACCGCTTGCTGCACAGCCTGCCGAGCTTGCGTCAATAATGGCGTCACGGCTTCTTGTGCACTCGTTGCAAATGCCGGCACCTGCAATGTGATCGGCAATACGACATATTGACGCTGACCATCTGCCACAAACAAACGGCCATCGCGCGGACGTACCGGCGTCTCTTGCGCACGCGCTTGTACCCAGCCGCTAAACAAACCAAACGGATCATCTTGGAATGAACCCAGCTTGGGTCCGGCGAACGGGCTATACAATTTGCTTAATGCAGAATCGATCCACGCCTGTTTTGATTGCGCGCTGGCTGGCGCACGCAATGCAAGATCGTCCTGCGCATTGACTAGCGCGAGTCGATGTTGTTGGAACAGCTTCAGCCAATCGGTTTGCGTTTGCTCGCTAGCCGCGTCCGACAATTTCAACAAATCGGCATGCGGCTTCAATACTGCGATGTAAGCATCTGCGGCACGCTGCGCCTGTTCCCAATCATCGGCACCGATCAGCACAATCAGTTTCTGCTGTGCCGAATCAACCATATGCGTGAACGACTCCTGCAATACCGGATCGCGCTCCTGTACCGGTAGTAATGCCAGGATATTGGTATCGGGGACAATCTTGTTGCCGCCCCAAAGATAAGCATTGTGCGCCAGCAGAGCGCCGACCACCAATGCCCAGAAAATCGCGAGCAGACTGCGTTTACTCCATACGATCAAAATAAACCAGCCTCATCTGCATTCATCGCGGTATCGCCAGTTTGGATCGCAGAAAAAATAATGCTGGTACGATCTCCGCCTGCTTCAGTGATGGTGATATTTTTAACGTAGGCGCCGCCTTCCAATGTGATGCTGCCGATCGCTTTGGCCAACGCCGGCTCACGCGCCTTCAATGCCACATTCCAGTTATTGTCGTGAACAGTGCCATCTACCTCGAACAAGGTTTCGAGTTGCGCCAAATCACCCGCCAGTAGTGAAAACAAAACGCTATTGATCATGCGCACGGTCGGCTCTTGCTTGGCATCGAGACGCATCGATACCCGGTCACCTTGCATGTGCACAATTTCTTCGCGCGTCAATTTCAAGGTGCTGGGAAATGGTTGCAATGTGCGCCATAGCACTCCCTTGCCGGTGACCACGCAAAAACGGCCATTGGATGCCAGCGGTTTTTTGAAACCGGCCAGTGTTTTGCTTTGGTCAAAACGCCCGCACAAGACTTTTTGTTTGGCGAGCATGTCTTGTATTTTTGCGACCGGCACAGCAGCCAGCAATGAGGCCGACGACATCAAGCCAAGCGCAATACAACAAACCAGTAATAAACGCTTCATCATTTGGCGATTCCCAATTTTTTCAATAACACTTCAGGTGAAACAAAGCACATCTCGCCAGTCTCCATATTGACGGCAACCTGTGTTGTCGTTGCGCGCGTCAAACGACGGCCAGTCTGCGCATCACGGATGACATAGTCGATCTTCAAACTATTTTCCCATTCGACAATTTCTGCTCTCACCTTCAATCGCTGACCGAATATGGCAGAACCCGGATAGCGCAGACGCATGTCGATGATCGGCCATGCATAACCGGATTCCTTCATCTGCACATAGTTGTAGTCAATGCTGTCCAGCAAAGCACACCGCGCAATTTCAAGATACTTCACGTAATTGCCATGCCATACAACCTCCATCGGGTCGAGGTCGAAGAATTGCACTTGCAATTCGACTTCTGCAAACCAACGGCTTGGTGGCTTAGTCATACAGCTTCCATGAACGATCGCGAATGCGTTGCAGCAGCAACTTCAAATCCGGATCCAGTCTGCGGTCTTCTTCGATTACCCGAACATCAGCGGCCAGCGTATCAAGCATTGCTTGTACCGATGGCTCCGGCGCGACAGATGGATTGACCTTGCGGCGCAACCAAACGCCTTGTTGCACGGTAATCAGCAATGCCGCTACGACTTGTTCAGTCAATTCCAATACACGCAAACAATCGCGAGCTGCGATGGTACCCATGCTGACCTTGTCTTGATTGTGGCATTCGGTCGAACGTGAAAAGACCGAAGCCGGCATCGTCAATTTAAGCGCCTCCGCCGTCCATGCCGACGCACTGATTTGCAGCGCCTTGAGACCATGATTGATCGCCGCACGTGGCCCTTCCATGCCTGATAGATTGGCCGGCAACCCGTGGTTGTAACGACTATCGACCAGCAATGCCATTTGCCGATCGAGCAAATCAGCCAGATTGGCAACGGCGTTTTTCATGCCATCCATTGCGAAAGCGATATGGCCGCCATAGAAATGTCCGCCATGAAGAACATGTTCGCCTTCTGCATCGATGATCGGATTGTCGTTCGCGCTATTGAGTTCGTTTTCGATCGATTGTTTGAACCACGGCAATGCATCGGCCAGAACGCCGATCACATGCGGTGCACAACGGATCGAGTAGCGATCCTGCAGGCGCTTGCCGTTACGCGGCGCAGACTCGCATGGCAAGTCATGGCGTAACCAGCTCGCCACTTTCTGCATGCCCGGATGCGGCTTCACCGAGAACAGCACTTCATTGAAATGATGCGCATTGCCATCAAGCGCGAAGGAAGCCATCGCCGTGATACGTGTCGTCAACTGCGTCAGGTATTCGGCACGCGAGTATGCGATGCAAGCCAATGCCGTCATGACTGCGGTGCCGTTCATGATGGCCAAACCTTCTTTCGGACGCAATCGCAGCGGTGTGATGCCGGCCTCGGCCAGTGCTTGCGCTGTGGATATCTGCGCGCCTTCACGCCACACTTCGCGCTCGCCGCACAACACGGCAGCGAGATAAGACAGCGGCGTCAAATCGCCGCTGGCGCCAACCGAGCCTTCCGATGGAATCACCGGCAACAAGTCCCGATCCAATAACCTGACGATCTGCTCCAGCAACTCAACGCTAACGCCTGAATAACCTTTGGTCAGCGATGCAAGCCGTACCGCCAGAATTGCGCGTGTTTGCTCCGGCGTGAAATATTCACCCAATCCGCAGCCGTGATAGGTATAGAGATGATGCGGCAATTCAGCGACCAAATCTGCAGGCACAGTAACTGTGCACGAATCGCCATAGCCGGTCGTGACACCATAAATTGTGCCCTCTTCACGTAACAAGCGATCCAGGAAATCGGCACCGCGAGCAATCGCGGTCCGGAATTCCGGCGCATCGGACAAGACAGCTTTCGCAGATCCATTCGCGATATCCACAACATCTTCTATCTGCAAACGGCCCTGATCAAAATGAACAGTGCGCGGCGTAGAGCGTAAGTCAGCGGGTTGCATTGGATTGTTCCATAGTAGTGCGATGCCAAAAATCGAAAAAATTAAACCATTGTAACGGTGCGCGCAAACAGAAGTATTCCAGCCGACTGGCATATTCCGCTGCCAAAACAGCAATTGCCTGATCGCGGCCTGCGCGCGGAAGCTGGATCAAGTCACGAAAACGTTCCAAATGGATTTCCGAACTGTTACCCACACACATGGAAAACAGCAAATATACCGGGCATTGAAGCAAGCTTGCCAAGATATAAGGGCCGACCGGCAACGAAGCATCCTCCCCCATGAATTTAGCGGAAGTCAAACGAGGATTAGGCGAGATCGGAATACGGTCACCCGACACAACAAGATACTCACCACGTCCGATTTTTTCCGACAACATCATTGCTGTTGCCGGCGTAATCTCTGTGACCTCCAATATATCCACCTGGCTTTGCGGATCCAACTGCGCTAACAAATGATTAAATGCCACAGCATGCTTGGTATGTCCCATCACGGAAATTTTTAATCCTGCTCGCCGTTTGGATAATATTCGGCAAAGATCCAGGTTACCAATATGGCAGGAAATAATAATGCCTCCACGCCGCTTGTCTAAATCCTCGGAAAATTCTTTTTCGCCATAAAAAACCGTATTGTCCATTTTGAACAAACCGCCCCATAGCAACATCTTATCGAGCATCGTTTCGGCGAACGCAGCAAAATGACGCATGACGGTCAGCATGTTCGGCGTAATGGGCGGCTGTGCGCCCATCGCACTGATGCGGCGCAGATAATCTCGCGATGCTTCGCGCGCGACTTTTCTGGTGAGCATATACCAGGCAACCACAGGATATAGCACAATACGAAATGGCCAGCGTCCAAAAATTCGGCAAATCCAAAACAGCAGACGCATCCCAAATACAAAACCAGCCTCATTGATTTGATACCAATGACGCCCTTGCTTGTTTGCTTGCGGTGGCAATGCAGTCGTCATTCTGCACTCCATTTACGTGCCAGCAACCGCGGCAAGTGCAGCAGCATGCCGAAAAATAATTTCGTATGCATCCATGAAATCAAAACGTTGTCATGAAATCCGCGAAAATGAGACACGCCATCGGTTGGATAACCCACACGTGTCGGCACATTGACAATCTTCAAGCCGTCCCAGTACAGGCGCACCAGAATGTCAGTATCAAAATTCATACGCTCACCGATTTTGTGGTGCTGGATCAAAGCCAACACCGGTTGCACCGGGTACACGCGAAATCCGCACATCGAATCTTTTATCTGCAACGACAACGTATTGATCCAGACCCAAATATGGGTAAGGTAACGTGCATACAATCGCAGCAACGGCACCGATTGATCATAGACAGGGTAACCAACGATGATCGCCGCCGGATTGTCTTTTGCATGTGAAATGAATAAAGGAATATCTGCGACGCAATGCTGGCCGTCTGCATCGATTTGCAATGCATGGGAGAAACCGGCAAGAGCAGCATTCTGAATGCCAGTCAACACCGCGCCGCCCTTCCCTCGATTGACTTCATGCCGTAACAACGTAACCTGCTCAGGATAAGCGGCAGCAATCTGATCCAGTACGCTGGCACATGTTTGTGAACTTCCATCATCCACCAAAATGCATGGGACATGCTGCGCCAGTACAGCATCCACCACAGCACTCACGGCATGCTCATGGTTATAAACAGGAATCACGACGCACAGCTTAAACATCCGCGGCTCCAAACTGAAGTCGTCCACCGGCATGTTGTCCGGCTTGAGAGCGATAGTTGAAGTTCAGAGACGCTTTCTGCGGCTCATATATCAATTCCAGTTCAACAGGCACTTCAGGCTGTATCACGCGCTGAAATTTGAGCGCGTGAATGCTGCGAAACACAGCCGGCACATTGAAATGTTGACGCGCATAGGCAATCGCCCAGTCGATTTGCACCACACCTGCCAGGATTGGAATTTTCGGGAAATGCCCCTCAAAATAAAGCAGATCGGATGGCACTGATAACTCGAAGACAACACGATTTTCTGCTTTGTGAAGAAGGCGTTGACGCGGCATGGTTGGACGCTCTTTGCTTTTGTCGCTTGCCTTGAGCAAGGCCGTCAAAGCAGCATACGTCGTCTTTCCTTGCGCATCGATCGGCAACGCATCAAGATATCGCCAGCTCCTCGGCAACGCTACGGGTTCGACTGAAGGACTGAGCAAGTCACGCAATATGCGGTTAAACGCCAGCTTTCCGAATTTCTCTAATTGGCTGCGCCCTTCATCCGATAACACAACGAATGCAGCAACACGCTGCCTATGTTCTTGTTGATCATCAATCACGATCACACGCGCATCCTCTACCAACGCCGATGCGATTAATTGCTTTTCAATGGTATCGAGCGAAATCCGCTTTTCTTCTATCTTCACAATGCGATCGGTTCGACCCTGCAATTGAAAACGGTCAGTACCTGCAGCCATCGCACGATCAGACAAAGCAAACCAATGATTGTCCGGCAAATGGGCCGAACATACTTCCAGCACACCTTCATCTTCATTAATGCGCCAGCTAACTCCCGGCAGCGGTATCCAGCTTTCATCCGATTGATCTTTGCGTTGACGCCACCCAATGCCGCCTGTTTCAGAGCTTCCATAAATTTCAATCGGCTCATGCTTTAATAATTTTGTCGCTGCTTTTGCCGCATCAAACGGCAGCGGGCCACCGGATGAAAACACAGCACGTAAATGCGATGCTGCGTTGCCCCAGATCGGTGTATCAGGCAAGCGCTTGAGATGTGCCGGACTGGATACCAGCACACAATCGCGTTGCCCCATTAATGCAGCCAACTCTTCGGGATAAGCAACGCTTTGTGCCTGTATCGCGCGTCCGGCAGTCAATGGCCACAATACCTTGAAAAGCAATCCATAAATATGCTGATGCGATACGGTCGCCACGATATCAGCGGACTGCATACAGTCGCCAAACAACGCTTCAAGGGTACTGACTTCCATTGCCAGCTGCGAAAGTTTTTTCGGGATTGCCTGTGCTGCGCCGGTACTGCCCGATGTATGCACCACCAGACCAACAAAGTCCGGGTTCAAGGAATGAAAATAATGTGATTGAGCATCGGCAATTGCGCGCGTAACCAGGTACGGACGAAACTCGGAAGGGAATTCGCCCAAAAATCCATCAACGGATTGACGTAATACTGCACAAGTCGCCGGCAGCGTATCGGCCGACAAATAAATTGTTTTATCCGCCTGCCAGGCACCAAACAAAGCGGCTGCAAATTCTATGGTGTCACTGAAGTACAATGCAAATTTTTGTCCAGGCGCGCGCGCAAGTAAATTTTGCCATGCCTGAACGGAAGCCAAAAATTCATCGCGCCTGATTTGTTTTCCGGCACGCCAGCCGACCGTTGTATCCATCGGTTGCGGCATGTTTAAAAAATTCAGCATATTGAAACCTTCAACCACCATGTCGTCTTCTGAAGCGCAAACGAATCAGATATTCGCCGCCAAACATCACGCCCATCAGCAAATAGGCAATCACACCGTTATATAGCGACCAAACTTCCTGCGATGACCACAATGTTGTGTATAAGGCGATCGAACCGTTGAGGATGAAAAATCCGCACCACACTTGCGTGACGCGACGTGTATAGCCGATTGCCTCAGGCGGCAAATCAGGTTCTGTTATGCGTGCAATACGTTCAACCATTGAAGGCGGATAAACCAGACTGTATGCGAACAGACCTAACGTCAGTACATTCATCAAAAACGGATACAGTTTCAGCGGCAATAAATGATTACTCCACACAGTCAATGCGACGAGTAATAACGCGCCTGCCATCAACCAACGTCCTGTTTTGCTTGCCTTTAGCGTAGGCAGACGGGTCAGCGCCGCCAACAGCAGCAAGCCGGACATCAAGCGAGGCTCCAGCTTTCCTTGCCCCAGCCAGATTGCCAGCGGGTACAGCAGTGTAATGAGGACCGTCAGAACGGTCAAAAAGGGGCGGTTTATCTTGCTTACTCCGCCAGCAGTACGGCCAATGCATCCACCACATCCTGCACTGTACGTACGGTCTTGAAAATTTCCGGTTGCAAGCGCTTGCCGGTGAGTTGTTTGAGCTTCACAGCCAAATCGACGGCATCGATGCTATCGATATCAAGATCAGTATAGAGATTGGCCTGCGGAGTGATTTTCGATTTATCCAGTTCGAACATCTCGTGCAATACGTCTACCACCGATGTATAAATCTGGTCCTTGTTCATTGTGCTATCTAAAACCATTTTCCCATTCCTTCCTAATTCTTGTGGCTGGCGATCATTGCACTGAGGGCTCGTACCGATGCAAAATAACGGCGCGTCTCTTCGGAGTCGGCGGACAGCGTAATGCCATAGCGCTTTTGCAAAGCAACACCTAATTCAAGTGCATCAATGGAATCCAGTCCGAGTCCATCGCCAAATAACGGCGCATCGGTATCAATATCGGCAGGCTCGATATCTTCCAGCTGCAAAACCTCAATGATGACTTTTTTTACTTCTTCTTCAAGCGACTGCATGACGTTGATTTTCCTTGGTAAAATAATTTTGCAAATAATCCGTTAAACGACGTGCCGCCAAAACTGCATTACCGCTTTTCTCGATAAAAGAATCGACCTCTATATCGTCGTGTACAGTAATCGTGAAATGCATGCGACGATGCGGCACATGCCACCATTTGTCGCCCTTGCGCAAAGTAGGAGGGGAACACCGAATCGCGATGGGAGTCACATTACATTTCCCTCTCACTGCGATGTTGGCCGCACCCCGCTTCAAAGTGATCTCGCCATGATGCGGTGTGCGAGTACCTTCAGGGAAAATAATCAGATTGCCGCCCTTGCGCAACGAGCTAATGCAATCTTCTACCAAACCCGTACTGGTCTCATTATTAATATAACCCGCTGCACTGACCGGACCGTGTGTAAACGGATTGTCCCACAGCTTTCCTTTCACTACGCAATCAGCCTGTTTCACAATGGCCATTAAAAAGACCGTATCCAGCAAAGTCGGATGATTGGCCAAGATCAGCAATCCATGGCGTTCCAACCGTTCCAAGCCTGTCATTTCGTAGCTCAGCACGCCAAGCACGCGCATCAACTCTATAAAACCCCGAAAACTAAGTCGGATAATATGGCGCGCCCATTTGACGCGCATCTGGCGCTCCCAAATAAAAATATTAATTAATGGAAACACCATAACCCGTAATACAAGACCGCCCAGGCCAAAAACGGCAAAACTCAGACCTGTCGTACAAATGCGACAGAAACGTTCAGGACGATCAAACATGGCGCGTCCAACTCCATTGTTTGCCATTGCAAAGCCGATGCAACTCCTTATCCTGTCGCAAATGAAAACGTAAAACCTCCAAGCTGGCCGGCAACTGTTTCATTTTTTCGGAAGTGCTATTTGGTGCTGCAGACCATGTCAAGGAAATGGCATCTTCCCCGGATGCTTGCATTAACCACGCCCAAGCATGCGGCTGCTCGTCTTCATCAGCGAAGTCAATATAAATTGCAGGGAGCGGGCAATCGTACACAACCAATAAGACAGATGGTTCGCCCTCTGCCAACAAACTACATGCTTCAATGACTGCATGCTCCACACTGCTCTTCCCTGCTGCCAGCGCGATATTGTTCGCTAAATCTTTGCGCGCAATCGAGAACAAGCCGCCCATTGCGTTATGCACTGACAAGCCAAACGACGTAGGAGAAAGCGGTATGTCATTCGCCAAATCGGTCAATAATTCGACAGAACGCGAAACCTCACCATGGCGCGAACAAAATATGGTAGGGACATTAGTCCGCTCACCTAAACATTGATAAGCAACTTCGAGCGCCATTTTCCCGAGAAAACCTGCACGCCGACGCAGCATAGGTGGCATCGCGCGGACACCTGGCTCAGTATCACCGGCAATCACGGAATTCGAATGCGCCCATGCCTGCCAAGCTTCCCGCGTTTCTATTCCGGGTGCCCATGCTGCATGTGAAGCTATTGAAAAATGTACGCCCTGAAAACCCATGGTGCTTTTAATTCCGGCAGTCAAATAAATTGATTTTTTGGCATCACAATTTGAAGAAGGGCGTCCTAACGAATAGCAAGGTTTCTTCAGAATTTTTGAGTGCGTGCGGTAGTTTAAACTAGGTGTGTAAAGCAGCAAAATTTTAAATCAAGTATCGCTCAAAAATATTATCATTTAAGAAATTTAATGACCCAAAATTGGGCGTTTTATGTTGTTTTAGGACAATGCAATCTAGCTTAAAACAATCATATCAACGGCCTTTCATGTTTCATGTATACAAATTCAAGCGTTTAAGAGAACGCAAAAAGCATTGTCATTTAAGAAATTAAAGCACTTTGCCTGAAATTTCATTTTGCCCGGCACAATTAGCTTTACCACTTTCCATAAAATGAAAACCAGGTTCGATTAGAGCAAAGCGAAAACGAGAAAGCACATCCAGTCTTATAATCTGCGTTCACATTTCACGTTTAGCCGGCTTGCACTAAATCTGCATCGCACATACTTTCTTTTGAATAACACATCAATGCACGAAATAAAACCTGGTCAGTCACTTGATCTACTAAAGGAACTTCACATCCTCACGCGCGACGGGAAGATGAATCAGGACAGTCGGCGCAAACTCAAGCAGGTATATCATCTTTACCAATTCATTGAGCCGTTGCTTAAAGAAGTGCATCAAGACCACGAAGCAATTCAATTGGTTGATCACGGTGCAGGCAAGTCGTATCTGGGTTTCATCCTTTACGATTTATTTTTCAAGGAATTGCACGACAAGTCGCATATTTACGGAATTGAAACACGCGACGAACTGGTCAAGAAATCACAAGAGCTTGCGGCGAAGCTGAATTTTCCCGGCATGTCGTTTCTGAATTTATCGGTAGCCGATTCAATCCAATCCGATCTGTTGCCGCCTAAAATCGACATCGTGACTGCACTCCATGCATGCAATACGGCGACTGACGATGCGATTCATTTTGCGCTGAAGAAGGATGCGAAGTTCATCGTGCTTGTGCCTTGCTGCCAGGCCGAAGTTGCGTCAGTGCTTAAAAAGAATAAAGGCAAAGCGCTCGGCAAAGATGCGTTGACCGAAATCTGGCGCCATCCAATACATACAAGAGAATTCGGCAGTCAAGTGACGAATGTTTTGCGTTGCCTGCAATTGGAAGCACATGGTTACCAGGTGAATGTGACTGAGCTGGTCGGATGGGAACACTCAATGAAAAATGAACTGATTATCGCCAGTTATAAAAATCTGCCGCGCAAACGCCCTGCTGAACGATTGAATGAGGTTCTTCACACACTGGGATTGGAAGAAATGAACCAGCGGTTTTTCACAACCTTGAACGCAGGTTAATTGAAACACAACGTAGGGTGCGCCATGAGCACCAAAGCTGTTTGAGATTATGCAGGTGCGCATGGCGCACACTACAAGATTCAAATCGACCTAATTCAATTTCTCTGCCGCGATTAACACGCCATCCGCATCCGCATAAACCCAATCCCCAGGTTTAATCGCGACACCGGCAATCGACACTTGAATATTGGTGTCGCCCACACCCTTCCTGATACTGCGTTGCGGATGCGTTGCCAACGCGCGTACGCCGATATTGCACTGATTGATTTCTTCCGAATCACGGATGCAACCATTGACGACAATCCCTGCCCATCCGTTCTTCTCGGCCAGCACGCCCAGATTGCCACCGACCAATGCACAGCGTAAACTGCCGCCGCCATCGATTACCAGCACATGGCCATTGCCGGCGGTTTCAAGTGCAGTACGAACCAGAACATTGTCTTCAAATACTTTAAGCGTGGTCGCAGGCCCGGCGAACGCAGGCTTTTTCCCGAACGATTTAAAAACCGGCGGCAGCACAGCAAGCGAACCCTCCGCTATTTTATTTTCATTAGCATCACAAATATCAGCAGTCGCAAACGTCATTATTTTCTCCCTCGAGCTAAAAACATCAATCGTATTATTTGAAACACTTCATGCCACTTGCGCATTCGTCGCGCGCTTGGCGGTATTCGAACCGACATTCAACGCCGTCAAAATCGCCACCGCCTGAAATACGCCGATCAATACAAATACCCACGACGGATGATGTGCATCCATCAATGCGCCAAACAATAACGGTCCCGATGCCAATCCAATATCAAGACCGGAATACACAACGCCATAGACGCGTCCAGTCGCATTCTTCGGAGCAGCAGCACGAATCAGCAAATCACGTGATGGTCCCGCCACACCAGCGCCGAATCCGATCACGCCCATCAATATAACGGCCAGCACGGATGGTACAAAACCAGACGCAATGATGAAAGCCGTCAAGCCGGAAATGGTAAATGCCAACGCGATCGTTCGCTCATGTCGCTTTGATCGGGAACCCAGAAAACCACCCAGCACCATCCCGGCAGCCGATGCCAGCATGTAAGCCGTATAAGCGGTCGTCGCCCAGGCCAATGACATGCCGTATATATCATGCAAACTGACTGACGAAAAACTCTGGATACCGCCCAATGCGATCGCAGTAATAAAAAAGAACGCGAAACACATCCACACTGCCGGCAAACGCATAAATCCCAGCAATGCATTCTCATGATGCGTACTCACAGTTGCTCCGTGCCTTGCTGCATGTACGACCTCGGTATGCAGTACATCACGATAAGTCCACAGCAAAATAATCAAAACAAAAGGGATGCATGCTGCCGCCAGCAATGCGGTGCGCCATCCATATAACCCTGCCATCGTCGTCAGGAAAATCGGTGCAGCTGCCCAGCCCAGATTACCGGAAATGCCGTGCACTGAAAATGCATGGCCCAGTCGCGATGCAGACACGCGCTTGTTCAAGATCGTGAAGTCCGCCGGATGAAACACGCTATTGCCCAAACCCGCCAACATCGAACCCGCAAGCAACATCGGATAACTATTTGCCATCGACAATGACACGGCCGATAAACCAAGGAACGCAATGCCGGAAAAAAGCACAGCACGCGCGCCCACGCGATCCACTACGAAACCAGCCAATGCCTGACCCACACCGGAGACGATAAAGAATACCGTCATCAAGAAACCGAGCTCTGCATACGAAAGATTGAACACATCCTTCAGCCATGGAAACAAAGGCGCAAGGATCAAATGATAAAAATGCGATACACCATGTGCGACGCCGACCAAACCGATTACCTGGGCATCCTGGCGCAATGTCCGAGAAGTCAATTCCGATGTATTTGTCATAAAAAACTCTAAAAAACCGATGGCATCAGTGTAAACAAAAATTCATGATTCTGTTGAAACTGAAAGATAGTTCAGTCATATCTAAAATCGAACTTTAAGGATTCATATATCAGCTGGTAAAATATGCCCATGCGCAAAACAATGCACTTCAATAAAAGATTCATAGCCCTGCTCGCGATCTGCGCGATGCTATGCAATTCGTTATTGCCGACGCTTGTTTTTGCAAAGGCTGCAGCCAATCCTTCCATACTGGCTGAACTCTGTACCACCGGCGACACCAAGCTGGTATCGCTTGATCAATTCTCCGCGCAACAACCGGCAAAAGCCCCGTTATCGCAAGGGAAAATTCATAGCACGCATTGCCCGCTTTGCTCCACCAGCGCCCATCTTGCCCTGCCTTATTCCGATACGCCTGCTGCTTTTATTACCGTCATCGCAGGCATCAGCTTTGTACCATTCCGTTCCACACCGCGTGCCAAACAACTCAATCTGAGCTCGGCACAACCGCGCGGCCCGCCTTCTCTCGTTTAATTTTACGTATCAAATTTGATCCAGGTTATGGTGCAATGCATTTGACGCATTACACTGGACCGTGTCGTATTCGCAATCCATTTTAGAAAAGAAATCTATGAATTTTCAGCTACGCGCCGCTGTGGCCGGCATTTTTGCATTTTCTCCCATTGCCGCTTTTGCTTGTGCAAGTTGTGGCTGCACGCTCAGCTCAGATTGGGAAAGTATGGGCTATACCAGCAGTACAGGTTTCAAACTCGATATCCGCTACGATTATCTCAACCAAAATCAGTTGCGCAGTGGAACCAGCACAATCTCCTCTGCTGCAGCAAGCCAAATCACCAACAATGGCAATCCACAGGAAGTTGAAAAATACACGAAGAATAATTACGTCACGTTAGGCCTGGATTACAGCACCAACCCTGACTGGGGCGTGAATCTGCAGCTTCCGTATATCAATCGCAGCCATAGTACGCTGGGCACCGCTTCCGACGGCACAACACCCGGACCAGGTGGAGGCCAATACGATTCAAAGACATCGAATATCGGTGATGTAAAAATGATTGGGCGTTATCAAGGTTTCACACCGCAGCATAATTTGGGTGTGCAGTTCGGCATGAAATTGCCAACTGGAAGTTACAAGCAAACCGGCACCTCAACCGATCCAACAGCACCCGGTGCTGTCCCGATCGATCGTGGCCTGCAGCCGGGTACTGGAACAACTGACCTTATCCTCGGCGCCTACTATGCGGATGCAATTAACAAAGACTGGGATTACTTCACGCAAATCACTTTGCAGAAAGCGCTGAACTCAAAGGATCAGTACAAACCGGGTGATGGCATGAACTTGAATGTCGGATTGCGTTACATGGGATTTTCAGACTTCACGCCATTGCTTCAACTCAATGCACGTCGCGTACAACGTGACAGCGGCGCAAACGCAGACACAGTCAGCACAGGCGGGACGCTCGTCTATGTAAGTCAAGGTGTCGTCATCCCTGTCGGGAAACAAATGTCAGTCTATAGCTTTGTACAATTACCGGTTTACCAAAACGTCAACGGCGTTCAGCTTGCACCGCGTTATACGTTTTCACTTGGTGCGCGCTATGCGTTTTGATTTGGCAAAAAATAGCAAGCGTTTTATTTAGCCTTTAGTAAAGGCGTCACCACTCGGTCAAGTGCAGGGAGATCCATTTTCGGTTCTCCCTCGCTGCCGTCTTTACGCAAAATGCCTTGACGATCGATGACAAACGTCATCGGCATGCGCCAAATGCGGCCGTAGCCTTTCATCTTTGCATCCGCCAACATTGCAGCTGGATAGCTGTAAGAACGCATCACCTCTTTTACTTGCGGCAGATCTTTTGCATCATCCAGACTGATCGCGAGCAGATCCAAACCCTCCGCATGATGTGCTTTATAAAAGGCTTCTATGGCGGGCATTTCTTCACGGCAGGGTGCGCACCATGTAGCCCAAATATTAACGAGGACAACTCTACCTGCGTGATCAGTCAGTGAAAATTTGGTACCATCCAATTGTGTGGCTTCAAGCGGCGGGGCTGCCTT
The DNA here is from genome assembly GCA_036560485.1 of Burkholderiaceae bacterium. GTDB lineage: Bacteria > Pseudomonadota > Gammaproteobacteria > Burkholderiales > Burkholderiaceae_D > DATBRC01. The sequence continues at coordinate 41,809 of DATBRC010000020.1, forward strand.
GCCGACTTCCAGGCTGGTAGCAATGCACGATTGTGCAAAAAACATCCATAACAAAAATAAAAAAAGCTTGCGCATCTCTGATCCAAAATTTTTTGATGCGTCATCATACCAAAATGGCTGCCATGGCATTGTGCATGGATTGCGCTATTCGCGCCGATGATGACAGATCACAAGAATGAACAGAATGTTGCCGCCCATCCTATTCTTGAAAACAAGAGGATGGGCAGCAGCTTTCCTTATTTAACGCTTTTCAAATGACAATTCGCCATTCTTCACATCAATGCGAATCACATCTTTCGGCCCAAATTTCCCTTCCAAAATCAATTTCGATAATGGATTCTCGATTTGCTGCTGAATTGCACGCTTCAATGGACGGGCGCCATATACCGGATCGAAACCAGCTTCCGCAATTTTCTGTAATGCGGGTTCCGTCATCTCGATCGCCATATCCATTTTTACCAAACGTTGTTCCAGAATCTTCAATTGGATCTTCGCAATGGCACCAATATTTTTTTCATCGAGCGCATGGAACACGACAATCTCATCGATGCGATTAATAAATTCCGGCCGAAAATGTGATCTCACTTCCCCCATTACCTCCATCTTGACTAGCGCCGGATCGCTATCTTCCATCGCTTGGATTCGATGCGAACCCAAGTTGGATGTCATCACGATCACCGTGTTTTTGAAATCCACAGTACGGCCTTGACCATCGGTCATGCGGCCATCGTCGAGCACTTGCAACAATACGTTGAATACATCGTGATGCGCCTTCTCGACTTCGTCCAGCAAAATCACGCTGTACGGTTTGCGCCGCACTGCCTCGGTCAGATAACCACCCTCCTCATAACCGACATAACCCGGAGGTGCGCCGATCAAGCGTGCGACCGAATGCTTCTCCATGAATTCACTCATGTCGATGCGGATCATCGCTTCTTCGGTATCGAACAGGAACGCCGCCAACGCTTTGCACAACTCGGTTTTACCGACACCTGTCGGACCGAGGAACATGAAGGAACCATATGGTCGATTCGGATCACCCAAGCCCGCGCGTGAACGGCGGATCGCATCCGATACCGCAGCGATCGCTTCGTCCTGACCCACTACACGCTTGTGCAACTCATCTTCCATATGCACCAGCTTGTCACGCTCGCCCTGCATCATTTTTGAAACAGGGATGCCGGTTGCACGCGATACCACTTCGGCGATTTCTTCTGCGCCGACTTGTGTACGCACCAGCTTCGGTTTGCCTGACTTGATTTCACCTTTGTCTGCTTGCTTGAGTTGTGCTTCCAGCTCCGGCAATTTTCCGTACTGCAGTTCCGACACTTTCTGCCAATTGCTTTGGCGTGTCGCTTCTTCCATTTGCAAACGGACTTTTTCGATTTCTTCCTTGATGTGCTGGCTGCCCTGCACTGCTGCCTTTTCCGATTTCCAGATCTCTTCAAGATCAGCGTACTCACGATTGAGCTTGTCGATTTCATCTTCGATCAAGCCAAGACGTTTGATTGATCCTTCGTCTTTTTCCTTCTTGATCGCTTCTCGCTCGATCTTCAACTGAATCAGACGACGGTCGAGTCGATCCATCACTTCCGGTTTGGAGTCGATTTCAATCTTGATCTTGGATGCGGCTTCATCGATCAAATCGATTGCCTTGTCCGGCAAGAAACGATCAGTGATATAGCGATGCGACAGTTCCGCTGCGGCGACAATCGCCGGGTCGGTAATATCGACGCCATGATGGACTTCGTATTTTTCCTGCAAGCCGCGCAGGATTGCGATCGTTGCTTCGACGCTTGGTTCATCAACAATGATTTTCTGGAAGCGACGCTCCAGCGCTGCATCCTTTTCAATGTATTTACGATATTCATCGAGCGTGGTCGCGCCGACGCAATGCAACTCGCCACGTGCCAGTGCAGGCTTCAACATATTGCCTGCATCCATTGCGCCTTCTGCTTTGCCTGCACCTACCATCGTGTGCAGCTCGTCGATGAAGACGATGGTTTGTCCTTCATCCAGCGACAATTCTTTCAGCACGGATTTGAGGCGTTCTTCAAACTCGCCGCGATATTTTGCCCCGGCCAGCAACGATGCCATATCGAGCGACAGCACGCGTTTGCCTTTCAGGCTGTCCGGCACTTCGCCGTTGACAATACGTTGTGCCAAGCCCTCGACAATCGCGGTTTTACCGACACCAGGTTCACCGATCAACACAGGATTATTCTTGGTACGACGCTGCAGCACCTGGATCGCGCGGCGGATTTCATCGTCGCGACCGATCACCGGATCGAGCTTGCCCATGCGAGCACGTTCAGTCAGATCCAATGTGTATTTTTTGAGTGCTTCGCGCTGCCCTTCGCCTTCTTGTGAATTGACGTTGCTGCCGCCACGCACTGCCGTGATGGCCGCTTCCAATGCCTTACGCGTCAAACCGTTTTCGCGCGCCAATTTACCGGCATCAGACTTGTCTTCTGTCAGAGCAAGCAATGCCATCTCGCTCGCGATAAATTGATCGTTATGCTTTTGCGCTTCCTTGTCGGCAAGATTCAACAATGCCATCAACTCGCGGCCGATTTGCACTTCGCCACCGGTTCCGGTGACTTTCGGCAAACGCGCCAGCGAACCTTTCAACGCGTTGGAAAGTCCGTTCACGTTAACGCCAGCGCGCTGCAACAGCGAACGTGCGCCACCGTCATCCTGATTCAATAAAGCGATCAGTAAATGAACCGGTTCAATATATTGGTTGTCATTGCCCACCGCCTGGCTTTGTGCATCAGAAAGAGCTTCTTGCAGCTTGGTAGTTAATTTGTCGAGACGCATTGGAGATACTCCACAAGTTGTTTGTTGCCTATGAAATTGGGTCAATTAACCGTTTTTCAAGAATGGCTTTCAGCTGAACTTCCTAAAATTTAACAATCCGGGCTCAGGAAATCATGGATCTACATCAAATTCAGCGTACTTACCGGCAAGGCGATCAAACTATTTTACTTAGGGTTATCTGTGCAAGCAGTGATAGAGAGGTGAAAAAAGAAAGCAGACCTCGATGAAATATCGATAATGCCAAAAATTAAGAACTCGACAATTACCCGGCAATAGCCCGATAAGTCGCATGGCCAGCGATACAACACAGGATCGAACCTACCAAATGCAAGGTCGTATGCCCGAGTGCCCACATATATTCACCACGCTGCAGCAGCAGCATCGACTCGGCAGAAAAGGTAGAAAACGTGGTCAGGCCACCCAAAAATCCGGTAACGACAAGAAGGCGCCACTCCAACGGCAAGTTCGGATATTCCTGAAAAAAAGCGACGGCAATACCGATCAAAAATCCGCCGCCCAAATTGGCGAGCACCGTGCCCAACGGTAGGTAGCTATGCACTGCGTTCATTGCAACGCTCAAGCCCCAACGCAACCATGCACCCAACATCGCGCCTACTCCGACGGCTAACCAATTCATATATTCTCCCCGTTTTTTAATCCCCTCCCTTTCAAGGGGAGGGCTAGGGTGAGGATGGGTTTGTAATGCATAACCCATCCCCCACCCAACCTCCCCCTTGAAAGGGGAGGAGCAAACAACCACGCGACATTGCCTAAATTTTGTTGTTGGACACAACACCCCACTTCGCCATTGCCTCGTCATCCGTCACGCGCGCATCGACCCAGCGCGCGCCCTGCGGCGTTGTTTCTTTTTTCCAGAATGGCGCCTGCGTCTTTAAATAATCCATGATGAATTCACACGCCGCGAATGCTTCACCGCGATGTGCCGAAGTCACAGCAACCAATACGATTTGATCCAATGGTTTCAGCGGACCGACACGATGAATTACCAGTGCATCGAAAATGTTCCAACGCGTCCTGGCTTGCTCTACGATATCTTCCAACGCTTTTTCCGTCATGCCGGGGTAATGCTCAAGTTCCATTTCTGCGACGCTGGAACCGTCATTCATGTCACGCACTGTACCAATAAAGCTTACCACTGCACCGACTTGCGGATTGCTTGTTCGCAGCTGTGCAATCTCGGCGCTGAGGTTGAAGTCTTGAGTTTGGATACGAATCGGCATGTTTGATTATCCACCCGTCACTGGCGGGAAAAATGCCACTTCGCCACCATCGGCAATCATCGTCGTTGCATCAATCATCACCTGGTTATACGCCATCCGCAATGGACGTCCTTCGGCCAATGCTACCGCCCACACTCCACCGCGCTCACGCAAATAATTACGCACATCGCCAACCGTTTTTATCTGCTCCGGCAACGTAATGGATTCCTGCGACGTACCCAAGCACTCGCGCACGCTGGCGAAGAAACGCAACTGTATCTTCATGCTAATAAAGCACTTCACTAAACGGAATAAATTTGACCATATCACCCTGCGCTATCGGCTGGTTCGGCGGATTATCGACCAAGCCATCGCCCCACACTGTCGAGGTCAATACAGCTGAACTTTGATTCGTATACAAATCGAGGCCGCCATTGGCATTGATTTTGACACGCAAAAATTCATTGCGCTTATCCGCCTTCGGCCACACAAAATCGGCACGCATGCCATATGTCTTTGGTGTGACCTCCGTCACACCTTGCAGGCGCAAAATAAACGGTCGTACAAACAACAGGAAGGTGACAAAGCTGGCAACAGGATTGCCCGGCAAGCCAAAGAAAAACGCTGTGCCATTTGTGCTGCGATTAATCTCGCCAAACGCAAGCGGTTTGCCCGGCTTGACTGCGATTTGCCACATGTTCAATTGGCCTTCTGCTTCGACAGCCGGCTTGATGTGGTCTTCTTCACCGACTGATACGCCGCCGGACGTGATGATCAAATCATGTTCTTGTGCGGCTTGACGCAATGTCTCGCGCGTCGCATCCAGCGAGTCGGGCACGATGCCGTAATCGGTGATGTCGCAGTGCAGATTTTCCAGTAAGCCGCGCAACGTGAATCGGTTGGAATTGTAGATCGCACCCGGCTTCAACGGTTCACCCGGCATCGTCAATTCATCGCCGGTAAAAAAGACCGCGATGCGCGGCTTGCGCACTACCGGCAAGCTTGCCAAACCGACCGATGCGGCCAAACCCTGCTCCTGTCCATGCAAGCGCGTACCTGCCGCCAGAATCGTGCTGCCAGCCTGAATGTCCTCACCTGCACGGCGTACCCATTCGCCCGGCTTGGGCACATGCTTGATCGTGACGAACTCGCCATCCGGTCTTTTTTCCGCCTCGCATTGTTCCTGCATGACGATGGAATCCGCACCGTTAGGAACCATCGCACCGGTGAAGATACGCGCGGCAGTGCCCGGCTGCAGCGCTTGCGCAACTTGTCCGGCTGCAATGCGTTGCGTGACTTTTAATGTGGCATCTCCCTTGGCGCAATACACGGAACGGACAGCGTAGCCATCCATTTGTGAATTGTTCATTGGTGGGACGTTGATTTGGGAGGTTTGTGCGGCGGCGAGGATGCGGCCATTGGCTTCGATGGTGGGGATGGTTTGCGTGTCGGCAATCGGCTGGTTGCTGGCAGCGGTCAGGAGGATGTTTAGGGCTTCCTGGACGCTTAACATGGGATTCGAGGTGGTGCTCATGCTTGGCCTGCTAGGTTGGTTGATGCCAAGATTGTAAACCTGTACTGGCTTTGTTTTGAATTTGGTGAATTAATTTAAATGCAGATTAACGAGCCATCCTTAAAACCGTCGTTCCCGCGAAAGCGGGAATCCATTCTGACGTCATACAGCAATATCTTTATATAAATCACGCCAGTATGGATTTTCTTGCTGAATTAATTCTATCTTCCAGGCACGATTCCATTTCTTGAGCTGTTTTTCACGTGTTATGGCTGAAACCAGATCCGTATGGCACTCAAACCAAACAAGCTGCTTCACATCATATTTTTTCGTAAAGCCTTCAACTATGCCTTCCTTGTGTTGCCATACGCGTTTTACCAATTCCGAGGTGACGCCGATATACAAAGTTCCGTAAGGAGCACTTGCGAGCATATAAACGTAAGAGGATTGATCTATTGCCTTATGGATCCCCACCTTCGCGGGGACGACGGGTTTAAGTTTTGTAGGTTATAGGTGAACGGTTAAACATTAGCAAACTTTAAAATCGTCGTCCCCGCGCAAGCGGGGATCCATAGTGAGGTTATGCTGCACTATCCTGATAAAGCCTTAGCGCGGGGAGGACGATGATTTAAGATTTGCGTCCTACAACCCAGTATGCTGCGCAATAAACTTCTTAACCTCACCCACATCCGCCCTCATCACCACAAACCTCTGCGGCAAACTCTCAATATCCTCAAACCCAGCCGGACGCTCAGCATCCACCCCAATCGCCTCCAGAATGGTCTCATTAAACTTCGCAGCCAGCGCGGTCTCTAACACAATCATCGGTACACCCGGCGTCAAATATTCCCGCGCAACCTTCACACCATCCGCCGTATGCGTATCAATCGTGATGCCATACGCATCCTGCACATCGCGAATCGTATCTAACCGGTCCTGATGCGTAGACTTACCCGACAAGAAACCAAACTGCTTCACCTTGGCAAACTCATTGCCATCACTACCCGGCTTGCCCGACAAATCAAACCCGCCATGCGTCTCCACCTTCTGGAACAACGCACGAACACGATCCGCATCGCGGTCCAGCAAGTCATAGATGAAGCGCTCAAAGTTGGATGCCTTGGAAATATCCATCGACGGACTCGACGTGTGATACGTCTCCGCCGACTTGCGTACGCGATACACGCCGGTGCGGAAGAATTCATCCAGCACATCGTTCTCATTGGTCGCTGCAATCAATTTATCAATCGGCAAACCCATCATGCGCGCAATGTGGCCGGCGCAGATATTGCCAAAGTTGCCGGACGGGACGGTGAACGACACTTTCTGATCATTGCTGGTGGTAGCGCCCAAATAACCACGGAAGTAATACACGACTTGCGCAACCACGCGCGCCCAGTTGATCGAATTGACGGTGCCAATTTTTTGTTTTGCTTTGAATTCCAGATCGTTCGACACCGCCTTGACCATATCCTGGCAATCGTCGAACACGCCTTCAATCGCGATGTTGAAAATGTTCAGGTCTTGCAGGCTGAACATTTGCGCAGTCTGGAACGCGCTCATTTTCTTGTGCGGCGACAGCATGAAGACGCGGATGCCACGCTTGCCGCGCATTGCATATTCCGCCGCGCTACCGGTATCGCCGGAGGTCGCGCCGAAAATGTTCAACTCTGCATGCTGTTTGTCCAATGTGTACTCGAACAGATTGCCAAGCAATTGCATTGCCATGTCCTTGAATGCCAGTGTCGGGCCGTTGGACAAGGCTTGCAGAATCAGTGTGGTGCCCTTCTCTTCAGCCAGCACGCGCAACGGCGTAATCTGCGCTGCGTCATCACCAGCACGCGCATTGCGATAGACATCGGCGGTATAGGTCTTGTGCGTCAATGCCTTCAGGTCAGCTTCCGGGATGTCGGTTGCGAATTTTTTCAGGACTTGCAGTGCGAGGTCGGCGTAAGACAGTTTGCGCCACGCGTTGAGTTCTGCGCCGGTGACTTGCGGGTATGCATCAGGCAAGTACAGGCCGCCGTCGGGTGCGAGGCCCCCTAGCAGGATTTCGGAGAAGGATTGTTTTGCGGCTTGGCCGCGGGTGGAGACGTATTGCATAAATTAATTCGTTAAGTTTTCGGATTCCGTAGGTTGGGCTAAAAATCCCAACAGCTTATTTCGCATGCGACGAATGTTGGACTTCACAGTCCAACTTACTTGCTTAGCAAATCACTCGCCGTCTGTACCTGCTCTTTAAGTAAATTTCGTAGTATAGGCAACTGTTCTTTTGCTATTTTGGTTAAATGGGAATTTACAGTAAAGACCTCAAAACACTCAAGCATCTCAATTGCTCCCTTTATTTCCAAGACTCTCATCAGTTCCGGAGGCATTGGATTATCCGGACCGTAACATATATCTTGTGGAGCACACTCTTGAGGAATTTCTAACTGTAAAAGCTTCGGTATAAGATCAGGCCTCTCTTTATACAGCGCTCGTGTCAATTCTGAAATAGCACTGATCGCCTGAACTGCAATTTCCAAATTTTGTTTTTTAGGTTCAAATGGAATAACCGCAATTTCTCTTGCCGCCCAGCCTAAAAAAGAGGATGACGCTTCGAGTAACTTGGCCAATTTTTCGTGGCTATCCATTTGCCTCCCTCATTAAAAAAGTCAGGTAGGGTGGGCACGCTTTTGTGCCCACGCGGTATTGGCTTAATTATCATTTATCTCTTATTCAAGAGACTTACCCTCTTTATCAAACTTTGGCTGTATTGGATTGCCAGGTTCATAAATACGGATTGTTTTCACAATATTCACCGCAGCGATAGAGTCTTCTTTAAACGATTCATCTGGCGACTGAAATTTAGCCCATAATCTCAATGAAAAACCTGATAAATTCATCATCCATCGATCTGGCAATTCATCGGGTTTATATATTTTGAAATAGAAAAAATCTTGATCCAATATTTTTATGGCTTCAACTTTATTGGAAGCTTGATCAATCAAATGGCAAAATCTTTCCTTCTGCTTTTCAAGTGAGAAGTTTGTCAAAGTCGTTAAAACATCTCCGGCAAAGTTCAAAGGGTAACAAAAGGTTTGAATCTTTAGAGTCGATCCCCTTGGTGACTCGAAGGAAAAGGGCCAGCCTTTTATCGACTGATCGCATCTAAATGTCCAGCGTTCAGGCAACTCTGCATCCCACCAACTTTCACCGTAATGCTTGCGAATTAATGGAGCCATATACATATTGAACGTTGTTTTAGTTAGAAAATTTGTGCATGCCGATGATCTATCACGTATCTAGTATCAACCTAACTCTTCCAACCGAATCTTCGTAACCTTCCCCACCACCGTAGCCAACGCCTCAATCTTCGCAATCGCCGCTTCCACATTCTTCTCCTGCGTCTGATGCGTCAGCATGATGATGTCGGTTTGTTTCTCGCCTTCTGTCGGTTCTTTCTGCAGCATCGCATCGATGGAGATATTGGAATCGGCCAAGATACGCGTGACGTCTGCCAACACGCCCGGCTGGTCTGCGACATTCATGCGCAGGTAGTAGCTGGTCGTGACTTCCGACATCGGCAGGATCGGCGTGTCGTTCATCGCGTTCGGCTGGAATGCTAGATGCGGCACGCGGTGTTCCGGATCGGCGGTCGCCAGACGTGCGATGTCGACCAGGTCGGCAATCACGGCTGATGCAGTTGGTTCAGCGCCGGCACCTTTGCCGTAATACAGCGTCGCGCCAACCGCGTCGCCTTGCACCAGCACCGCATTCATCGCACCTTCGACATTGGCGATCAGGCGTTTGGTCGGGATCAGGGTCGGGTGCACGCGCAGCTCGATACCGCTCTTCGTATGTCGGGCGATGCCGAGCAGCTTGATGCGGTAGCCGAGTTGTTCTGCGTATTTGATATCGATCGCTTGCAGCTTGGTGATGCCTTCCACGTGCGCTTTGTTGAACTGCACCGGGATGCCGAACGCGATCGAGGCCAGGATGGTGGCCTTGTGCGCGGCGTCGACGCCTTCGATATCGAAGGTCGGGTCGGCTTCCGCATAGCCGAGGCGCTGCGCTTCTTTCAGCACGGTGTTGAAATCCAATCCCTTGTCACGCATCTCGGACAGGATGAAGTTGGTGGTGCCGTTGATGATACCGGCGATCCACTGGATGCGATTGGCAGTTAAACCTTCTCGCAATGCCTTGATGATCGGGATGCCGCCAGCGACTGCGGCTTCAAACGCAACCATCACGCCTTTGTCTTGCGCAGCTTTGAAAATCTCGGTGCCGTGCGTTGCCAACAATGCCTTGTTGGCGGTGACCACATGCTTGCCGTTGGCGATGGCTTTCATCACCAGATCCTTGGCGATGCCGTAGCCGCCGATCAGTTCGATGACGATGTCGATGTCGGGATTGTTGATGACCAGGTTAGCGTCGTTAACGACTTGGCATTTGCCGCCGGTCAGCTCCTTGGCGCGCTCGGTGTTCAGGTCGGCGACCATCGTGATTTCGATGCCGCGACCAGCGCGGCGTTTGATTTCTTCCTGGTTGCGGGTGAGGACGTTGAAGGTGCCTGAGCCGACGGTGCCGATGCCGAGTAAGCCTACTTTGATTGGTTTCATGCGTTGGTCTTTTTTAAATGTGGATGTTCTGTTTTTTACCCCCTCTCCCGCATCAGTGGGAGAGGGTTGGGGTGAGGGTAAACTGCGATTGATTCGAACATTGAATTCAATGCGCCCGTTGCTGCCCTCACCCTAGCCCTCTCCCACTGATGTGGGAGAGGGAATTAAAAGTGCAATTATACGGTGCCGTTGCGTTTTCGATATCCATCCAGGAATCGCGCAATGCGTCCAATCGCATCAGCCAGGTCATCCGAGTTGGGCAAAAATACGACGCGGAAATGATTGGTGTCCGGGCAATTGAATCCCGATCCCTGCACAATCAGTACGCGCTCTTCCGCCAACAACTCATAGGCAAATTGCTGATCGTCGGTAATCGGATAAATCTTCGGATCCAGCCGTGGAAACATGTACAACGCCGATTTTGGTTTGATACAAGTAACGCCCGGAATATCAGTCAACAGCTTGTGCGCAAGATCGCGCTGGCGCGTCAAGCGTCCGCCCGGTCCTACGAGGTCATTAATGCTTTGATAGCCGCCGAGCGCAGTCTGGATCGCATATTGTCCCGGCGCATTGGCGCACAGGCGCATCGAGGCCAGCATGTTCAAGCCTTCGATGTAATCCTTCGCGTGCTTTTTCGGACCTGACACGACCATCCAGCCGGAACGGTAGCCGCATGAGCGATAGTTTTTCGACAGGCCATTGAAAGTAATGCACAACACGTCTTCGGCCAATGACGCGATCGATGTATGTGTGGCGCCGTCGTACAACACCTTATCGTAAATTTCGTCGGCAAAAATGATCAGATGGTGCTGGCGTGCCAGCTCGACGATTTGCAAAAGCAATTCATCCGGATACAACGCACCGGTCGGGTTGTTCGGATTGATGACGACAATCGCTTTGGTATTGGAAGTAATTTTTTTCTTGATATCATCGATATCCGGTGTCCAGTCGGCTTGCTCGTCGCACACATAATGCACCGGCTTGCCGCCGGACAAACTGACCCCTGCAGTCCACAATGGATAATCGGGTGACGGTATCAGCACTTCGTCGCCGCTATTGAGCAGTGCATTCATGCTCATCACGATCAATTCAGACGCGCCATTGCCGAGATAGATGTCATCAATGGTGACGCCGGCAATCTTCTTTTCCTGCGTGTAATGCATGATCGCCTTGCGCGGCGCAAACAAGCCCTTGGAATCGGTATAACCTGATGCATTGGACATGTTGCGGATCATGTCTTGCACGATCTCATCCGGCGCATCGAAGCCGAACGAGGCAAGGTTGCCGATGTTCAGCTTGATGATCTTGTGGCCCTCTTCTTCCATTTGTCTGGCTTTTTCCAGAACGGGCCCGCGGATGTCGTAACAAACGTCTGCAAGTTTCTTTGATTTTTGAATCGGTCGCACAGCAATCTTTCTAAAGTTCTTGGCAATGCCAATCGCGTGCAATGTTGCGCCGCGAAAAGGAACCATTTTGCCGAAATAGCCTGCTTTTATCAATGCATAATGGGCTGATAATGACCGGTTTCAGCGGGAAAACGCTACAATGCTGCTTGTTTCTCATCTAATTGTCGGGAAATCGCGGTCAGTGTGCGATTAACCGGTATTGATTTCATTCATGAAACTTCATCACACTTCCACCCAACAATATCAAACTATTACGGCTTACGACGATGCAGCCGTAGAAATCAACGCCAAGCGCTTTACGCATAGCCTGCTGGTTTTGCCGGAAATTGCGCCGGTCGACTGGCCTGTCACGTCTTTCGATGCATTGTCGGTTGAGCACTTTGCCCAAATCGATGCAACCAAACCGGATGTCGTAATCCTCGGTACAGGCAAACGTCAACGCTTTGTACACCCAAAATTGATCACTGCCCTCACCTCGCGCCGTATCGGCGTCGAATCGATGGACAACCAGGCCGCTTGCCGCACCTATAACATTCTGATGGCTGAAGGCCGCAAGGTTGCGCTTGCGCTTATTTTTGATGCCTCTGTCACACCAACCAATCCATAACATGCCAATAAACGATCCGTACAAATCCAAATCTTTCCTCTGGGGTCTCTTCATTCTGTTTTGCCTGTTCTGGTTGTATGCGTTGGGTGCGCGGATACTTGTCCCAACCGATGAAGGACGCTACGCAGAAATGGCGCGCGAAATGGTGGCGACCGGCGACTGGATCACGACACGCTTGAACGGCATTAAATATTTTGAAAAGCCGCCGCTGCAAACCTGGATGAATGCGCTGACGTTTGAAATATTCGGTTTCGGCGAATGGCAAGCGCGGCTGTGGACCGGCCTTAACGGGCTGCTCGGTGTGGTGCTGGTTGCCTATACCGGCAAGCGTGTTTTCAATCTGCGCGTCGGCATCACTGCAGGCCTGGTGCTCGCTTCGAGCTTTTGGTGGGCGGCGCTAGGCCACGTCAACACGCTGGATATGGGTTTGTCGGGCATGATGACCATCGCTTTGTGCGCGTTGTTGATCGGTCAGCGCAATGATGCGACTGAACGTGAGCGCCGCAACTGGATGCTGACCTGCTGGGCCGGTATGGCCTTGGCAGTGTTGTCCAAAGGATTGATCGGCCTGGTGTTGCCGGGTGCGGTGCTGGTGCTGTACACCTTCATTGCGCGCGATTGGGCGATTTGGAAACGCTTGCATTTAGGATTAGGGCTGTTGGTATTTTTCGCAATTACCGCGCCGTGGTTTGTGCTGGTGTCGATGAAGAATCCGGAATTCGCGCACTTCTTTTTTATTCATGAACATTTTGAACGCTTCCTCAGCAAAGTCCATCATCGTGCCGGGCCTTGGTACTACTTCATCCCATTGCTAATCGCCGGTATCGTGCCGTGGCTTGGTGTGCTGGCACAGAGTTTGTGGAATGGACGACAAGACGCGAGCAAAGGATTTCAACCCCAAAAAATGCTGCTGATCTGGGCAGTATTCATCTTCGTGTTCTTCAGCATTTCCAACTCAAAATTGCCATCGTATATTTTGCCGATCTTTCCGGCGCTGGCATTGCTGATCGCGAATTATCTGGACAATGCATCGTATAAAGCACTGAACTACAACGCCTTGCTGATGGCATTGATCAGCGCAATCGGTTTGGCATTTGTGTACAAAATTCCGCATCTCGCCGACAATGATCCCTATGCTCAACCACTGTATCAAGTCTATGCGTACTGGGTTGCGGCTGCCGCTTTATTAAGTTTGATCGGCAGCCTGTTTGCCGCGTGGATTGCGCAACGGCAGAAAGAATGGGCAATTGTCGCGCTGGCGATTAGCGGGTTCGTAGGCGGTCAATTGATTTTATTGGGACATGACCCGCTGGGACGGTATGCTTCCGGTTATGTTCACATTGCTGCGATTGAAGCAGAATTGACGCCGCAGACAACGTTGTACGCAGTCGGTCGCTATGAGCAATCATTACCCTTTTATCTGAAACGCACCATGACGCTGGTCGAGAATGCGGATGAAATGGAGTTCGGTTTACAGCACGAGCCGCAACTATGGATACCCACCGTTGATGCTTTCGTTGTCCAATGGACTGCAGACCGTGCGGACAGCAGGAAGGATATGGCGATCATGCGTACCGATATATTTTCTGCATTACAAAAGCGCGGTGTCCCGATGCGCGTGATCGCGCAAGACCCGCGTCGCGTGATTGTGACGAACGATGTTAAATAAATTAATGAAGAACTGAACAGGAAAACCAAATCCCCGTCGTTCCCGCGAAAGCGGGAATCCATATTGAGTCAAACCAATCAGATGCCTTATGGATTCCCGCTTTCGCGGGAACGACTGATTAGAGATCGTGCGTAGAACTGCATAAATATATTTGAATAAATAAAGAAAGCGCTTTAATGAACCTTGCCACCTTCAGTCTTTTCTTTACCAGCATTTGCCTGAACGCCATTGCACAATTGCTGTTGAAAAAAGGCGCCAATGCAGTGGGTGCCATCAATTTGACAGCAGATAACTGGTTTGCAACCGGCCTCAACATTGCGACGCAATTGCCGATCATTGGCGGATTGACCTGTTACGTGGTATCAGTGATCTTTTGGATCATCGTACTGTCGCGCGCCGACGTGGCTGTGGCTTATCCGATGACAGCGCTCGGTTATGTGCTGACTTCATTGGGCGCATGGTACTTTTTGAGCGAAGGATTTTCGTTGCAACGGATCGCGGCAATCGTCATCATCATCGTTGGCGTTATCTTACTTATGCGTAGCTAATTAAATCTCGTAAAAACATACTATGACCCAACCTACACTCCCCTTCTCCAAACCCACCATCGACGAAGCAACCATTGCAGCCGTCGCCGACGTACTGCGCTCCGGCTGGATTACCAGCGGACCGAAAGTGCAGGCATTCGAAAAAATGCTATCCGAATATTTCGGCGGCCGTCCTGTGCGCACGTTCAATTCCGGCACCTGCACGATGGAGATTGCGCTACGCATTGCCGGTATCGGCGCGGGCGATGAAGTCATCACGACGCCGATCTCGTGGGTCGCGACTGCCAATGTGATTATTGAAGTCGGTGCAACGCCGGTGTTTGCCGATATCGATCCAATCACACGCAACATCGATCTGGATAAAGTCGAAGCAGCAATCACGCCACGCACCAAGGCCATTATCCCAGTGTATTTGGCGGGCCGTCCGGTTGATATGGATCGCTTGTATGCGATCGCGAAGAAACATAATCTGCGTGTGGTGGAAGATGCGGCACAGGCAATCGGATCGAGCTGGAAAGGAAAGAAGATCGGCGCGATCGGCGATTTTGTTTCGTTCTCGTTTCAAGCGAATAAAAACATCACCACCGGCGAAGGTGGTTGCCTGGTGTTGAACAATGCCGAGGAAGCGCGCCTCGCGGAAAAATATCGCTTGCAAGGCGTCACGCGTAGTGGCCTCGATGGCATCGACGTCGATATTCTCGGTGGCAAGTTCAACATGACCGACATCATGGCTGCCATAGGACTGGGGCAGATGGTGCATCTGGATGCGATTACCGCACATCGCCGTGCACTGGCAAAACATTATTTCGATTTGTTCGGTACCGATTTCGAGGCAAAGACAGGCGCGCAATTGCCGCCTGTCGATTTTGAAAATACCAACTGGCATCTATTCCAGATCGTGCTGCCGAATCGCATCACACGTGCCGAATTCATGGCGAAAATGTTGGAGCACAACATTGCTGTTGGTTATCACTATGCACCGATCCATTTGTTCAAGCTGTACCGGGAGCGCGGCTTCAAGGAAGGCATGTTCCCGATTGCCGAACATATCGGGAAACAAATTGTCAGCCTGCCGATGTTCTATGCATTGACCAAAAGCGATGTAGAACGCACGGTTGCTGCGGTAAAATCGATACTTCAATAACAATATTACCAATAGATGAAACCAGAACTTTCCGTCGTCATTCCGATTTATAACGAAGAAGCCGGCCTTCCCCATTTATTCGGGCGGCTCTATCCTGCACTGGATAAACTCGGCATCAGCTACGAAATCGTCTTCGTCAATGACGGCAGCCGTGACCGCTCGCCTGAGATTTTGTCCGACCAGTTTCGTTTGCGGCCTGATGTGACAAGGGTGGTGCTGTTCAATGGCAATTACGGCCAGCACATGGCGATTCTGGCTGGATTCAAAGCAACACGTGGCGACATTGTGGTAACACTTGATGCCGATTTACAGAATCCACCGGAAGAAATCGGCAATCTGGTTAACAAGATGCGCGAAGGTTATGACTATGTCGGATCGATTCGTCGTGAGCGGCAAGACTCTGCATGGCGCACCTACGCGTCGAAGGCAATGAACGCATTACGTGAAAAAATCACGCACATCAAAATTACCGACCAAGGCAATATGCTGAGAGCCTACGGCCGTAACGTCATCGAACTGATCAATCAGTGCAGCGAAGGCAATACATTCGTTCCGGCATTGGCTTATACGTTCGCGCGCAAACCGACCGAGATCATGGTGGAGCATGAAGAACGGGCAGCGGGTGAATCGAAATATTCGCTTTACAGTTTGATTCGTTTGAACTTTGATCTGGTCACCGGTTTTTCATTGGTGCCGCTGCAGATGTTTTCGATGCTCGGCATCGTGCTGTCATTTTTGTCCGGCTCGCTATTCATGTTGCTGCTGATCAGGCGGCTAGTGTTCGGCTCAGAGGTTGAAGGTGTGTTCACTCTGTTTGCCATCACCTTCTTCCTGATGGGTGTGATCCTGTTCGGCATCGGTCTGCTCGGTGAATACATTGGCCGCATTTACCAACAAGTGCGTGGGCGACCACGCTATGTGGTGCTGACGGTGTTGGAGCAAATCGATTCACTGGAACCATCGCGTTTTATGGAAACGGATAAGCTCTGATGCGCGCAGTCGTCTTCGCGTATCACAATGTTGGAGTGCGCTGCCTCAAGGTACTGTTGGCGCGCGGGGTCGACGTTGCTCTCGTGGTATCTCATGAAGACAATCCAACAGAAACAATCTGGTTTGAATCGGTAGCTGCGTTGTGCCAGGAACAGGGCATTCCGTGCATTACACCTACTGATCCGAAGTCACCGGAACTGCTGGCACAAGTCCAAGCAGTACAACCTGATTGCATTTTCAGTTTTTACTACCGCCACATGTTGCCGGTTGAATTGTTGAACTGCGCCAAAATCGGTGCATACAACATGCACGGTTCACTCTTGCCAAAATATCGCGGCCGTGTGCCGATCAATTGGGCAGTGCTGCATGGCGAAACGGAAACCGGGGCGACGCTGCATGAAATGGCAGCCAAACCGGATGCAGGCGCCATCATTGCGCAAACCGCGGTGCCGATCCTGCCGGACGATACAGCGTATGAAGTATTCGGCAAAGTCGTGGTCGCAGCCGAGCAAACGTTGTGGAATGTATTGCCGGCGATGCTGGCTGGTACAACACCAAAACTGCCGAACGATATTTCGAAAGGGAGTTACTTCGGCGGCCGCAAACCGGAAGATGGCCGCATCGATTGGTCGCAACCTGTGCAAGCTGTCTACAATTTGCATCGTGCTGTTGCACCACCCTATCCTGGCGCATGGACGATAATTAATGGCAAAACGTTCGTAATTGGAAAAGCGCGATTGTCACCGCGATCAAAATTAACATTACCGCAGGGTTTGGCTGTCGTTGATAATTGTATCGTTGGCGTATGTGGCGATGGTCGCGCAATTTTGATCCACCAATTGCTAACCGATGGAAAGGCGATCTCATCCGCCGAATTACAAAAAATTCTTTAAGAAAAATCCCCTTGCCAATCATCACACTAAAAATCGACGTCGACACCTATCGTGGCACCCGTGAAGGCGTACCGAATCTGGTTTCAATTCTGAAGCAACACAACGCCAACGCAACCTTCCTGTTTTCCCTCGGCCCGGATCACACAGGCTGGGCATTGCGCCGCGCTTTCCGTCCTGGATTTTTTTCAAAAGTATCCCGCACTTCCGTGGTCGAACATTACGGCATCAAAACCTTGATGTACGGCGTCATGCTGCCTGCACCGGATATCGGCAAGGACTGTGCAGCCGAAATGCGCGCAGTGCGCGATGCGGGCTTTGAATGCGGCATACACACTTGGGATCACGTCGTGTGGCAAGACAATGTGCGCCAGCGCGATGCTGCGTGGACGCAAAAACAGATGCAACAATCGTTCGATCGGTTCAAGGATATTTTCGGACAAGCACCTCGAACTCACGGAGCTGCGGGATGGCAAATGAATGAGCATGCGTTTGCTCAATTGGATGCATTTGGCATCGCATACGCATCAGATGGACGGTCACGATTAACCGAGACTGGCGCATTGGCGAATCCGTCTGATGGGCCATATCGATTAAGCGTAGCGGGCAAAACGCTGTCATGCGTTCAGATGCCGACCACCTTGCCGACACTGGATGAACTGCTCGGCCGCACAATTGATGGTGTTGTGATTAATACCGAAAATATCGCGACGCACATACTGAAACTCACCCAGCAACCACGTGACCATGTGTACACCTTGCATGCAGAGCTTGAAGGACAAAAACTTGCCCCCATATTCAAAAAGCTACTGTCAGGATGGCAACAGCAAGGTTATGATTTGGTGGCGATGTCTGATTTTCATCAAAAAATAAAGAATGAAGTTTTGCCAACCTTTCCAGTAACATGGGGGGAATTACCCGGACGATCAGGCGAATTGATTTTGCAAAGACAGGTGTAATTAAAGTCTGCCTTGACTCGACCAAATCCACGTAAAACATGCAATTTTGCACCCTCTATTTGATCATGGCGATTAACCAATCAGGAGAATTCTGTGGCTGACAGCCTCTCTGTTGTGAACAAAACCGTACCGCCTTTTTCTGCACCAATGACCGGCAATCAGACTTTTGAACTATCTGATTACAAAGGGAAAAATATCGTTCTTTATTTTTATCCCAAGGACAATACCCCTGGCTGTACTGCGGAGAGCATGGAGTTCCGCGACCAATACGCTGAGTTCCAAAAAGCCAATACGGAGATTTTCGGATTAAGCCGCGACAGTGTTCGCTCGCATGAAGGTTTCAAGGAAAAATTGGGGATGCCGTTTCAATTGATTTCCGATCCTGATGAGACCGTTTGTAATTTGTTCAATGTCATGAAGATGAAAAATATGTATGGCAAACAAGTCAGAGGAATCGAACGCAGCACATTTGTGATTGACGGAACCGGCAAAGTAGTGAAAGAATGGCGTGGAGTAAAAGTATCTGGGCATGTTGGTGAAGTACTGGAATTTGTGAAGGCTCTTGGTTAATGTAGTTACCCCTTTACTCAACACATTGAATTCAAATAGATTTCTTCTCAGAAGGTCGTTTATGGACAAGGTGAATAACCTGCCTAAACGGCCTTTTTTACTTTTGAATCCCAACCACTGGTTTTCTTTGCATTCTTTATTTTCCTCGTTTCATCGCACCATCCTTGTTAGGCCTGTTTGTCCGTCTGTGGTAAATCCCAAACATTTTTTTAGATTGAGGTTCTGATGCCCCTGCCAAAATTGCCGACTAAACCTGCCTCCCTGTTGTCTCCGCAAGAGTATCCAAAAGCGGAACAAGGTAAACCCGTCAAACCTCACATGCAGTTGATCGAAACGCCACCAAAACCAATTGAAGCTGCTCCTGTCCCTGCTTCCGCACCGGTTGCACGCAGCAAAGCTGTTGAATCAGTACGTGCAGAACGTTCCGTCGAACCTAAACAAAAGAAAGCCATCGATACGCGTGTCAAGTCCAGCACCAGCCGCGTTGCTGATCGTCTGGGCGTGACCAAGCTCTTCGTACTCGATACCAACGTGCTGATGCATGACCCGACATCCTTGTTCCGTTTTGAAGAGCATGATGTGTATTTGCCGATGGTCACGCTGGAAGAATTGGATAACCATAAAAAGGGCATGACCGAAGTCGCGCGCAATGCGCGCCAGATTTCCCGTTCTCTCGATGCATTGGTCAGCGGCATTGCTGATAATGCAATCGAAGAAGGCATCCTGTTATCCAAATTGGGTAACAAGGACGCCAAAGGCCGTCTCTATTTCCAGACGACGATCCAGAACGCCGCACTACCGGAAGGCCTGCCAGTCGGTAAAGCAGACAATCAAATTCTCGGCGTAGTCCGCGCACTGGAAAGCCAGCATCCAGGCCGTCCAGTCGTACTGGTATCCAAAGACATCAACATGCGCATCAAGGCGCGTGCGATGGGATTGCCGGCCGAAGATTATTTCAACGATCATGTACTGGAAGATACCGACCTGCTCTACTCCGGCATCCTGCAATTGCCTGATGATTTCTGGACCAAGCACGGCAAAGGTGTCGAGTCATGGCAGGAAAACAAAAATGGTTCGAGCAGCACCTTCTATCGTTTGACCGGCCCGCTCGTCCCGACTTTCCTGGTCAATCAATTCGTTTTCATGGAACCAAAGAACGGCGAAGCGACGTTCTACGGTCAGGTAAAACAAATCAACGGGAAGACAGCCGTCATCCAGACGCTGCGTGATTATGGCCATGCGAAGAATAACGTATGGGGCGTCACAGCACGTAACCGTGAGCAGAATTTCGCACTGAATCTGCTGATGAATCCCGAGTGTGATTTTGTTACCTTGCTTGGGCAAGCCGGTACGGGTAAAACATTGTTGGCGCTGGCAGCCGGTTTGGCACAAGTGCTGGAAACAAAACTCTACACCGAAATTATCGTCACTCGCGTGACGGTGCCGGTCGGTGAAGACATCGGTTTCTTGCCCGGCACCGAAGAAGAAAAGATGTCGCCATGGATGGGTGCATTCGACGACAACTTGGAAGTGCTGAACAAGTCAGATTCGGATGCAGGTGAATGGGGTCGTGCAGCAACACAGGATTTGATCCGTTCACGCATCAAGATCAAGTCGCTCAATTTCATGCGCGGCCGCACCTTCGTCAATAAATTCCTGATCATCGACGAAGCGCAAAACCTGACGCCGAAACAAATCAAGACGCTTGTGACACGTGCAGGTCCCGGCACCAAGATCATTTGCCTCGGTAATATTGCGCAGATCGATACACCTTATCTGACCGAGGGCTCCAGCGGTCTGACTTATGTGGTTGATCGTTTCAAGGGGTGGGCGCATAGCGGGCATGTAACACTGGCTCGTGGCGAACGTTCACGCTTGGCTGATCATGCGAGTGAGGTGTTGTAGCGATTGCCACAAAATGAAAGCGCGAACTTGCGATGCTGCCAAATTTGAAAATTCGATTTGGCAGCATTTTCATTTGTGATGAACGATTTTTGAAGCAGGGATTGATCCACACAAAACACGTAAGGCACAAATCACTCATTTGCTAATTTCGTGCCTTTCGTGTTTTTCCAGAAAAATTAACTTTACCGATAAAAATCAATTTCAAATGCGCTTCCCCTATTTGCGGCAAAAAGAAATAGAACGACTACAAACGCAGCTCACACAAACTAGCTTCCCGCGCTTGCAAATGTTGCTTATCGTTGCGATAACCGGCGGTGCCGGATTTGTTTCGTCATATTTCATGTTGCATCGCGGCCTACATTCAATGGCGATCCGTTATCCGATTGCATTGAGCATTGCTTATGTCGTGTTCTTGTTTTTGCTATGGTTATGGTTACGAACCAGCACGGATAACTACGGCGGCGACTTCAGCGGCATTTCCAATTTTCCCACTCCATCGATTTCAGACAGTGGCACTGCAGTCGATGGAATTGGATCCAACGGCAGCGGTGGGCATGTGGCTGATGCAACTTTACGTGCAATTTTCCAACTTGAAGAATTCGCCCTTCCTGTCATTGTCTTTATCGTCATTAGTGCCATGCTCGTTATATCGGCATGGGCAGTTTATATTGCGCCATCCTTGTTCGCGGAGCTTTTGATTGACGGCGTTTTATCTGCCAGCCTCTATCGCAAAATGCGCGGCCTTGAAACGCATCATTGGCTCGGCACGGCAATCAGGCGAACAATTTGGCCACTGGTGCTAACAACGTTCGTTCTTGCATTTTCCGGATGGGTGATGCAAATTTATGCGCCTAAAGCGCAAACTTTAGGCGACGTAATGCACTATATGAAAACCAAACGTAAATAAAAAAGCCTGCATGTAGCAGGCTTTTTTATTTACGAAATATTTGCATTTACAAAATTTGCGTTCCGACCCACCACGCGATCGCGGCGACAAATGCCGATGCTGGAATCGTGAATATCCACGCCCAGATAATATTACCCGCAACACCCCAGCGTACCGCAGACATTTTATGTGATGCGCCGACACCGACAATCGCGCCGGTAATCGTATGCGTGGTTGATACCGGAATACCTAATGCAGTCGCCATGAACAAGGTAATCGCTCCACCGGTCTCTGCACAAAAGCCGCCGACCGGTTTTAATTTTGTGATCTTCTGGCCCATCGTTTTGACGATACGCCAACCGCCGAACAATGTACCCAGGCTGATCGCGCTATAGCAACTGACGATCACCCAGACCGGCGGCAATTTGTCGTGTGCTCCTGAGTAACCGGCTGAGATCAATAGCATCCAGATAATGCCAATCGTTTTCTGTGCGTCATTGCCGCCATGACCCAAGCTGTACATTGAAGCCGACACAAGCTGCGCACGCCGGAACCATTTATCGACACGCCGCGGCGTGGAGCGCACAAAAATCCACGACACCAATACCATCATGATCGAGCCGAAAACAAAACCAAGCAATGGGGATAACACGATAAAAACAATGGTCTTGATCAGACCGGCAGAAACCAATGTGCCCGTACCGCCTTTTGCCACAGCCGCGCCCACCAAACCGCCAATCAGCGCATGTGACGATGACGATGGAATGCCGAAATACCACGTCAACAGGTTCCAGGAAATTGCACCGATCAATGCACCGAATACGATGTAATGGTCAACCACGCTTGGATCAATTGTCCCCTTGCCGACCGTTGCCGCGACCGTCACGCCGAACATCATGATTGCAATGAAGTTAAACAGTGCAGCCATCGCAACTGCCGTGTGCGGTTTCAACACGCCGGTGGAAACGACCGTCGCAATCGCATTTGCCGCATCATGAAAGCCATTCATGAAATCGAAAAACAAGGCCAATGCGATCAATGAAGCAAGAATATAAATACTGATGTGAATTGTATGCATGAGATCTATTTGTATTTTATTACCCATCCTTGACATACAGAGGACAGGCGTTGTGGCTACGATTGCTATCTTTCTCTGTTACATCCACCCTGGCGAATGATAGCGACGAATATCATCATGTACTTACAACTTAGGCATTTTCAACAATAATGCCTTCGATGATATTGGCCACATCTTCGCAGCGATCTGTCACCGTTTCGAGAATCTCGTAAATTGCTTTCAGCTTGATCAGTGTGCGCACATCCGGTTCATCGCGGAACAGCTTGGACATCGCCGCACGCATCACATGATCTGCATCGGCTTCAAGACGGTCGATCTCTGTGCAAATCTTGAGAATGTCAGGTGCGTTATCCATGTTGTGCAGAAGCTCAACCGCAGTCTTCACTTTTTCAGCACTGGTTAAACAAAGTTCAGCCAGCCGTTTGGCTTCCGGTGTGATGGCTTTGATGTCGTACAAAGAAATCGTTTGCGCTGCATCTTCCAGCAAATCGAGGATGTCGTCCATGCGCGTAATCAGCTGATGGATATCGTCACGATCCAGCGGCGTAATAAATGTCTTGTGCAATAGCTCGATTGCATTGTGCGTGACTTTGTCGGCCTGCTTTTCAATGGATTCGATCGCATGCACGCGCTTTTCCAGGTCGTCGAAATTGGTCATCAACTCAACCATTTCCTTTGCGCCTTTGACGCACAATTCTGCATGCTGATTAAAGAATTCAAAAAATTTTCCCTCTGAAGGCATCAGTTTTCCAAACATCGTCGTTCTCTCTTTTAAATATGAATATTGTTTTAAGGGTATTGCCTGAAAAATGGATGACTTACTCGCCGCCGTATATCGCCGCGCTGCCGGTGTAATTATCAAATTTTGTATACTGGCCGAGGAACGTCAACCGCACGCTGCCAATCGGACCGTTACGCTGTTTGCCGATGATGATTTCGGCAGTGCCTTTATCCGGTGAATCAGGATTGTAGACTTCATCGCGATAGATAAACATGATCACGTCGGCGTCCTGTTCGATAGCGCCGGATTCGCGCAGATCGGACATGACCGGACGTTTGTTTGGGCGCTGTTCCAGCGAACGATTCAACTGCGACAATGCAATGACCGGGCAATTCAATTCTTTTGCCAAGCCTTTCAGGTTACGCGATATCTCGGAAATCTCGGTAGCGCGATTCTCACCTGCCGAATTGGCTGACATCAATTGCAAATAGTCGATGATGATCAAACCCAGCTTGCCGCATTGGCGCGACAACCGGCGCGAACGTGCGCGCAACTCGATTGAATTCAATGCAGGCGTTTCATCGATATACAACTGCGCATCGTTCATTTTCTGAATCGCATGCGTCAGGCGCGGCCAATCCTCATCGCTTAATTTGCCCACGCGCAGACGGCTCTGATCCAGACGGCCGACTGAGCCCAGCATACGCATCGCCAATTGCGTGCCGCCCATCTCCATTGAAAACACGGCGACAGGCAAGCCGCTTTCAATCGCGACGTGCTCACCGATGTTCAGCGAAAAAGCTGTTTTACCCATCGATGGGCGCCCTGCGACAATAATCAGATCGCCCGGCTGCAAACCCGATGTCATGCGATCGAGATCGACGAAACCGGTCGGCACACCGGTAATATCGTTTTGATTGTCGCGGTTATAGAGTTCATCAATGCGCTCGACAACTTGCGTCAACAACGGCTGGATTTCCTGGAAGCCTTGTGCGCCGCGGGCACCTTCTTCCGCAATTGCGAAAATTTTGGATTCGGCTTCATCCAGCATTTGTTTGACTTCTTTACCTTGCGGATTGAATGCCTGTCCCGAAATTTCATCGGAGACGGTAATCAATTTCCGCAACACGCCACGGTCGCGCACGATCTCGGCGTAGCGACGGATGTTGGCGGCTGATGGTGTATTTTGTGCAAGCGCATTTAGATACGATAAGCCACCTACTTCTTCAGCTTTGCCGGTGCTGCTTAAGGCTTCGAAAACGGTAATGACGTCAGCCGGCCGGGAATTATTGATCAACTTGACGATGTGCTGAAAAATCAAGCGATGATCGTAGCGATAAAAATCTTCCTGGCTGACGAAGTCGGCGATACGGTCCCACGCCGCATTGTCGAGCAACAAACCGCCTAATACAGACTGTTCGGCTTCAATTGAATGCGGGGGAATGCGTAGAGAATCTAATTGCGGATCAATACGGTTGTTCATGGCGCGAATTATACCTTTTAGTGCGACTCAAAAAAATTTCATTGATGGAATATTCACGTTTCTTTAGCGTGTTTTTCAAAGCTGATTTTTAAACTTAATCATTCGACAATTCAAATTACTGCCTAAACATTTACTGACTTGACATTTACTGCTTAGGCAGCTATATTGTTAATCATCGCCTTAATTCAATCACCGAACCAATCATGTCCAACATTTACACACTGAAAAACTATACGCCGGAAGAAAGTATCGGTTTTTTACTAAAACGTACCGGCAGTCAACTTACCCTCACGGTAGATCGTGCACTTGCCGAATTTGACATGACGCATGCGCAATTGGGAATTTTCCTGAAGTTGCTGCATGGATGCGCAAACACGGCAGCCGACCTGGCACGCGATCTGATGTGCGATACGGGGGCAATGACCCGCATGCTCGACCGGCTGGAAGAAAAAGGCTTCATCAAGCGTACACGCAGCAGCGAAGACCGTCGCCTCGTGCAAGTCGAATTGACACCGAAAGGCAAACAATTGGCAGATCAAATGACACAAGTGCTAGTCAATGTACTGAATCATCACTTGCGTGGCTTCAGTCCGAAGGAAGTCGAACAATTCAAGGATTTCTTGCGACGCATGATTGCCAACGCCTGATCATTTGCTTCGCCAAACCAGCTTAACAAGGAAATAAAACATGGGCAAGTTCCGACCTAATTTTCAACGGCAACATCTGAAGCCAGCTCTAGCGACAGTGATCGGCACGCTATTGTTGTCCGCATGTGCCAGCTATAAAGGTATTGCGCCAACAACGACTGCGATTGGCCATGTTGATATAACTGCACCAACCGGCATTGCGCAATCAAGCGACGTCTGGCCGCAAGATAATTGGTGGCTCGCTTACGGTGATTCGCAACTAAACCAGCTGATGCAGCATGCATTAGCCAACAGCCCTACCCTTGCCTCTGCGCAGTCACGCATCGCGCGTGCGCAAGCTGCCCTGGCCTTGAATAAAGCATCGCCCGGATTGCAAGCGAATGTTGACGCCAATGCAAGTTATGGACGTCAATCGGGAAATTACATCATGCCCAAGCCGCCCCTCGGAATCGGCGGCACATACGTCAGCCAAGGCCAAGCCATGGTCGACTTCGGTTACGACCTGGATCTATGGGGTAAAAGCGCTGCATTGATTCATTCTGCTGAAGCACAAGCCAATGCCGCGAAATATGATCATGACGCGGCGCGACTTGCACTCACCACGTCGATCGCGCGTGCCTATTCTCAATTGGCTGCGCAATACGAATTGCAGGATGTGCTGCTCGATATGCAAAAACAGCGCGAAACAATTCTCGACCTGACACAAAAACGGCTGGCGAGCGGCCTCGATACGCAAGTGGAACTCAAACAATCTGAAACCAGCACCGCAGCATTGCGTATCGAATTGATCCAGCTTGAGACAGCGATTGAAGTCACGCGCTTGCAATTGGCAGCATTGGCAGGCGACATGCCGACTGCTTCCAAAAACATTGCGCGCCCAACAATGACGAATGCATCGTTTACCATACCGCAAACATTGCCGATCGATTTGCTGGCACGGCGTCCGGAACTGGCGGCACAACGTGCGCGCATCAGTGCCACCGTAGATGAAGCACAGGCTGCAAAAGCGTTGTTCTATCCGAATATCAATCTGACAGCTTTTCTTGGGTTCCAATCAATCGGATTGAATAAACTTTTGCAAGCCGACAGCTACATCAACAGCGCCGGCCCTGCAATCCATTTACCGATTTTTGATAGCGGCCGCTTGCGCGCCAATTACGCAGGCAAGACAGCCGATATCGATGGCGCGATTACCCAATACAACCAATCCGTCGTGACTGCGGCCCAGGAAGTAGCCGAGCAATTGACACGCATTGCATCCTTGTCGCGCGAGGAAGAAGCAACGCGCGACGCGCTTGCCTCCGCCGAAGAAGCGTATCGGCTTGCGATGTTGCGCTACAAGGGAAATCTTTCACCGTATCTGACCGCGCTGACAGTGGAAACACAACTGCTCGCACAAAAACGTGCGGCGGTCGATGTGAAAGCAAAACATCAGGATCTGCAAATCGCCTTGGTGCGTGCATTGGGCGGCGGTTTTATCGATAACGCAATTGTCGTCGCTACTAACAAACAACAATAAGCAATTTTCAATATTTAATGTAAAGAATACAGCCGAATTTCTGGAGAAATCATGAGCGAAATGAGTGAAGCAACCAACTTACAAAACAATGCAGCGCTTGGGACTCCTGTTGCAAACGGATCCAATAACAAGCGCAAAAAAATCCTGTTGTCCCTTGCCACATTTTTTGTGGTGATTGGCGTTGCATTCGGTTCGTACTGGCTGTTTTTCGGCCGCTTTGCGGAAGAAACGGAAAACGCTTACGTGCAAGGCAACGTCGTGCAAATCACGCCACAGATCGCCGGCACCGTGACCAAGATCTATGTCGATGACACCGATGTTGTGAAGCCTGGACAACCATTGATCGGTTTCGATACCGCAGATGCAGATGTCGCGCTGGCACAAGCGGAAGCGCAACTGGCGCAAACGGTACGCGAAGTGCGCACGCTGTATGCATCGCAAGCGCAGTCGGGCGCGAACGTCGCATTGCGCGAAGCTGAACTCGCTCGTGCGCAAGATGATTTGGCACGCCGCAAGGCATTGGCCGGAACCGGTGCGGTATCGGGTGAAGAAATTCGTCACGCCGAACTAGCCGTCTCAACTGCGCAGGCAGCGGTTACCGCAGCAAAAGAACAATTGGCATCCGGCCGTGCGTTGACCGAAGGCACCACCGTCACACAACATCCAAACGTGCAACGTGCCGCTGCACATGTGGAAGAACTGATGCTGACGCAAGCACGTTCCACACTGTATGCACCTGTCGGCGGCGAGATTGCAAAACGCAATGCGCAAGTTGGACAACGCATCAATCCAGGCGCTCCTGTAATGGCGATCGTACCGCTTGATCAATTATGGGTGGATGCCAACTTCAAGGAAGCACAATTGCGCAATATGCGAGTTGGCCAGCCTGTCACCTTGACTGCTGATTTGTACGGCAGCAAGGTGAAGTACGATGGCAAGGTCGTCGGCATGGGTGCAGGGACCGGCTCTGCATTTGCATTGCTGCCCGCGCAAAACGCCACCGGCAACTGGATCAAGGTCGTGCAGCGTCTGCCTGTGCGTATCGCACTCGATCCAAAACAATTGAGAGAGCATCCATTGCGTATAGGCTTGTCGATGACAGCCGAGGTCGATGTGCATGATCAAAGCGGCGCGCAAATCAGCACGAGCATCAACAATGCCAACGCGATGACAGCCTATCCTGCATCAATCGATCCGCTGAGCTCGAAATTCAAAGCGCGCATTGATGCAATCATTGCCGCCAACTTGAAATAAGAGCCAGCGATGTCAACCCAAGACAAACCTGCAAACACGCCGGCACCGGCATTGGCGCCCCTGTCAAAAGGCGCGTTGATACTGATGACCGTTGCGGCAGCGCTATCGTCGTTCATGGAAATCCTGGACATCACGATCGCCAACGTGTCGATCCCGACGATTGCTGGCACACTTGGCGTATCGACCAACCAGGGCACGTGGATTATCAGTGCCTATTCGGTCGCGGCAGCGGTCGCAGTACCGCTGACCGGCTGGCTAGCGCGCCGCGTGGGTGAAGTCAAACTATTCGTCATATCAGTTTTACTATTCACACTGATGTCGACCTTGGCTGCATTCTCGGTCAACCTGGAGATGCTGGTCTTCTTCCGCTTGTTGCAAGGTCTGGTGTCAGGACCGATGGTGCCGTTGTCGCAAACTTTATTGGTACGTAACTTCCCGCCGGAAAAACGTGGCGCAGCACTTGGTTTGTGGGCGATGACCATTATCATCGGGCCAATCTGCGGTCCTTTGCTGGGCGGCTACATCAGCAATAATTATCATTGGTCGTGGATTTTCCTGATCAACATTCCGTTCGGCTTGTTCTGCGGCGGCGCGATCTGGACATTGATGCATAAACGTGACACTCCTATCGTTAAAATTCCGCTCGATACGGTCGGACTCATATTGATGGTGATCGGAATTGGCTGCCTGCAGTTGATGCTGGAGATCGGCAAGGACCACGATTGGTTTGCATCGACTTTCATCACGTCGCTAGGTTTGATTGCCTTCGTTTCTTTGAGTTTCTTCATCGCATGGGTGTGGACTGCCGAACATCCGGTAGTGGATCTTCACTTGTTCAAGGATAGAAATTTCCGCGTTGGCGTGATCCTGCTGTCCTTCGGCTATATGACCTTTTTTGGCTCGGTCGTCATCCTGCCGATCTGGTTGCAAACGGTTATGGGTTATACATCGCAAGAAGCCGGCATGGTGATGTCGCCTACCGGTCTCTTCATGCTGATTCTTGCGCCGATGATCGGCAAGAACATCGCGAAGCTCAATTTGCGCGTGCTGGCGACCACGGCCTTTGTCATCATGGGCAGCGTATCGCTGTGGAGCAGCTTCTTCTCGCTCGATGTCACCTTCTGGGACATCGTTCAGCCGCGTTTGGTATTGGGTATCGGAATGGCATGCTTTTTCATTCCCGTGCAAACATTGATGCTGTCCAATATCGCGCCGGACCACATGGCGGGTGCAACCGGATTATCCAACTTTCTGCGCACGCTCGGCGCAGCGATGGGCACTGCCATCAGTGTGACGATGTGGGAACATTTTGCATCGCAACATCATGCGGTATTGACTGAAAATGTCACGGCGTATTCATCGGCAAGCAATAGCTATCTCAACAGCTTGCAGGCTGCAGGATTGTCTGTCGAACAGACTTACGCCGCGGTAGAACGTTTGATTACTGCGCAAAGTTACATGCTGGCCACCAATGAATTTTTCCGCTACAGCGCGCTGTCATTCTTTTCATTGGTTATTTTAGTGTGGTTGACAAAGCCGACAAAAATAACGAGCGCACCGTCTGGTCACTGAGTCGATTTTTCCATAAAAAAACCGCCCCGTTTTTGCGGGGCGGAAAAGTGGAGAGACAACAAACTTATTCCATTAAAAAATCGTTGATCGCATTGCACGCCTGCGCCATCTGCGTCAAACCATCCATATGTCCGCCAGTACCGCGCAAAACGAATAACTCGGCCTTCCGTCCTATCGCATTCAAGGCTGCAACCGCCCGCTCCGACAACTGGGGCGGAAAAATCAAATCCGTTTCAGCAGGCATAAACAGATACTTTGCTTGCGACAAATGAATCCGCGATTCGGCGTTGTAGAGCTTGCACGCGCGCACCATGTACAAAAAATGATTGGCGTCGGTAATCTCCGCACGGTCCGCAGCAAGCTTGCCCAACATCGCATCTGCCATGAACTCGTTTG
This sequence comes from Burkholderiaceae bacterium, assembly GCA_036560485.1. GTDB lineage: Bacteria > Pseudomonadota > Gammaproteobacteria > Burkholderiales > Burkholderiaceae_D > DATBRC01. The sequence continues at coordinate 72,207 of DATBRC010000020.1, forward strand.
CCAGAGATTGCGCGGGATCTTTGGCCGGATCTGCCGGACCATACCCAAACTGCTTTTCAAGCGCTTCATAGGACAGCGCTGTCAGCGTCGTCAATCGCAAGGCTTCAATCAAACCTTTACGCGGCGGCTCGGCCGGATGGTAATAGCCATTTTTCCATGCAGGATCGAGCATGATTGGACGTGCCCAGCACTCCACCATCGCAGTCGCGTACGGGTGTAGCGTCAAACCCGGAGAAATCACTGCCACAACCCGCGGCACACATTCCGGATACTCCACCGACCATTCAATGGCCTGTACCGAGCCGCCGGAAGGACCGGCGACAGCAGCAAGACGGTCGATCCCAAGATGCTCCAGCAATTTTTTCTGCACACGGACGAAATCGGTGACCGTCACAATCGGAAAATCGCAACCATACCGACGGCCCGTATCCGGGTTGATACTGGCCGGCCCGGTGGTGACGGTCAGGCCATCGCCCACCACCAGGTTCACCAACGAATCGCTACTGACGATAAAGTAGCGATCCGTATCAAGCGCTTTGCCCGGACCAATCGCTGCATCCCACCAACCAGGAAGAGGATCCGCATCTCTGTACCTGCCTGCCGCATGGGCAGTGCCCGAAAAGAAATGGCATACCAGGATCACATTGTCCTTGGCCGCGTTTAATTTTCCATACGTCTCATAACCGATGCGAACATTGCGCAGCGCTTTGCCTGATGTCGTGGTGTATTGGTCGAGCGTAAAAACTTGCCGTTGTGGGTACATGACTTCCCCTATCCTCATCTACATTTTTCTATCGGATGAATTTGACAGGCTTGTTGGTCACCATCGTGATATCGACATAATTGGAACCATCATGATTGGCACGCCCGTATTTTGCAGAAAACTCGCCAACCGAAATTTCACGGTTCGTTTCAATCGAATCGATCAACCCTTGGCGTGTCAGGTTTTTACCGGCGCGCTTGAGTGCTTCCGCAAAAAAGCGCATGTTGGTATAAGCCTCGAACGATTCATAGTTGAAGTCATTCACGCCAATGCCGCGCATCGCTTCCTGATAATCCTTGGACAGTTGATTGGTTTTATCAAATGGCGAAGGCATCACTTGCGTGACAACCAGGCCGTCTACTTGCGCGCCTAGCGCTTTCTGCAATCCTGCAACGCCAATCAAAGACGAACCGTACAGTTGGGCATGCTGTCCGCTTTGTTGAATGGATTTCATGGTAGCTACCGAAGCCGCGCCGGCAGTGGCGATGATGATGGAATCCGGCTTCAGCTTCATCGCTTGCGCCACTGCAAGATCGGAACCCTTGCCGTCGCTTTCAACCATGAAAGCACCCATGGGTTTCATTCCGCGCTTTGCCAGCGATTGCTCGACATGGTTCAGCAGTGCTTTTCCAAACGGAATGTTCTGATAAATCACGACCAGATTCGCCTGTCCCAACATATGCACATGACGGACGATTGCTTCCATCTCATCGGCATAGCCGGCACGCACATGAAAAATGTAGCGGCTGAAATCCTCTTTGCTGCGCAATGACTCCGCGCCAGTGATGGCGCCGAACAAAGGAACCTTTTTCTCTTCGATCAAAGGCTGCACAGCGGCGACACTGCCGGTTCCATTTAACGAGAACAATGCGAACACGCCATCTGAATCAATCAGTTTTTTTGCATTGGACAATGTCTTCTTTGGATCGAAAGCATCATCCATCACGATGGTTTTAAGATAGCGTCCATTGATGCCGCCGCGCTTGTTGATTTGATTCTGCGCTGCTTCGTATCCTTGCGTATAGGAGACTTGCATCAGTGCAGCCATGCCGGTGATGGATGAGCTGCGTCCAATCACAATCTCGTTTTGATTCACGCCCGATTCAGCGATTGCTGCATTGGATATGGCCAGCATCGCCAACCCAATCAAAGTTGCTTTCATTTTTTGATGGTGCATAGTCCATCTCCTCTTGTGCTTGGAATTGTTTTTGGATTTTTATCAGGATTTTTTGATCAACGGACATTCACTCTTGTCCAGCGGCTTGAATGCTTGATCACCGGGTATCACGCGTTTGACGTTGTAGTAATCCCATGCATACTTGGATTCGCTTGGCTTCTTGACCTGCAACAGATACATGTCATGCACCATGCGCCCGTCTGCGCGCAGCTTGCCGTTCTTTGCAAAGAAATCATTGACCGGCAATTCACGCATCTTTGCCAGGACTGCAGGCGCATCATCCGTTCCTGCCGCCTGGATCGCCTTGAAGTAATGCATCATCGACGAATACACGCCGGCCTGGATCATGGTCGGCATTTTCTTGTGACGTGCATAGAAACGCTGCGACCAGGCACGCGTCTCTGCATTCAAGTCCCAATAAAATCCTTCGGTCAGATACAAACCCTGTGCAACATCCAAACCCAGCGCATCGACATCGGTCACGAACATCAGCAATGATGCGAGCTTTTGCTTGTTGGTCAAACCGAATTCACGCGCCTGCTTGATCGAGTTGATCAAATCGGTGCCGGCGTTAGCCAAGCCCACCACTTTTGCACCTGAACTTTGCGCGGAAATCATGAAAGAAGAAAAATCCAGCGCACCCAGAGGATGACGCACCGATCCTATGACCTTGCCGCCATCTGCCTTGACGACATTGGAAACATCTGACTCGAGCGCCTGACCAAACGCATAGTCGGCGGTGATGAAGAACCAGGTATCGCTTCCCTCTTTCATCATTGCGTTACCGGTACCATTGGCCAACGCATAAGTGTCGTAGGCCCAATGCACGCCATTGGGCGAGCAGCTCTTGTTGGTCAGCGCCGCCGTCGCAGCGCCGGAATTCATCGTGATGCGATTCTTCTCAGTAGCGACTATTTGCACTGCGAGACCGACCGAAGAAGTCACCAGATCGGCGATCATGTCTACCTTGTCGTTATCGAACCACTCGCGCGCCTTGCTTGCCGCGACATCCGGTTTATTGAGATGATCGGCTGTCACTAATTCAATCGGCTTGCCCAATACCTTGCCGCCGAAATCTTCAATTGCCATTTTTGCGGCAACCACACTGCCGGCACCGGCAACATTGGAATACGGCCCCGACATATCGGTCAGGATGCCAACCTTGACCACACCATCAGAAATTTTGTCAGCTGCATATGCAGCGTGTATGGACATCGCGCCAAAGATTGCGCACAGCAACGATGAAAGAATTGTTGATCGCATGGTTGTTCTCCTCTGATTGATTGGTCTTTTTTGTGAATGATTTTGTTAATTGCTTTTCTTGCGAATGGCTTCTTTGATGCTGAATGAAATTCCTAAGAGCACACACCTATCCCCGTCTTTCCCGCGCAGGCGGGAATCCATAAGCCTTCCGATAGAGCACGCTCACCATGGATTCCCGCCTGCGCGGGAACGACGGATTATGTTTTTTTCCGAATTTAAAATTGCACTGATATGCAATCGAGCAGCAACAATTCACTACAACTGCTTCGCACGCTCGCGCAATATGAATTTCTGGATTTTCCCGGTGCCTGTTTTTGGCAACGATTCAAAGAACACATTTTTCGGCACTTTGAAACGCGCCAAATGCTGGCGACAGAATTCGATGATTTCCGTTTCTGTCGCAACCATGCCCGCACGTAGTGTAATGAATGCACATGGCGTCTCACCCCACTTCTCATCGGGGCGTGCAACGATCGCCGCTTCCAATACGGATGGATGCCGGTACAACACATCTTCGACTTCAATGCTGGAAATATTCTCGCCGCCGGAAATCACGATGTCCTTTGAGCGATCCTTGATCTGCAAATAACCATCCGGATGCATGACGCCAAGATCGCCGGTATGGAACCAGCCGCCTGCAAATGCTTCTTCGGTCGCACTTGCATTTTTCAGATACCCCTTCATCACCAGATTGCCGCGCACGAATACTTCGCCGATCGTCTGACCATCCATCGGGCACGGTTCCAACGTATCGGGATTGGCTACCATCAAATCTTCCTGCATGTGGTAACGCACGCCCTGCAGCGCCTTGATCTTTGCGCGCTCGGCCAACGGCAAGCCGTCCCATTCCGATTTCCATGCGCAGCTGATCGACGGACCATAGACCTCGGTCAAGCCATACACCTGTGTGATATTCATGCCGAGTGATTCCATCCCTTCGATCACGGCCGCTGGTGGCGCCGCACCGCCGGTCGTGCATTGAATCACGCGATCGGCGACACGCACTTTGATATCGTCCGGCGCATTCAACATTCCGCTCAATACAACCGGCGCAGCAGAAAAATGTGTAACGCCATGATGTTTGATCGCATCGAAAATCGCCTTCGCCTCGACACGGCGCAAGCACACATGCGTACCCGCAACCGCCGCGATCGTCCACGGGAAGCACCAGCCATTGCAATGAAACATCGGCAGCGTCCACAGGTATACCGGATGGCCCGACATGTTCCAGGCCAGCACATTGCCGACTGCATTCAGATACGCGCCGCGATGGTGATACACGACGCCTTTCGGATTACCGGTCGTGCCGGATGTATAACTCAAGGTAATCGCCTGCCATTCATCGGCCGGCAAATTCCATGCAAATTCCGGATCGCCGGAAGCAAGCAATGCTTCATAATCCATCTGACCCAACAACTCGCCGTCTTGATAGGCCGGATCATCCATATCGATAATGATCGGCCGATGATCCATCAGAGACAACGCCTTGGAAATCACGCCGGAGAATTCGCGATCGGTGATCAATACCTTCGCTTCGCCATGTTTCAGCATGAATGCCAAGGTCTCCGCATCGAGCCGCACATTCAATGTGTTCAACACCGCACCCAGCATCGGCACACCGAAGTGCGCCTCCATCATCGCCGTCACATTCGGCGCCATGATGGCAACCGTATCGCCGAGACCAACGCCAAGCTGCTGCAAACCAGACGCCAGACGACGACAGCGTGCATAAGTGTCCGACCATGTGTAGCGTTGCGCGCCATCGATGACGGAAAGCTTGTTTGGATAAACCTGCGCCGTGCGACGCAGCAAGGACAAGGGCGACAAGGGAACGTAATTGGCCTGATTGCGCTGCAAACCAAGCTCGTAGGGATTGAGGTCTTCTCGATGCATGATCGTCTCCAGTGGGAATTCGAAGCACTTATGTTTGTGCCGATGTTCGACACAATAGTGGAGATGCGGATTAGCGAGTATCGGAAGACTCTTTGGATTTTGTAGGAAGAGTCCTACGTGAAACGTGGGAAGGTCGTTGTCGATTCAAAGCATGCGTGACGGTGGGGCGAAAGACGTTTCACTTTTCCGCCTTATGGAGCTAAAGCTGCTATTCAAATTTCCAGGCAACACAATATTTGCAAATATTACAAATCCGCCATACACTCAGCCGCAAAAGGACTGTCTGCTTTTCACGATTTTTTTGACCTCTACTCGGCGCAAATTCTGAATACCAGTCTGGGTACGGCTTTCCAGACACTCTTCAGCCCAATTAGACGGACACGGTGCTGAGTTAGACAGAAAAAATTTTCCATCCCAATGGAAGTTATACATATCTGAAAGTGAGACATGGCTGAAGCTTGGTACACATTTCCGGCACAAATGGGCGAGCATCGAGCATTTCTCACCTTCGACCATGGCTTTTCAGAAATTGCCGAGACAGATAGCAGAATTTTTCTACTTAAATTCCGAGTCGCCATAAAAGCACCAAATGAGACGGGCCTTCCTACGAACGACGAGTTTCCGGCGTTGAAAGACTTAGATGAAAGACTGGATAACGCTATTACCAATGCTGGCGGCGTGTATGTTGGACGGGTAACGGTTAAAGGCTATCGCCATTTCTTTTTTTATGTCAGCTTCGATGAAGAGAGTGCATCACAGCTAGGTAATAAGATCACCAGTGAAACCGGCTATCCACTTGACATAGCGTATGAACAAGATCCGGGCAAAGAAGGATATTGGAGAGACTTATATCCAACCAAGGATGATTGGCAAGTTATCCGGGATATGGATGTATTGAATGCTTTAGAAAGTCGCGGCGACATAGCCGATACGGAAAGAGAAGTATTCCACTGGGCTTATTTTGATGGCCAGGGTACAGCGGAAATATTTAAAAATTGGCTTGCTGAGGCTGGATACAAGATCAATTCAGATCATTCGGCAGACGATGGAAAATGGGTTGTGCAATTTAGCCATATTGGCAAAATGACTCTTGAAGCATTAACTAAGCACACCATTTCTTTGAATAGAAAAATTGAAGCATTGCATGGAAACTATGATGGATGGGAAACATCAGTCGAATCGGCCACAGTATAACTTGGTGCAGAACATGGCCTCCATTCGGCCCCGTTTAGCTCGGCGTTAAGCACACTGTAGATTTTAAAATGCCCTAGTCAAGCTAATGAAAAGGCAACGGGCTCAAGTACTCCCAGTCCGCCCCAACGTCAAACTCACCAGCCCCGCACAAATCAGCAACGCACCAGCCACCCGCCACCGCCAATGCATACGTTCCTTGAACACAGTGATCGACAAAAGCGTCGCAATCACAATCCCCGCATTGGTATAGGCAACCACTTCCGCAGCAGCCAGCGAACGCATCGCATGAATGACCAATGCGTATGCTGTGCCGATGCATAACCCGCCGACTATCATCGCGTCAGGCTTGATGCGCGCAGGCGGCATCCAACGTCCGGTATCGGCGCGCATGCGCAGGCTCATCGCCAGCCATGCGGCCAGATAACCTACGGTGATATAACCGATCAATCCACCGAAGCCCGGCACATAAATTGTGGCAGCCTTGTCGCTCAACGAATAGACACTGGTGGCCAGCATCGCGAGCACCGCCCACGGCATTGCACGGCCTTCGTGATTGTTTCTGCCTGTGGATGCCATCAGCAGCAAGCCGCCGACATTGAGTGCGATGCCGAACCACGCCAGCGTGCCCAGATGTTCCGAGAATAACAGCCAGCTCCAGATCGCAATCAGCAACGGCGAGCTGCGCACCAGCGGATACACGAGCGCAACCGGTGCGTGAGAATAGGCGCGCGCCAATCCGAAAAAATAAACGGTGTTGGCGAATGCGGATACACACAACAGTGAAACCAGTTGTGCATTCCAGTGCGATTCAGTGATCAGGCAATACAATCCCCATGGTCCCAATATCACGCTATGTGCGAGCAGCACCCACCACAATGGTTCCGCATCGCGCGGCTGATGGCGCGCCATCAGGTTCCATGTCACATGCATCATGACCGATGCGACTATCGCAAGACTGACCGGAATCATCATCATGCATCGCCGGTTTTGAGAAAAGTTATGCGCATGAAGATACTTTCGTTGCTTGATGAATTGCCTTGATCATGGCCTCGATGTTGACGCCTCTGCCGAGCGCTATCATCGCTTTGCTCGATAGTGCGTCAGATTTAAGTAATCCTTGCATAATAAAATGAAAGAGCAAGTCCAAAGCAACTTTGTTGCATGAAGAGTAGCGGCTCAAAGTGATCGCAAGAAAACGCAACAAGCAAATCTTTGACTTTCGTAATAAGCATAGCGTAACGGCGAGAAATTACTTTTCTGTTAGAGCAATGTGATTGTCTATTTCTATTTTCGCCACTTCAATCCCGGCGTCGCATGCGGTTGCGGCGCTTATATATCCGCCTAGGGTTTCTCTTCTGGAAATCGAGTTTCCTACAGATGTAATTGCCTGGTCGCCGATTTTTGAAATCTGATATTTGAAGTCCCAAAGGTCTTCATGGTCTTTTATGGGCGTCACGACAATTTGATAACCGCGGTATTCCTCAGTTTTGGTTTCCATACGTTTCTCCGTTCAATTTGGAAGGTCTTGTTGGCCACTCTTTTCTTCCTCATCTCTCATTGTATTGGTTATCAGTTTCCGGTTATTGAGAGTTATCCGACAAACGAACACGAAAAACAAATACGAAAGGACAAATTCGGTGCGTTCAGCACAGAAACAGGGCGACGCCGAACCCGGATATCGGCACTTTCTCATGCTTTACGCCAAATTTTGCAAAAAAATGCGACGCATTGATGCGAAATGCCTGGCACAGATAATGCATTTCTAAGCGGACAGTATTATTTTTTTTAAACTTAGTAATACGGACACTAACCGCTTGAAAGGAGTTTTTCATGAAACACAGTCGTTCAAAGAACGCGATCCGGCACTTGATCTCCAAGGCCATCTTGACCGTCTTGGCGGTCGGTTGTTCTCTAACAGCTCATGCAGCCGAGCCTCTTAAAATTGGTTATAGCGATTGGCCTGGCTGGGTTGCGTGGCAAGTGGCAATTGACAAGGGCTGGTTCAAGGAAGCCGGCGTGGACGTCAAGTTTGAGTGGTTCGATTACTCCGCATCGATGGATGCCTACGCCGCCGGCAAAATCGATGCCGTTCTGATGGCCAACGGCGATGCGCTTGTGACAGGGTCCGGCGGCGCGAAGAGCGCAATGATCCTGATCACCGACTATAGTAACGGGAACGACATGATCATTGCCAAACCTGGCATCAAATCGCTGACAGACCTGAAGGGTAAAAAAGTCGCGCTCGAAGTCGGTGTGGTTGAGCATTTACTTTTGCGCACCGGCATGCAGAAGGCTGGCATGAAAGCGGGCGACATCAACATCGTCAATACCAAAACGAACGAGGTTCCACAGGTGTTGGCTTCGAACGATATATCAGCAATAGGAGCATGGGAACCGATTGCAGGACAAGCAAGAAAAGCTGCCCCCGGATCAAAAGCCATTTACACCTCGGCTGACGTGCCGGGCCTGATTTACGATGTGCTGGCAGTTAACCCGGCCAGCGTGAAAGCACACCGCGATGAGTGGCAGAAGATTGTGAAGTTATGGGACAAGGTCGTCGCCTATATTGAAGATCCGAAAACACAACCGGATGCAGTCAGTATCATGGCAGCACGTTCAGGCGTCAGCCCCGCTGAATACCTGCCGCTGCTCAAAGGCACGAAACTGCTATCGCTCGAAGAAGGCAAAAAAGCGTATGTGAAAGCATCCGGCTATCAATCGCTGTATGGCTCATCTGAAGTCGCCAACACTTTTAACTGGTACAACAAAGTGTATGCGGTGAGCCAAAAGGTTGATAGCTATATTGATCCATCGTTTACCAACAACGCAAAGTGATCTTCTGAAGGTGAAAATCAACTGAACCCGTTGAACAATTCGGTTGATCCAATCGCCGGGATGCCTGCGCAAGTTTACGGAGCAGCCCGGCGCTTTTATTGATTCAGCAGCTGCACGATCATGGATGCGATGAATGTCAGCGTAGTAAATAAATTGGTGCAGGCTTTGCACCAGTTTTGCACACCTCATTTATGCACATGTCGATCTCTCATGCACTGCCATTTGTTTTTTCTTTAAAAACAAAGTCTTAAAAAATTACGCAGCATAGCCCTCAACTTGGCATCATTATTGCTAACAACAGTATTACGATTTTTAAATTTAGTAATATTAAAGCGTAGGCATATCGATGAAAAACAAGTTGGCAATGGCGTTACGCGATCTCGTGGCCCGGCCTGTGCAAGCAGCATCAATCGAAGGACTGATGTGATGTCAGCATTGAACACGCAATCGCTATTTCATTCCCAGCGAAACCTGCTGCTGTGGCTCGGCTCGTTCCTGTTGCCGCTTGCTATCTGGTGCATCATCAGCTATGTGCCCTTCGTATGGCATCCCAAGGTCGAGGTATCCAATCCGGGCGGCGTCGATTATTTTCAACCCGGCATGCTGGTAGATCAAGCAGTATTCAAGGAAGAGACCGACAATCTGAAAAAAAGTGGCGGACAACTCCCGCAAGGTAAGCCCGCCAATCCGATTTACTTGCCGGAGCCGCTACAGGTAGCAAAAGCATTTTACGTCGCGTTCAAGACGCCACCGGTACAGAAAGACGGCTTGTGGTTGCATCAAAGCCTTTGGCAAAGCATTCAAGTAATCTTCTGGGGATTCTTCATTTCCTCACTGATCGGTGTGCCGTTAGGTATTCTGTGTGGCACCTATCCTGCAATGGCACGTTTGTCAGAGCCATTCATTGAATTTTTCCGCTACCTTCCGGCACCTGCATTCGGCGCTTTGGCGGTCGCCATTCTAGGGATTTATGACGGGCCGAAGATTGCGATCATTGTCATCGGCACGCTGTTCCAGCAAATCCTGATCATCGCCAATACTGCACGCAAGCTGGAATACAGCTTGATCGAAGCGGCGATGACCCTTGGCACCAAATCGAAACGGCTGCTCACACGTGTCGTGATCCCCGGCATCCTGCCCGACCTGTATCGCGACCAACGCATATTGCTGGGATGGGCCTGGACTTACCTGATCGTTGCCGAATTGATCGGCACCAGTTCCGGCATCACGTGGTACATCACGCAGCAGGCACGCTACCAGCATTTCGAAAATGTCTACGCTGCGATCATCCTGATCGGCATCATTGGATTTGGGTCGGATTGGTTGTTGGCGAAGCTGGGCCGCCGCCTCTTCCCATGGGATAACAAGAGCAGAACATGATTCTTCGTAAAAAGGAAAAACATGAAATCGAATGATGCTCCCCTTGCCTACCTGCAGCAGTCCGATGCAGTGCGTGAACGTTTTGCACGGATCAAGCAACGCGAGGTCGTGCTTGAAGTGAGCAACTTGCACAAGAACTTCAAATCGCCGACTGGCGAAGTCGCTGCGCTGCGCGATATCAACGTCAAAATTCATCGGCGTGAATTTGTTTGCGTGATTGGTCCATCCGGCTGCGGAAAATCAACACTCGCGCGCATCCTGGCGGGACTCGAATCGCATAGCGCCGGAGAAGTTCTGCTCGATGGCAAACCTGCCAAAGGACCGGGGCCCGATCGGGGCATGGTGTTTCAAGGCTACACGCTTTTCCCGTGGCTCACGGTCAAGAAGAATGTGATGTTCGGCCTTGAAATGAACAACGCCGGCAAGGACCAAGCCGAGCAAGATGCAATGCTGTGGCTGGAACTGATCGGGCTGACGCGATTTGCCGATTCCTATCCGCATCAGCTTTCCGGCGGCATGAAGCAACGCGTCGCGATTGCCCGCGCATTGGCCAATCGTCCGCGCATCCTGTTGATGGATGAGCCGTTTGGTGCACTCGATGCGCAGACACGTGCCAAGATGCAGGCGCACCTGATCGAGATCTGGCGCAACATCGATATTACCGTCGTGTTCATTACCCATGATCTCGACGAAGCGATTTACCTGGCCGATCGGATTCTCGTACTAAAACCGCATCCGGGCGAAGTCGCCGAGTTTATCGAAGTGCCGGTTCCGCGCCCGAGACACCCGGAGCAATTCACATCGCCGGAATTCCGCGCCGTACGCTCGCGCCTGGAAGAATTGATCCATCCGCCGGCGATCGAGAAAGATCCGGATGAGGAACAAGTCAATCCGCACATCATCCGGTTTACCACGGTTGAAGATAACGTTGAATAAATTGAACACAAGAAGATATTCGAGGAGAACACCAATATGTACCATCCCGCAGAACGTATTCCCAAACTGGTTGGGCGCATCAGCATCTCGCTCGATCAGGATTTGCTTTCCGAACTGGATTGGATGGTGCAGCAACGCGGTTACGAAAGCCGCTCGCAAGCAATCAGCGACATGGTCAATCATCAGCTCGTCGAGCATAAAAGGCAGCTTGGCAACAGCGTGATGGCCGGCACGATTACGCTTTTTTATGAACGGCATACACGCGGCTTGCAAAAGAAACTGGCGGACTTGCAGTATCAGCATATCGATGTCGTCATCAGCTCGTTGCATGTACATCTGGCGGAAGACAAGATCATGGAAGTCTTGCTGGTACAAGGACCTGCGCAGCAGCTGCAAGCCATCAACGATTCCATGGCGATCATCAAGGGCGTCATTACTTGCAGGATTCAGTTGATGGCTGCGGTGATGCCGCCGCTGGTGGCAGGATCGTGATGCTCACATTGATTTTTATCGAAGTTTGTACCTGGGAGATAGATAACGTTGAAAATTACTGAAGATTCCGCACGTCGTCCCAGCGCACGCTGGGATCCAGTGGCGTTGATTGTATAGCGATGGTTGCTAAACGACTCTGGGTTCCAGAGTGCGCTGGAACGACGAGAAAAAACTGGATGGCATTGTAAATATCAACAAAATACTTTGAATTGGACACATTACGAGAGATAAGCATCTCATATTGAGAATGAGCATGGAAGCTAGGGTTCCGGTCGCAGCAAGGTAAGCATGCGATGCCTGGTCCGAGAGCGTCCGGCCTTGGCGACGTCACACACGTCAAGGTTACACGGCGGGATAAAAGCCCGGGAGACCAATGCGCGATGAGCTTGTTTTAAAACTTGCTGCGCGCCTCTCGACTTTTATTTTTTCTGGAGCTGACATGCATACTGAGAACGCGCAACCAACACTTGATATTCCGGACTTCTCCGCCGAATTCGCGCCTGACGTCGCACGCGACAAGGTAATCTGGACCGAACTCGTCCCCGGCGGCGGCCACTGGTCGTACCGCGTCAAGCGCGGCACGACCTTGCGCTTTGTCGATCTCGAAGGCGGCGCCAATGTGTCCGTGCTGCTGTATCGCGCGGATGAACGGCATGAGCGGCTGAATATTCCCGACACATTGAAAGCACAACATACCGCTCACCTCACGACGGGCAACGTACTGTATTCGGACATGGGCCGCATTCTCGCGGCAATCAGCAAGGACACCGTCTGCTGGCACGATCCGCTGTGCGGCCTGTCCGACGCAGCCAACATCCAGCGCAAATATGGCGATCGCCGTTACCAAGAGCATCGCAACGCAATGCACCGCAACGGCAAGGACAGCCTGCTGATTGAAATCGGCAAATGGGGATTGAGCATTCGCGATCTGGTGCCTAACGTTAACCTGTTTTCCAAAGTGATCGTGGACGACGATGGCATGTTCCAGTTCGTCTCGAACCATTCGAAAAAGAATGACCATGTCGAACTGCGGTTTGAGATGGAAACCCTGGTCGCCATTTCAACCGCACCGCACCCGCTCGATCCATCCGCCACCTATTCTCCCAAAAAAGTCGGCATCGTCGCATGGGACTCCGGCCCGGCATCGGTCAACGATCCATGCCGGCTGTCGTGCCCGGAAAACCAGCGCGGCTACTTTAATACTGAACTTGTCTACCGCTAAGAGGCCATGATGAATACGCTCAAGGAAAGCACTCTCAATCCAACTACAGCAATGTACGACCATCAGCAACCTGCGGGAGAGCCGTGGCTGCATACGATCATGCGCGGCCAGATTTTCCGCATCATCGACCTGGAAGGCAATCAGGCGGTCGACACCATTTTCTACAACGCGGCTGACACGACTGAAAGTTATAGCGCCACCGATACGCTGCAGCATCAAGGCGGCATTTACCTGTCGACAGGTTCGGTCCTGATGTCCAACCAGGGTAACCCGATGCTGACTATCATCGCCGACACCTGCGGACGGCACGATACGCTCGGTGGCGCGTGCGCTGCGGAGAGCAATACGGTGCGCTACGCTATCCAGAAAAAATTCATGCACAGCTGCCGCGACAATTACCTGCTGGCGCTCGGCTATGCGAACAATGGCATGGACAAGCGCGACATCGTCCCTAACATTAATTTTTTCATGAACGTTCCGGTTACCCCGCAAGGCGGATTGAAATTCGAAGACGGCTTGTCGGCACCAGGGAAATACGTTGAGATGCGTGCAGAAATGGATGTGCTCGTACTCGTGTCGAACTGTCCGCAATTGAACAATCCATGCAATGCCTATAACCCGACGCCGGTGCGCTTTGTGATCTGGGATCAGGAATAAAAATATGTACAAAAAAATTCTGATCGCGAATCGCGGAGAAATCGCCTGTCGCGTGATGCGGACTGCGCGCAAGATGGGGATCAAGACGGTCGCCATCTACTCGGAGGCCGATGTCGAATCGTTGCATGTACGGCTTGCAGATGAAGCAGTCTGCGTCGGCCCGGCGCCTGCGTCGGAAAGTTACCTGTCTGCCGACAATGTGTTGAAGGCAGCGCTCTCGACCGGCGCGCAAGCGATTCACCCAGGCTATGGCTTCATGAGTGAGAACGCGGCATTTGCAGAGAGTTGTGCCGCTGCCGGAATCGATTTCATTGGACCGACACCTGATCAGATGCGCGCGTTTGGTTTGAAACACACTGCGCGCGAGCTGGCTCAGAAAGCCGATGTCCCTCTTCTGCCCGGCACAGGATTGCTGGCAGACGTCAGCGAAGCGTTAAAGGAAGCAGAACGCATCGGCTATCCCGTCATGTTGAAAAGCACGGCGGGCGGCGGCGGCATCGGCATGCGCCTGTGCCATCACGCAGGCGAACTGCAAGCAGCCTACGTGTCGGTCAAACATCTGTCGGAAAACAATTTCAAGAACGGCGGCATTTATCTTGAAAAATTTGTCAGCCGCGCACGCCATGTCGAGGTGCAAATCTTCGGCGATGGAATGGGCAACGTCGTTTCCCTCGGTGAGCGCGATTGTTCTGTGCAACGGCGTAACCAGAAAGTCATTGAAGAAACACCGGCGCCCGGTCTGGATGATGCGACACGTTCTGCACTGGCCAAGACTGCGGTGCGTCTGGCTCAATCGCTCAATTATCTTTCCGCCGGCACGGTGGAATATGTGCTCGATGCCGACACCAAACAATTCTATTTTCTGGAAGTAAATACGCGGCTGCAAGTCGAGCATGGCGTGACGGAAGAAGTGTTCGGTGTCGATCTGGTCGAGTGGATGATCCGCGCTGCCGCAAAAAATTTGACACTGCCACCACAAAATCAATTGATCCCGTCCGGCCACGCAATGCAGCTGCGTGTGTACGCCGAAGATCCTGCGAAGAATTTCCAACCTTCGTCAGGCGTGCTGACCGCAGCCGAATTCGATTCGACTTTGCGCGTCGATACCTGGGTAGAACGCGGTGTGAATGTCAGTCCGTATTACGATCCGCTGCTGGCAAAGCTGATCGTCAAAACAGAGAATCGCGCCGCGTCGGTTGCCGCGCTTAAAGCTGCACTCAAGACTACGCGTATCGATGGCATTGAAACCAATCTCGCTTATCTCGCATCGATTCTGGACTATCCGACTTTTGCCGATGGACTGCAAATCACGCAGATGCTGGCGCACATGCCTTATCTGCCGCAAACCATCGATGTCATCGACGGCGGCATCCAGACCACCGTGCAGGATTATCCCGGCCGTCTCGGCTTGTGGGCTGTCGGCATTCCGCCATCCGGTCCGATGGATTCGTTTGCCCACCGTTATGCGAATCACCTGCTTGGCAACGAAGCCGACGTCGCCACTTTGGAAATGACCCTGCAGGGTGCGGTACTCTCATTCAACTGTGACACGGTGATCGCGCTGACCGGTGCGGACATGAATGTCACGGCGACAGGCGAGCACGGCAAACGACACCTGAAGAATTGGCAAGCACATAGCATCTTCAAAGGCGAAACGCTCAGTTGCAGCAGCATTGTCGGCGCCGGTGTGCGCACCTATCTGGCTATTGCCGGTGGCATCGACACGCCACATTATCTGGGCAGCCGTTCCACCTTCACGCTCGGAAATTTCGGCGGTCATGGCGGACGCGCGATCCGTGCCGGCGATGTGATCAAGTTGCATGGTGCATCAAACCAACCGGTTATGCCACGTTCGCAAGACATTCCATCTTACGCGCATGACTGGAAAATCGCCGTGCATTACGGTCCGCATGGCGCGCCGGATTTCTTTACCGACGACGACATCGACATGTTCTTTTCGACGGACTGGCAAGTGCATTTCAATTCCAGCCGCACCGGTGTCCGCCTGATCGGACCCAAACCAAAATGGGCACGCACCGATGGCGGTGAAGCCGGGTTGCATCCGTCGAATATCCATGACAATGCGTATGCGATCGGCTCCATCGATTTCACCGGCGACATGCCGGTCATCCTTGGTCCCGATGGTCCCAGCCTGGGTGGATTCGTGTGTCCGGCGGTAATTGTCTCGGCTGACTTGTGGAAGATTGGCCAGTTAAAGCCGGGCGATACTGTGCGCTTCATTCGTGTCGATGAAACACATGCAGCAAAGATGCGGACTGCATTGGAAAACGTATTTGCACCAAACGAACCTGCAACGGCTCCACAGCCATTTGTGCTAAGCGATGCCGATGCGGTAAAAGGTGCATCGCCAATCGTTGGTCGAAGTGTGTGCGACCAAGGACTAGCATCTGAAATGCGCGTGACCTATCGACGTGCAGGAGACGATTATCTGCTGGTGGAATTCGGCAATCTGGTTCTCGATATCAACCTGCGGTTCCGTGTGCACGCGTTGATGCAGGCAATCGAAACAGCAAACGTCACAGGCATCATCGACTTGACCCCAGGCATCCGTTCGCTGCAGGTGCATTTCGACCATCGCATTCTGCAATCACGCAAACTCGAAGCATTGATCGATCAGCTGTTGACTACCTTGCCGCCCATCGAAGACATGATCGTCCCATCGCGTATCGTGCACTTGCCGCTTGCATGGGATGACTCGCAAACGCGTTTGGCGATCCAGAAATATCAAACCACCGTCCGGCCTGATGCGCCGTGGTGCCCAAGCAATATCGAATTCATCCGCCGCATCAACGGATTGAATTCGATCGACGATGTGTATAACGTCGTCTTCAATGCACGATACATGGTGCTAGGTTTGGGCGACGTTTATCTTGGCGCGCCGGTCGCCACACCAGTCGATCCACGCCATCGTCTGGTGACAACCAAATATAACCCGGCCCGCACCTGGACGCCGGAAAATGCTGTCGGCATCGGCGGCGCGTACCTGTGCGTGTATGGCATGGAAGGACCAGGTGGTTATCAATTCGTCGGACGCACTGTTCAGATGTGGAACCGCTATCGACAAACCGAAAGCTTCCGCGATGGCAAACCATGGCTGTTGCGTTTCTTCGACCAGATCCGTTTTTATCAAGTAAGCGAAGAAGAGTTGCTGGAACATCGACGCGATTTTCCGTTGGGACGATTCAATATCAAGATTGAAGAAACGACATTCTCGCTTGCAGATTACAACCGCTTCCTGAGCGAGCAACAGGAATCAATTGCTTCCTTCAAATTGAAACAGCAAACCGCTTTCGAAGCAGAGCGCGAACGCTGGCGCATCAGCGGTCAGGCCGAGTATGTAGGTGACGAAGCTGCCACCACTGATGCCCACGAAGCGGAACTGGAACCCGGCAGCCATTACTTGTCTGCGGTTGTGCCGGGAAGCGTCTGGAAAATCGTCGCGCGTCCAGGTGAAACGCTGAACAAAGGCGACACGATCGCCATTCTGGAGTCGATGAAAATGGAAATCCCGTTGGTCGCCACGCAGGAAGGCATCCTCACCGAATTGCTGGTGGCAGAAGGAACGCCGGTTGCGGCTGGGCAGAAGATTGCGATCTTCAAATCCATCGAGCTCGTGCAATGAAACTTGTCCTTGTTACCGAGAGTACGATATGACAGCAACTATCCCTCAACTTGATCTACGCCTCGCAACATTAAAAACGCAATATGCGCAACGTACCCTGTTGCCAAGCGATTGCATTGCGCAGATAAGCAAGCGCATAGAACAAATCGACCGGCCGGAAATCTGGATCAGCCGCGTCGCGCAGGATGTCCTTGCACAACGAGCTCAAGAGCTCGACCGTTTGTTATTGGCAGAAGGCGAAGCGGTATTCACACGGCTCCCGCTTTTCGGGATTCCGTTTGCGGTCAAAGACAATATCGATGTCGAGAACATGGCGACAACTGCAGGATGCCCTGCATTCGCTTATACGCCAACTTCATCCGCCCATGTCGTCGCAAAACTGCTGGCTGCCGGTGCGATCTTGATCGGTAAAACCAATCTCGACCAATTCGCTACCGGACTCGTCGGCACCAGGTCGCCCTTTGGCGCAGTACGCAATGCGTTGCAACCCGACCGTGTCTCCGGCGGCTCCAGTTCCGGCTCCGCAGTTGCGGTGGCGCTCGATCTGGTCAGTTTTTCGTTAGGGACCGACACTGCAGGATCGGGCCGCGTTCCGGCAGGGCTCAATGACATTGTCGGCTTCAAGCCCACGCGCGGATTGTTGAGTGCAAGCGGTATGGTTCCAGCTTGCCGTACGCTGGATTGCATCTCGGTCTTTGCACGATCCATATCGAATGCATGGGCCGTCATGCAGGTCGCGGCTGGATTCGATCCGCACGATGCGTATTCGCGCGAAGTGCCGATGCTGCCGGTAAAAACCGGCAGCTATCGGGTTGCGGTGCCCAAGTCGCCAGAATTTTTTGGCGATACTCAGGCACAGCGATCATTCGAGGAGGTGCTGTCAAAACTGCGCAGTCTTCCCAATATCGACATCCGCGAAATCGATTTTTCTCCATTCAGGGATGCCGCATCGCTACTGTATCAAGGACCATGGGTTGCGGAGCGCTTGGCAGCGGTCGGTGAATTCTTCGAGTCACATCACGACGCGATCGATCCTGTCGTAGCCGGCATCATCGGCCAAGGGAAAAAATTTTCCGCGGTCGATACGTTCAATGCCCACTATCGTCTTGCCGACTTAAAGCGCAAAGCTGAAATGATCTTGGCCGATATTGATTTCATGATCGTGCCGACGGCGCCGACCTTCCCCAGTATCGACGACCTGAAAGAGCAACCTGTCATCCGCAATTCCGAATTGGGCTACTACACCAACTTCGTCAATTTCTTTGACATGGCTGCACTGGCGATCCCCGCTACGCAACGCAGCGATGGCCTGCCGTTTGGTATCACCTTGATTGGTCCGGCAGGATCTGACCACTTGCTGGCTGATGCTGCGCAAAAACTAACCGATTCAATCGGAACGAATGTAACAAGCGAAACATCTGTCTCAGCATCACCCTTGCCATTTTCAGAAGCGACGATACAAATCGCCGTGGTCGGCGCGCACCTCGACGGTCAGCCACTCAATTGGCAATTGCTGGAATGTGGCGCACGGCTGTCGGAGGCCACCACCACCTCAGCCCAATACAAATTACATGCGTTGAGCGGAACCGTTCCACCTAAACCGGGACTCGAACGTGTCGCTCACGACGGCAAGCCGATAGCGCTGGAAGTGTGGGAAATGCCCATCCGGCATTTCGGAAAATTTGTCGCGAATGTGCCATCACCGCTTGCGATCGGGACGCTGGAGTTATCCGATGGACGATGGGTAAAAGGATTTTTATGCGAGCCGATTGCCATTCAAGGTGCAACGGACATTACACACTTTGGCGGATGGCGTGCGTATCTTGATGCCACCGCCAATGCACGATCGAGCGGAGCATCGCTGACTGCATGATGCAGCCGCGATACAGCATCCATTGCATACGGCGCTCAATACGCAATAAAGAGCAAGTTCGGTGCACACAGCACAGAAACAGGGCGAGCATGATTGAAAGAGATGAGATTCAAATCAATATCACATTCATCATCAAGAAAAACGTAACGCATTGATGCAAAAACACCTGGCACAAATCATGCATTTCTAAGCGAACAGTATTATTTATTTTTGATTCAGTAATACTCACCTTAACCGCTTGAAAGGAGTTTTTCATGAATTGCAGCCGTTCAAAGAACGTGATTCGACACGTAGCTTCCAAAATCATCTTCCCGACCATAGCGATCGGCTTTACTCTGACAGCGCATGCGGAAGGACCAGAGCCTGATTACAGCATCGCCTACAATGTGGGCGTGGTGTCCGACTATCGTGTGCGCGGCATCGCACAGACATCGTACAGGCCGGCACTGCAGGGCGGAATCGATTTCACGCACAAGAGTGGCGTGTATCTGGGAACGGCGGCTTCCAACGTCAATTGGGTGAAGGACTTCAACGGCGCTACCAAAGGTAGCCTGGAAGTCGACTTGTATGGCGGCTATCGCGGACAATTTGCCGACAATCTTCTTTCCTATGACGTAGGCATCATCCGATATCAATACCCGGGCAATAACTCCGGCACTGCCGGCTTCTATCCTGCTGGCACCTTTGCCAACGCAAGCACGACTGAAGCGTATGGCGCACTTACATTCCGTATCTTCACACTCAAATACAATCGCAGCCTGGGTAACTTCCTCGGCAATCTGAATAGCTCAGGCAGTGAATATTTTGATTTAAGTGCTGCATTTGACCTGACTAATGGCTACACACTGATACCACACGTTGGCCACCAGGATATTCCCAACCAGACGCTCCCCAATGCCAGTCCCAACTATTCCGACTATTCACTGACTCTGAGCAAAGATTTTGGGAACGGATTAGTCGCCACCTTGGCGGGTATAAAAACAAATGCTGACAAGGCCTTCTACACTGATACAAAGGGGCGCTACCTGGCGAGAAGTGCTGTGACGCTTGGGGTGAAATACAATTTCTAAGGTTGCTGTTCAATGCTGAATTGCGCAATGCGCCGATAGCCATGTTGGATTAACTATCTGGCATGGCTTTCTCGTTTTCTGTTTTTTGTATTGATGGAATTGCGGTTTATTTTTTGATGCAGATTCTGGAGTAATTTAAATGCAATTTGATTGCATCAAGATACAGTATTGACAGCGTGGGCAGAAATACCTGCCCACCCTACTCGGCTTTTAGCCAAAGCCGTACGGAAATAGTAACCATGGCGGTCAGTTTTGGGAAGCATTATGGTGTAAATTGAGCCCGCTGCTTTACGGTGTTTTCATACCCGGAAAGAAACGCCCGGCGCTGCTCGCAATCCTTCATAATTAAAAGTTGTAGGGCAGCGTAAAGAGACCAGCAATCATTTTCAATATTTTTATCTGACGTCTGACCTTCTTTGAATATGGCGCATCTTAGATTGAATAATCTATAAACCTCATCGTTTGCAATGTCAGATTTGAGAATATCTTTAAAAAAAGTCTTACGCTTTTCCCCGTTACTGCCTTTTTCAATAACTGAGTGGATGATGGCTTCAAAAGCCAGCCACAGCAAAATAAAACGCTCGCTAGGATACGTTTGTGCAAATGACTTATCTAGAAGAATTGCTGCTTCTTCTGGGATTTTTATTAGCTCGGCCTCTTCAATGGCAGGGCTGTTAAACATGTTCAATGATTGGGTGTCAAATAATGATGCATATCCCTCATCAGAAAAAATCTCTGATTCGCTTTTGTCCTCAGAAAAATATCGCGTAATAATAAGTTCTCGTGCAACTGGAACTCCAAATACAAGTCGGAGCGCATTCGCAACAACAATTGTTTGAGTTCTACTGTCATGCCTCATCTCTGCGCTGGTATAACAGAATGTCAGCTTTAGATGATTACTTTCTGTAGGAATCGGGACTTGTTGCATCAAGGAGATACACTGTCCTGATGGCTGGTAATGCATTGACCATCTCATACGGCATGTTTTGTCGTCTTGAGGTATGGCTAGTGAAACATCGATATTTTTGAAATTGTTTTTCGATAGAAAACTTCTAATTCTCGACAAGTCAGCTTGTTGTATAGAAGAGCTCCATATGGTTTCTCTAAAAAACTTAAAGCCATAATGTCCGAATTCTTTAATTATTCTGTTTCTAAATTTTTCCATAATGAAAAAGTCACAATTCTATTTACCCAGCAACCATTTATCAGAGGACAGCGCTGATTCCGGGGGCTGCTTCTGGCCGGGCGCATCCTTCAATTTTTCACTGAAATTTACACTTCAATCATACAAATTATGCTGAATAGCATAATGAATCAATTCCGCATTATTCTCTTTATTCATCTTCTCCAGAATCCGTGTGCGATAAGTGCTGACCGTCTTCACACTCAAATTCATCGAATCAGCAATCTCCGTCAACGATTTTCCTTTAACGATCTGCTCAAAAATCTGATGTTCACGCGCGGATAGCGTGTGATGTGGCGGCACATCGCGCTCACCTTCAAGCTCAAACAACAATTTTTCCAGCAAGACCGGCGTCGCATAGCGGCCACCGCGCACAACTTTATGAATGGCAGCGACCAGCTCTTCCGATTCACTATCCTTGGTCAGGTATCCTGCCGCACCTGCTTTCAATGCACGGATTGCGTACTGTTCTTCCGGGTACATGCTCAAGATCAGGATCGGCAGTTTCGGCTTTTCGGTTTTCATCTGACGCAGGATATCGAGGCCGCTTTTGTTGGGCATGTTGATGTCGAGCAGGACGACATCCCATTCCTCTTTGCGCATTTTTTCCAAAGCATCGAATCCATCGCTTGCTTCACCGGTGACTTCGATATCCGGACTTTCTTCGATCAGGCGCTTGACGCCCGCGCGAAATATTTTGTGATCATCCGCTATCAGTACCTTGATCATGTGTTCTCTCCTGGCGCTGTACCCGGATAACGCAACATCACTTGCGTGCCCTTGCCTGCTTCGCTGTTGATGTCGAGGGTCGCGCCGATTTGCAATGCACGCTCCGACATGCCGACCAGGCCATACGACTTGCTGTGGTTGAGTTCATTCTTGCTGATGCCTTGGCCGTTGTCACGCACTTCAATCGATAACACGTTATCGGCATGTGTGACTGCGATATCGACTTTGGTCGCTTGCGCATGCCTGCTGATGTTGGTTAATGCTTCCTGGAAGATGCGGAACATCGCGGTTGCTACCGAGTCGTCCAGTTTGATCGGTGCAGCTGGTAACGCAATATTGCACTCGATATCGAGCCGTTCACGAAAGCGCGCTGCTTCCCATTCGATCGCATCGAACAGACCAAGATTATCGAGAACGCCGGGGCGCAGATCCGCAGAAATCTTGCGCACCGTATCGATCGCATCGCGTATCAGGTCCATCATGGTCTGGGCGCGCGCAGCAAGCTTTGGTTCCGTCGTATGACGCGTCAACCAGCTTAAATCCATCTTGAGTGCGGTCAACGTGCCGCCCAGTACATCATGGATCTCGCGCGAAATTTTGGTGCGCTGTTCTTCACGCATCGACAGCAGATGTTGCGATAGCTCGCGCAAGCGCTCGTGCGAGCGCACGATCTCTTGCTCGCGCTGTTTGGCTTCGGTCACATCGATTGCGACACCAATCACTGCCGGCTGTCCGCGATACTGGAAGCGTGTGCCATGCACGTCGATATCGACCAACCGTCCGTCTTTATGCTGTCCTTTGAACTGATAAAACAAACTGGTGATTTCACCGGCGATGCGCTTACGCAAGTTCTCGTTGACCTTCGCTGCGTCTTGTTCTGCTATGAACTTCGACACCAATTGCGGCGCCATTTCCTGCTGCGTGTAACCGAACATGGCGGCGAAGCGCGGATTGACATACTGGAACATGTCGTCTTGAATGATGTAAAGGCCGACCAGCGATTGTTCTACCAAACCGCGAAAGGGGATCTCTGGCGTAGCGTCGGCGTGTGCTTGTGTTTCGCCAAAATCTTCATAGACACCAATCAACCCGATCACATTATTGTTGAAATCACGTAGCGGATTGGTCGAGAAATTCAAGCGTACTGCCTTGCCGTCCTTGGTCAGCCGCTCCAGTTCGATATCGTTCAATGATTCGCCGGAGACGACCTGATTGTGCAATGACACACTTTGTTCTTCTCTGTCAGCGGGGATGTGCGGTAACGTGCGGCCGATGACTTCATCTTCGCGCCAGCCGAATATGCGTTCTGCAGCCTGGTTCCAAATCTTGACGTGGCGATTCAAATCGAGCGACACCAATGCGACGGGCGCATCACGCACCAGCGATTTCAGCAAATCGTTTTCCTCACGCAAGCGTTGCAGCTCGGCTTCGATTTCTGAGGATGGAGTTTGATTTGGTCGTGACATCCGCTGGCGTTATAAAAACTGAACGCCTCTACGATAACGGATATTGTTACGTTTCGTCCATTATTGTGATTTTGATGGAAGCAGACGTTTTCTCGTCAGGCTGATACGTTGATCAACGTGCCGACTGTGCCGATGCCCGGCTGCTGCGGTCCGTTCGATGCTGCATTCGCTGGATTCAATGTTGCAGCCGTTGCATGATCCTGTTTGGCAGTCGTATTGAGTTGATTATCTGTACTGGATGTTTGGTTAACTGGCTTGGAGACATTAATCTCTTCAATCTTTGCCTTGGCTGCACTGATCTTGTTGGAAATCTCTTGAATGGTTTCCTTGCCCTGAGCCGTATTGGCAGAATCGCAATTAACGCAATCCGACAGCTGCTTTTGATAGCGGATGATCTGCGCTTCCAGACCGGCTGTCGGTGAGACGGCAGTACTGGAACTGGGCAACGCTGTAGAACCAATTGCAGCGACCATATAAGCCTCCTTTGAAAATCACTTTTGAGTAATGTTTCTGTTTTCATCCTCTTCTTAAATCGAGGGTTTGTTGTTTAGGCGCATACCAAACCGATTCCTTACATCATATTTGAATAAATTTTTAAATAAACTAGAGTGTTTTTATTAATTTAATTGTAATGTGGTGCTGGTTTCTTCGACTGATGTCTTGGTTCCCCTTACCTATACTTACTCGCTGAAGGAAAACATGATGGATCAAACAGCAAGCAAGAAAATTCATCCTTTATGGATGCGCATCACACACTGGCTTAACGCCATTTCAGTCATCCTGATGGTCTTGAGCGGATGGCGTATCTACAATGCGTCGCCTATTTTCTCGTTCACCTTTCCCGGCGATATCACGCTTGGCGGCTGGTTGGGCGGCGCGATTCAATGGCATTTCGCCGCGATGTGGTTATTCGTCATCAACGGGATCGTTTATCTGATCTTGAATTTCATGTCAGGCCGCTTCAAGCGCAAATTTTTTCCTATCAATATCGGCGGCATTCTCGCAGATATGAAAGCTGCGTTGCACGGACATCTGGCTCATGAAGATTTAAGCAAATACAACATGGTGCAAAAAGTCGCTTACTTGGCCGTTGTCATCGATCTGGTTTTGTTAGTGCTGTCAGGATTGGTCGTATGGAAATCGGTTCAATTTCCATTGCTGCGTGAATTGATGGGTGGCTATGACAATGCACGCATTGTGCACTTTTTTGCGATGAGTTTTGTCGTATTATTTTTTGTTGTACATATCGTCATGGTGGCGCTGGTGCCTCGCACACTGTTGACCATGGTACGCGGACGCTAGGAGAACATCATGGACAAAAAACAGAAAATCTTGTTGCCGGACGAAAAAGAAATCATTAAAGATGCGATGAAAACACTCGACATGCCATCGCGCCGCTTGTTCGGCAAACGCGCATTGACTCTAGGTGCGTTGTCAATGCTGAGCGGCTGCACGCTGACCGATGGCAATTCAGTGGAGAATATGCTGAAATCGATGTCGCGCTTCAACGATAAGGTGCAAGGCTGGTTGTTCGATCCGAACAAGCTGGCACCGACATATCCTGAATCGATGATCACCAAGCCCTTCCCTTTCAATGCTTTCTACGGAGAAGACGAAGTGCCGGAGATCGATGATGACTACACGTTGAAAGTCAGCGGCCTGATTACCAATCGCAACGATTGGACCTTGCAGCAATTGTATGCATTGCCGCAAACCAGCCAAGTAACGCGCCATATCTGCGTCGAAGGTTGGAGTGCAATCGGCAAATGGGGCGGCGTGGTGTTCAGCGATTTTCTGAAACGCATTGGAGCGGATACGACTGCAAAATATGTCGGATTCCGTTGTGCCGACGATTACTTTACCAGCATCGATATGCCGACTGCATTGCACGCGCAGACATTATTGACGTTTACTTTTGCGGATCAGATTTTGCCGGCGAAATACGGCTATCCAATGAAGCTGCGCATGCCGACCAAACTTGGTTACAAGAATCCGAAACATATTACCGAGATTTTTGTCACCAACGATTATCCCGGCGGTTATTGGGAAAATCAGGGATATAACTGGTTTGGTGGTTCTTGATTGATCGTTTTAGCCTGCATGCGGCGCATGTTTATTCTTTGTGATCACTGACGGGTTGTTGAGTCGACGCGGTTCTTTTAAGCGACAGAATCCATTCAACCAGCACGCGAGCTTCATCTTTGTTCACATTGTCGTTTGCAGGCATGCGGCGGCGGCCCCAGTCGCCGCGACTGCCATTTAACACCTTATTGATCAGATAAGCCTCAGCATCGCTCTGGCCTGCATACTTCGCAGCGACATCCTGATATGCAGGACCGATCGATTTTTCATCGATTGAATGGCATGAGAAGCAATCTTTCTCGTCTGCCAAATTGGGATTCGCCATCGAGATGCCAGAAGTGCATAGATAAACAATCGCAGCGAATGCCAATCGCGTTTTGATGCTCATGTTTTTCATTTACACACTCCTTATGCAGTCGCTTATTTCTTGCCTAAGCTGCCGCCAGCTTTTCCAACGCATCCGGTGTCACCAAAAAAATCCAGCCATCTTCAAGATTGACGATGCCGCGTCGCTGCCAGTCATTGAGGCATCGATTCACGTTTTCTCTGGAAGCGCCAATCATGTTGGCCAATTCCAATTGAGAGCTCGATAATTTTGTTTTCATGCTTGCTTCCGGTGCGTTCGCAGAACCTTTTGCAAGACGCAAGATTGTCTTGGCCAATCGCATCGGCAAATCGTAGAACGCAATATCTGCCATCAGTTCATTGGCGCGCCGCAAACGTCCGCACAAGACATTCAATAACTTCAGACAAATGTGAGGATTTTTTTCCAGAAAAGACACCATGTCGCGCCGCTCTAAAATCATTAATTCGCAGTTGGTCAGCGCGATGGCATCGGCAGAGCGTTCATTACCATCCAACAAGGACATTTCGCCAAAGACTTCACCATTGGTTAAATCGGACAGAATAATTTCTTTGCCTTTTGTAGAAGGAAAAGTAATGCGGACCGTTCCCGAACACACAGCCATCAGGCTCTGACCTGGCGAACCGATATGGAAAATCTGCTCGCCGGCTGTATAGCGCTGCCGATAAGCGCGCGAAGCCAAATCGTTCAAGGCATCTACATCGATGCCATTAAACAGCTGGCATTTGCTCAGCAGCTTGCTGTTGTCTTCAGTCATGTTAATTGGTGTCATAGTAAATTAAGTATTTCACAAGATTGAGCCGGCAACATGTGATCCACATCACAATGCTTGAAAAGATTTTTCGGGTTTAGTCTTTGATTCACAAAGGAAATATTTTGCGCTTGGAAAGAAATTCAAGTCACCCCTTGCTTTTTAATTTTTACTGTATATTATTACAGCTGTATATTTATACAGTTAATTAACAAGAGGGAGATTGATTATGCAACTTATCACTACTAATCCATATTTAGCCGCGCAAGCCCAATCTGTGAATGAAGAGGCAGCTGTTATAGAAAACCATGAGCCCATTTTGACGCGATTTGGCGATGCCGTTGATGTACGCAGGCGCGGTGCACTGCGTTTAAGCCGATTTGCCGGTACGCGACCAAGAACGGAAGACTTGCCAGCAGTTGTTCGCATTTGGATGGCAGACCAGTGCAAAGAATTGACAACACACCAGGCACGCGCGCTGGCTGAACAATTGTTGGCAGCTGCCGCACTCGCCGACTCTCAAAATTGTCATTAATCTCAGAGGCCGCTGGAATTCTAATACGGTGAGCTTTTGATGGAATCAAGAATGCACTCATACATCATTTGGACCCAACATTAGAACTCGTTTTCTATCCAGATAGCAGCATATGCAAACGGTCTATCTGTGAAGAATGAGTTCTAATATGCCCAGTAAGGGCTCATGGTGAAGCTATATCTCTGAATATCATTTTTATAGCTTAGTTGCATCACACAATTTCGCCACGGATCGGTATTGGCCGCATATCCAAGTTTTTCGCATGCGGGGCCGTAGATCGCCATCGTTCTTTCCATCTCATGCTGCGCATAGGCAGCTTCTTGAGCCGGTGTGGCGCAGCCGGCAAGCAATACAATTTGCAATAACAAAATCGGTAGTGCAATGAAAGTGCGCACGATAACCTCCGCATAAAACTTCGCCGGACTTAGGCATTTCGCTCCCTTGCATTTACCAACCCATACTAGGTCAGCCTTCAGAGAGTCTCATGATTGAGATCAAGCTCGTTGTACATAGGTTTTCTGTTTAATGCACCACCTAAAAAATGAAGGATTGATCAGGATATGTGCAGATCGGACATCATGAAACGCCCTCTGCAGTTTGCAATCCCATGCGATCCAGTATGTGCCAGATTCCAACCAAACAAACTACCAGCGCCAGGAAACGAAACACAGCTGAAAAACCCTGCTGATCTGCAATAAACGCGAACACCAATGGCAAAAGCTTGGTGCCGAATTCAAACCCAAGCATCAGCCAGGTCGATCGTTGCACGCGATCCGACTCCGCTCCTCTCTGCAAAATATATGCAACACCTGTCGGATACAGCAGGCTGTACGACATGCCATATGCCAAGGCGATCAATGCCAACATCCATGGGCCGGATGCACTGCTTAAACAAAGCAAAGTCGAACAGAGCACTACAAAACAAATAATGACAATGCGGCTTTGACGCGGTCCTTGCAACATATGACCAAACAAAAGACGGCCGATCATGATGGCGACAAAACTGGTCGTCAAAAAATAGGCGGGCGATACTCCTGCCAGTACCGAATGAGGCGGCACCGAGACCAACCACATCGGCACAAACTGGAGCGGCACACCGAACGACAATCCCAGCGCGCCAAACAGAACCAGGATACGAGCGATCTCCTTGACTGGCATGCTGATTTTATCGGCAACCATGGCTGGTGACCTATCGGTCTGATTTGCGCGAATAAATCCGATTAGCACTTGACCTAACAACGCTGCACCGACCGCTGCCCAAAACACGTGATGAATACCGAATGCCGGTTCCAGTATCGACGCGGACAAGCTTCCCAATCCATTGCCCATCTGCAGAGCAACGGTCACATATGCCACACCAGTTCCGTAGTGTTGCCGCGGCACTAAAGCCGTCGCTACTACCAGCAAACGCGCAAATGTAATTGCGTAGCCAAATGCACTCAAGATGGTGATCGGAACCATCCAGGCTAATGTCGGAACGATTGTGTAAAGGGAATAACTGAATGCTGCGATCGCCAACCCGATACGCAATACGCTTGATGAACTCCATGCGGCAATCCAACGTTTTCCAACCGTTGCCATGATCAAAACAGGAACAAGCGACAACGCGATCAGGCTGGAAGCGTCCGCAGCCGAACCACCCAATTTATAAACGAGCCTTGGCAAGAAAAAGGAATGGCCCAGCACCATCCCGTAACTAAGTGCGAGACCTAGCACGCCGAGAAAACTACGCTTTTGACCGTCCTGAAACGATTGCCACATTTAATTTCTCCCATTCGAGATCAAACAATGGCAGAATTATTCATAACTTACAACTCATCCAATACCTGATATTGATGTCATGAATATTGAATCGATCGATTTGAATTTATTGCGCGTATTTGAAAGCGTGTACAGCGAGCGCAATTTATCGCGTGCGGCAAAACGCCTTGGGCTAAATCAATCGTCCGTCAGCAACGCCTTGGCACGCTTGCGAGACGCGTTAGGCCAATCGATATTTGTACGATCAGGTCATGGCGTGATTCCCACGCCATTTGCCGACTCGATTGCAGTGGATGTGAATCGCGCATTGGCTTTATTGCGCAATGCATTACGCGATCCAGGCGGATTCGACTTCGCTTCTTCCGACCGTCGGTTCGGCATTATTTGCAGCGATTACAGTGCGGCAGTGATCATGCCTCGTTTGCTGTCGACGCTGCAAACCTTGGCGCCGCATATTTCATTGGTCGTCTTGAATTTGCAGAATGGTGATGACATAGCACCGGCGATCGCAAATGGCGAAGCCGATCTTGCCATCGGCAATCTGACTTTCCTGTCGATGACGGTACGGCACCAACGGTTGTTCGACGATAATTACCTGGTGCTCGCCCGCAAAGGGCATCCTGCAACCAAAGGTGCATGGGATGCAAATACCTTTCTCAAGTATCCGCAAATTCTCGTCAATCCATACAATCCCTACACAAGGTGTGCACCTTGGTGCGATCGAGATGGATCGTCACTACTCGACGCGGATCCGAAAGTCGCAGTGCATGCGCCTTCGTTCCTTGCCGTTCCATATTTATTGGCGACTTCCGATTGCCTGGCAGCCTGTCCGGGCCGGCTTGCACACGATTTCGTCAAGATGCACCCGTTGCAAATTCTGGAAGCGCCGTTCCCCAAAGCACCGGTATCGATTGGACAGTATTGGCATGAGAGACAGCACAACGATGTCGGCCATCGCTGGCTGCGTGAACAAATTTATCGGATTAGCGAAAACATGTAGAACTCATTTCGCCGATATTCAAGAAGGTCTACGTCGTGAGAAATTTTCGGATGGCGTCACCCGCTTTGGCAACTTCCGTAATGCCGCTCAAGTGGCCGCCACCGGAATCGAATTCAACAAACTCCGCATGCGTGCCGTTTTTCTTTAATTGCACCACTTCCGCTTTTGCATACTCCGGTGCGAACAACAGATCAGTACGTGCCTGAATTACCAAAACCTTCACCTTAATGTTTTTAAGCTGCGACTCAACAGAGCTGCCTGCCGTGCCGGCAACAAAAAGCTGATTCGCTCTGGTCATGTACAACATATTATTCGCATCCACTGCCGTGGTTGCACGTAACAAGCTCATTGCCTTGATCGATTGCACGGACAAGAAATCGTTCTCCAGCGACTCCAGCGGATCTTTATTCGGATCGGCCCATTGATATCCAAAAGTGTCAGTAATGGATTCATGGTGAAGCGCATCCACAGTCACATTGTAAAGAGCCGTCGTCAGGCCATCGATCGGCTCTGGCCCATCATAGTAATTGCCCTTGTTCCATTTCGGATCTACTTTAATCGGTGCAACCCAGGCCTCAAGTACAACGCGCGCCGAGGGTTGCTGAGATGACGTGGAGTTGACTGCAAAAACGCGCTCCACCATTTCGGGATAAGCCGCTGCCCATTCATATGACTGCATTCCACCCATCGACACACCGCCTGCCGCCACCAGCTTTTTAATGCCGAGCGAGTCAAGCAGGGCTTTCTGGACTCTGACGAAATCCCTGATTGTGACGATCGGAAAACTCATTCCATAAGGTTTGCCGGTATCCGGATTGATGGATGCAGGGCCGGTCGTGACGGTAATGCCGTCTTTGGAATTCATGTTGACCAACGAATCAACGCTGATCACAAAGAAGCGATCAGTATCGATGGCTTTGCCCGGCCCGATAATGCTATCCCAATAGCCCGGCAGCAAATCGTCTTCTTTATATTTGCCGGCGACATGCGAATTGGCTGAATAAAAATGCGGCACAAGAACGACATTGTCCTTCGCATCATTCAGATTGCCGTAACTTTCCCATCCGACCTTGAGATCCTTGATGGTTTTACCGCCAATCGTTGTATAGCTCGGCATGGAAAAAATCTGCTTTTGCACCAAGCCTTCATATCTTGCCGATCTCACTGAATGCGCTCCCGATCTTGTGCTCATATTTTCTTTTTGATGAATTCTTAAAATGCTGCAGTATAAATTGCATGCACGTCTTGCTCAGAAAGTTCGCGCGGATTATTCACCAATAGACGTGTCTGCAACATCGCATCTTTTGTCAATCGCATCAAGTCAGCTTCAACGATACCCACTTCACGCAAGCTGCGTTCAATACCGGTGGCTTGCGACAGCATCTCCACATGAGCAATCAATGCATTGGTGCGCGCTTCTTCGCTACCGGTACAACCGGGCACAGCGATGGCAGCCAGCTCTGCGTAGTGTGTTTCAGCGACAGCTGCGTTAAAGCGCAATACATGCGGCAACACCAATGCATTGGACAGCCCATGCGGTACATGGAAGATGCCGCCAATCGGGTATGCCAACGCATGCACGGCAGCCACCGGCGCGTTGGCAAACGCTTGCCCAGCCAGCATCGCGCCTAACAGCATGCCTTCGCGTGCGACGCGATCCTGGCCATTTTTAAATGCAGGTAAAAGATGCGTGGTCAGCAATCGCAATGCCTCGCGCGCCAGCATGTCGGACAACGGATTTTTGCGCAGCTTGGTAGTGTAGGCTTCGATCGCATGCACGATCGCATCGATGCCGGTTGCTGCAGTGATCTTGGGCGGCAAGCCCATCGTTAATTCTGCATCCAGTATCGTCAGGTCTGCATACAATTGCGGCGACACCACGCCTGCTTTTGTTGTCTCACCAGTGGTGACGATAGAGATCGGCGTGACTTCCGATCCGGTTCCTGCAGTAGTCGGCATTTGCACCAATGGCAGACGTGGGCCGGTGACTTTGCCTATGCCGTACATGTCGCTCAACGCCTGATCAGAACCGGCCAGCGCAGCAATCAGTTTTGCGACATCCATCGATGAGCCGCCACCGAGTCCCAGTATCAATTCCGCACCGGCAGCACGCGCTTGATTTGCCGCCGCCAACACCACTGCTTCAGGAGGATCGGCCACCACATCGTCAATGACTTGTACTTGCCATCCTGATTCTTTAAGACTGCTCAATGCCGGCGCCAGCAACCCGCTGCGATGCAGGAAAGCATCGGTCACCAGACAAATACGTGTTTGACTGAACCGCTCGCGCAGCAACACACCGAGACGGCGCGATGCGCCAAACTCCACCAATACCGCCGGGACAGTACGAAATTCAAAAGCTGCCATGATGCGCGTCTCCTGTAAATTTTTTTCTAGAACTCATTTCATAAATAGCCGCGTGAGGGAATGGGGCTTGGCGGGATGCATCGCTAGGCGCAGTGCGACGCAAAGGGTGGCTCCCTTTGCTAGCGGTGCAACAACGCGAGGCGCCCACCAATATCCGTTCACACATGTGGTTATTTATGAAATGAGTTCTAATATTCATGAATGACCATCAATACCAATACTATAACAATCGCAAGAACCTTATAGAAACTTATAGAAATTATCCAGACAATATTCACTGCCTTATTGGAATGTAGTCCGAAAAAAATTCCTGCATTAAAAAATTCTCCAGCTGAGCCTCATTCTCAGGACGCGCGCTTAACGTGACCTCCCTGCCCAATCGATAAGACTCCCACACAAACTCATCATGCTTGTTCTCGCGAATAATCTCGATCATTTTCTTGATCACAGCAGTTTGAATGTCGGGTTCCGATTTCTTGAAAACCTCCACTAACTGCGTCGAATTCCTGTGCAAATCGGCGCTCCATCCCCTGAACACAAATTCAGCACTATTAAAACCCACGCGGCGTAATTGGAAAACGCCACCCTTACCGTTTTGATCAGTCCCGTTGACTTGTCCTATCGACGTCGCAATGTTTGCCAGCACCGCTTTATTTCTTCGCTGTGTTTCATCCTCTTCTGTTGAATCGCTGTCACGGGTTTGCGCCTGCGCGCGTCGTTTGCGCGCAGCTTCCAGCATGCTCGACATATCGTCAGCCGGCGCCGGCCTTATTACTTTCGGCTCTGCATGCGCCACGACCGGTGGAGTTGCCGGCTCTGGTTTTGGCACAGGAACGATAACAGGTTTCGGTGTTTTCTTTTTAGTCTGCACAGTCTTCGCAGTCTTTTTAACCGGCTCTTTGACGTAGCTTGGCGCTGGTTGATTTTCTGGTTTTGCAGCGGTAGCAGGAGAAAGCAATGTAATCGACAACCGGTCCGACTTACCCAAAAGCTTTTGATGCGTCAATGGAGGATTATGCTCGATCAAAAACCAAATTGCCAATGCGTGAACCAACACCGAAAGCGTCACGCCGACAATAATCGAAGCATGGCGTTTCATGTAAGGCGTTTGATGCGACGTTCGCGCATCAGTTAAGTAGTTGTTTCGCACACTTCAGCAATCAAATTATCAGCAATGGATTAACCACCAGTTTAACAAAGCATCGTAATGGAAGAACAGCTTACGTATTTTTACGCTGAATTGGCTATTGTTGGCTTGAACTTCATCAACTCACAAAAAAATCCGCGGGAACTTTAAGACGATCAACTCCTCAAAATGCTTGAAATGCATTGAGGGAAATATTTTTTATATCTGCTATCACTTCAGCATATAACAGTCACAACAGTCACTTAGGTTAAAGGAGCAAACATGCAATGCGCCTTTACTGATCACGCTGACAAGTAATGTCAGTCCTTGGTTTCGCCACTTTTTCAGGCGAACAACACATCGAATTCTTCATGACCCATTAAGCATCGTGAAACATGGTTAATCAATTTTACAGGAGGATATTATGTCGAACTCGTACATCGTTAATTTGGAACGCCTTCATGAGGGCGGTACTTACGCAGAAAATTTATGGCGTGCATTTCAGGTTTTTATTGCCGCATTAATCGGCGACAATCCAACAAACAAACCACAGCCTCAACAATTGGATAGCGACAGGATCAAGGGTATCAATGAACTTTATCGGCTAGCGAAACAGTTTGACGCAACGATGCCCAACCAGGCAGCCGAATTGCGCGACCTTGCGGCAAGAGATCCGATGGATATAGACGAATCGCGTTACTGAGAACGCCGGCCAACAGTAACCAAGCCGCGCTTACAGGAACAGCAAAAGCAAGGGCAATGCTATTCCAAGCGCTAAAGATATCCAGGCATTGCGTCTGGTGCGCGGATTCTGTAATGCGATGATGATGCCGATCAATGATGTACTGATCAGGCCAATCGCCATCAACAGGAAAAATGCTTTTAGCGCCCAAGTCTGCGCGGCAGATTTTGGTGGAGGTAGATGAGTGTGAGTCGTTGACTCATGGTCGTCATGCTCGTCGTGTACGTGCTCCACCTCTTCTCGAGGCGGTGTTTCTGCACGCAGATGTTGATTTTTGTGGATCTCAGCAAGCTCGGCAATCCAGGCAATGGGCGGCGGCCCACCTCTTTCTCTGCTCTCGTGAAGACCGAAAAGCTGAAGTATCCCGCTGAATGCAAAGAAGATGATCGCCGGCGCGAAAAAAGTCCCCAAGAATAAATGGAATTGTCGTATGTTTTTCATCCTCTTCTCTACATGCTTTTTGTAATAACCCGCCAGTTTACCAACGTTTTCGGCGACGCTATTACTTTAAATTGACTGGGAAGAGGGAAATATAAGGAGAAACTGGAGGGATGTTCGTTGGGTGGCGGAAGGTATGAGATTCGCCCACATCCTGCAGGCCGCGGATCGGCTTGCAAGCCGATCCCTTCGAATCTCCAACGCGCGCGTGCGCGCTTCCTTCCGTAAAAAATAAAGCCCCTGCGGGGCTTTTTTTATTTGGCGGAAGGTGTGAGATTCGAACTCACGGAGGACTTTCATCCTCGCCAGTTTTCAAGACTGGTGCATTCAACCGCTCTGCCAACCTTCCTGCGCAGCCCGAATTATACCTAAGTCGACGAAAAATGCCGAATAGCAGGGGGAAATAATTTTTAAAGCTGGATTTCCATAGAGAAGGCATGAGTACGATCTCATTTTGCCAACTCTTGTCAATCACTCAAAAACATCTGCTGCAAATCATTCAAAAAGCGCTGTCCCAATTCGGTGGGACGGATGATTTTATGATCGCGATACAGCAAGCCCTTGGCCTCTGCTTCGTTTAGCGGCTTCTCAATTGCATTAATCGTCAACCCCGTTCGCTCGGCAAACAAATTCACGTCAACGCCGTTAATCAACCGTAATGCATTCAACATGAACTCAAAGCCCAACTCGCCTCGTCCGATTTCCGTTTCTTCCTGAATCGCATTCCCCATGCGCATATGCTCAAGATATGCCTTGGGTTGCTTGTAACGCGCCTGGCGCACCACGCGATGCGGGAACGATAATTTGGAATGCGCACCGGCCCCGATGCCAAGGTAATCGCCGAACTGCCAGTAATTCAAATTGTGGCGTGCCTGCCGTTTTTCTTTTGCATAGGCCGACACTTCGTAATGCGTGTAGCCTGCTGCAGTAGTTTCTTCCGTGATCATGTCCTGCATCTCGGCACTGGCATCGTCGTCCGGTACAGTCGGCGGATATTTGGCGAAGTAGGTATTCGGTTCCAGCGTCAAGTGATACAAGGACAAATGCGGTGGTGCGTAAGCAATCGCGGTGGCGATATCCTGTCGCGCTTCTTCCAGCGTCTGCGATGGCAATGCATACATCAGATCGAGATTGAAGTTGTCGAAATTCGCATGGGCGATATCGACTGCCTTGCGTGCTTCATCGCCATCATGGATGCGACCCAATGCCTGCAAATGTTTCGCGTTGAAACTCTGGATGCCGATCGATAAACGATTGATGCCGCTGGCGCGATATGACTTGAATTTTTCTGCTTCGAAGGTGCCGGGGTTGGCTTCCATCGTGATTTCCACGTTCGCATCCAGAGGCAACAACGTGCGGATGTCCGACAGCAAACGATCCAGTCCGGCGGCTGACATCAGGCTCGGCGTACCGCCACCGATAAAGATCGTGTAAATCTTGCGGCCCCAGATCAGCGGCAACGCGCTTTCCAGATCGGCGCGCAATGCGGCGATGTAGTCGTCTTCCGGAAAGCCGGAGGTTTCGCCAAAACCGCCCTGCACTTCATGCGAATTGAAATCGCAGTATGGACATTTTCTGACGCACCAAGGGAAATGCACGTACAAAGACAACGGCGGTAATGCGGTCAGGTTGAGGACACCGGACTTCAGGTACGCAGTTGCGGCTTGCGCTGCTGTAGGTGCGGAGTTGTTGCTCGTGCCTGGCTTGACGTCTGTATTGATCGGTTTGATGGGTATGATGGGCATTGCTGATTCAGTTTTCTGCTGCGGTTTTGTAACTATACAGCCAATCATTGCGACTGACTTTATTGCCGTCGTCCCCGCGAAGGCGGGGATCCATAGTACGTTTAATGTTTCACCGCCTTATGGATCCCCGCCTTCACGGGGACGACGGAATTGTAATGCCCTGTTGCTCATAAAAGAGGACTGCAAATTTACAACTTTCCACCCAACTTCTCCACCAACAAACGCAACGCCTGTCCACGATGCGATAACCGATTTTTTTCTTCTGCAGATAATTCGGCAGCAGTTTTACTCAACGCAGGCAACCAAAAATGCGGATCGTAACCAAACCCGCCCTGCCCGCGTGGCGTCGCGATGATTTCACCATCCCAGCGTCCCTCGGCAATCACCGGTTGCGGATCGTTTGCATGGCGCACAAATACCAAGGCGCAAAAATAATATGCCGATTTATCAGCCTGCTCGCTCAAGTCAGCGACCAGTTTCTGGTTGTTGCGTGCATCGGATTTTGGTTCACCGGCGTAACGCGCAGACCATACGCCGGGTGCACCTTGCAATGCATTGGCGCAAATGCCGGAATCGTCAGCCAATGCAGACAAGCCGGTTAGTTGTGCGGCGTGACGTGCTTTGGCTAATGCGTTTTCTATGAATGTCACATGCGGCTCATCAGCTTCGGGTACGTTGAATTCGCTTTGGGTGTGCAATTCGAAACCAATAGGCGTCAGGAGTTCACTGAACTCTTTCAGTTTGCCGGAATTGTTGGAGGCGAGGACGAGGGTGCGGGTCATGAAACTATTGAGCCATTCATTTGATATTTCATTTGTTACATAATCCTGGCAACAAAGGCGATTAGACTGGCGGCAGGTACAAGCAGGAATTGCGCTAATACTGTACCTGCTACTCGACTGCCAACCAACCAAACAATAGCCTTTCGAAATTGGGTCTCGCTTACTTTTCCTTCGACGACATCGTCTGTCATTCCGGACATATAAGGATCTATTAAAACTGCCATCATTATGGTAGCTCCGCCATTGATAATTGATGACAGTGTACTGGACGTTACCCTAACATCTGGGCTAAGGTAGCCCGCATAAAGTGACGAAAAAACTCCAACAGTCCATAGTGCGACAGCAGCTATGTTAAGAAAAATCACCCAGCAAGACACGCCATGCCTCTTATGCATTTCGGTAACATTGGCGGAAACTGGTAAGCTGACTGAATCTTTTAAGTATGAGAGCCCACCTTTAAAAAATCCGTGAAGAATTAATTTCGGAATTGATCTGTGCACCTGGAAATGAAGTACAGCCCTACTAAATATTCTCTGGAAAGTAGGTATTAAAAATGCCCCGATTAGCGTTGCAAATGTTGCTGAAAATAGCAGCCAACGAAAATCATTAAGTAAATTATGCGAGGTACCTACGAACAAATTAGTTTCCACTCGCTTTGCCAGAAATGGGCCAAGAAATGAATTTGATGTGCGAGAAAGTAAAACAAGAATATTGAACAGTGCGAATGACACAGCAATTCTTCGCGTCCTTACCCCCGCAATCCTTATTGAATATGCAAGCGTTCCAACAATATGGATGATAAAAGTAAGAAAACAGAGAAAGGCAAGTTGTATGTCCATATGTTTTCGATGTTTAGCAAACTTTAACTAGACAACCCAAGCGTCTTCTTCTGCAACCCAATCAACGCCCCAATCCCCCCCTGCGCCAAATCCAGCAACCGATCCATCGTCACCCGATCAAACGCTGCACCTTCCGCCGTTCCTTGCACTTCAACAAAATGCCCGGCATCCGTCATCACGACATTCATATCGGTATCGCAATCCGAATCTTCCAGATAATCGAGATCCAACACCGGCATGCCCTTATACACACCGACCGAAATCGCTGCGACAAAATGCTTGATCGGTATCGCGGTAATCACTTTGCGCTCGACCAATTTGGAAAACGCATCGTGCGCGGCGACCATTGCGCCTGTGATCGATGCAGTGCGCGTACCGCCATCAGCTTGGATCACATCGCAATCCAGATGCAGCGTGCGCTCGCCAAATGCTTCCAGATCGAATGCAGCGCGCAATGAACGGCCGA
The DNA here is from genome assembly GCA_036560485.1 of Burkholderiaceae bacterium. Lineage (GTDB taxonomy): Bacteria > Pseudomonadota > Gammaproteobacteria > Burkholderiales > Burkholderiaceae_D > DATBRC01. The sequence continues at coordinate 110,981 of DATBRC010000020.1, forward strand.
TCAAACGTTGAATCTCCTGTGTGCGACCTGATTGTTTTCCCTTCGCTGCTTCGCGGTCCATCCGCGAGTGCGTTGAGCGCGGCAACATGCCGTATTCGGCAGTCATCCATCCCTGCCCTTTGCCTTTCAGGAAGCCGGGCACTTTTTCTTCAATGCTGGCAGTGCATAGCACGCGCGTATCGCCGAACTCGATCAGGACCGAGCCTTCTGCATGTTTGGTGTAATGACGCGTGATGCGAACTGGACGTAGCGAGTCAGCGGCGCGGCCGCTGGGACGATTTCCGGACATAGTTGGGACCTAACTCTTGGTTGTGATTTTGGAGGATTTTTCAATCGCGCCACGAATTTCTTCGATGGCTTTTTCGATTTCGCTTTCATTGAAGACGTCGGCGTTTTCGAGGTCGGCATGACGCGGTGCCTGGATGGTGGTCGTAACGGAACCGACCGGCAGAATGTGGGTGGTGATGGAATTGGGGTCGATCGAGCTATTGCCGCTTTCCCACATCATCGCGAGACCAGTAACGTTGTCGCTATTTTTTCCGCCTATGCTGGCCGCTTTGCTGACCAGTTCCGGAACGGCACGCACGATCGTGTTTTCTTGCAGGCATTGCGCCAATTCATGATCGGGCAACATGGACCACAAACCGTCGGAACACAACAGCATGATGTCGCCCGCTTGCAAGCTGGCGCGGCGCGAGATTTCGACGATCGGCATATTCGGCGCGCCAAGACAGTTGAATAATTTATTGCGATCAGGATGCGTGTCGCGCTCGGATGGGTCGACCTTGCCTTGCGCAATCAAGGTTTCCAGGCGCGAGTGATCGCGTGTGCGCGACAGAATCTGGCCGTTGCGCATCCAGTACAAGCGCGAATCGCCGCAATGCGCCCAGAATGCAGTGTTGTGCTGGATCAGGCACACGACGATCGTGGTGCGCGGCGTTTCAGGCAAGTTATTGATCGCACGATAACGATGGATTTCACGATGCGCGGCGAAAAAACTATCTTCCAGAAATTGTTCCGGCTTCTTGATGTACGGATTGGCGTTTTGCTGAAACAGCGAACCAATTGTTTGCATCGCGATCGTCGATGCGACCTCACCGCGCAGATGACCACCCATGCCGTCAGCCAATAGCAGCAGCAACGCATCGCGCGTAAAGCTGTAGCCCATCCGATCCTGATTGATCTTGCGGCCGCCGATATTGCTTTCTTGATAGACTGAAAATCGCATAGGGTTATTTACATCAACTCAAATGTTGTACATAGCGACATTGGCTCGCGCAGTAAAACTTATGTCGTTATGTTTAGCGTGTTTCTTCCTGAATCGTTGTATCGCGTTCCAATTGATTCCGACCGAATCCACCAAAAATATCCTTGAATTTTCGCGTGACTTTTTCCACTGCCTCATTCATTTTTCTTTCAGGGACCGGCTCTCTTAATGCCTTTTGTAATGCGAACACGCTTTGCGGCCGCTCCAGCGGATCAAGCATCAAGCTCCAGCGGATAACTTGAATCAATTGTGCAGAATAGACTCCTTCCAGTTTCTTGAAGTGTCCTTCCATTTTGTCGTTAACTTTGCGTTGATCTGCCGGTTGCGGTGGTGCACCGACCATGCAGGCAAATATGGACGCGCCAATACTGTAGATATCGGTCCAGGGACCGAGGTTCCCGTTTTTGTTGTACAACTCCGGCGGTGCAAAACCCGGTGTGTACATCGGATACAGCTTGGGCAAATCGGCTTTCAAGGTTTGGCGTGCGGCACCGAAATCCAGCAGAATCGGCGTGCCATCGACACGCAAATAAATATTGGCCGGCTTCAAATCGAGATGCAACAATTTGTTCGTATGCACTTCACGCAAACCATTCATCACATGCGCGAACATCTTGCGGATGAAGCGTTCCGACACCAGCGGCTTTTCACCCTTGTCGCGACGGCGCAAAATATGATCTTGCAATGAACGGCCTGACTCGTAAGCCATCACCATATAAACGGTTTCATTGGCACGGAAGAAGTTGACGACGCTCACCACATTTGGATGGGCAATGCGCGCAAGGGCGCGCCCTTCTTCAAAAAAGCATTTCAAGCCGATACGGAAAATCGGCAAATTTTCGGGTGAAATCACCGGCACCAATTCGCCCGCTTCACGCAGTGCCAACGAGCTGGGTAAATATTCCTTGATCGCGACGGCGTTGCCGTCTTCATCGTATGCCAAATAGACGATACTGAACCCACCGGACGCAATCTTCTTTACAATGCGGTATCCAGCAATTTCCAGTCCGTCTGGCAAGGGTGCATTATTTTGCGCGGCCATAATTTCCTAAGTCTGTTTGTTATGGGGCGTATTGCAAGACTGTACATGCTCTTGGACGCCCTGATTGCTTTAATGTCTGCAAATCTCCAGTAGATTGTGTGGATAATTCACAATTTTGTAAAGAAGAAATCGAGGACCCATTTTGACTATCAGCAGCATGACCGGATACGCGGTCACTACCCGCGAGACTGCAGCCGGCACCCTCACCATCGAGCTGAAAAGCGTGAATTCCCGCTTTTTGGATCTGCAGTTCCGTATTAATGACGATTTGCGCGCATTGGAACCCGTTTTGCGCGAGGCCATCATGACTCGCATCACAAGAGGGAAAGTGGAATGCCGCTTGAGTTTTGGCCGCAAGGTAGCTACAGGATCGACCCAGGCGCTGAATACAACACTGCTCGGCACATTGGCAGAACTGCAAGTCGCTGTACGTGCGCAATTCAAGGATGCGTTACCGCTTTCTGTAAATGAACTGCTACGCTGGCCTGGCGTTATCGAAGAGGCAGAAATGTCGCAGGATACGTTGCAATCTGACGTCATTTCAACAATGGCAGCCACATTGGATGCTTATATTGAAACGCGTACGCGTGAAGGCGCAGCGCTGCAAACCATGCTGGAATCGCGGCTGGATGCAATGGATGCAATTGTGCAACGCATCACACCTCTGATTCCACAACTCATCACGCAGTTCCAGCAAAAAGCGATTGAACGATTACAGGAAGCTTTGGGTTTGGCTGTGCAAAATGGCGCCAATGCGGCCCCAGCCATTCCGCGTGAAGAAGTGCAGGAACGTATTCGCCAGGAAGTCACGCTATATGGCATCCGCATCGATATTTCGGAAGAACTGTCGAGGCTGTCCGCACATCTGGCCGAAACACGTCACATCCTGAAAAAAGGTGGTCAAGTTGGCAAACGCCTGGACTTCATGATGCAAGAACTCAATCGTGAAGCCAACACAGTCGGATCAAAAGCAGCATTGAAAGAATTGGCCGATGCGTCTATGGAATTGAAGTTGCTGATTGATCAAATGCGCGAGCAAGTGCAGAATCTTGAATGATGATTCGAATAAAGCTAAATGGCAGCTGAAGTTTGTTTTTTTGAATTGTTAAAATTTTAACTGCTGCTTTAAGCGATATTGATATTAAAAAAAGCAAGCAAATTGAGGTCACTCATGACGATTAACCAATCCACATCAGGTAGCCTGTTCATGGTTGTCGCGCCATCAGGTGCGGGAAAATCAACCTTGGTCAATGCGCTGCTGGCACAAGAGCCGACAATTAAACTGTCGGTGTCATACACCACGCGTGACCCACGGCCAGGGGAGCAGGATGGCCGCGAATACCATTTCACGTCGGTCGATGAATTTCTGAAAAAGCGCGATGCCGGAGAATTTCTGGAATATGCAGAAGTCCACGGCAATTTCTATGGCACGTCGCGCATTGAAATCGCCAATCAAATGCAAACCGGCACCGACATCCTGCTGGAAATCGACTGGCAAGGCGCACAGCAGGTAAAACGCAAATTTCCGCATGCTGTTGGCATTTTTATCTTGCCGCCCTCCATTGTCGCGCTGGAAGATCGCTTGAAAAAGCGCGGCCAGGACGAACCACACGTCATTTTGCGGCGAGTTTTGGCTGCCGGAGGCGAAATCGCCCACGCGCCCGAGTTCGAATATGTTATTATTAATCAAGAGTTTGCAGTCGCTTTGTCGGAATTATCCGCAATCGTTAAAGCGACTCGTTGCCGCTTCCCACAACAAGCGGCGCGCAACGCATCCCTATTTGCCCAATTGGGCATTCATGCCAACTTATTCTAGACCGCACTTTCAGGAGCACATATGGCCCGCATTACCGTCGAAGATTGTCTGAAGCAAATCCCTAATCGTTTCCAGCTGTCGTTGGTTGCAACCTATCGCGCACGTCAACTGCTGCAAGGTCACACACCGAAAGTGGATGCAAAAGACAAGCCAACTGTCATTGCCTTGCGTGAAATCGCAGCCGGCAAAGTCGGTATGGAAATGTTGAAAAAAGTCCCTAGCTAAAATTAAGATGAGGTTAAAGGGCACCTTTTTACATTGATGCGGTCTCCTTTAAACTTTCATTTAAGCGCCATGTGGCTAATAACTGATCAGAATGAGCCTGACACCTGCAGATTCAACCTTGTCAGCTGCCTCTAATAACCGAGCAGCATCCGACCGCTCGGCTAAAAAAAACACCAAACTTCCCTCCCCGGCTGAATTGGCTCCGCCAGTCAGCTCGGGTGTTGCATCCGTTTCACAACTCACTGCAAAACTCTCCGAGTATTTAACGCCTTCCGAATTGAAGAAAGTAAAGGAAGCCTATCGCTTCTCGGATGAAATGCATTTGGGTCAGGTGCGCAAATCTGGCGAGCCTTACATTTCCCATCCGATTGCCGTCGCGGAAATTTGCGCCGATTGGAAGCTGGATGCACAAGCCATCATGGCGGCATTGCTGCACGATGTGATGGAAGATCAGGATGTCAAGAAAGAAGAATTGATCGAGCGTTTCGGTGCGCCGGTCGCGACCTTGGTCGATGGCCTTTCCAAACTGGAAAAAATCGAATTCCAAAGCCATATCGAAATGCAGGCGGAAAACTTCCGCAAGATGTTGCTGGCGATGGCGCGCGATGTCCGTGTGATTCTGGTCAAGCTGGCTGATAGATTGCATAACATGCGCACGCTCGGCGTGATGTCGCCGGACAAGAAACATCGGATTGCACGCGAGACGATGGAAGTTTATGTGCCAATCGCGCATCGTCTCGGCTTGAATAATATCTATCGCGAGCTGCAAGACTTGGCATTCGCGCATCTGCATCCGTTACGCTACAAAACACTTTCCAAAGCAGTCAAGGCTGCACGCGGCAATCGGCGTGAAGTCGTCAGCAAGATTCTGGAATCCGTCAATAACACACTGACCGCAGCCGGCATCCATGCGCAAGTCTACGGTCGCGAAAAAACCCTGTACGGCATTTACCGCAAAATGCGCAGCAAGCATCTGTCGTTCTCGCAAGTGCTGGATGTCTATGGTTTTCGCATTGTCGTCGACAGTTTTGCCAATTGTTATGTTGCGCTGGGCACCTTGCATGCGTTGTTCAAACCGATGCCGGGCAAGTTCAAGGATTACATTGCCATTCCAAAACTGAACGGCTATCAATCTCTGCATACAACGCTGGTCGGCCCTTATGGAACGCCGGTCGAATTCCAGATCCGCACGCAAGACATGCACTATGTCGCCGAGGCCGGCGTTGCCGCACATTGGCTGTACAAGAATGAAGAAGGCACGTTAACTGATCTACAGCAACGCACGCACGCATGGTTGCAATCGCTGCTCGACATTCAAAAGCAAACCGGCGATTCAGCGGAATTTCTGGAGCATGTCAAAGTCGATTTGTTCCCGGATTCGGTTTATGTGTTTACGCCAAAATCGAAGATCATCGCGCTACCGCGCGGCGCGACTGCGCTTGATTTTGCCTATACCATCCACACCGATGTGGGCGACCAGACGATAGCCGCAAAAATCAATCACGAGCCATCACCGCTGCGTACCGAATTGCGTAACGGCGACATTGTGGAAATCATCACATCGCCCAGCTCGCGACCCAGTCCGAATTGGCTCACGTTCGTCAGAACAGGCAAGGCACGCTCCGCAATTCGGCATCATTTACGCACAATTAACCTGACTGAATCGATAGAACTGGGCAAGCGCTTGTTATCGCATGCGATGATCGCGCTCAAGCTTGATCCCACGATTCCGGTAGAACTTGCCGATCGTTTCCTCAATGAGTCGAGTGCCAAAACGCTCGATGAGATTTACGCCGATATCGGCGTCGGCAAGCGCATGGCTGCCTTGGTCGCTCGCCACATCATGGTCCTGCTTGAAAATGCGACGAACCAAGCGGCCTTGCCAAAAGCAAATGAAGAAAATGCTGTAGAGAAGTTGAGCGCCGTGACGATCTACGGAAACGAAGGCGTGTCAGTGCAACTGTCGCCATGTTGCCTCCCTATTCCCGGCGATACGCTGATCGGACACCTGAAGCGCGATCAAGGCTTGGCTGTGCATACAGACGATTGTGAAGTCGCAAAACGTCAACGTTTGAAAGAACCTGATCACTGGATCGATGTGGTGTGGGGTAAAGATTTAAATCGCCGCTTCGACTGTCGCATCAAAATCCTGGTCAAGAACGAGCGCGGCATTCTGGCGCGTGTGGCAGCTGAAATCGGCGAGTCCGATGCCAACATCACCTATGTCGGCATGGATGAAGATAGAGACACGGTGATGACGGAACTGCGCTTCACGATTCAAGTTGAAGACCGCATCCACCTGGCGCGCTTGATACGCAATGTACGAAGAGTTTCTGGCGTTACACGGATTCTGCGGGAACGCGGTTAGATCGAAGCCATCATCATTAGGCCTGTCGTTCCAGCGGGGGTAAACTGGAACCTAGTGTCTTTCCACTTCACTTACATTCTTAAACAAATTCGAGCACAGGTAATTATCTGTGCTCATTTAAAAAGTCACTGGATTCCAGCTTACCCCCGCTGGAACGACACATTGAGGTGCGCAGGCATTACAGTAAAAACATTAAACTGCAACTAGCGATAGACTGCAATTAATTTTTCTGCGCTGGATATTCAACACTCAGTATTGTCAATTCTTCTGTGCCAACCGGCGTTTTCAGCAGCACAGAATCCCCTTCCCGCGATTTGGTCAGTGTCCTGGCAACGGGCGAGATCCAGCTTATCTTCCCGTTCAACGGATCAATCTCATCAATGCCGACGATGGTCACGGTGTGTTCTTCGCCGGATTCTTTTTCATAAGTGACGGTCGCACCGAAAAAAACCTGATCGGATCCGTGATGAATACTCGGATCAACAATTTCAGCAAGATCAAGACGCTTGGTGAGAAAGCGAATGCGTCGATCGATTTCACGCAAACGGCGTTTGCCGTAAATGTAATCACCATTTTCCGATCGGTCGCCATTGGACGCGGCCCAATGAACGATGCGGACAACCTCAGGACGATCAACGTCTATCAACTGGAGAAGCTCATCCTTGATGCGTTGATATCCTGCCGGTGTGATGTAATTTTTTGCGCCGGGTGGAATTGCAGGCAGCCCACCTTCTTCTTCTTCGGCGTCTTGGGTATTTTTAATGTTCATGAATTCTCCATGCGAGGGCATCGAGATTGTTTGCAGTATTACGAGGGATTTTATTTGGAACCGCTGCCAACATTGCTCGCCCATTGAAATGCGGTGAGCTGCAATGCAGAAAAATCTTCCGGAGACAATTTCAATTTTTCCAACGTAGGCAATAACAAAGGTCCCGCATCATCAAGTCGCTCGACATATTCAGCCAGTTTAAGCATATCGCCATATGTCCCTTTGCGAAATAATAATGCTTCTCTTACCTCGTCCGCAACGGCGATTTGTTCCAAAATCTTTTCCATCGACTGGCCAAATAGCGTATCCATCAACGACATGATACCAACGGTAAATGATTTGTCGGCGACACTTCTGTTTCCGGGCTGAAGCTTCTGCGCCATCAACTCCAGCAACTTGCCGCGCGTGGTTGCCAACATCAACAATGGCGACATGATCGTGCTGGATTTGCCGTGATTGGCATACAACAAAATCTGCAGCCAGCGCTGCAGTTGAACGCGGCCCAGCACCAACAAGGCCTGGTTCAGCGACTCGATACGCTGCGTGGCGCCAATGCCCGGCGAGTTCACCAGTCGCAACAGGTTCAATCCAAGCGATGCATCAGTCTTGATTGTGCGTTCGATTTCAACTGTCTCTGCATCAGCAATGATTTGGTTTATCAACTGCAAAATCGACAATTGTGACGGCGTAAGTTTTTTGCCGCTCAGGATAACCGGCCTCGCAAAATAATAACCTTGAAAGTAATCGAAGCCGAGTTGCATGCATAGTTCAAACTCTTCGAGCGTCTCCACTTTCTCGGCGAGCATTTTTTTATTGGTCGATTTGAACTGCCGGCTCAATCCAAGCAAATCGGCTTTATCCATGCCCATGATGTCGATTTTGATAATCTGTATCAGGGGAAGCAACTGCTGAATGTCAGCCGAGTCGGCAATCACATCGTCAAGCGCAAAAGTGTATCCAGCCTTGATCAATTCCTCAACGCGCGCAAGAATCTCCGGTGTGACTTTAACCGTTTCGAGGATTTCCAGAATCACTTTGTGAGCCGGCAAAAAACTGATGAAGTCACTCATCAATACAGTCGCATCGACATTCAAGAATCCAACAGACTCACCAACGACATTTTCCAATCCTAGTTCCGACACGTGCGCCATCACCGATGCTGTCGCAGACAAATCATCAATCACATTGGCAGCACCATGTGCAGCGCCACGAAACAACAATTCATACGCAATCAGATTTTGATCGCGATTCAGAATAGGTTGACGTGCAAGGAAGAATTCCTTCAGTTGCTGCCCATCTATTGCAGGATCGAATGATTGGTCAGTCATTATTTGGTGGTATCGAACGAATCGATGTTGTTGTTATTGTTTGTTCTTGTTGGTTACACTGATGCTTCTTGCTATTTCTGTATTGTACTTTTGATCTTGCCTTGTGTCCTGTGCAATGTAATAAAGCCATCATCAGTTTCGTTTTAATCTCGTCCTGATATGATTTTTACATTTGTCTTATGTCAGCCCAACGTTATTGAATTGGCAAAGATGTTTGAGTTTACACCCGGCGTGTACCCGTATGAACCGCCATTGTCGCACCTGACTCCAGCGTAAAGCCTGCGCCGGAATCACGGCCAAGTTTATCTACCAAATACGGCATCAGCTCACGCAACAATGGCTCCAGAGTCCACGGCGGGTTGATCACAAACATGCCGCTGCTATGCAAGCCAAATCCATCCGGTGACGGCGTGCTGATCGAAAGCGTCACATTCAGCCAGCCGTTGCCGGGCAGCCGTTTCAATTTCTCCGGCATCTGGCGCGATTCCATCCGCTGCAGCACCGGATACCAGACGGCATACGTACCGGTGGCAAAACGTTTGAGCGCATCTTCCAGCGTATCCTTGACCCGTTTGTAATCGCCTTTGTCTTCATAGGGCGGATCGATCAATATCAGCCCGCGTCGCGACGGTGGCGGCAACAATGCTTTGAGGCCGAGGAAGCCATCACCCTTTTGAATCAGCACGCGCTTACCGCGTGTTGTGGAACGTTGCCCTTGCTCGGCTGCATGTGCTTCCAGCTTGTTGAAATTTTCTTGCAGGATCTTGGCATCGCTCGGATGTAATTCAAACAAACGCAAACGATCCTGCTCACGCATGGTCTTGTCTGCACAGTAAGGCGATCCAGGGTAATAGCGCATTTTGCCGCTTGGGTTAAGCGACTTGATCAGCTTCACATAGTCGGCCAATGCCGGCGGCAAATCCTTGCGGTCCCACAGTTTGCTGATGCCTGTTTCATATTCCGCATTTTTGGCCGCATAGCCGCCATCGAGCGCATAGACGCCGGCGCCGGCGTGCGTGTCGATGTACATGTAAGACGTGTCTTTCTGATTCAGATAACTGAGCAGCTGCATCGTCACGACGTGTTTAAGAACGTCAGCGTGATTGCCCGCATGGAAGGCGTGGCGGTAACTCAACATAAGGGAAATCTATCTTGGTGAGGGTTGGAATGGCACGAAATCATTATCAGGGTCTAATAACAATTTCAAGGAGGCTCCATTTTAGCAAGTCCTGCCTCAATCCGTCCGGCGCATCATTTAGTCAGGAAATGGGCCGTATGCCGCCAGCGCTCTTGCCGCTTCTGCAAGTAGGTAATGCTACACAGCAGTACGAATGACAAGATGATCAGCACCAGAGAAAATCCATGTGCATCAGCGTAATTCAGCTTTTGCGTTTCATCGTACAGCGCAATCGAAGCGACGCGCGTCACACCCGGGATATCGCCGCCCAGCATCAGCACCACGCCGAACTCGCCAATCGTATGCGCGAATGCGAGGATCGCACCGGAATACACGCCGGATTTTGCCAATGGCAACAGGATATGAATGAACGTCTGCCAGCGCGTCATACCGAGCGAATACGCAGCCTGCGCCGTCTCGGGGCGCAACATACGAAACGCAGTAATGACCGGCTGCACTGCAAACGGCAAACTGTAAACGCATGAACCAATCACGAGGCCGGCAAATGAAAATGCCAGAGTCTGTCCAAAGATATGTTGCCACCACAATCCAAGCACATGCTGCGGTGAAAACAGCATCAGCAAATAAAATCCGATCACCGTCGGCGGCAATACCAGCGGCATTGAAATCACAATTTCCAGCAGCATCGCCCAGCGTGCATGCGTATAAGCGAGCCACGCGCCCAAAGGCAACGCAACCATCATCAGCAATAATGTCGAGAACGCAGCCAGGCGCAATGTCACCCACAATGCCATCCACAAGTCGGCGGGCAATGCCCAGATCGGTGTAATAAGCTGTGCCATATTCATTGGTTGGTCAGACTTTTCTGTGAGCTGAGGATACGCTATCGAGCAAGTTTCCCATGACTGTCGTTCCCGCGAAAGCGGGAATCCATAGAGCGCCAGCTACATCATACGCCGCATGGATTCCCGCTTTCGCGGGAACGACGCATGTTCGATTCCTTGTTGAGCTCATTCCAGCATCCACAGAAAAACCGGATGAGTCTATCAATTACGCTTATCCGGCAAGACAAAACGGTATTTAAGCAGAACCGCACGCCCTTTTTCTGATCGCAAAAAATCAAGATAGCGCATCGCCAGCGGATTGCTTTTTCCTTTTGCTGTGACAATCGCGCCTTGTTCGATCATTGGATACAGATTGGCAGGCACGATCCATACGTGACCGTGTGCCGACTTGTTTGTGCCGTTGACATGCGCAAAACTGATCAAGCCGACTTGCGCATTGCCGGTTTCGACGAACTGCGCTGTTTGCGCGATGCTCTCGCCAACAACCAATTTTGATTGAACCAGATCCCACACGCCGGCGTTTTGCAATGCTGCCTTGGCTGCGCGGCCGTATGGTGCGACTTCCGGGTTTGCGATCGCAATGCGTTGGATAGTAGGAGCAGCCAATGCTTTCAAACCAAGACTGACATCAACCTTGGGATCATTCGACCACATGACAAGCTGGCCATGTGCATACACCATCAATGATGCAGCATCGGCCAATCCTGCTTTAAGCAGTTCTTGCGGATAATGCATATCGGCAGATAGAAATACATCGTAAGGCGCACCGTTTTTGATTTGCGCATAAAAATTCCCGGATGCGCCGATACTGTATGTGACATCGGCGCCAGCCACGCTTGCCGCAAAAACACTGTTGAGTTCATTAATGCATGGCGCCAGATCTGCAGCAGCGGCCACACGCAGCATGGGGGCTGCGTGGATAATCGTATTCATCAACAAGGCTGCCAAGCCAATTGCCGAGCGTATTAAAAAATTTCTGCAATTAAGTAATTTCAAGACGTTTTTTCCTGCTTAATGAATTGAACGCTTTTCGATACGACCATTCAACCAGTTCGACCAGATAATCTTCCGGAAAATTGTTGACATCCACAATCGTGACCCAATGATAACGCGCCATATACTTTGCCGGTTTGATTCCCGGCATATCCGTCAATTCCAGAAAGCGATCTGGTGACACCCGTACGCTGAATCGCCACTGTTCCGGTTCGCTGGTTTTGAAGTATGCGAAATTTTTGCCGCCGACTTGATACGCAAGAACATTAATTGGCGTGCCATGTAAGCGCTCCGTTGTGCCTGGCAGATGCGTACAGAATTTCTTCAGTTCATCAATGTTCATTCTTTTGAAAAAACGAAAGTGAGAGTCGATATAAATTCGCTATCCACCCTGCTTCGCTTCTGTCTTCACTTCGACTTTTGCATCAGGTCCGATTTTCGGCAGAGCTTCGCGCCATTTCTGGGGTGTGCATAGCGCCCACTGCGCTTTCGGTGCGTAAAACAATGCTGCCTGTGTGCGTGACAATTGATAAAACGATGGCTGTTGGATCACTTTGACTATGCCACCGCTCAAATAAAATTCGACCGAGAATTTCGGATAAGCCATCACCAATCCATCGGCCACAAACGATACGTCTTCCGGTTTGATGATTGCCGCTACCTGGTTTTCTTCTGCACCGGGCGAGATCGCGCTCAATGCAAGTTGCGTTTTCTTAAACTCCTCACGATCCTTCATGTCATCGCGCGTGGTGTATAGGGTTTTAAGAATGTTGAATGGATTCGTTCCCATATCGACAAGTGATTTGACTTGATTGACCATTGGGTTACCGACGACACCTTTGATACTTTGTAAAGTCGACATACCGGAAAAGTCGAGTTGCACGGAGGTCGCCGGTGTAATACTGGACAACAAGCTGTCCGTCCAGGCAGACGCATCTTTTGCCCAGTGATTTTGTATGGCGGTTGAATAACCACGGCAGCTGTAAAATGCGCGCGCGTCCTGTTTGGAGATTGTGCCTGCCAATTTTTGGTCGATGAAAACAAGTCCGCCCACAGTGGTATCGGTCAGGGCGACATAGGAAATGAGGTGCCCGCGAAGATCAAGTGCCTCAAAGCGCTCCATGGCCGACCCGGGTGGTATGGATTGCAATACTTCACGCGCATTGCTGGCAGTCGTGACAGTCAAACTGGTTGCGCCTGAATTGTGCTCGCCATTGTCGCTATTATCGGTCGCGTCCGGCTGCGCCGACGTGGCACAACCGATTAACGACAAGGAAACCATGAGAACCGCAGCAGTTGTTTTCATCTCAATCCTTTTTTGTTTATTGTGATTATTGGCTTTACAGTATATGTGCAACGAACGACTCACCGGCAAAGGAAAGACTCAATCGCTCGAAGTATTGCGTGAAGACCTGGCATAGGCATTTCTATGGTGCGGCGGTACAAACTGTAATTGCTGCTCGACCATCCTGTCAAATACTGCCAGCAGGTTATCGTGCCGCCGCGAGGCAATTGGAAATTGATAGAAGGATCCCACCAGTTCAATCACCTGATGAATCGCTTCAATGGTGGAATAACATCCGGCAGCCGGCTGTTTGCGCACACGAAAATTCGATGGCTGGTTTAATGAAAAACAAATACGCGGCAACGCATTAAGGTTTTGGCTATATCGCACCATCTTGCGCGCCGTCGCCCACGTCCCGTCAATCACAAAAATCACCAGCTTCTTGTCGCGTGCAAACTGCGCGCTGCGGTCTGCATCATGCAATTGCGACAGATTGATGGAGTCCTGTCCGGGATATAGCATGACACATTGATTTGCCGGATCGGCGATCAAGTCATTCACCAGTTCATGCTCCGAAAAATCTTCACCCTCGATCAAACAGGAATTCTCCAGACACAAATGCGACATGCGACCGGTCGCAATGCGACGCTGCACTTCGATTGGATGGATCAAAATGGCGAACGTGATCTGCGGATCAAAGCGCTGCACATGCGCACAATAACAATTGAATTTCGACTGGCGGCAGAGGTGGCAGGCTGCACGCACTTGCGGTGTTTGCTCGGCTAATGCCTGACGCTTGGCTCTATATTCGTGCAGCTTCAAATCATTCTTTCAGGATTAACTTGCATCGGAAAGTACCTCTGTGACCATGCCTTGCAAAGCGGGCAGCACTTCCTCTGCAAACCAGGGATTGCGCTTGATCCACAAATTGTTGCGCGGACTTGGATGAGGCAACGGAACAATTGCCGGCCAATAGTTGCGCCATTTTAAAACCAACTCGGTCAATGACACATTCTCATCGGGAAAATGGTAGGCCTGTGCATACTGACCAATGACCAGTGTCAGCTTCAGGTTCGGCAAACAAGCCAGCAGCTGCCTGCGCCACGTAGCCGCACACTCGGGACGAGGAGGCAGATCGCCAGACTTCCCTGTTCCGGGAAAACAAAAACCCATCGGCAGAATAGCCACTTGCTTTTCGTCATAAAACGTCTGGCGCGACATGTTTAACCAAGTCCGCAGGCGATCACCGCTTGCATCGTTGAATGGTATGCCCGTTTCATGAACCTTGCGGCCAGGCGCTTGACTGGCGATCAAGATTCGAGCCGAAGAATGCAGTTGTACGACCGGTCGAGGACCAAGTGGCAAGTGTTGCGCACAAAGCGTACACGAACGAACTTCCGAAAGGAGCAAGTCTAGCGGCTTCGTGGATGATGTCATGAATGTTAAGAATAGTTATCCGTGGCGATATCAAAAAATGGAATATACATATGCCGGCGGATCCCGAGTTAATTTTTATCTGCAGGCGGCGGTGTCTTGCCAATCTGTTCGTTCTCAATCAACCATTCAATCGTCGCCAAATCCGCGACATCAATTGTCTTGAATTCAATGCCGATCCGAAAACCATTCCCATAGGGCCGTTCAATACAATAAGTGATTCGACCGATAAATTTCATCAGCCGGGAACTATCGGGCAAATGAAAACGAAAACTCTGCATCGAATCCGGCTGCATCATTTCCTTGGAAATAAATGCGAAACCACCTTTGGAAATATCGATCATTTTGATTTCAGTCCAGGCATCCGCTTGTGCACCGGCGATCCAGCCCTGTGCTTGCAAAATTTTCCGTGCGTGCTTACGTTTATTGCGAATGTACATAACCAGTCAAATTTTCCAGGAATATTTGGCCATTGTACAAGGTACGGATTTTTGACGCGCCGGTTCAAGATTTCAGGATACTGATCGCAATAATCCAGCTCAACGTCGAGCTTCCAGTTGACCAGATCAGTTAGCGTACTGATAATCGTTTGTGACTGTTTGTCTATTGAATGCCCTTACCGAGCATAAATTTCCTTACATCTGAAATGAAATGTCCGAGGCTTCCCTGATAATACCAAACCAGCCCGCACATACCGTATAGCGACAACGATGCGAAAAAATTTGCGTCTCTCATGAGCTCTAGCGCGATGGGATCTTTAATGTGCCAGTAAATCCAGTAGCACCCGTCGACAGTGAACCACATATAAAACAACATCAGCGGGAATTGCTTCCAGCGACGCTCGACAATCACGCGCATGCTCCAAGGTGCCGTTAAATAAGCAAGGATGGCCATAATGAAGCTGATCGGAATATCCCAATCAGGCGCTTGATAAAAAAATGAGCCAGTGATCAGCAATGCAAGTCCGATCAATAATGCGAATAATTTCCACGGCCTCTTATACTCATCTAACAATCTTCTAATCACCTCACTGCGATCCATGGATTTCCTCTCTGCCTCAGCGCTTGGAAGCTGCGCTTGAAACATCACGCAAACCATTCCTAACTCAACATCATCAATAATAAATTAACCAGTAGCAAGTTTGTGGATATCAAGCCATAAATAAGTAGATCCAGCTTGCCGATCGGCATGTCAACGGTTATAAACATCAAACGCGAATTGAGACCTCGCCGGAATTTCAACAACTCGATATCAGTACAAAAGCTATTCCGTTTTATAAGAATTATTTGCAGTTCAAAAGGAGAAATAATGCGTCAAATTCATCATGCATGGATTGCATTAAGTGCTGTCGTTTGTGCAATCGGCATCAACGGCAATGTAACAGCAGCACCACAAGAATCACACTCCCATGGCGCCACACTCGTCGCCACACTAGATGCGAATGTGTTCGGCCAAATGCTCGCAGCCGGCAATCCTGCTCTGATGCAGATAGCAGGTGCTCCCAAGTGCACTATTTCCGTTTATTCGATGAAGTACCGCACCGTCGGCGGCGCCGGTGAACGCACCAACGCGAGCGGCGCAATCATGGTGCCATCCGGCAGTGATCCTGCCTGCGCCGGTCCGCGCCCTGTCCTCCTGTATGCGCATGGCACGACGATCGATAAAGCGTTCAACATGGCAAACATCAGCGGCAATCCGGAAGCTACCATCGTCGCCGCAATGTACGCAGCACAAGGGTTCATTGTCGTTGCCCCCAACTACGCGGGCTACGATACATCGGCACTCCCTTATCATCCATACCTGAATGCCAACCAACAGTCGGAGGACGTCATCGACTCTCTGCAGGAAGCACACAAGGCATTTCATCAATTCGGTGTGAATTATTCGAGGAAGTTAGTCATCACCGGCTACTCGCAAGGTGGCCACGTCGCCATGGCAGCCCAGCGTGCGCTGCAATTCAGGCATATCGATGACTTCACCGTCGCTGCGCTGGCAGGCATGTCCGGCCCTTACGCAGTGTCACTGATAGGCGATGCGATATTCGGCGGCAGTCCGGACTTGGGTGGCACGGTGTTCTTGCCGCTGATTACAAACAGCTGGCAAAAAGCCTACGGCAACCTGTACCACTCACCAAGTGACATCTATGAATCACTGTATGCGACCGGCATTGAAACCCTGTTGCCCAGCACGACACCCGATACCATCTTCACATTGCGCAAGTTGCCACAACTGGAATTGTTCGCCCGGGATTCTCTGCCACAGGCGCCGGGATTCTCCATCTTCTTTGGCCCAGGCAACCTGATTAAAACCAGTTATCGCAATCAATACCTGGCCGACATGGTCGCGCATCCATGCGGCACCAATCCTGCCGCACCACTCAATTGCAATCCGGCCAATCCAATCAGAAAAGCTACCGTTAAAAATGACCTGCGTAACTACGTGCCGAACGTCCCTGTGATGCTGTGCGGCGGTGGCGCTGACCCAACCGTGTTCTTCGCCAGCACACAAGCGACGGCCGGATATTTCATCGCTCACGGCATGCCGGCTGCAGCATTGACCGTTCTCGATGTTGATTCCGCCCCAACCGGCGTTACCGATCCGTTCGCGGCAGCCAAGATTGGATTTGCACAAGCCAAGGCTGCGACTGCAGCTGCAGCCGGTATCGATCCTGTGGCGCAAGCACAAGCGGTTATGGTGGCTTATCACGGTTCGCTGGTTGTGCCCTTCTGCATGGCATCGGCTCGTGCCTATTTCCAAAACGTTTTGGCGCATTGAGCGATGCGAGGCGACTCGCTTAGCTCAACGCTCGGCCCCTCTTCAGCCTAACTGGAGAGGGGAATCAACGCCCCGGCAGTCGCATCGACCCAAAGGCTCTCACCGTTCTTACGCTTCATAGGGAGAATGGTATCGCGCGGCAATCCACCAATGTGGCGTGTAACGACATCCATCACCCAACCGTGGGTAATGACCAGCACGCGCTCGCCGTGGTGGCGCGAACCAATGTCAGTAAATGCACCCAGAACACGATCAGCGAATTCATCCATCGTCTCGCCACCAACAAATGCACCTGCAGGATTGCGCCGCAAAATCTGCTCAAGCATTGCCGGATTCAGCTCGGCCAATTCATCCTTAGGAATCCCCTGGATCGCACCGAAGTTCCGCTCCTTCAGACCTTCATGACTGAAAGGAGGCGGCAGCTGCAGTGCAGCAGAAACGATCTCCGCCGTTTCGCACGCACGCACCAACGGGCTCGACCACACGGCAGCAAAATTCGCATCAGTGAAAGTTGCGGCCAACTCGTGCGCTTGTTGGCGCCCAAGCTCATTGATCGGCACATCAAACCATCCCTGCAAAATGCCGTCCCTGTTCCAGTCGGTTTCGCCGTGGCGGGTGATGCAAATATGGGAGGAGTGCATACGGTTGAAATTCAAAGCATTGTTGTTATTGATGCTGAGGTGCCTCGATATTACGCCGGGATTTAGCACAAATGAATTGCATGTGGCCGGGCCGCTCTTGTAAATTTTGGCTTCTAACGCTGCACTAACAGAAAGGCAGCATGTGCCACGAAACGGCAAGTATTCGCTGCGGGTCCTGCTTCCCAATGAGTTAGATCATGACTTGGCATAGTATGCGGCATAAGCAACCGTTTCGCGCAAAGTGCTATAGATATCTCGCATTTCAAAATAACGTGCATGTGATGCCCCTACCACCTTCACTCCATTTCGCTCAAGTGCCAGTTTAGTGCGCGGCACGTGAAAGTATTGCGTCGCCACCAATGCCGACTTCAGGTTATTTGTGCGCAAATAATCCGCAGCGTTTTTGGCAGTAGCCGCAGTGTCTGTGCCAAGGGAGTCAATGATGATGGATTTCTGTGGAATCCCATTCTTTTGCAAGTAATTAGACATGGATACAGCTTCGTCAAATCCTTCTTTGCCCACACCGCCGCTCACAAATATCAGCTGTGCGTAACCGTCGCGAAAAAGTTGAAGCGCCGTATCAAGACGAGCCTTTAACCTCGGGCTAGGAGTGCCATCTGAAGCTATGGTATTTCCTGGAACGACAATCAAATCTGCTTTGGCAATGTGGTCGTTGAGTCCCGCACCGACAATAAGTCCTACGGCAATCATAATGATGCCTAGTCCAAAGAAAATAATTCTCTTAAGGTTGCGCATTTTCATCCACCGTCATGATCTTATAGCGGCAAGTCTTCTGTTGTGGCTCAGGTTGAGCGACGAGTTAAACATCTTTGATTCGTCCTCTTACTAAATAGCTTACAAGCGAGGCTGCGCCCCACCACAACACTGCCCAGAAAGCGATAACAACCACCAAGCCCCGCAGCCGTAAAAACGGGAAGACCAAGCCATCGCAAAACAGTGAGAGGTACGTAAATTGATCCAGCCACAGCAGGCGCAATTGCTTCTGGGGGCAATGCCATAGCAAGGAACTGCAGCATTAAGAGTGAACCCCATAGTATCAAGCGTAGTCGCATAATTGATATGTTTAACGCTTGCGATAACCAGCAGCGAAGCATCTGTGTTGATCAATTTGTTAGACAGGCCGCGCATCATGAATTACCTGTTTTAGATGATTTCCATAGTCGCTGTTAGGACAGCTATCGATCATTCTTTTCAGTGCAGCATTAGTGCCTGGCGCATCTAACGTTTTAAGCATCTTGGCGATTGCTATAGCCGTGTAATTCTCTTGCGCCGCAATAAACGTCTCGACAAGCGGTGCCGCTCTGTCGTAAAGGGAATACGCGGTAACGATTTTTGCTGCTACAACGCGTTCTCTCCAGCCAGAACTTTTTATCAACAGATCTGCGATGCGTTCGGCTTCATCCTTTGACGTTATAACCTCCCTGATGCGTGCAAAACTCACGTTCCAAGGCTTTAAATATAGCTCTTTGACGATCTCTCTTCCATGGTCACATAACGTCGAGCTAACCGGCCCGCAACAAATGCCGCAGAGCGGCAGCCTGTTGTTGCGGGTCCAAGTTGCGCGACAAGTTATGCATCGTCTGTCGCATCCAAGTTATAGGTCAGCCAGTCAGTCTTCGTGGCATACTTGTCATATACGGAACGAGCTCGATAGTTATTATCACGCGTATGCCACCGCATCGAGGGCCAACCGTTCTTTCGGCACGCTTGCTTCAGTTCAGCAAACAATGCATCAACCGCACCCTTGCCACGGTGACGAGGATCAACATAAAGGTCATCCAGAAAGCCAACCTCAGTACCTCGTAGTGGCGATAAGATCGCTTTATAATGAGCAAAACCGATTACCTCACCAGCCTCATTTCTCGCCACCACACAATAAAACGACCGCCTTTCGTCGAAAATCCAAGACCAGACGGCATTCAGCACACCGGCGGATATAGGGAACTGATAGAAATCTGCATAAGCAAGATAAAGGCACTCCCACGCCTCTCGATCTTCGTCTCGTATCTTTTCTACTTTAACCATGATTTTCTACGAATGCATAACGTAATAATTCACCGTCGCCAAAGGCGTCGGTGTGCAATGGTATGTTAGGCGTGGTGTTCATTCAAGCGACGCTAGAACTTTGGTAAACGACGGCAGATTCATTTCTTTTGCTTTAATGTTGTACTCCGCAGCGGAAAGCGGTCCGGTTACCGATTTTTCAGGCCCAAAGTAAGGGCCATCACGTTCGGAATCAACGATAAAGTAGCTCGTCTTACTCTTATTGCCTTTTGGATGTTGCTTTGCCACTGCCTAACGTCCATCCCATCCAACTGCAAAAACCGTTTGGTCGACTCTACCAATCCAAGAGCCGTTTCCCAAATCCCATGAAAGAGACATGCTGTCCGACGTGTCGATCCAAAGTAAAGCATATGGCCCGCCACGCCATTCCACGCCTGAGTCGAACAAACCGCATGAGCTCAATGAGGCTGATAATGACAATATGACGGTAACTGTCGCTATGCGGAGCATATATGCCTAACGTGTAGTTGACCAGCGAGCTTGCTCGTCGGTGTCCGACGGCATGTTAAATTCTACTTTCATTATTTTTATCGTCCATATGAACGTTGAACTTCACGCTGCATTCTCTCGTTAAATTCACGGTCCGAAATACTGCCAGGTGCATCCGGCCACCAACCAGCAAACAAATATCCAATGTCGCCTCCATGTACGTTATACGTCTTTGCAAAAATTCCAATTAGAAAGCCGGCCGATATTTCACCAAGCTCGCTGAACAAAGAGCGCACAATATCAGACGGCTCCTTACCCTCGTTGACCAGCTCAGCTGCTCGCACTTCGTATCGTGTCATATCCATAGAAAACCACTAAATTTAACTAGATATGTCCGAACGCGTACGACGCTTATTCAGACTTTGTTTAAAAAATAATTCATACGATAACTCAGCAAACCCTTAGCTGACTTGGCTTTCCAACGGCACGTTGTTTTTTGCTCACTATTAACAAAATCGTGAAAAGCGTCACTCCCATTCCTTTGCATTCCCCCAGATTGCTGGATCAAGTAAGAGAAGCGATTCGTGAGCTGATGGAACCGATCGACAAGATCAGGAAGCGGTCGATCGGATTCGTTACCGATGATGACAAACCTGAGAAGCCAAAGGGAAAACGATGATGGTGGGAATTGTCACAAAGTGTCTATCTGTATCGTATGCGCCTCGTGGATTCCCGCCGAGAATGACGGATCGGGACGCAGACAGTACAAGTAATGCAGCAAGGGTGTACAACACCGCCAGAGGCAATTTGTTTGACGCTCATACATAAAAAAACGCACAGGATAACCTGTGCGTTTTATTTTCCTGCTTCTACGAAGAGCGGTAACTCCTCGCGTCAGCATAACCTGAAGGGTTTCAGATTAATGGAATTGCTCTTCTTCGGTCGAACCTGTCAGCGCTTTCACTGAAGACGTACCGCCCTGGATCACTGTGGTGACGTCGTCGAAGTAGCCTGCGCCAACTTCCTGCTGGTGCGACACGAAGGTGTAACCCTTGTCGCGTGCTGCGAATTCCTGCTCTTGCACCATGTTCACATAGTGCTTCATGCCTTCGCCGCGTGCGTATGCGTGCGCGAACTGGAAGGTGTTGAACCAGTTGATGTGGATACCAGCCAGTGTGATGAACTGATACTTGTAACCGAGTTCGGACAGTTTTTCCTGGAATTCGGCGATCTGCTTGTCGTCCAGGTTCTTCTTCCAGTTGAACGATGGCGAGCAGTTGTAGGACAACAGTTTGCCTGGGCACTTGGCGTGCACGGCTTGTGCGAACTCGCGTGCGAAGCCGATATCCGGTACGCCGGTTTCACACCAGACCAAGTCAGCGAACGGAGCGTAAGCAACACCGCGGCTGATCGATTGCTCGAGGCCGTTCTTGACGCGGTAGAAACCTTCCTGGGTGCGCTCACCGGTCAGGAATGGCTTGTCGTTTGCATCGTGATCGGAAGTGATCAGGTTAGCGGCTTCAGCATCGGTACGTGCCAGAACGATGGTCGAAACGCCCATGACGTCAGCAGCGAAACGTGCAGCGGTCAGCTTTTCGATCGCTTCTTGTGTTGGAACCAGAACCTTGCCGCCCATGTGGCCGCACTTCTTCACTGCTGCCAGTTGGTCTTCGAAGTGAACGCCTGCAGCGCCGGCAGCGATCATGTTCTTCATCAGTTCGAAAGCATTCAGCACGCCGCCGAAACCAGCTTCTGCGTCAGCGACGATCGGCAGGAAGTAGTCGACGAATTCCTTGTCGCCAGGGTTGATACCACGCGACCATTGAATTTCGTCAGCGCGCTTGAATGTGTTGTTGATACGGCGAACCATGGTCGGCACCGAATCGTATGCGTACAACGATTGGTCAGGGTACATGGTTTCGGAAGTATTGCCGTCTGCGGCAACTTGCCAGCCTGACAGATAGACGGCTTCCAGGCCGGCTTTCGCTTGTTGCATTGCTTGTCCAGCGGTGATCGCGCCGAATGCGTTTACATAACCTTTCTTTGCGCCGCCGTTGACTTTTGCCCACAGCTTTTCAGCACCGGCCTTGGCCAAGGTGTATTCCGGCTGCATGCTGCCGCGCAGACGAACGACGTCTTCTGCTGTGTAGTTACGCTTGACGCTTTTCCAGCGTGGATTTTCGGCCCAGTCTTTCTTGAGTGCTGCGATTTGCTGTTCACGTGTTGCCATGGTCATTCTCCTGTGGGTAACGAAGTGTGTATCGGGATAAAACTAAACTGAATTCGTATGGATGAATCATAAGGGTTTTTTTGCGCGGCAACAAGGTCTTATATAAGACATATAACTAAATTTTTTCTTTTTATATTCATGTACTTAACAGTATATTTTCGTGATACGAAATAAAATTTCTTAAAATGAGAGAAACTCAGGAGACACAATCACCCTCTTTTTTCATAATACGGGATGCATTTTTTGGAATATGAAATGGAATCAAAAAATCATGAAAGAAGAAACGATTATTTTGGTCGCAGGAATTCAACAATATATAGGCTCAACACGAAAATATTGACTACAGGTATGTTCTTTAGACGTCGAGAATAATAATATGATGGCACTTAGTATATGCGCTGCGCTTAACCAACTGCTCTGAAGAAGGAAACACTATGCTAACGTTTGGTCAAGAATTCACCCAAGGCAGCGGCAAGCGCATCAAAATCGTGAGCGCCTCTGATGCCGTGAAGCTGATCCATTCAGGTAACACGATCGCTACCGGCGGATTTGTTGGCATCGGTGTGCCGGAAGAGCTCTTGCTTGCACTGGAACAACACTTCCTTGATTCCCAAGCAGAAGATGGCAGCACAGCGGACCCAAGAGATCTGACACTGATCTATGCAGCAGGCCAGGGAGACGGCAAAGAAAAGGGCCTGAATCATCTTGGTCATGATGGCCTGCTCAAGCGCGTGATCGGCGGACATTGGGGTTTGGCGCCCAAAATACAGCGGCTGGCAATCGACAACAAGATTGAAGCGTACAACTTGCCGCAAGGCGTGATCTCCCATCTCTATCGCGACATTGCAGCCAAACGGCCGGGCCATTTGACGCGGGTGGGACTGGAAACCTTTGTCGATCCACGCAATGGCGGCGGCAAACTGAATGCACGTACCACACAGGACCTGGTTCGTTTGCTCGACATCGATGGTGAAGATTTTCTGTTCTACAAAGCATTGCCGATTGACGTCGCATTGATACGCGCGACAACAGCAGACCCCGACGGCAATCTGACGATGGAACGTGAAGCACTGACGCTGGAAATGCTGTCGCTGGCAATGGCAGCGCACAATTCAGGCGGCATTGTGATCGCACAGGTGGAACGCATCGCCGACCGCGATACATTGAATCCACGCCTGGTCAAAATCCCCGGCATCCTGGTCGATTGTGTAGTGGTCGCCGAACCACTTCACCATTGGCAAACATTCGCCGAGCCGTATAACGCTGCCTTCAGCGGCGAACTGCGCGTACCTGTCAGCAGTATCAAGCCGATGCCGATCAACGAACGCAAGATCATTGCACGCCGTGCCGCATTCGAATTGAGTGCCAATAGCGTAGTCAATCTCGGCATCGGCATGCCGGAAGGCGTCGCCAGCATTGCCAACGAAGAACGTGTGATCGATTTGTTGACGCTGACCACGGAGCCAGGCGTGATCGGCGGCATTCCTGCTACCGGCGTTAATTTTGGCGCCGGCGTCAATACGCAAGCCATCATCGACCAACCATATCAGTTCGACTTCTATGACGGCGGTGGCCTGGACATTGCATTCCTCGGGTTGGCGGAAGCAGACAAGGACGGGAGCGTCAACGTCAGCAAATTCGGCACGCGCCTGGCGGGCGCGGGCGGCTTTATCAATATCAGCCAAAGCGCCAAGCGCGTGGTATTCGTCGGCTGCTTCAGCTCCTGCAAACAAGTATTCCATGTGAAAAATGGCGAGTTGATGATTGAAGGCGAAGGTGGCGCCTGCAAATTCGTCGAATCGGTGCAGCACCTGACCTTTAACGGCAAGCACGCACAAAAACAAGGCAAGCCAGTCCTCTACATCACGGAACGTTGTGTGTTCGAGCTGGTGCGCGATGGATTGGAATTGATTGAAATCGCCCCTGGCATCGATCTGGAGCGCGATATCCTGTCGCAAATGGCTTTCCGCCCTCGTATATCAAACGACTTGCGCAAGATGGATGCACGCATCTTCAAGACCGAACCAATGGGTTTGCGCGACATCATGCTATCGGTGCCGCTCGAACATCGCGTGCGCTATGACCATCAACGGAATACGTTATTCATCAACTTTGAAGGCTTCAGTGTTCATGACAATGCAGACGTTGAAGCCATCCGCAAACAAGTCATCCACGCTCTCCGAGATGTCCCGGAAAAAGTAAAAACTGTCGTCAATTACGATAACTTCTCGATTCTGCCTGACTTAATTGACAACTACGCCAAGATGGTGAAAGAACTCACCGAAAAATATTATCTTTCTGTGACAAGGTATTCGACCAGCGGCTTCTTGCGTGCGAAATTGGGAGCCGCATTGGCCAATCGCGACGCACCGCCCCACATCCATGAAAGCCATGATGAAGCGACCTCTTTCAATACTGATTTACAGTCATAGAAACATGGGGTAATGTGGTGAATTCAATGTCCGAATCGGAAATAAAAGAATAAAAATATGCTCAGGGAGAGAGTGAAACGATGAATATCAGCGACCTGCATTTTCTGGTTGCCGAAGACAATGAGTTCCAGCGGCGTTGGTTGGTCGTTATGCTGTCCAATCTCGGCGCCAACCATATTGTTGAAGCAGAAGACGGACATACTGCATTAAGTATCCTGCATGACTCTCCAGAATCGATCGATATCTGCTTCATTGATCTGAATATGCCGGGCATGGACGGTCTGGAATTGATCCGCCATATGGCCAAGGAAGAGAATCCTCCTTCCATCATCCTGGCCAGCGCTCTTGATCCTTCGCTGGTGTTTTCGGTCGAGACAATGTCCAAGGCATATGGCGTCAACCTGCTTGGCACAATCGCCAAGCCTGCGACACCGGAAAATCTGATTGAATTAATTGGTCTCTATGAACCGAGGCATGCGACAGATAGCGCTACCGCATCATCCGGTCCGACATTTACGCTTGAACAAATTGCGCATGGATTAAGTCATGATGAATTCCTGCCTTATTTCCAACCCAAGGTTGAAATAGCAACAGGACATATCAAGAGTGCAGAAGCCTTTGCACGCTGGAATCATCCAGTACACGGACTGCTTTTCCCTGCCGTCTTTCTGTCAAAGCTGGAAGGGACTGAACATCTGAATACGTTCAGCCGGATCATTATCGAAAAATCTGCTGCAGCTTGCCGGGTATGGAACGATCTTGATTTTCCCATTTCGGTTTCAATCAACATCGCATCCAGTTCATTGGTAGATGAAGGATGTGCGGAACGCATTGCTGCCATCGTTGCAAAACATGGCGTTGATGCACAGCGCATCACATTGGAAATCACCGAATCGGCGGCAAGAATCAATAATCCGCACTATCTGGAAAATCTGGCGCGACTGCGGATGAAAGGATTCGTTTTGGCGATCGATGATTTCGGGACAGGCCACGCCAGCATGCAGGAATTGCTGAGGATTCCTTTTTCCGAAGTAAAGATCGATCGCTCATTTGTAGCCGGCGCATCGAAAAACGAATCGATCAGATTGGTGCTGAGTTCAAATCTTGAACTCGCACATAAACTCAATCGGCAATCGACAGCGGTCGGTGTCGAGACACGTCATGACTGGGATCTTTTACTGCACTTGGGATGTACGCATGCCCAAGGCTATTACATCGCCAAGCCGATGGAGAGCAATGTGCTGCCTGCCTGGATGGATGAGTGGGCGCAATTCTTTTAAAACATCTCAATCAAACAAGAAATTAAAAAACAACGAGATAGCACTGCGTGTACCCGTCTCAGCTTCCACCGACAATCGTTTTGATAATGTATAACGCAGATGCAGCACATTGCTTATGGACTCAATGCCTTGTTCATAACTGACTTCCAGTTTTGACGATAGCCGTTTTCCCAACGTGACGACACGTTGCTGTGTGTTGGTTTGATCTGTCTTGATATTGATTTCATCCAGCCCGAATGCGCCGGCGAGTTGCGATTGCACGCCACCGGATTCACGCCCTGACAACAATGCACTTGCAGCCGCTTGTAATACACTCAAATCAGAACCACCCGCTGTATCCAATCCATGACCGAGCACCAGCCATGATAATTTCTCCGTATCCGGGACCGATGGCTCGGATACCAGCGTGATATGTGGCGTCAGTACGGTGCCGCTGACCGAAACACCCACCTCGACTTCCTGACCGCGCTGCATGGCGAGAATATCCAACGCAGGATTACCGATTGGACCGTTAAAGAGCAACTCGCCTTTTTCAATGGCGAGCTTGTGACCGTAAGCGTTATAAGTGCCTTTGATGACGGTCAGAGTACCTTGCGCACGCAATGCCTGTCTGGTATCGCTGGTCACATGAATTTGCCCTGCCAATATCGCATCCAGTCCACGCCCCTGCAATGTGATACCGTCACCAAGTGAGACTTTGACGTCAGTGTCTGCGACCATGCGATTGGCCGGCTTCTGCTTGTGTCCGACGATTACGACGTCATCCGATAATCCTGGACTATCCGCCCGACCGATATCGAAAAATCCCGAATTGACATTGAATGCTCCAGTAATTTTTATCCTGCTTTTAATTCCGGCGGCAGGAATGCCGCTTTGTATATTGCTGTCATTCCAATCGATCTGGCTTTGACCGCTGACGACAAGCCTGCGGTCAATGCGATTGAACAAGACAAAACGATCCGCTTTTAATGCGAGGTGTGCGACAGTTTTGCCGTCAGTCCATTTGATCGGTCCGGTGACATCAACATCGCCATCCACACTTTGGAAACGTAATTGTTTGACGACCAATCCATCGTTCTGGAATTCACCATCCAGCGTACCGTTGCGTAAATCAATTCCCTGCTCCATAAAAAACAGACGCAATCCACGCGCAGCAATGTTCCCGGTAAAACGGGGATCAGCATAGGTACCCTTCATCGAAACCGTACTTTGCAAACGACCATCTGCCATCAGTCCCGGTGAAATCAAGGAGCCGATCCAGTTTAATGACGGAATATCGAGCTTGGCCGCGCCTGACAACGGCGTATTGGGCACGATCGAAAAACGATTTGCGCCACTCGCCAGATTGGCTGTTGCATTCACATCGATATGTCCGACTTGCTGACCATCCGCATTGAAGCGCAACATCAGATGGCCGTTCGTTGCCTGCACATTTGCATCCAGATTACGCAAACCCAGCGGCACTGATGCACTACCCTTCATCATGATGTCGCCACTTTGGCGGCGCACCTTGATGCTGCCGTTGACGGTATTGGCAAGATCGAGATTCCATTCGCCGGCAAGTTGCAAGTCAGACGTCAGCATGGGTTGTTGATTGGCGAATTGGAGCAACGACATGATCTGCAACCGTTCAAAATTTCCGCGCGTAACAATGTTGTTTTGATCGCGAATGAATTGGTCGATAGCGAGATGCCCGTCATTGGCATCCAATACAAAATGATCCAGCTGCATGCGCTGTCGCGATACGGTAAGCGGCGCAGCCTCTGCAAGATGACCGACCACGCGGCCTTCACCCTCCATTCGATTAATAGTTCCTTGCCAACGTGCTGCACTGCCTAGATCCTTAAATCCTCCATCCATCTTGAGCATCCACTTTTGGTCGATCTCCGCCATCGATGCATCAATGATATGCCTTGCGGTTGTACCCTGCGCCACCACGGAAAAATATTCTGCCTTGATTTGTGCCATGATCAAATCATCGCCCTGAATATTCATCGCCAATGGCGCAGTCGCTTGCGGAGAAAATTGTAGATGGGCTGTCAGTGCGGCCAACTTCCGATCCACCATTTCCAATCCATTTGCAGATGCGTCCAGTGCAACCGTCTTGAGGAAGAATGGTTGATTGCGGTCGACGATGGCCATCACTTTTCCTTGCGTCTTTGCAAGTTGCAATTGATTTGGCATCTGGATCTTGTCACCGGTCCACATGACATCAATGTGTGGCTGGTTAAAAGTGCCACGCGCACTTCCATGCGCCTGAAAAACACCACCATAACCTGCGCCCAATTGTTCCAGATTCGGTGCGTCCAGCGTGAATAGCAATTGCGTATCGCCTCCGGATAATTCACCATTGATTTGCAGGCGATTGGCGCCAATCGCAAGCAGCATCCTGGGCACAAGTAATCGGTCGGCGCGCAATTGTGCTTTCCCCTCACCTTCTAAAGCTTGGCCAGCCAATTGGCTGTCCATAATATTGAACGCCAGATCCGCCATCAGCTTAGGTTGCCGTGCACCGCGCAATGAAAATTTGCCATTGAGATCCATATCAGGGAAGGAATCGAATGTGCCTAATTCCTGCAAGCGGAAATGATTCATTCTGCCTTCTGCGCTGAATGCATTCTGCTCCGATAAATCGAACTGTCCGGCGGCCTGTACGTTGCCCTTGCCTAGCGCAAGTTCAGCACGCTCTACCGTAATATGATCGTCGGCCATCGTTGCATGAGCAGACAATGCAATCTTGTTTTTGCCGAATGGCTCGCTCAATTCTGCTGCGAGGGTCTGCTTGTTTGCCACATGTTTGATGCCAACTTGACCGCCAAGCTGCGTTGATTGCAGGCGCTGATCCAGTCGGCGCAAGTCCAACGCTTTCAAATCAAGCGAAAGATCGAGTGCGCCATTTGCATATTGGCCATTACCGTTGATAATGCCAGCAGGCTGTTTGAGCGTACCGAGTTTGCTCATCATTTTTTCAATACGCAGTTGTCCAGCCTGTTGTCGGAATGCAGTCTGTACTTCCGCAACAGGCAGTCGGCCTTCGTTGTACAAGCCGGCTCCACGATTCATCAGTGACAGCTGGCCAATGCCTTTTGCCATGGATAGATTGATATCCAATTCAGTATGCGGCAACTTGCTGTCCAAAGCAGCGATGTCGAAGTGATGCGTAGTCAGATTGGTATCAACCAGCGCATCTTCTGCAAACGGCCGCAGTACTGCTTGACCTTGCGCCTCCGCTTTATCCGCAGTCAACTGCACTGTTGTCTTCAACTCTTGCAGCGAACCATCGATGCCTATTCGCCCTTTGATGCCAACAGCCTGATCCTGCAGAACCGCTACACCACCACTCAAGAACTCCGCTTGCAATGCAAATGGTTTGGCGACAGCCAGTGTTGCTTGGCCTGTTAAATTCCCTGAGATGGATTTCAAGGTAGCGCTCGATTCGGTGGCGGAACGTGCGGCCAATTGTGCGAGTTGAAGACGATAACGAGCGCGATCGAAATCGAGTTGAAAAGCCAATGCGCCAAGTCGCACAATGCTAACCGGCCCCCAAGCGATTTCGCTTTCATCGATTTTCACTTGATCGATCTGCAATGCAAAAGGCAGCGCAATATTTTGCGGCATGTGCGGCGATGTGGATTTTTGCTGAATTTTATGGGAGACGATCATGCGTCCAACATGCAAGGAAGTTACATGCAGGCTTGTGTGCAGCAAAGCCTGCGGCTGCCAATCAAGTTGCACATTCATCAGCGTGATCTTGTCTTGATCGTTTTCAAACAGGATTCGATCAATCGCCATCGGACCAGCCAGGCGGCCATGCACACCTTCGATATGAGCTGCACCAGTTGACATGCCGGATACGGATGACAACACCAGTTGCGCACCGGATTGCGTACCTAACAACCAGACTGAAACTGCAATCAATAGCACAAGCGGCACGAGTACAACACCAAGGCCGATTTGCCAAAGGCGAGATGAAAACCGCTTATGCTTGATCTCAGAAGCCATAGCCGACCGAGAAATGGAGCCGCACCTGATTGACCGCGTGACCGTATGCGACATCGAGATTCACTGCCCCGATCGGACTGCGCCAGCGCGCGCCGACACCTGTTCCTTGCTTCAACTTGAATTCACGCCATGATTCAGCGGCGTCGCCCGCATCCCTGAATATGGCAGCGCCCCATGTCGGAGTGATTTTATAAACCAGTTCAGCGCTCATGACTGCCATCACTGTGCCGCCTACTACTGCTTCGCTGCCGTTCTGCACCACGTTAACACCGAGACTGTTGTATGCATAGCCGCGCACGCTTTGGTCACCGCCGGTTCTGAACAAGAGATCGCCAGGAACCGCATCACGCTTTGCGCCGAGTACATCGCCGATTTGTCCGCGCAAAATTATCAGCCACCTTCGTCCGAAAGGCACTAACGAATAACCTTGCCCGACCACGCGCCCCAGATTTTTTTCTGTTAATGAACCGGTGATCCCGCCATCCATTTCAATCGATGCCGCATAGCCGCGCTGTGGCGAAAGCAAATTGTCGACACGGTGCCTGGTATAAAAATACGAGGCAATCAACGCTTGACGATTGTTGATCGAATCGCCTCCAAGTCGCTGCCTGTCTGCCAAATAGGATGTTCCCCACGCTTTTTCATCCGTCTTGATCGGACCGGTCAAACGTGCATCGACCCGAATCTTGTCGTCAATTTCATTTGCAATATCCGTCCGTTCATAGTGCGTACCCAAGCTCGGACGCCAGCCATTGTCACGCGCAGGAAAATAAATATCTGTGCCCAGCAAGCTTGTCTGGCGATCTACGCGCAATTCGGATTCCATGCGCCAGTTATGGCCAAGTAATTGACGATCCAGCCACTTCAATTGTCCGCGCGCGCCTGTATCGGTTGAGAATCCTGCACCGACTGACAAACGCCGACGCTCATTTTCCACCAAGGTTACTTTTACAGGAACCTGATCGGGATGATCGGGATCCGCATTGATGGTGGCAAACACTGAACGAAAGTATCCTGTGTCTTGCAGTCGCGTTTGCAATTCGGTGAGCCTGGATTGCGAATATGGCTCGCCTGGATGAATTGGATTCAGTGTGTCAATGATCTCGCGCGAATATCGCTGCAAACCTTCTACCTGCAAAGCGCCAAAGGTAAAGAACGGACCGGAATCGACTTCAACGGTCAGCATTGCCTTGTGCTGATCAGGATCAATTTGCGCTTCGCTTTCGGTAATCTTGGCAGCTGGATAATCGCGGATTAACAATCCTTTCAACAGCGTGTCTTTAGCATCGTTCCATGCCTTCTGGCGAAATGGCTCACCTGGTTGCAAACTCCAGCGTCGCTTCAGATTTTCCATTCTTTTAGCATCGGCATGGAGACCCTCTGCGATGGCACCAGCAAAGTGGATCTCAACGGTATTGACTTGAGTAATGGGGCCGGGCGTTACATTAAAACGAACGATCGAGCGATCGGATTCTTGAGACACTTCATATGCAACCGTGGGTGAGAAGTAGCCTTCAGTCGCCAATAGATCTCGAATTTTTTGCGGCGTGATGCCAATCAGACGCTGCCATTCTTCTTGCGTCATATTGGCATCGCCGGCATGCTGCTCGATTTCAAGATTGTCGCGCAACAAGGGTTCAAGCGAACCGGTCCCTGTGATCTCGATCACATGGCGTTCCAGATTTTGTGCGAGGCAAAGGCATGCAGTTGATAACAGGCATATGCAAAATAACGCTCGAACGCTCGCTTTAAAACTGCTACGACGCAATATGTACTTTCTATAAAGATTAATTAAATTTATTGTAACGATTTATTGTCATCATGGTCTTATCCCTATTGCCATATGAGCGCCCAAACATTTACTCAAGATATGCCTAAATGGGAAGTATATGGAACCTGATGTTTCCGCTAGTCTGTTTGAAAATCTGAAACAGAATGCCTGAATGAAACAGTTGGCATGGTTGTATTATTTCAAGCTTGGGTAGTACAGCATATGCGATATGCCAATGTCCTGTGAAATAGCGACAAGTAATACGCATAAAGAGCGATTAGAAAAAACTATACCCAAAAAAATAAACCACCATGAATCGCATAAGATGTACACGATTCTGGTGGTTACAGAACAACTGCTTTATTCTACTTATATCTTTTTCTTGTTACCCTGATTAAACACAACCGTCATTATCGAATCAAACTACCATTCTTGCTAATGACAGTAACTTCAACGAAGTTTGATTGAGCATGACTGGTCGGCGAAAAACTCACCTTGAATCCGCCGACATCATATGGATTCATTGTCTCCAGTCCTTTGTAGATGGATTCGCGCGTTACTTTCGGGCCGCCGCGTTTAATACCTTCAACCAGAACCTTGGCGCCGATGAACTCTTCAAGACTTGTATAGTTCGGTGTTGCGCCTGTCGGACCGTATTTTTTCAATGCCGCATAATATTCCTTGATGATAGGCGCTGTACCTTGGGAAAAGACGTACGGCATCACCTGCGCAATGCCAACGCCGCGAGCAATTTTTGGTCCGTCTATGTCATAAATTTGTTTAGGGCTTGCGACCGAGACCGTTACATATTGCGCAATGCGTGATTTTGTACGAGTTGCCTTGATGAAGTTGGCCGCAGGTTTGCCCGTGCCCCAAATGACCACGGCAGACGGGTCGCCCTTCATGATATCGTCGGCAGCCTTCTGTACATCATCCGGCTTGGTCGATTCATAAGTGCCTGACGACACAATTGTCTTGCCACGCTTTTTCAACGCTGCGACAACACCATCCAGACCCACTTTACCGAATCCATCGTTCTGGTAAAACACAGCGATCTTGTCCAGCTGAAGCGACATCAATTGGTCGACAATACCCTCAGCTTCACCGGCATAGCTGGCGCGAATATGGAAAAAATGGCGTGTTTTTTCAAATGGTTCACGCAATGTCGATGATCCCGTGTAAGGAGCGATCAGCACTGTTCCGTTTGTTTCCAGAATTTGCTGTTTCACCACCTCACCCAAAGGTGATGTACCGGCAGAGGCAATCAACGCCACCACATTGTCCTTCTCGACCAATTCCTTGATGTTCTTGACGGTATCAGGAACCTTGTACACGTCATCCTTGAGAATACGTTTGATTTTTCTTCCAAAAATGCCGCCGTTATCATTGACATAGTCAAAATAGATTTTGACGCCGAGCGCCATATTTTGGCCTACGTCGGCAATCGGGCCTGTGATCGGGGCGGATTGGCCGATCACAATATCTTCCGCGGCAAAAGAAATGTTAACTGTGACGGATGCCACTAAACTCGCAGCAATAGGCAGCCACTTGATTGCTCTAAGCATTTGTACTCTCCTGTTATATTATTTTGTTACATTACGTCAATAATGCAGAGTGCTGATCTATGTGTCAATCAATATGCATAAAGAACGTCGCGTTACCGACACTGCTGAGTCAGGACGCGCCTCGAACACCGCAGCAAAGTGGGGCGATAACGATAGCAAAACGATCACTTATGGCATCAAGCCGCCGCTCACTTCAATGACGGCACCGTTAATGTAACTAGCCTCATCCGACGCCAGAAATGCATAGGCATTGGCGATATCTTCCGGTTGCCCTACGCGACCGAGCGGCACCTTTTCTGCCATGGAACGCAGCACATTGTCCGGCATGCTGTTCAAGATTGGTGTTTGTACGAAACCAGGGCAAACAGCATTGGAGCGAATGCCGTATTTACCCAATTCACGCGACCATGTCTTGACCATGCCGATCACGCCGAATTTGGTTGCCGCATAGTTGGTCTGCCCAAAATTGCCGTATAAGCCGACCACCGAGGATGCATTCAGGATGACGCCGCCTTTTTGCTCGATCATGATATCCACCACGGCTCGGGCACAATTGAAGGTTCCCTTGAGATTGACATCGATAACCTTGTCAAATTGCTCATCAGTCATTTTTTTCAACTGCGCATCCATCACGATACCTGCGTTATTTACCAAAACGTCGATCCGACCATACTTGCCCATCACCGTGCTGATCATCGCAGCAATGCTTTCTTTTTTGGTCACATCGAGCTTGATGCCGATCGCTTGCCCACCGTTTTTGTTGATTTCATCTGCAACAGCAGCCACTGCCGACGCATCAAGGTCGCACACAACGACCTTTGCACCTTCTTTGGAGAATTTAACCGCAGTAGCTTGACCAATGCCTCTTGCTGCCCCTGTAATAATTGATACTTTATTTAAAAGACGCACTGTTTTCTCCAAAAAATGTAGAAAGTGAAAAATCCTCAGAGGGGTGAGGCAAGGTAAATCAACCTTGAAATGCAGGCGATGTGTGGCGAAATCACTGCTGGAGCAATATCCATTACCCACAATGGCATAAAAATTTATTCTAACGTACCTGATTGAATTTAAACAACTAATTAACCGTGTATTATCAGCTTCGCTCTATACAACAAGACACGACCCAATTTGAATATCTGAGATTGCCCCGTACATGTAAAAGAAAATCACTCTAATTGTAATAATTCGTATATTTCATTGTGACTGCAAACGAAATTATGTATTTAGTAATCAACAGACATTTGATCCAGAAGAGTTGAAGCCGATGAATCAACCGCAATTTTCAAAAAAACTTTACTTCACTGGTTCACCAACATCAAAACGATGAACAACACAACGGGATCGCTACAAATGCATAGCAAGGGACTCTTTCGCCGCTGGTGGGTATGGCTGCTGTTACTGGCTTTGGCTGGCGCAAGCATCACCTTTTATTTCTCTGCACCGCAAAAAGAACAATCGGCACAACAACAAAACGCTGCAGGAAAAAGCGGCGGGCGCCGCAACGGCAATGGCGGACAACCGATGCCGGTAGTGGCAGCAGCAGCGAAAACAGGCGATATCAGCATCTATTTGAATGGGCTCGGATCAGTCGTTCCATTGAATACCGTGACAGTCAAACCGCGCGTCGACGGACAATTGATGCGCATCCTGTTTCGCGAAGGCCAACTCGTCAAGCAAGGACAAGCGCTTGCCGAAATTGATCCACGCCCTTTTCAAGTCCAACTGACACAGGCGGAAGGCCAATACGCACGCGATCAGGCATTACTCACGAATGCACAGGTCGACCTGGAACGTTATCAAACACTCTTCAAGCAGGATTCGATTGCCAAGCAACAGCTCGATACCCAGGAAGCGTTGGTCAGGCAATATGAAGGCACACTCAAGGTCGACAAGGGACAAATCGACAGTGCCAAGTTGCAATTGACCTATGCGCAAGTGACGGCGCCTGCAAGCGGCCGCATCGGTCTGCGCCAAGTCGATCAAGGCAATATCGTGCATGCCAGCGATACCAATGGCATCGTGGTGATCACGCAATTGCAACCGGCGACTGTCGTATTCACGATCCCGGAAGACAACATCCCCAGCGTAATGCAAAAACTGCAGGTCGGCAGCAAATTAAGCGTCGATGCCTATGATCGTTCGCAAAAAACAAAACTGGCTACTGGGGTGCTACTTACTTTAGATAACCAGATTGATGTCACCACCGGCACCGTCAAACTCAAAGCGCAATTTACCAATGAGGACTACAGCCTGTTCCCGAATCAATTTGTCAATACACGCTTGCTGCTGGAAACCAGACACGGCCTCACCGTGATTCCGACGGCAGCCATTCAGCGCGGCACGCAAGGCACGTTTGTGTATGTCGTAAAAGAAGATCGGAGCGTGTCAGTGCGCCCTGTCAAGCTCGGGCCATCGCAAGGTGACAACACCGCAATCGATACCGGACTGGCGCCGGGTGAACTCGTCGTCATCGATGGCGCAGACAAACTGCGTGAAGGTGCAAAAGTGGAATTGGCAACCCGCGATGGCAATGCACGAAGCAAAGACGGCAGCGCACGGCCAAAAACAGGCGGTGGGCATAAACGGGATGGCGCTTCTGCACCTGCAACCGGCAGTGCGCCAACGAAAGGTAGCTCATGACATGTCGCATGATGCTGCCTCACAAAAGCTAAACTCGTAACGACATGAATCCGTCACGCCTGTTTATTCTGCGCCCTGTCGCAACTTCATTATTGATGGTCGCGATTCTGTTGATCGGCGTTCTGGCTTATCGAATATTGCCGCTGTCTGCGCTGCCGGAAGTCGATTACCCAACCATCCAAGTCGTCACACTTTATCCTGGTGCCAGCCCTGACGTGATGACATCGTCTGTCACTGCGCCGCTGGAACGCCAGTTCGGCCAAATGCCGGGATTGAACCAGATGTCATCCACCAGCTCCGGCGGCGCATCGGTGATCACACTACAGTTCAGCTTGTCGCTGCAACTCGATATCGCAGAGCAAGAAGTACAAGCGGCCATCAACGCCGGCGCCAACTTGCTGCCCGCTGATTTACCCGCACCTCCGATTTACAGCAAGGTCAATCCGGCCGATACGCCGATCATCACACTTGCGCTGACGTCCAAGACGCTTCCGCTTACGCAAATACAAAGTCTGGCCGACACACGTCTGGCGCAAAAAATTGCACAATTGCCAGGTGTCGGACTAGTCAGTTTGAGTGGCGGCCAACGTCCTGCAGTGCGCATTCAAGCCAATCCCACTGCGTTGGCTGCGCACAGCTTGAATATCGAAGACATCCGTAGCGCAATCGGCAATGCGAATGTCAACCAAGCAAAAGGAAGTTTCGACGGACCCGCACGCGCCTACACGATCGATGCCAATGATCAATTGCGCTCCGGCGACGAATACAAAGCGATCATCGTCGCGTACCGCAACAATGCGCCGATTCATCTCTCCGATGTTGCCGATGTAATCGACGATGCTGAAAACGTGAAGCAAGCCGCATGGGTCAATGAAAAACCGGCCATCATTTTGAATGTGCAACGCCAACCTGGCGCCAACGTGATTGCAGTAGTCGACAGCATCAAAAAACTGCTGCCGCAATTACAAACCGCCTTGCCTGCTGCAGTAGAAGTGTCGATATTGACGGACCGCACCACCACCATCCGTGCATCGGTAAAAGATGTGCAATTCGAATTGTTACTGTCAGTCGCTCTAGTGGTGATGGTGATCTTCCTGTTTCTGCGCAATGTATCCGCCACCATTATTCCGAGCGTTGCGGTGCCGCTATCGTTGATCGGCACATTCGGCGTCATGTATCTGGCCGGATTCAGTCTGAACAATCTGACCTTGATGGCATTGACGATCTCGACCGGCTTTGTGGTCGATGATGCGATCGTGATGATTGAAAATATTGCGCGTTACATCGAACAAGGCGATCCGCCGTTGAAAGCTGCATTGAAGGGCTCAGAGCAAATTGGTTTCACCATTTTGTCGCTGACCATTTCGTTGATTGCGGTATTGATCCCGCTGCTGTTCATGGGCGATGTCGTTGGACGTCTGTTCCGTGAATTTGCGATTACGCTGTCGGTCACTATCATTATCTCGGCCATCGTATCGCTGACATTGACACCGATGATGTGCGCCAAATTATTGCGCCATGTACCGGAAGAAAAACAAGGTCGCTTCTATAAAGCATCCGGACATTTCTTTGATCGCACCATTGAGCAATATGGAAAGTGGCTCAATTGGGTGCTCGATCGGCAGACAGCAACGTTACTGGTTGCAGTTGGCACGCTGGTGCTGACTTGCCTGCTCTATATACTCATACCGAAAGGATTCTTTCCTGTGCAAGACACTGGCGTCATTCAAGGTATTTCCGAAGCGCCGCAATCGATCTCATTTTCTGCAATGGCAGAACGGCAACAAGCTCTTGCCAAAATCGTGCTGCAAGATCCTGATGTCGAAAGCCTGTCGTCATTCATTGGCGTCGACGGCACCAACACCACGCTCAATAGCGGCCGCATGTTGATCAATCTCAAGCCGCATGAAACCCGCAAGAATAATGTCACGACTGTCATCAATCGCCTGCAGCAGAAATTGGAAGACGTTGCGGGCATTTCACTTTTCATGCAGCCGGTGCAAGACCTGACGATTGAAACACGTGTCAGCCGCACGCAATATCAATTCACGATGGAAGATGCCGATCCAAAAAATCTCAGCATCTGGACACCGAAGCTGGTAGACGCGCTAAGTCAATTACCACAATTGCGTAACGTCACCAGCGATTTGCAGGATCAAGGTTTGCAAGCAACGCTGACCATCGACCGCAACACTGCATCGCGCCTGGGCATTACACCGGCCACTATCGACAACACGCTATACAGTGCATTCGGTCAACGCATCGTCTCCACTATTTTCACGCAAACCAATCAATATCGCGTGGTGCTCGAAGTCAAACCGGAATTCCGACAAGGACCGAAATCACTGAATGATATTTACATCACGACAGCAACAGGTGCGCAAATCCCCCTTAGTTCGATCACCACTCTAACGGAACAAGCCACGCCGTTGGTAGTCAGCCACATTGGTCAATTCCCTGCTACCACCATTTCATTCAACCTCGCACCGGGCGTTGCACTAGGCGATGCAGTACAAGCGATTAATACAACCAAACAAGACATCGGGCTGCCACTCAGCACACAGACCAATTTCCAGGGCGCTGCGCTGGCATTTCAAGCTTCACTCGCCAATGAACTGTTGCTGATTCTGGCAGCCATCGTCACGGTTTATATCGTGTTGGGCGTGTTGTATGAAAGTTATATCCATCCGATCACGATCCTGTCGACGCTGCCATCCGCCGGCATGGGTGCGCTGCTGGCATTGATGTTGTTCCGTACCGACCTTGGCATCATCTCGGTGATCGGCATCATCCTGCTGATTGGCATCGTCAAGAAGAACGCGATCATGATGATCGACTTTGCGTTGGATGCCGAGCGCAATGAAGGCCTGACTGCACGCGATGCGATTTATCAAGCATGTCTGTTGCGTTTCCGGCCGATCCTGATGACGACGATGGCTGCGTTGCTCGGTGCATTGCCGTTAATGCTCGGCAGCGGAGTCGGTTCCGAACTGCGCCATCCGCTTGGCATCAGCATCGTAGGCGGCTTGATCGTCAGTCAAGTGTTGACGTTATTTACGACACCAGTGATTTATCTTGGTTTCGATCGTTTGGCAAAACGTTTCACAAGAACTGATCCCGCCGCACCTCACGGCGCTGCACCTCAAGCAGAATAGCCATGAACCTCTCGGCACCTTTCATCAAGCGCTCGGTTGCCACCACGCTACTCACAATCGGAGTAGCGTTGGCAGGCATCGTTGCGTTTGGTTTGTTGCCGGTATCGCCATTGCCGCAAATCGACATTCCAACCATCTCGGTATCGGCATCGCTACCAGGCGCCAGCCCGGAAACCATGGCATCCACCGTTGCCACACCGCTCGAGCGTTCATTGGGTCGCATCGCCGGCATCACCGAGATGACGTCATCGAGCGCACTCGGCTCGGCCAACATCGTCTTACAATTCGATTTGAGTCGCGACATCGACGGTGCAGCGCGTGACGTACAAGCTGCCATCAATGCAGCACGCGTTGATCTGCCCAGCACGCTGCGCAGCAATCCGACTTATCGCAAAGTGAATCCTGCCGATGCGCCGATCATGATCCTGGCGCTGACATCCGACACGATGACGCAAGGTCAGATGTATGACGCAGCGTCCACAGTCCTGCAACAAAAATTGTCGCAAATCGAAGGTGTGGGCCAAGTCAGCGTCGGCGGCAGCTCGCTGCCTGCAGTGCGTGTCGAACTCAATCCAATGGCGCTCAACAAGTATGGCGTGAGTCTGGAAGATGTGCGCAATGCACTCAACGGCACCAACGCGAATCGACCAAAAGGTTTTGTCGAAGAAGACAATAAACAATGGCAGATTTACACCGACGATCAATCGACGAAAGCAGCACAATACATGCCATTGATTGTTGCATATCGCAATGGCGCGCCGGTTCAGTTGAGCAGTGTGGCGGAAGTCACCGATTCGGTAGAAGATTTGCGCAATGCAGGGATTGCAAATGGCAAGCCATCGGTCATTGTGATTTTAAATCAGCAACCGAACGCCAACATTATCGAAACTGTCGATCGCGTGCGCGCGATCCTGCCGCAATTGCAGGCATCGATTCCGAACGCCATCGACATGAAAGTCGCGCTGGACCGCACCACAACGATCCGCGCGGCTTTGCATGACGTCGAGCGCACGCTGATCACGTCGATCGCACTGGTCATCATGGTCGTGTTTGTCTTTCTGCGTAATACGCGCGCCAGTCTGATTCCCAGTGTCGCGGTGCCGATCTCGTTGTTGGGTACGTTCGGTATCATGTACTTGTGCGGTTACAGTCTGGACAATTTTTCACTGATGGCACTGACGATTTCTACCGGCTTTGTGGTCGATGATGCAATCGTCGTATTGGAAAACATCAAGCGGCATATCGATGAAGGCATGACACCAATGCAAGCAACCTTGCAAGGCGCGCACGAGGTTGGCTTTACTGTCTTGTCAAT
The DNA here is from genome assembly GCA_036560485.1 of Burkholderiaceae bacterium. GTDB lineage: Bacteria > Pseudomonadota > Gammaproteobacteria > Burkholderiales > Burkholderiaceae_D > DATBRC01. Next base: position 151,811 of record DATBRC010000020.1, read on the forward strand.
GAGTATTTCACTGGTAGCGGTATTCATTCCAATGTTGCTGATGGGTGGATTGGTCGGACGCATGTTCCATGAATTTTCCATCACACTAGCAGTGGCGGTTCTTGTTTCACTCGTCGTGTCACTGACCACAACGCCGATGATGTGTGCCAGAATTTTGAAAGATGAATCCGAGCAGAAACGTGGCCGTTTATATATGGCAAGTGAGCGTGCTTTCACCTGGTTGTCTACGCAATATGCACGCAGTTTGAACGTGGCGTTGCGCCACTCGATGATCACACTCGTGATTCTCGTTGCAGTCGTCGCATTGAATTTTCATTTATACGCGATTGTGCCGAAGGGCTTCTTCCCGCAACAAGATACCGGCCGCATTATCGGCTCGATTCAAGCAGATCAAGCCACATCATTTCAGGCCATGCGACCCAAGCTTGCAGCGTTCATCGACATTGTTCGAGCCGATCCTGCCGTAGAAAGTGTGACTGGTTTCACAGGCGGTAGCCAGCGCAATACGGGGAGAATGTTCATCTCGCTCAAACCATTAAATGAACGCAAGGCTTCAGCTGATGATGTGATCAACCGTTTGCGCGGCAAGCTGGCTGTTGTACCAGGTGCAACGCTATTCATGCAGTCGGCACAAGACATCCGGGCTGGTGGACGGTCGTCCAATGCGCAATACCAATACACACTGCAAGGCGATAATCTGGATGAATTGTCAGCCTGGTCGCCGCGCTTCATGCAAGCATTGCGTGAGCTTCCCGAACTGGTCGATGTCAATACCAATCAACAAGATAAAGGTTTGCAAATCACATTGACGGTCGACCGTGCAACTGCCTCACGCCTAGGCGTTACGCAGCGAATGATCGATGCCACTTTATACGACGCGTTCGGCCAGCGTCAGGCGTCTGTCATTTATGCACCGCGCAATCAATACCATGTGATCATGGAAGTCGCGCCGGAGTATTGGCAGCGCCCGGAGACCTTGAACAATATTTATGTGCCCTCGTCGTCTGGGACAATGGTGCCGCTGAGCGCCTTCTCGCACTTCGAGCCGACTACAACGACACTATCGGTCAACCATCAAGGCCAGTTTGCCGCAATGACTTTGTCGTTTAATCTGGCGCCAGGTGTTGTCCTCAGCGATGCACTCAATGCAATCGATCATGCGTCTGCACGCATCGGCATGCCAAGCAGTATCCATGGCAGTTCCCAAGGTACGGCGAAAGTTTTTCAGGAATCATTCGCCAGCTTGCCGTTCCTGGTTCTTGCCGCATTATTCACGATCTACATCGTACTTGGCGTCTTGTATGAAAGCTATGTACATCCAATCACGATCCTGTCGACGCTTCCCTCTGCCGGCGTCGGCGCAATTCTCGGACTGCTTTTATTTAAGATGGATCTCAGCATCATGGGCTTTATCGGTATTGTGCTGCTGATCGGCATCGTCAAGAAGAATGCAATCATGATGATTGACTTTGCTCTGGTGGCACAGCGCAACGAAAACAAGACGCCATTCGATGCGATACGGCAGGCGTGCCTGTTGCGCTTCCGCCCAATCATGATGACCACCATGGCTGCAATGCTGGGCGCATTACCGCTTGCGCTCGGTACCGGCACCGGTTCCGAATTGCGTCAACCATTGGGTGTCACGATCGTCGGCGGCTTGATCGTCAGTCAATTGTTGACTCTGTATACGACACCCGTGGTGTATTTGTATCTGGATCGTTTAAACATGTGGTGCAAATCAAAATGGCGAAAGTGGCATGGTCAACCCGCAACGCATCTTGCACCGGAAATCAGCCATTAAGAAATGTAGGACAACCTTGTCAGGCATGTTTTGGAGTTTGAATGAGTGATCGAATGAATCGAATGAAGATGATCGCATCGGCATTGTCGTTGATGCTGTTGAGTGCATGTGCCGTCGGTCCCGACTATGTGCGACCGACTGTTGAAGTGCCTGCTGCATTCAAGGAATCTGCCGGTTGGAAAATGGCAGAGCCGCGCGATCAGGAAATCCATGGAAAATGGTGGGAAATCTATAATGACCCGTTATTGAATTCACTGGAAGAGCAAGTCAGCATTTCAAATCAAAATCTCGCGCAGGCAGAAGCGCGCTATAGACAAGCCAGCGCGCTGGTGCAATCAGCGCGCGCCAACTACTACCCGACCGTGACCGGCAATGCATCGACAACACGCGGTAATCGAGGCAATAGCGGCAATAGCATCATTACTCCTAATACGAGCGAAAATCATTCGTTGTCCGTTAGCGCTAATTGGGAAATAGATTTATGGGGTCGCGTGCGCCGTACAGTAGAAGCCAATCAAGCCAGTGCGCAAGCGAGTGCCGCAGATCTTGAAGCGACTCGCCTCAGTACGCAGGCGCAACTCGCGCAAAGTTATTTCCAGCTGCGGACTGTCGACACGCAGCAGGAATTGTTTGACCGCACTGTGGCCGATTATCAAAAATCCTTGCAGCTCACACAAAACCAATATGCAGCCGGTATTGTCCCCAATGCCAATATCGTATTGGCGCAAACCCAGCTCAAGACAACACAGGCGCAATTGGTTGATCTCGGCATACAGCGCGCTCAGTTGGAACACGCAATCGCTCTGCTGATCGGCAAACCGGCGTCGACATTTTCGATTGCACATGCACCGCTTGCTGCAATTACTCCATCGCTGCCGGTTGGTCTGCCATCCAGTTTGCTGGAACGCCGCCCTGATATTGCGGCTGCGGAACGCAGAATCGTCGCGGCAAATGCACAAATCGGCATCGCCAAGACCGCTTATTTTCCTGATCTCACATTGGGAGCAACCGGCGGATTCCAGGGCAGCAGCTTCGCCAATTGGCTGACGCTGCCCAATCGCTTCTGGTCGGTCGGCCCTGCCCTCGCAATGACATTGTTTGACGGCGGCGCACGACGCGCGCAAACCGATCAGGCAATCGCAAATTACGATGCCAATGTGGCCGCCTATCGACAAACCGTGTTGACCGGATTTCAGGAAGTAGAAGACAATCTGGCCGCGTTACGCCTGCTGGAACAAGAAGCGCAATTGCAGGACGAAGCACTGCAAGCTGCGCGCAAGTCAGTCGAACTGACAACCAATCAGTACCGCTCTGGAATCGTCAGTTACCTGAATGTGATTACCGTGCAAACAACCGCACTTGGCAATGAACGAACGGCCTTGGATATTCAAAGCCGGCGTCTGGCTGCGAGTGTGTTATTGATCAAGGCTTTGGGCGGCGGATGGGAAGCCGGCAAAAAATGATGTCTAACTAAAGCCCAAGATCTTATTAAAATAATCATTAATTATTTGATTCATACCCCTTCAGAATTCAAGCATTCCAACCGTTAATCTAGATAGGTATAAATTCGTCCTTTAAAAACGATGAGTTTGTTACCGATTTGCAATTAACAACGATTGGATTTGCCATGGTTATCAATCCCGTTTCTTCAAGCAGTGCTACGGTCACAGCGACACAAGCTATTCGCCCGCAACAAGAGGCGACGCCAGTTCAGGCGCCAAGCAAAACGAGCAGTGATAGTGACTCGGATGATGCTGCCAAAGCAGCGCAAGCATCTGCACCGAAGCCTACAGTCAATACCAATGGACAGACCGTTGGTACGTTGGTCAACGTTACTGCTTGATTGCCTGTGTTGCACCACACGATCAACGCAAGGTCGTCGTGCTCTTTACTATTCTTGTTAGATAAATAAAAGCCTGCTTCGATGTTCAAGGGAAGACAAAACTTCCATTTTTAACGAAAAAAGCACATTCAGGTATCTTGTTTTCCTAAGCCATACGCCGCTTCATCATCTCCTACAAAAACCTGTTACACACCGTTACAACAAGCAAGTCCCAAATTGGAACTTGGCGGAATACAATTGAATCTAAAATAAGTACTGATTATTTTATGTTTGATTATGTTTGAAAGAGCAATGTGTTTGACCGCAGGGGAATATCATGAAAACTATTAAACTTGTTTTGGTATTTGTGTTCTTGCTTGCTTCAACCGCAGGCAATATGGCTTGGGCTCATGGACATGCTCATGTTGGCATATATTTTGGCGGCCCGGTTTTCTGGCCTTGGTATTATTCAGCGCCATATTACGGCCCTTATTACGGACCCGCTTACAATACGACGACGATCGTTACTCAACCGGCACCTGTTTATATTGAACAAGCACCAGGACCGGCCCCGGCACCAGCGCCAAGCGCTTCATCAAATTCCTGGTACTACTGCAATAATCCGGATGGCTACTATCCCTATGTAAAAGAATGTCCAAGCGGCTGGCAAAGAGTTGCGCCCCAGCCTTGATCACTTCACTCATGAGTTAAGTCAGTTATGAATACTACGTCGTCAAAAATACTGAAATTTTCCCCGCTATTCGGCTTGCTTTTGCTTGGCGCATGTGTCACGGCGCCGACAGGGCCAAGTGTTCTTGTATTACCCGGCACCGGCAAAAGCTTCGATCAATTCCGTGAGGATGACAATCAATGCAGGCAATTCGCAACCGGGCAAATCGGCAATACGACCGCTGGTGACAATGCTACCGATAGCGGTATTCGAAGTGCGGCAGTCGGCACAGCAATTGGGGCCATCGCCGGAGTTGCAATGGGTGGCAGTAGAGGTGCCGGCGTTGGGGCTGGTGCCGGACTGCTGATGGGATCGGCTGAAGGAAGCAATGCCAGTCAGAGATCAGCACACACCACGCAACAACGCTACGATAATAGTTATATCCAGTGCATGTACAGTTATGGTCATCGGGTGCCAGTGTCGGGGCGTTTGATGACGGAGCCTTCGCAATCGACACGTTCAGTGCCGCCGCCTCCACCGCCAGGGTCACCACCACCTCCTCCACCGTCGGCACGATAATATTTAGTACGAAACTAAATGCTCAAAAAACAAAGGACTCATCAAAGAGTCCTTTGTCGCATTTAAAGAAAAGGCGAATTAGAATTCGTATTCCACCTGCAGTCTAAATGTATTACTGCGCGTCACGCTTGAATCATCAATCAAATATGCCATGTTGTAGTTGAGTGCTTTGCGGGTGCCAACCGGTATTTTCCCGAAGATTGCAGGACCATAGCGATGTGATTGCTGATCACGCGCGTCCCACTTATCCCATCGTCCTACTTCACCAAAGCCTTGCAAGCCATATTCAAATTGTTGCAACCAACGGTACTTCACTTGCCACTGATAACCCAGCTGCAATGCATTGGAAAAATCCGCCTGATAATTTCGCTTGAACAGCAAATTGGTATTGACTTGTACTCTGCCAAACTCGGTTTGAAATAATGGGCCGAATGTCACTTCATAACCTTCGCTATGATCTTTTGGTCGCTCAATTTCCAGCAAAAATCCTGTATCGATTGGGTACTTGCCGGGATCAGTTAGCTGAAACTTGTTCTCCCACTCGTATGCATCAAACGCTGTGCCTTCGCCATTCTCACGTTTGTATTTCATATACAGTTCTGTGAACCAATTCTGCGTTACACCATATCCAAATCCGATTGATGCTGCGCTTTCACGATCCGTATTAGGCTGTTTGAGAGAGCCCATCTTAAAATCGATCTCGCGTTCGCCGTAAGTCACATCAGGCGTATGAACATAGTCCGCTGGTTCCGCAAATGCCTGATTCAACAAGCAACAGGAACCCACCACAGTACAAACTGCAAATATTTTTTTCATACAACGTCCGTTTATTTATTTAAAACCGATCGGCGACGCACTATCGATGCTGCAACTGCGATGCATATCAACGTCACCATATAGAAGAGAACCTGCGTGCCGCTAGGGCGCGATTCGTATCCAATCAAAATATGCAGGGTCGAGCCCAAGGCCGAATTAATCGGCAGAATATTGGTGCTATCCCACAGAGGAGAAGCGAGCGAAGGCAGCCAATCGCCTTGAATCAGAAAACGCGCCATTTGTCCGGCCAGCCCAGCTGCAACCAGCAACAGCAATCCACCCGTTACAGAGAAGAGTTTGCGAATTGGTATCCGCACCAGACCTGCATAAATCACAAAACCCATCACAACGCCTGCGACTAGACCGAATGCTCCGCCTAACAATATTGTTGCGGCCTGACCTTGATCGCTGGATACAATCCCTTGCAGAAAAAGAACCGTTTCCGAACCTTCACGCAAAACCGCCAGTGCCACCACAATTGCAATAGCAGACAATTCCTGCGCACCATCGCGGATACTGGCACCGACTTGCTTGGCCTTATTCGCCATTTCCGTGCCATGTGATGCCATCCAGATGTTGTGCCATCCAATCATGACGACTGCGACACCCAATATCGCAGCGTTAAATAATTCCTGTCCGCTTCCATTGGCAAGTTGCGCGATGTATTCGGTCAAACCGGCGACGATGAATGAACCAATCAGTCCCGCCATGATGCCGATCGCGATCCACAGATTACGTTTCGAAAGGCCACGCGTTGCCGCAGCCATGATGCCAATTAGCAAGGCAGCTTCCAGCGATTCACGAAAAACGATAAGACCGGCACCAAACATGATGTTTACTCCGCAATCACAACGCCTTGAGCGCTGGTCGCATTAAATTCGCCCATAAATGTGTATTTACCTGGGGTCAATGGGCCGATATAAATTGTCCCTTTTGACTTTGGCGGGATGACTTTTTCCCTGTTCAGATCATGACTGTCGAATTCTTCAATCGTGGCGTCCTGGTTATCGACAATTAATTTGACCTTTTTGCCTGCTGGAACTTTGACTTCCGCCGGAATGAATTTATGGTCTTTAATCACCAGATTAAATTCCTGATCGGCAGCATGACTCAGAAGAGGAACCAGCAAAAAGGAAGCAAGCAGTAAGTTGCGCAATGTCATGTTCATGCTCTCAAATATTTATCAGACACGCAAATGATAATCATTCTTATTCGCGTTGTCAATCATTGGCATTAAATTTATGCAATCTGGAAAAGCTTGCTTTAGGCAAATCTCATCAAGGTGGGTCGCTTTTTAAGAAAGGCACTTATTAAATTCCCCTTCCAGAATGGAATACTGCGATTGGTGTTTTTTTGCACTTCAGGATTAATTAATCTAATGACATTATTTGAGGTTTGACATATTATTCAAAATCCTTAACTTTCTGACAAGTTATGCCGCTATGTCAGCGCACATAGTTGAAATCAACTGACAGAAACGCAAGGGAAAAATAATGAATAGGACTTACGCAAAATCGCTGCAGCAAGGATCGCGACGACGGCAGTACACACTTGCAGCCAAGAGCGGCAACGCAGCTGCGGTGATTTTGCATAAGCCCTAATGAAGAAAAACATCGCAGTGCCATCCTTATAGGACAACTTCATGCTCGACGCTCTTCAAAGCGCCACCAATTCACTGCGTGCATTACTTGCGAACTACACGCAAGAGAATCGGCTATTCAGTTTGACGACCTCACTCGGTGCGAACAAGTTGTTGATCGAGCATATCGAGGGCGACGAAGGACTGAGCCAGTCGTATCATTTCGAGATCACTGTCCTCTCCACTGATGCGCACCTCGACCTCAAGCAATTGCTCGGGCAACCTGCGCTGCTTGAAATCCAGACACAACATAGCCGTGATGACTTGCGTCCAATCCACGGTCACATCACAGCATTCGAGTTATTGTCAGCCGATGGCGGCTTTGCCCGCTATCGTCTTACATTGCAGCCATGGACCACATTCCTGCGCTACCGTTTTGACAGTTATGTCTGGCAAAGCAAAACCACGCTCGATATCGTTGCAGAAATCTTTGGCGACTATCAAGGTCAAGGCAAGCTGGCGCCGGCATGGCGCATTGCCGTTGCAGATCCCAGCAAATACGCTGTGCGCGATGTCTGCACACAATTTGAAGAAAGCGATTGGGAGTTTGTCGAACGCTTGTTAGCGGAAGAAGGCTTGTTCTACTGGTTCGAACACACTGGCGATACGCACGGCGAAGCACTTGGCACCCACACACTCGTAATCTCTGACAACAATACTGCTTTCACGCCGAATGCGCAATCCGAGATTCGTTTTCATCGCGCCGCTTCCGTCGAAAAAAGCGACAGCATCACAAGTTGGCACGCCACACGGCAATTGGTCACCAACTCCATTGCCGTCGCGAGCTGGAACGAATCGCAAGTCAATGTCATTAGCAGTCAGCTCGATAGCAGCCACAACAGCGGCGATGTGCCAACTCTACTGTCAACCGATTTTCCAGGGCAAAGCCATTTCGACTCGCGCGAACAAGTTGAGCGCGCTGCGCAAATTCATCTCGAAGCAGTCGAAGCCCGCAATAAAACTTACACCGGCACGAGCACTGTCAGAACACTCTCGCCTGGCACCACATTCACGTTGACCGATCATGGCATTCACGATCTCGACCGTTTGACAGGCGGTAATAGCAATGCCACCTACGTCGTTGTCAGCGTCAAACATAAAGGCCGCAACAATCTGTCATCTGACGTGCATACGCTGACCAAGGGAACGTGGGGCAATAGCCTGACGCACTTGGCCAATGCCGCCAACCCAGCGGAAGACGAACCGCTATACCAGAACGAATTCAGCACATTGCGTGCCGATATCCCGTGGCGTCCATTGACCGAAGATGGTCACGGCGCCCTGCTCCATCCAAAGCCGAATGTGCATGGCATCCATACCGCGATCGTGGTCGGCGCAAGCGGACAAGACCTCACCACCGAACGCGATCACAAGATCAAGGTGCAAATGCACTGGCAACGCGGCGCACAAAGCCACAGCCGCGCTGCGCATCCGCAAGGTGCAGACAACGCGCCCGGCAACGAAGGCGCATACATCTGGGTACGCGTAGCAGAAACAGCAGCGGGCGCCAACTGGGGCAGCAGCTTTGTGCCGCGTATCGGACAAGAAGTCGTGCTCGACTATATCGAAGGCGACATCGACCGTCCCATCGTGGTCGGCTCTCTGTATAACGGCAAGGGACAGGACGACGCGCAAGGCAATCAGATTTCTCAAGGCGCAGGAACAGCCAGCGGCAACGCACCGGCATGGTTTGCCGGAAGCATAGATGATCACGCACACAATGCGATCATGGCCGGCTTCAAGACACAGGAAATCAGCAATAGCCAGGACGGCCAAGGCGGCTACAACGCACTGGTATTGGACGACAGCCCCAACCAGGTCGGTGCACGTCTGCAAAGCACCAAGACCAAAGCACAATTAAATCTCGGCCACATCAAACGCCAGACCGACAACCAGCGTCAAGACAGCCACGGCCACGGTGCGGAATTAACTACTGACGCGTACGGTGCATTACGCGCCGGTCAAGGCGTGCTGCTCTCAGCCGATCTGCGCGCCAACGCAAGCGGCACGCAAATGGATGCCAGCGAAGCGATCACCCAATTGCAACAAGCGCATAACTTGCAAACCACGTTTGCCGATACCGCACAAAAGCACAACGCATTTGTCGGCAAGTCGTTCAACAAAGATCAGCATACATCGCCAGAAACCATGCTGAAGCGTCCAATTGAATCGCTTGGACAAACGAATCAAGGCATCGGCACAGCAGAAGGTGGCGGCGCAGGAACTGTTCCTGCATTCGGACGCCCCGACCTGGTGGCCAGCGCACCCGGCGGCATCGCGCTGCTCACACCTAACGACGCGCACGCCACAGCATCATCGCTCACTATCATTGGCAGGCAAGATGTCAGCACAACGGTCGGAGCCAATTACGCAGCAGCAGTGAAATCCGGCATCAGTTTGTTCACCTACGGCGATGCCAAAGCCAAACGTAGCGACAAAGGCATCAAACTGCATGCGGCCAGCGGCAAAGTTGATCTACAGGCGCAGAGTGCGGAATTGAAAGCGGCGGCTGATAAGGACGTGAATATCAGCAGCAATGCCAAGGTCGAGGCAGCAGCCAGTGAACATGTGTTACTGACCGCAGGTGGCGCATATGTCAAGATTGAAGGCGGCAGTATTCAGATTCATGCGCCGGGATCTGTGCAGTTTAAAGCGGGACAAAAGAATTTGAGCGGGCCAGCGAGTATGGCTGGGGCATCGGCAAGCCTGCCAGTCGCTTCAGAGCTTTATCTAAAACCTACTGAAGAGCCACACAGCCTGCGCTTTACAGCTCTTGGTGCAGATGAATTGCTTGGACTCTCAGGCTGGGCCGGACATCTTTATTCGATCAAAGACAGCGAGGGAAAAACGGTTTCCCAAGGCACCGTTCCTGAAGATGGACGCTTGCCACGTGTGACTAGTGACCACACGCAATTGCACATATTACGCTTGGGTGATCCCAAAAGCGCACAGCTTGTGCCGCAACCAGCTATCGAAATAGATCAGCCAACGCTGCACGATGAAGACGAAGAGACTGATGACGACGGCACGGAAACGAGCGACGTCGGACAACATGATGATGATATTCACACCGTACCTGAAGTTATTGGAAACCGCTATTTCCAAGAAGTGCTGGATGCAACTTCACATCACGGCACTGAATTCCTGTCCGAATCCGATTTGGCAGAATTCGTTAATAAATCAAACGCCTCCTGATACTGAATAAGACATTGATCATGACTCGATTTATTAAAGCCACATACCATCCAAACATTAAAGCAGCAGAATTCATTGCAGATGATGGCCGCCATCTGATACGTAGTGGAGGATCACTGCAATGGCGCATTTGCAATGCCGGTGATCTTGTATCCCCTGTCATCAACGGCATACCATGCCCCAAAAAAACAAAAGGCTACATTGGCTTTGCCAAAGCTGCCAACAGTGATCACCACTTCTTTATCTTCCCCGATTACGAAACGGGCCGTGCCGAACTCAAAACCTCCTTACAGCGCAAGTACAAAAACAAGACTCTGAGTGAAACTGTCAAAAGCTACGCCCCAAAACATGACGGCAATGATTCCGATAAATACGTGAATGATCTCAGCAAAATGTCTGGCGTTGATAAGAACACTAAAATCAAAGACCTCAGTGATACACAACTCAGCTCGTTGATGGACAGTATTGAGCGGCTTGAGGGTTATCACGCTGATGCAGATACACGCAAAGAAATCTGGCTACAAGTGAGCCACATCCAAGCCACCGATGGCACAAGGCCGCTGGCCAATGAAGAAATTGTCGTGCGCATGGATGGCAAGGAAACTACGCTCAAATCTAATGCCATCGGCAAATTTCCACCTATCGTACACGGAACAGGTCCTGCCGAGATTCATCACAAAACAATCGATGGTGACTTGAAGAAAGTTGGTGAATTACCTGCCGATAAAGGTCAGCACTGGAGTCTAATAACAAAAGTAGCGGAATTCTTTGGTACAACAGCGCCTGTTAAAGCACCCGACAATCTCATCACTAAGAAGCAACCGCTCCACTACACTGTGCAATCCGGCGACACCTTAAACAAGATCGCTACTCGCCTCAAAACGAATGTGGCACAAATTAAAAAAGACAATCATCTAACCAAAGATACGATTCTTCCAGGCCAAGTACTTGGTATCAATCAGCCAGCGCCAGTCTCGCTAGGTGCAACACCAGCGAAGAAAGCTACTCCCAAATCAGCGCCCTCAGTTGCTGAAGCAGGGGCTGTGTCAGCAAATGCTTTCAAACCAAAACGTATTCCAACTTTGGAAAACCAAACTACCTTTGCTCGTTCCAAAGAAGGAGCAGGAGAACCGCTCGCTCTTATTACACCTGAAGATGGCGTTGCACCATGGATGAAGTATGCATTGGCAGAAGCAAAACGCTTCCATGGATCACCTGAACAAGAAATTGAAAAGGACATCAACTACCATAAAGAAATAAAAGACAGTATGAAATCTATGGCAGGTAAAGACAATGCCTGGTGTGCAGCATTCGCAAACTGGTGCTTGATGAAAGCGGGATACCCTATTCAAAATCCAAAAGAGACAGGTTTTGTGGATTGGTCTGCTGCAAAAGCGCGAGCCGATGGGTTCCGACAATTGCATGGTAAAAAAGAATCGAAAGGGCAAAAATACGATGACATCCCGTTTGTACCCAACCCTCTATTTGTCAAAATTGATGAACCAATTTATGGTGCAATAGCGGTTATCACAACTCCAAGTAACCACGGTGAACATGTAGGATTTGTATATGGAAGAAGCGCAAAAGATAGTGTCTGCGTTCTAGGAGGTAATCAATCCGATATGATCTGTTTCAGAGGATTCACTGAAAAAGAAGTGATAAGAAAAACAAAAGTAAAAACAAAAACTGGCAAAATTGTAACGGCAGAGAAAAAGAGCAAACACCTTGAGTTTTTTATACCAGCATCTTATTTTCATGCCTATGAAAAAATGAGTAAGTCATTGTCTAATGTGAATCCAGATGCTGCCAATAAAACAATTGGCATCGAATTTCTTAAAGATAAAGCGAAAACAACATGAAGCGCATAACAAAAATAATTTTTCTTTTTTTTATTTTATTTTTGAACTTTCAGAAAACCGCATTTGCAGGAGATGTAGGTGGCCCTTATGTGATTTGGGTAAATTTATCAAATAACAAAACAATAGATGAATTGATTGCGAGACGTATAGATGAGCATGATGATTGCATCCCACCTGATGCTAAATTTTTACTAAATGATCGCCCCGATGACATTACAGATGAACTTTTACACAAAGCAGTTATTAAAAATGACAAGGCATCTATAAAACTTCTTGAAAAGATAATGCGCCGTCCTTTTGGGCTCCTCAAAAATGGTTTTGACGGAATTATTACTTATGATGAAGAAAAGACGCCGAGATTTTCCAGTGTTGTTACAGGTTGGCATGCTGTTGCTAGAGAAAAAATACCAAAACCTACTGATGCAGATAAAAAATCAGTATGGGATACGTTTTGCATTGTCATCCCACCGATAACTAGAAATTCCAAATGAATCCCTCTTTTTCTGTTAGAAAAATAATTCTATTAGCAATCTCATTCACGTTATTTTTGACTATTAGCACGTTCTGCTTTGCGGCATCAATATCCTCCTCAGAACGCAAAGAAATATTAGATGTGGCACGCCCTGTAGTAACGGCTGTAGTTGGTCAACCTATAAAATTCATAGTTGATCATTTAAATGTTGATTCTAATTGGGCTATTCTTGTTGGTGGCTTAGTCAAAGAAAATGGAAGTCCAGTTGACTGGAGCAAAGCTGCAAGCTGCAATGCAGACCTCGATAACATCCTTTGGGTTGTGCTCGTAAAAGCAGATGGCCAATGGCGAATTGCTCAAATGGATGTATGCGCGGGAGAACCGCCTTATTGGGGTATGGGTTATTTATGGCCTTGCGGAGTTTATAAGGGTCTTACTGAAGGTGAGCGAAATCTTGAAGTTGAATGTCACCGTGAGCATGGCAATAGTAAGTAAATAAATTCATAATATCGCAACCCAAAAAGAAAAAGGACTTGGATCTTCATCCAAGTCCTTTATGTTTTGGTGGGCGGTGCAAGTTTCGAACTTGCGACCCCTGCCGTGTGAAGGCAGTGCTCTACCCCTGAGCTAACCGCCCAAAGCGGGGCGAATTATCGCACGGATGGCGATTTGGTTCAATCTGCTGCGTTGGTAGCCGTACGCCATACGCAGGTTCCCTTCACTTCTTTGTCGAGCCGCGCGAGGGTGGCTTCATGTTCGGCCAATTCTTCTTCCGTTGCTTGCAGCACGACAATGTTGGCGGTCAGTGGTATTTCAACGGCAGTCTCTCCACCAATCGATTCGGTTTCAACCACGGCTAGATCAATCGAAAAACTATTCTGGCCGCGTGTCATGGCCAAATAAACTTCGGCCAATAATTCCGCATCGAGCAACGCGCCGTGCAATGTGCGGTGCGCATTGGAGATGCCGTAACGGTCGCACAATGCATCGAGCGAGTTGCGTTTGCCAGGATGCATTTCCTTCGCTTGCACTAGCGTGTCGGTGACCTTGGCGACATGTTCATGAAAGCGCGGAATATCGAGGCGTTTGAATTCTGCGTCGAGAAAACCGACGTCGAACGGTGCGTTGTGAATAATGATTTCAGCACCGGCAATATAGTCGCGCAGTTCCGCTGCGATCTCGGCGAATTTTGGTTTATCGCTGAGGAATTCTGTCGTCAATCCGTGGACCGCTAACGCACCTTCTTCCGAATCACGTTCCGGATTGATATAGCTGTGGAAATTATTGCCGGTCAGTTGACGGTTGATCAGCTCGACGCATCCAATTTCGATGATGCGGTCTCCGGAGCGCGGGTTAAGTCCTGTTGTTTCAGTATCGAGAACGATTTGTCGCATAATTCTAAAAATTTCGTGAGTTAATGTAATAGGCCTGACGCAAAACTGCCCCAACTGCGTTGTCGCTCCTTGCCGTACGTCTGTACTGTCTTCGTCGCGACGTCTTGCCGGGACAATTTTGCGTAAGTCCTATGCAAGTCACTGTGTGCATCACAGCACCGACTCTACACCCATATTCGCCAGTGCATCGGCTCGCTCATTGCCTTCATGTCCTGCATGTCCTTTGACCCAGCGCCAATGAATATGATGACGCGCTTGTGCTGCATCGAGTGCTTGCCATAGGTCGACATTTTTGACCGGTTCGCGCGCTGCTGTTTTCCAGCCGCGTGCTTTCCAGCCGTGAATCCATTCGCTGATGCCTTTTTGTACGTATTGACTGTCGGTATGGACTGTCACTTCGCATGGACGTTTCAGTGCTGAGAGCGCTTCGATCACGGCCTTTAATTCCATCCGGTTGTTGGTGGTGTTGAGTTCGCCACCGAATAATTCCTTTTCGTTGGAGCCCATCACCAGCCATGCGCCCCAACCTCCCGGTCCGGGGTTGCCCTTGCAGGCACCATCAGTAAATATTTCTACTTTATCCATTCTTGTTCCGATTACTTCGTGCGATGCTTCATTTCAGAAATATCATGATGCATCTTGTTGGTTGCAGGCACGCCTTGCGGCGCTTTGACTGTTTGTTTTGTCAGTGCTGGGCCAACCAAGCGCATGCCTTTGATGCGTTTGATTGCTTGCACCATATACACTGCACCCAGATAAGGCCACCAGCGGTCACCTGCTTTTTCCATGAAGGAAAATTTATTACGCCATTTGTCTGCTTGAAAAGGCGGCGCGTAACATCCGAAGTAGCCGCGATTCACGTTCAGATTTAATAACTTCAACCAGTCTTTCAAGCGCAGCATGCTGATGAATTCACCATGTTGCGGCAGAAAATGCGCTCCACTTAAACGTCCTGCAAATTGCCGCATCCCCCATAAGCTTGCTGGATTAAATCCGCAGATAATCAATTGCCCTTCCGGGATCAGCACGCGCTCCACTTCGCGCAGCACCTGATGCGGCTCTTCGGCAAATTCCAGCACATGCGGCAAGACCACCAGATCCAGACTTTGCGACGCGAATGGCAATTCGGCAAAATCGTGTACCACTACGATCGGCGACGTTCCCTCTGCGGCTGGACCAATCGGCAGATGCGTATCGGATAACCATCTATGAGGCATCCGGTTCGCTTGCAATGCATTGATTTGCGGCATGCCAATCTGCATTGCCTTGAAGCCAAAAATGTCCACCGTCAATTTATCCAGGCAAGCCTGTTCCCATTCGCGCACATAGTTCCCCACTGGCGTTTGCAGCCATGGGCCGAGCGCTATAATGGACTTTTGAGGTGACGGGTTTTCCATGGGTACGTTAAGTGTATTGGCGGTTCCGGCGTTTAATGACAATTATTTGTGGCTCGTTCACGACCACATTAACGCCATCGTAATCGATCCTGGCGATGCAACACCGATTTTGGCGGCATTGGATGCACATAAATTATCGTTGGTCGCTATTCTACTGACACATCATCATGCTGACCATATCGGCGGGGTGCCGGATTTATTGCAGCGTTTCAAAATCCCGGTATATGGGCCGCAGCTGGAAAAGATTGCAACTGTCACGCACCCTGTGACCGAAGGCGACACCGTTACGATTCCAGAACTGCAATTAAAACTATCCGTCCTGAATGTGCCCGGCCACACGCGCGGACACATTGCCTACGTAGCGCATCAGCAAGGCTGGCTATTTTGCGGTGATACCTTGTTCGCCGGAGGGTGCGGCAGATTGTTTGAAGGGTCACCGGCACAAATGGTAACGTCATTATCCAAGCTGGCAGCGCTGCCGGATGCCACCCAAGTATATTGCGCCCATGAATATACCTTGTCCAATTTGCGCTTCGCACATGAAGTCGATCCGAACAACACAGTATTGATGAACCGCATACAAGCAGAACAAGCCAAGCGAAATCATGGTCTACCTACGGTACCATCCACTATCGGACTGGAAAAGGCGACCAACCCCTTCATGCGCTATACGGAGCCGGCAATTCTGGATCGATTGAAAGCAGCGGGCCGATTGCATGAAACGGGACCGGTTGCGGCCTTTGCCGCATTGCGCGAATGGAAAAATACGTTTTGAATTTGACCACGCAACGCATTTTTTAGTTATCAAATTAATATCTTTGCAGTAATAGTTCTTGCGTAGCAAAACCTCGTTACGTACACTCTACCGAATAATATTTTCCGACTGTTGCCTAGTCGAATTTTTTTGGCGTGTTATGCATCGATTGAAAAACAAAACCATTGCCTTTCTACTGGCGTCGCTCTATACAGTCGGATTCTCTGCGGCCGCTCATGCCAATGACATTGCCATCTCGGACGCCAACACCAACAATGAACTCAATGCAATAACCCCGCCAGTTGAACCAAGCAAGCCAGCAGATGCTCCAGCAGCTCCAGCAGCCACAAAATCCGCAGAGTCAGACCAAACATCCGAAATTGCCACTACCGTTGTCGTTGTCAAACCGGTGGACCTCACCCAGCCCACTGACACAAGCAAACTCGCTGACTCGAACAAGATCGACACGATCAAACAAGTCGAACCAACCAAAAAAATAGTGGCAGTCGAATCCGTACCCGTCATGGCAATGAGGGACGAAGATATATGGATTCGCATCCGCAAAGGATTCGGCATCCCTAATCTTGATAATCCTCTTGTCGTCAATCAGATCAACTGGTATTCCACGCGTCCGGATTATATTCAACGGACCACAACGCGAGCGTCGCTTTATCTTTACCATGTGGTCGAAGAACTTGAGAAACGCAACATGCCGACTGAATTGGCATTGCTGCCGTTCATTGAATCGGCTTTCAACCCGCAAGCATATTCAAGCGCAAAAGCGGCAGGCATGTGGCAGTTCATTCCTTCCACGGGCCGCGACTTCAATTTGAAGCAAAATGTTTTCAAGGATGAGCGTCGCGACGTGATTGCATCCACCGACGCCGCATTAAACTATCTGCAAAGACTGTATGGCATGTTCGGCGACTGGCAACTTGTACTCGCAGCTTACAACTGGGGCGAAGGTTCCGTGCAACGCGCGATCAATAGAAACCGCGCTGCCGGCAAGCCGATCGACTTCAACAGCCTGTCGTCGCAAATGCCGCTGGAAACACGCAATTACGTGCCAAAGCTTCAGGCTGTCAAAGACATCATCACGACACCTGAACAATATTCGATCACGCTGCCGAAAGTGGATAACCAACCCTATTTCGTCACAGTCGGTAAAACGCATGATATCGATATCAAGGTGGCTGCCCAACTTGCGGAAATTTCCATCGACGAGTTCAAAGCACTGAACCCGCAATTCAATCGCCCAGTGATTACGGGCGGTGCCAATACACAGATTTTGCTACCGCAAAGCAATGCTGAAAAATTCAAGCTTAATTTATCCCATTGGGGTCATGCTCTATCGTCGTGGACTATCCACAAGGTCACCAGCGCCCGCGAGAAGATTGAAGCCATTGCGAAAAAATTCGGAACTACGCCTGCCGTGATTCGCGAAGTCAACAACATTCCGCCCAGGACGCACCTGATGGCAGGTTCCACCATCCTGGTCCCAAAACCAGCCACTACTCAAGCAACTGTTGAAAAAGATATTGCGCCGGAACTTGCCGATAACGCGACAATGTCGATTGAATCAGATAATCCTACCAAACGCATTTTTGTCAAAGTCGGCAAACGCGATAGCCTTGCATCAATCGCCAAGCGCAATCGCGTGAGTGTCGCCCAAATTAAAAGCTGGAATAATCTGAAGGCTGACAAGGTCGCCGTCGGTCAACGCCTGCAACTTCAAGTGCCTAATCGAATTGTACAAACCGGCAGATACAATAAAAGAATTGTCCGCCGCAATCCGCATCAACGCACTAAAATTGCAGCGAAAAAAAATACGCATGGAAAAACCACCGTCGCAACTGCAAAAACATCGAGCAATACCAATCACGCCAGCAAAAATCCGCGCACGCCTGTAACTCTTGCCTCCAACAAGTAAATCATCAGTACTTGTCTGCAATAAAATCTTTGGCTCGATTCAATGTAAGCAAATTTGAGATCCACCGGATTTCATCATTATTCGAGCGTACATAAGTTACGCGCAGCTTTCACAACAAAGTAAGCATGCAACTTCCTCTTCAAGGTTTACAATAAGCTCTCCAGAAATCCCGGCAGCAATTTTTCCTCACGCGTTGATGAATAATGTGGAATCAAAGTAAACATATCCTGATTTGTTTTCTACTGTGCTGTTGCACTGCTGCTCATGCGATCAGCCCGGCCGATCCATCGAAAGTAATTCACATGGCATTCGAAGGTGAGCCCGATGGTTTCGACATGGTGCACACTGCCAACGGATATTCAGGCTGGGTCTGCGAAGCCATTTTTGAAACCCTGTTGACCTACGATTACATGGCGCGCCCTGCCAAGCTTGTGCCCGGCACAGCAGAAGCCATGCCGGAAGTGAGCGGCGATGGCAAGACTTACCTGTTCCATATCAAGAAGGGAATTTATTTCACACCGGATCCGGCATTCAAAGGTGTGCGGCGCGAACTCACTGCGCAAGACTATGCCTACTCGATCAAACGCCTGTTGGATCCGCAAAATCGTTCACCATCTGCTTATTTTGTCGAAGGAAAAATCGCCGGTCTGGATGCAATCGCAGACAAGGCAAAAAAGACCGGGCACTTTGATTATGATGCACCGGTCATCGGTTTGCAAGTACCGGATCGCTATACGCTACGCATTCAATTGAATGCGCCCGACTATAATTTTTTATACATCGTCGCTTATGGCGGCCTCGCTGCCACAGCACGTGAAGTGATCGAAGCCTACGGTCTGCAAAGTGGACAACATCCGGTCGGCACAGGCGCGTACCAACTTCAACAACATATTCCCAACAGCAAAATTGTATTGACGGCCAATCCGGATTATCGCGGCTTCACATGGAATTTCAAATCGTCAGGCGATGCCTGGGACGATCAAATGGTGCACGACATGCAAGGCAAAAAAATGCCGCAAGTCGGACGTGTCGAAATCAATATCATTCAAGAAGAACAATCGCGCTGGCTGGCTTTTCAGGACAAGCAAATCGATCTGACGTTTTTGCCGCAATTGGCAGCGCCTAAAGTAATGGACGGCAGCAAACTCAAACCGGAATTCGCTAAACAAGACATCCGCCTGTTTCGTTTGGCCGAGCCGGCCATTACGTACACGATGTTCAATTTCAAAGATCCAATCACAGGCGGCTTTGACCTGGAAAAAATCGCATTGCGCCGCGCCATCGCAATGTCCTACAACATCAAAGATGAAATTGCGTTGATTCGATTTGATCAAGCAATCAAGGCTGAAATGATGATACCGCCTGACGTTACCGGTTATGATCCTGCGTATCGCAGCAGCATTGCGTATGACCCTGCGCTCGCGAACAAATTGCTGGATCATTTCGGTTACCGGCGAGGCGATGATGGTTATCGCACTCTGCCAAACGGCAAACCTCTGGTTTTGAAAATCCATCGTGAATCGCGCGCCATCGATCAGGAAATGGCAGAGTTATGGAGACGCGGCCTCGATCAAATTGGCATCAGGGTAGAATTCCCTATCAGTAAATTTTCCGAAAATCTGAAAGCAGCAAAGGATTGCAAGCTGATGATGTGGGGCGGATCATGGAGCGCTGATTTCCCGGATGGAGAAAATTTTCTTCAAATTTTATACGGGCACAATGCCGGACTCAGCAATCATGCTTGCTATCAATCGCCCGCGTATGATGCACTCTATGATAAATTGAAAACAACACCACCAGGCCCGGAACGCAATCGTCTTTACCAACAAATGAATCGACAAATGGAAGCAGATACGGCATGGGTGCTCGGCGTCGTTAAAGTGCGCAACTGGGTGGCGCGCCCTTGGGTAAAAGGTTTCAAGAAACATCCGATTCTGCAAGCTGACTGGCAATATCTGGATGTGGAGAAGCATTAAAAGCTTGTCGCCCCAGCGTATGCTGGGGCCCAGTGTCTTCACAGGCGTATCCATATATCGAACGCCATTTAACGACACTGGATTCCAGCATTCGCTGGAACGACGAAGCTGATAGTCAAATTGTTTGGCCAAAATACGATTAGAAAAAATAATGAAGTCATCATTTGCCCGTGCGATTCTATTTTTCTTTTGCATCTGCTCTGTACAGATGCAAATGGCCATTGCCGCTGATCCCGACAAAGTCCTGCGCTATGTATTCCCCGCTGCCGAATCCGGCTTCGATCCTGCGATGACCCAGGACTTGTATTCCGGCCACATCGACCAATCGATATTTGAAACGCTCTACACCTATGACTATCTGGCGCGTCCGGTCAAACTGATTCCTCTCACCGCTGAAGCGATGCCGGAAGTTACGGATGGTGGAAAGACTTACACCATCCATCTAAAAAAAGGCATTTACTTTGCCGATGACCCCGCCTTCAATAGCAAGCGGCGCGAATTGACGATGGCTGATTATGTCTATTCCTTCAAGCGCTTGCTCGATCCAAAAATCCGCTCGCCGCATGCATGGCTGTTTGAAGGCAAAGTCACCAACTTCGAATTGGTCGATCGCTACACCTTGCGCATTCATTTGAAGCGGCCGGACTACAACATGATCTATATCCTGGCGCATCATCCGACCTCGGCAGTCGCACGCGAAGTCGTGGAAAAATATCAGGATGCGCAAGGCCATGTGTTTGCCAACCCGGTCGGCACCGGCCCATATCGATTGACGCAATGGGTACGCGCATCACGCATGGTGCTGGAAGCCAATCCGAATTATCGCAAGACGATCTGGGACTTCCAGCCGAGCAGTGATCCGAAAGACAAACAGATCATCGCTCAAATGAAAGGCAAGCGGATACCGCAAATCGGCCGCATTGAAATCAGCGTGATGCTGGAAGATCAATCGCGTTGGCTCTCTTTCCTCAATGACCAGACAGACTTGTTCCAACTGTTCGGTCCGCTCGCACCCAAAGCGCTGTCAAACGGCAAGCTAAAGCCCGAACTGGCTAAAAAGGGAATACAACTGTCACGTATCAGCGATCCAGAGATTGCTTACTATTACTGGAACATGAGAGATCCGATCGTCGGCGGATTAAGCAAGGAAAAAATTGCGTTGCGCCGCGCGATGGCGATGGCCTACAACGTGCAGGAAGAAATCAGCATCGTCTGGAACAACGAAGCCACTGCGCTGGAATATCCGATCCCGCCCGGCATGATTGGACACGACCCCAACTACGTCAGCAGCATTCAATACGATCCTGCCGCAGCTAATGCGTTGCTGGATAAATTCGGCTATAAAAAAGGAGCGGACGGCTGGCGGACGCTGCCTGATGGAAAACCGTTTCAAATAACCTATTCTGCCCGGGCCGATTCCACCGGGCAGCTGGAAGCGGAAGTATGGAAGAAGGCGCTCACTGCAATCGGCATCAGGATGATCGGGGATTTGCGCCCGTTTCCGGACTTGGTGCGTGCCGAAAGACTTTGCCAGCTGCAAATGCGCACCTTGTTTTGGGGCGCGGACTATCCGGATGGCGATAATTTCATGCAACTGTTTTATGGAAAAAATATCGGGCAGAATAATCATGGCTGCAACCAGATACCGGAATACGATACGCTCTACGCACAGACACAACAAATGCCGCCAGGGCCGGAACGCAATGCGTTGTATCACAAGATGGCGCGGATACTGGAAGTCTATGCACCGCAACGGCTTGGGCTTTCGCGCTATCGCAACATGCTGGCACAGCCGCGTGTGATCGGTTATAAAAAGCATCCGATTCTGCCGGCTGAATGGATGTATTTTGATATTGAGAAGAGGAAGTAAAGGAGCGAAAAATATTATTCATGAAGTGCATGGGTGATTAGCAAAATAAATCCGTCGTTCCCGCGAAGGCGGGAATCCATAAGCCGATTGATCGAAGAGGTTCACTATGGATTCCCGCCTTCGCGGGAACGACGAGTTTTAATGTTGTAAAGTTACTTTAATTTTCTAACGACTTATTACGCATTCAAATTGAATAAATCATGACCGCCTACATCCTGCGTCGCCTGTGGCAAATGCTGCCGACCCTGCTCGGCGTCATCCTGCTCATCTTCTTCCTGTTCAACTGGGTCGGCGGCGATCCGGCCTATATCCTCGCCGGAAAAATGTCGAACCCGGAGCAGATTGCCAATATCCGAAAACAACTCGGCATCGATCAGCCATTCACTGTGCAACTGTGGATTTTCATCAAGCAGATTGCCACCTTCGATTTCGGCGCAAGCTGGAGCACCGGTGAAACGGTTTCGCATATCATCCGCACGCGCCTCGGCCCGTCATTGACGGTACTGATTCCGCTCACGATCCTGGAAACATTTTTTGCCGTCACATTGGCCCTCAGCATTGCCTTCGTGCGCGGCACCTTGACCGATCGCGCGGTGATGGTTGCTTGCACTGTCGGCATGTCGATCAGCATTCTGGTTTACATCCTCGTGTTTCAATATTTTCTCGCGTACAAACTCGGGCTGTTTCCCGTGCAAGGATGGGGGCAAAGTTTTTCCGAAAACCTGTTCCGCTATTCCGCACTGCCGATTCTGATTGCGCTGGTGGTCGGCCTTGCACCCAGCTTGCGCCTGTTCCGCAGCTTCGTGCTGGATGAAGTCGATCAGGATTATGTGCGCACTGCGCGTGCCAAGGGATTGAGCGAGAAGCGCATCGTATGGATACATGTGCTGCGCAATGCGTCGATCCCGATGATTACGCATGTGATGTCCAACCTGCCGTCACTGCTGACCGGTGCGTTTTTGATTGAACAGTTTTTTTCGATCCCCGGCATAGGGCGTGAAATCATCCAGGCAGTGGAAAGCAGCGATTTCCCTGTGATCAAAGCCGTTACGGTCTATGTAGCCTTGGCGACCATGTTTTTCAATTTATTAGCCGATTTACTGTACCGCGCGGTCGATCCACGCGTGCAGTTGAAATAGGAAAGGCCGACATGATGCAAATTGAAAACAACGTGTCACCCGGCCTGTGGGCATTGGCATGGCGACGATTACGGTCTGATCGTGCAGCGATGGTAGCTATGACGATCGTTGTGCTGTTTTTGTTGATGCTTGTGCTGTCGAAAACCGGTTTGATAGCAGCCGATTGGTCGGATGAAGTTGGCATCAGTTACGCGCCACCGAGTTTTGTCGGCACATCGTCCGATGCATCCAACACAGTAAATACGGTCGAAGCACCACCTCCGGAAAATCCGCGCGATCCACTCGCCGGCGTCATCCGGCAATTGCGCGCAGAGATGAACGGTGAACAAAACGGCGCCATCGATTATTACGGCATCAAGGATCCATTGCAAAAGGAGATGGATGAAATCCGTCACGAACTGGCGAAACACGGAAAGAAAACCGCTCAAGTACGTAAAGCCACTCTCCCCTTCGGTGCAGACAAATGGGGGCACGACATCATCAAGAAAACCATCAAGGGCGCGGAGACCTCGATCACGGTCGGACTCGTCGCTGCATTCCTCGCCACATTTTTGGGGACCATTTTCGGTGCCGTGTCGGGTTACTACGGCAAATGGATCGACGATTTCTTCAACTGGTTTTACAGCGTCTTCACATCGATCCCTTACCTGCTGCTGATTCTGGCTGTGGCAGCAGTATTGCAGCAGAAAGGCGTGCTCACCATCATCCTGATTCTCGGCCTCACCGGCTGGACCGGAACCTATCGTCTGATCCGCGCCGAATACCTGAAACACAAATCGCGTGAATATGTGATGGCCGCCGATGCGATCGGCGCATCCAACTTGCGCAAAATGTTCTCGCATATTTTCCCCAACGTCAGCCATGTCGCGCTGGTGCAGGTATCGATCCTGGTAGTCAGCTTCATCAAGTCGGAAGTGATATTAAGCTTCCTCGGTTTCGGCGTGCCGGTCGGCGTGGTGTCGTGGGGCAGCATGTTGAATGAAGCGCAGAATGAACTGATACTCGGCAAGTGGTGGCAACTGACTGCGGCCAGTATTGCGATGGTGGTGTTGGTGACGGCATTCTCGCTGTTCACCGATGCATTGCGCGATGCGTTGGATCCGAAGTTGAAATAATGAATTACTCGCAAATTCATATTCGTCGTGTGAGAAACCTTGAAATTCCCTCTCTTTCAAGGGGAGGGTTAGGGTGGGGATGGGTTGAAATCGTCGTTAGACCCATCCCCCACCCAACCTCCCCCTTGAAAGGGGAGGGGCGAAAAGCATTCTTTAGCCACGAAAAGAATTGATGAATCAATTACGATGCTGCCCATGAGCCAAGATATTTTGTTAAACGTCAGCGATCTACGAATCAGCTTCCGCACCGATATAAAACAATCGGTGGAAGCCGTCAAAGGCATCAGCTTCACGATCCCACGCAACAAGACCGTCGCATTGGTCGGTGAATCCGGCAGCGGCAAATCCGTCAGCGCACTGGCCATCATGGGCTTGCTATCAAAAGACAGCGCCGCCATCGCACCCACCTCCCGCATCGAATTCGAAAGCCGCAACCTGTTGTCGCTCAGTACACAAGAGCGCCGCCAACTATGCGGCAAAGACATCTCGATGATTTTTCAGGAACCGATGACGTCGCTGAATCCGGTATTCACCGTCGGCTTCCAAATCGCAGAAGTCTTGCGCCTGCACATGGGCATGAGTGCGAAGGCTGCACGCGCGCGTTCGATCGCGCTGCTGGAAGAAGTCGGCATCCCCGACCCAGCACAGCGCATCGATGCCTATCCTAGCGAGTTGTCAGGCGGCCAGCAACAGCGCGTGATGATCGCGATGGCGATTGCATGTGAACCAAAATTGCTGATCGCCGATGAGCCGACCACCGCACTGGATGTCACGATCCAGAAACAAATCATCGAACTGATCAAAGCGCTGCAACAACGCCGTCAAATGTCGGTCCTGTTCATCACGCACGACTTGGCGCTGGTCGGCGAGATCGCCGATCAAGTCATCGTGATGCGCGATGGCGAAGTGAGAGAGCAAGGCGAGCTGCGCCAGATATTCGATGCTCCGCGCGATGCTTATACGCAGGCATTGCTGCATTGCCGTCCATCGCTCAATGCACGCCCGTGGCGCCTGCCGGTGATTGACGATTACATGCAAGGCAGCGCGCCGCATATCTCATCGCAAACATCGACCAAACAGCGTCCGCGCGGCTTAAATGGCCACGAAGAAATCGTGCTCGACGTGCGCAATCTGGGTAAAAGTTTTTACAGCAGCGAAGGTCTGTTCAAGCGCAAAGAATTTAAAGCAATCAAAGACGTCTCGTTCACCCTGCCGCGCGGCAAAACCCTGGGTGTCGTCGGCGAATCCGGTTCCGGGAAAACCACAGTCGGCCTGACTTTATTGCGGCTGCATCAAGCCACATCCGGCCAGGCATTATTTGAAGGCAAAGATTTGCTGACGATGACGAACCAGGAATTCTGGTTGTACAAGCGCCGCATCCAGATCATTTTTCAAAACCCATACGCATCGCTCAACCCGCGCTTTACGGTTGAACAAATTCTGCTGGAGCCGATGCGCATTCACCATATCGGCGAAAATGATCAGGAACGCGCCCGCATGGCATCGCAACTACTGGGCAAGGTCGGCTTGCCGGCATCCGCATTGCATCGCTATCCGCATGAATTTTCAGGTGGACAAAGACAGCGGATTGCCATCGCACGCTGTCTGACACTGAAGCCGGAAGTATTGGTCTGCGACGAGTCGGTATCGGCGCTGGACGTATCGGTGCAAGCGCAAGTGCTGAACCTGCTGCAAGACCTGCAGGAAGAATTCGGCATGAGCTATATTTTTATTTCACACGATTTGGCGGTGGTGAAATACATGGCCGATCAGGTGATGGTGATGCATCAGGGTGAAGTGGTGGAATTGGCGGATGCGGATGAGCTTTATCAGAATCCGAAGCATGCTTATACCAAGATGTTGTTGGCGGCGATACCGCGAGGACACGCGGTTGTTGCGTAGCGCTTCACAACTACATTTGACGAAACCGCTTCGCAAACGATTCCGAAACAATCAATGACTCGCGTCGATTTTTCAGCTTCACCGAGAGCTGCCCACTCATGTTCGGCTCGATGGCAGAAATTTCCTGCGCATTGACTACGGTAGAGCGGTGAATTTGCCAAAACTGTTCCGGATCCAATTCGGCCAGCAATTCCTTCAGCGGTTTCTTGATCAAGACTTCCGAATCAGCCAGCACGACGCGCGTATATTTTTGATCGGATTGGAAAAACACGACCTCGTCGATCATGATCATGCGCAGCGATTTTCCAACCGCTGCCGTAATCCAGCGCAGGTATTGATTACTGGTGCGGGGCTGGATGCGATCAACCAGAGCGGCCAGGTCAGTCGGTTCCTGCGTCAGTTTTTGCTTGAGGCGGCGCACTGTGACCGCCAGGCGCGCTTCATTGAGCGGCTTGAGCAGATAATCAGTCGCCCCCTTTTCGAATGCATCGACAGCGTGCGCATCGTATGCGGTCACAAACACCACATGACAACGGTCGCCGATAAAGCGCGCCACTTCCAGCCCGTTCGGTTCGGGAATCTGGATATCGAGGAATACGATGTCGGGTTGATGCTCAGCGGTCAGCCGCAGCGCTTCCAGTCCATTTTGCGCCTCGGCCACGATGTCAAGCTCCGGCCACAGAGAACGCAGTGCGTCACGCAATTCTTCGCGCAACGCCTGCTCGTCTTCAACAATGACTGCAGTAGGCACTTCAGCCGAACGCTGCCTTGACCACATACCGCTTGCCTCCTGAATTTCCCGAATCCACTGATTCATCTGGTTGTTGAAGTATAGCCACCTCGGTCGATGCAGCCAATGTTTCTCTTGTTGCGGTGTGCAGCCGTTGCAGCACAGCTGCTTCAATCGGCACGGATCCACTGTCAATCGTCAATTGCAGTTGTCGAGATGCGATATGCATATCCAGCTGCAGCGCCGTACCGTGCATCATTGGCAGTTCTCTCAGTACGTGCCGCAACAGCAGGAAAAAAGATGCTGCTGCGGGGTCCTGTTGCGGCACCTCTGGCTCCACCCGGATCTGCAAATCGATCCGCGCACCTGTCTCTGCCTGACGCAGGCTGGCATAGCCGCGCATCATGTCAATTTCATTACTGAGCGGCACACTGTGCCCCCCGCCGCGGTTCATTGCCAATCTCAGGAAAGCAATCAACTCGTCCAGCAGTGCAGTGGCGGCAGGTGCATCAGATTGATACAAATGACGTACCTGCTTCAACACGCGCACCACCAATTCCGGGTCGACCTGTGCACGTGTGGCAAACAGACTTGCTTGCGCCACTTTGCGCGCCAATAACGAGCGCTGCATCAGCATCTGTGTCATCCGCACCTGCCCTGACATCCGCTGGATGGTCAATAAAGCAGGCCAACCAAATGCTCCGCCAAATACCATCCGTGTGAGCCAGCTATCCAGTACGCGTTGCGACCGCGGCCAGTTACTCTGCAAGGGCATCAGCACATCAATGCCCCAGGTCGCAAGCGCCGCAATTGCCGAACCAAATGACAGCATCATGATGAACCAGACAGGCCGCCGAGCCAATTCATCGCTACTACCAACACTGAAACTAAACACGCCAATGAAAATAATTGCACTGACAAATGTCGGCGCGCTCCCGCGCACCAGCCAATACAAGTAACCATGCAGATCGATCAGGTAAGTCAATTGGGGCAACGCCCATGTGATTGCAACCATGCTCCCTATCATTGCCCACCATAGCGCCGGGACGGCAATCTTGCGCATGCGTGTCATCCATTCCTGAATCGAACCGTTCCTGGTATGCAGATCGGGAATGTGTACGGGATTTTCAAAAGGATCTGGCATCATTGTTCCCGAGGTATCTCGATCGCGGCATGTACGCCATGAGGTTCATTTGGCTCAACCACAAGAGACGCACGCTCGCCAAACCGGCTTCGCAGGCTAGCCTTCACCGTCGCAAGTCCAAGTCCCGATCCTGACATTTGCCTCAACCCCACTCCATTGTCATGGACATGGATCGCTATAGAGTTTGCTTCGCTTTCCACAGTGACTGCCACTGTGCCGCCTTCCGGCCTGGGTGCAATCCCGTGCCGCACTGCGTTTTCAACCAGGGTCGTGATCGTCAGCGCTGGCAAGCGTTGTATACACAGATTGTCCGGTGCAGTGATTGTGTAGCGCAATCTCTTACCGAATCGATGCGCCAGAATATCGAGATACACTCGTATCAGATCCAACTCATCGCCAATCGTCCAGTCCGCCCGCTGAACAGCCGGCGCAGCACGTTCCAGATACTCGATCAATCCCGTTATCATGTGATCGGCCGCAGCAGGTTCCAGCCGGTATTGCCGCTTGATATGTGCGAGAGTATTGAACAGAAAGTGCGGCTCGATTTGCGCCTGAATCATCGACAGCTCGGCCTGTGACAGTGCGGTGTCAAGCTGGTCAGCCTCAAGCTGAACCTGCAATGCCTGCTCGCGCTGTGCGGCGGCAGCGCGATTGAGCACAAGGCTGATGTATACGGCGATGCCCAGCGTAATGCTCAACAGCCACATATTGAAAAGCGCCAATTTAATGTGAAGTACGTGGCCTGCTATTGGACCAATCACCAACGCCACCACAAATCCATTGACCATGCCGATCAGCAGCGAGCCGATCACCAGTCGCTGCCGCAATGAACGCTGACCGTAGCGCCCGTGCCGATCGTTCCGCGACAGCCAATGATCCGCCACGGCCATCGCCACGAATGCAACGATCCCGAGGCAGGCATACGACACAAATACCGATACAGGAGCAACCCAATTGATCGTCGTACCCGTGCCGAATATCCACCGCGGTAAATAGGCGCGCAACAGCAACAATGTTGCGCCAGCCAGTGCCATGACGATCCACATGCCGAACAGACCTGGCTCACGCCATGTCACTGCCGGACCTATCAGCATAACGCCACTGTCAGTTTTTCTTTCGCTGGAAAGTACCATGTTCATACTGATCCGGATTGCCTACATTGCCCAAGAGCCTAACTGATAGTAGTCGAACCCGCTGCTTCGTCCACCCAGACAACCTGCCAGGAAATCTTCCACCTTGCGATAATGCGTCAGGTTGTTGGCCCAGTTACGGTTGCTATGGCCATCATCCGGAAATACGACGTACTCGACTTGCTTGCCCGCTTTTCGCAATGCATCCACCATCAGTTCTGACTGCTGCAACTTCACCCGCACATCATTGACACCATGCATGATCAATAAAGGCCTGGTCACAGCATCTGCCTTGAACAAAGGTGATTTGGCGTCCATCTTCTTGCGATCTTCCGGATTGGCAGGATCGCCAACGTAACGACGCCACCATGGCATGCCAAGCTCCCAGTATGGCGGCACATTTTCAATCAAGCGCGCGAGGTCGGCTGGCGCAACTGATGCAGCACCGCAAGCAAATACATCCGGCGTGAATGTCATGCCAACCAGCGTTGCATAGCCGCCATAGCTGCGTCCATAAATCGCAATCTTTTTCGAGTCTGCCACACCGGAACTGATTGCCCAATTGACGCCATCGATCAAGTCGTCATGCATCTTGCCTGCGAATTCGCCGATCGCCTTTTCCATGAAGGTACGGCCATAACCCGTTGAACCGCGATAGTTAATGCGCAACACCGCATAGCCCCGATTCGCGAGGAACTGGCTATCCTGTGCGATCCCGACCCATGTGTCCCGCCACCACGGCCCGCCATGCACCGCCAGCACCAGCGGCAGTTTTTCAGGAGGCACGCCGACCGGCAAAGTCAGGTAACCGTGCAGAGTCACCCCGTCACGGCTGTGGAAAGAAATCGGCTTGATCGACGCCAACGGTGTGGTCATACGGGCAAGGTCTGATTCGCCCAGCAAGGTTGCCTGACCAGTCTCCGCATCGAATAGATAACTTCTGCTGCCGTGATCGGTACCGACCGATACGGTCATGCGGCGCTCCTGATCATCGATCGAAATAACATGTATGTCAGCTGGTTTGCCACCGATAAGCTTGTCGAGTCCGGCACGCAAGCGCGGATCAAAGAATTCCTCCTTGGGGTAATCAGGCTCGGAATAAGCGGTGAGCGGTTGCAGCGTCAGCGCGCTAATCCTGGCGCCGGCAACATCGGCATCCGGATCGGCGTACACCACTGTTTCGTTGCCGTTGGTAAGGTCCAGTTTAACCAATGCACTTTTGTCGCGGCCTCGGTTTGAAATAGTCCAGCTCCATTTGTCATCGGCACTCAATTCCAGCGGATAGACGATATCGAAGATGCTCCACTTCGCGACTGTCGCCCAATCTTTTTCGGCGCCCATCGGCTTGCGTTGCATCAGATTCTTCTCGCCATCCTGCAGAACGCGGGCAACCAGATTGCCAAGGCGATCCGTTATCCAGAACTGGACCTTGCCTGGATTGGTAGCCAGCATGGTTTCGCGTCCGGTGGCAAGATCGAACTTGTACAAATCAAACACTTTCTTGTCACGCCGGTTATCCGTGATGATGATCTCCGATCCGTCCTTTACCACGCGCCCCAAATGAGCAACAGTCTTATCGTACGGTGTGAGATCTTTTAACGCAGTGTCATCGCCGTCGACACTAGCAAGATAAATATGCGTGTTTTCATCGCCGCCATGATCGGCAACGAATAGCAGGTGCCGACTGTCTGCAGACCAGTGGAAGTAACGTGGATAGATATTAAAAATTTTCTGTTCCTGGCCGTCGAGCGACTTCACAAAAATCGCTGGCCGCACACCGCTGACGCCATACCAGGCCAGCTTCTTCCCATCCGGTGACACTTGATAGCCATCGTTTGATTGACGATCAGCGACAAAATCGCGTACAGGGATAAGGTCCGGAAGCGATGCTTTTTGCAGAGCCGGATGAGTTGGCGCGATTGCGCATCCGCTAAGGACCAGCAAAGAGGCGATAAACAGGCTGTATGTCGTTTTCATTTTTGTTTTTAATGGAGAGTTGAGTGGCTTGGTTAATGCATTGAACCGAATGTAAAGTAAATCTGGCACAGTATTTGTAATTCTAACGGCGTTGTGCTCCCTTAATAATACAACGGCGTATGACGAATCACGTTATCGCTGGTTTTATCCTCGTCTGCGTCCTGCGCATTATTTTTTTGTGCAGGCTGTACCTTGATCTCATACGGCGCAACCGTAGCATGACCATCACTGCAACCAGTGTGCAAAGCCATGACCAGCACAGCAGCCGGAAAACGAATCATTGGTCTTGATGTTATGAGCGTCGTCATCGTATTGATATAGTGAAGAGGCGGCACAATCCGCGGGAAATCAGTTCCGACAGATTAATGTGCGATTCACAAGGTTGGGTGCCGACTTGGACGAAACTGCTTGTTTTGGAGATGAATCAGGCTGAAACGGGGATGAATCGGGAAGCAGCACATGTGGCGCAATGTTATTGCGCCCTACTTATTGCGGGTTACGGCCTTATACAAAAATAGAGGTTTACACTCAAGTTAGACATTACCAGTCTAATTCGATCCTTTTTCGACCGGTAGATGCGCCGATGAATGAGATATCAGTTGGCCTGTACGTGATCTGCGTAGTTGAGAAATCGAACCCATCGACCACTCCCATCTTCTCTATTTTCCCTTCTGCCCGTAGTGGCTCAATAGACACTACAAATCGAACTCCATAGAACATCATGTTGAGTCCAACAATTCGGTTCCTTTCGTCTTGACACTGAATAACATTCCAAGACAGGCCTGCCTCAATATTGCTAGCTTCGATATTGCTAGCTTCGATATTGCTTGAAACGTGGTACAGGCCAATGCCTTCCGGAATATTGCCGTCGCAGTAAATGTACTGGACTAATAAATCCGGAGGTTCAATTGAGTTTGGTTGCTCGCGGTGCAGCGCTCGCAAGTAACCAAGATTGATGAAAGTTTTTAGCGCCCATTTTTCTAAAAGCTTACCTTGAAGCCTTATGACACTCTCTGTGGATGGTTGCAAGTAGACATCGTACATGATGAACTTCGATAGCTTTGCGGCCTCGTTATCGAAATCTGATAGCGCTGAGTTATGTTTAGCACACAATATCTTAGCGACTGCACCTTTCAACGGGATTGTGCATGGGTCGTGCCTGCACCACGAAAGTCCGATCGCCGTGATCGATTCGCCATCAAAAATTCCATCACTCACGTAGTGTTCGCGAGACATTCCCTGAGCGCAGTCTCCGAGGCATGAAGCCCAGCATTTCATTTGAACGCCTCCTTATACACTAGTCCCCCTGCCGCCTATTTGCGTGAATAAGATCATTAATTGCTTGCTCGACTGCTTGCCAATTCGTTTGTGGATGGAAACTCAGTGCCTTATCTAAAGAACGACACCTTTGTTCATGCTCCTTCTTCAAACCATCTAAATCAATATTAATCTCTTTAGATAATGCACCGGAAAGCACTTGCTCTACTCTTTGAGTCATTTGGTCCATCAAACGTGAGTGAAACGACTGAACCTCTTTATTAAATTCAGCACGCGATAGTTTGTACTTTCCCTGGATTGCGGTCCATGCTGATTTATCGTCGATAACTTTTTTTCGGTTATCCCATTCAAAATAAACGTTTTCTGTGTTGGACCAAATTACGATATTAGCTGAAGGTGAGAGGTAGAGGGTATCGAGGCGCCGCTTTGCACTCCACACTCCTGTAGCCTCGATGACACTCCAAAACTGATCGGATTCGAGCGGATCTTCGTTCTGATCAAACCAAAGTTCATAAGTGTTTTGCCATTCAACGGCCGTATCGCCCGATATGTATTGAACAAGTGAAGGAGGAATTGGCTCTAAAACATATGGCAGCATTTCCAGCAAGTCTTCATATAGGCGAACAACCTGATAATCACAATATCTAGGTTCTCCTTCTGTCCGGACATGCTCGCTGTATTCAAAAAGAACGCTTTCACCTGCTTGAATCCAGTACTGGCCATCAGTTAGTCCGAACCAGGACAAGCTCAGATTACCTGGCGTTCCCCAAGGCTGAATTTTTTCAACAGGGGCCAATGTAAAGTTGAAGAGCATAAGTGATGTGAATGTAGCGGCTAAATACTCTGCAGTGTAGAAGATTACTGTCCATTATGACATCCCATATTTATGGGATGATTAGTTACCGATCAGTGCGAGCGCTTGACGAATTTCACGCTCATCATCAGGCCGAACCAGTCGAGTGATTTCCTTGCCGCTGTTTAGAAAAACCAACGTTGGCCATAGCGTCACTCTGAACGAGCGTCCAAGCGGACGGCCTTTACCATCCTCAATTTTCAGATGGCGTATCTGCGAATAGTCCTTGAACGCGGCAGTGATGAACGGTTGAGCTGCTTGACAGTATCCGCACCATGACGTGCCAAACTCGATGACGGTTGCGCCCTCATACTTATCGACTTCCGCACGCGTTGGTTCGTTTGACGTATATTTTCCATTCATGGCCATCTCTTGTTTGCTAACTATAAAACATGTGAATTCGCCAAAGGAATCAATCCACCTTGGCATACATCGACGCCGCCAACAACCGCTTGGTATAAGCCTGACTCGGATTGGAAAGTATTGATTCAGTCACACCGCTCTCCACCACTTTGCCATCCTTCATCACCATCACGCGATGCGCCATCGCGCGGATCACCGCCAGGTCGTGACTGATAAAGAGATAAGCCATCCCGTATTTGCGCTGCAGCTCGGCCAGCAGAATCAGCACTTGCTGCTGCACCGATACATCGAGCGATGAGGTTGGTTCATCCAGCAGCAACAACTCCGGCTTCAATACCAATGCACGTGCAATCGCGATGCGCTGGCGCTGGCCGCCGGAAAACTCGTGCGGATAACGCGACATCATGTCGGCCGACAGCCCTACTTCTTCCAAGCCTTGCGCGACTGCCTGGCGCAGAGCCTGTTCGCTCAACTGCGGCTGATGCAATGCCAAGCCTTCGCTGATGATCTGTTCGATAGTGCGGCGTGGCGACAATGATGCAAACGGGTCTTGAAACACGACTTGCATCCGGGCGCGCAGCGGACGCAATGCGACGCTGGTCATGTCGCTGATCGGTTTGCCGTCGAATGTGATGCGGCCATCCACCGATGCTGACGACAATCGCAGTATGGCCATGCCGAGTGTTGATTTGCCGGAGCCTGATTCACCGACAATGCCGAGTGTCTCGTGCGGCTTCAGTTGCAAGTCCACATTATCGACTGCAACGAACGGTACTTTTTTAAACCAGCCCTTCTTGATCGAGAAAGTACAGTTCACTCGCTCGCAAGTCAGCAGCGGTGCTGCACCATCGGTCATCGAATTGACGATGCGTTGCGGGTGACTGGCAAGGAGTTTTTTCGTATAGGCTTCGCGTGGCTGTGCAAACAGGTCTGGTGTGGTAGCCGTTTCCACCAAGCGCCCGTTTTCCATGACGCCGACCCGATCGGCAAAATGCCGCACTAGATTCAAGTCATGCGAGATCATCAGCACTGCCATGTTTTCTTCGCGCTGCAACTGATTCAGCAATTCCAGGATCTGCACCTGGATGGTGACGTCGAGCGCGGTGGTCGGCTCGTCGGCTATCAACAGCTTGGGCTTGCATGCGAGCGCCATCGCGATCATCGCGCGCTGGCGCTGGCCGCCGGACAATTGATGCGGATACGAGAGCGCGCGGCGCGCCGGTTCCGGGATGCCGGTCTTGTCCAGCAATTCGACCGTGCGCAATGCGGCGGCCTTGGCACTGATCCCTTCGTGCAGCATCAGCACTTCTGCGATTTGATTTCCGATTGTGAACAGCGGATTCAATGCGGTCATCGGCTCCTGGAAAATCATGGCGACATCTTTGCCGCGCAACGTCCGCATTGCGTGTTCTGGTCTTTGCAAAATATCCTGACCTTCGAACAGAATTTGGCCGGCGTACCGTGCGTCATGGTTGATCCGCAGAACGGATAACGCAGTGACTGTTTTGCCGGAACCGGATTCGCCGACCAGCGCAAACTTTTCACCGGGAGCAATCGAGAAGCTGACGTCATTGACGACCGTTGAGGTGCCAAATGCAACATTCAAATTCCGTATATCGAGGAGGCTCATGCTTTTCTCCTGACGTCCAGTGAGTTGCGCAATGCGTCGCCGATATTGTTCAACAGCAGCAGCATGATGGTCAATACTACAAAAGTTGATGAAACTATCCACCACGCGTCGAGATTGTTTTTTCCTTGTGCCAGCAACTCGCCCAGGCTCGGTGTTGACGGCGGTACTCCCAACCCCAGGAAATCCAGACTGGTCAACGCGAGGATGGCGCCACTCATGCGAAACGGCAGAAAAGTGACGACCGAGGTCAAGCTGTTGGGGA
Organism: Burkholderiaceae bacterium; assembly: GCA_036560485.1. GTDB lineage: Bacteria > Pseudomonadota > Gammaproteobacteria > Burkholderiales > Burkholderiaceae_D > DATBRC01. The sequence continues at coordinate 187,508 of DATBRC010000020.1, forward strand.
GCACATGACGCCAGATTATTTTTCTGTTCGACAAGCCCAACGCGCGTGCAGCTTGCACATATTCCAGATTGCGATTGCGCAAAAAATCGGCTCGCACATAATCCGACAAGCTCATCCAGCCGAAGAGAGACAGCAAGATCAATAGCAGACCAATGCTGGGTTGAAAAATAGAGGAGAAAATTATCAGCAAGTACAATTCCGGCATCGAACCCCAGATTTCCATGAAGCGCTGAAAAATCAAATCCGTTCTGCCAGCAAAATATCCCTGAATAGCGCCCGTGAGCACGCCAATTACCACACCGGTGATCGTCAACGCCAAACCAAACAGCACCGAGATCCGAAACCCGTACAATAATCGGGCAAATATGTCTCGACCGCGATCATCGGTTCCAAGAAAATTGTCAGCCGATGGGGCGGTTGGATTCGGATATTTGGAAAAATAATTGATCGTATCGAAGCTGTAGTGATTCAACGGATAGATCGCCCAGTTGCCCGGTTTGTTGAACTGCTGTTGAATGAAAGGATCGAGGTAATCGGCCTGCGTTTCGAAATCGCCGCCAAAGGACTTTTCCGAGTACGTGAATGCGACTGGAAATACGATGTGCCCGTTATAGCTTGCGATCAGCGGTTTGTCGTTCGATATTACTTCCGCCATTAAGCTAATTCCGAACAACACGCAGAAAATGATCAGGCTCCAGTAACCTCGGTGATTCTGCTTAAATCGAAGCCAGATTCTTTTGCCGGGAGAAATGGATGGCTTTTGTTGTGGGATAGTCATATTCATCGGGCCAAACTTCCAAACTGGATACGTGGATCGGCCCATACATAACAGAGGTCACCGATCAACTTGACGATCAAGCCGATCAACGTATAAAAATAAAGCGTGCCCATCACCACCGGATAGTCGCGTCGTATCACGGATTCGTACGACAGCAGTCCTAGTCCGTCCAATGAAAACAAAGTCTCGATCAACAAACTGCCCGTGAAGAATGCGCCAATGAATGCAGCTGGAAATCCAGTAACAAGTGGAATTAACGCGTTTCGGAATACGTGCTTATACAAAACAGTTTTTTCATCCAATCCCTTGGCACGCGCCGTCAGCACATACTGCTTTCGTAATTCTTCCAGAAAGGTGTTCTTGGTAAGCATCGTCATCACGGCAAACGAACTGGCTACGGATGCTGTGACCGGCAGTGTGATATGCCATAAATAATCTGCCACTTTGCCAAACAAGGATAACGACTCCCAGTTATCAGATACCAATCCGCGCAACGGAAACCATTGCACAAAAGTGCCGCCGCCAAAGAGCACCAGCAGGAACACGCCCAGCACAAAACTCGGAATCGAAAATCCAATCAACACAGCTATGGTTGTCGCGGCATCGAATCGTGTGCCCTCTCGCACTGCTTTGGCAATGCCCAATGGAATCGATACAAAATACGTCAGGAAAAAAGTCCAAAGCCCTAGTGTTATGGATACCGGCAATTTCGATTTCATCAACTGCCATACATCTTTATGATGATAAAAGCTCTCGCCAAGATCGAAGGTGGCGAAGCCTTTCAACATCTGCCAGAAACGCTCGGGCGCAGGTTTATCGAAACCGTACAGCTTCTTGATTTCTTGAACACGCTCCGGATCAATGCCCTGACGACCGCGATAATGCGAAGGGCCGCCGCTCGCGGCTTCTCCCGCGCGCAGTGACCCCTTCATTTCCATCAACGCTTGCTCGACCGGACCGCCGGGGACGAACTGGATGACGGCGAAGGTGATGGCGATGACGCCCAGTAAGGTGGGGATCATCAGCAAAATACGTTTGGCTATGTATGACCAGATATTCATTTATCTTTACTCCTCCACTGTTATTCAACAAATGGATAACGGTGGGCATTGTTTCATTCAAATAGCAGAACCACATCAATCGGTCGCCCCAGCGAACGCTGGGGTCCAGTGGCGTTAACGGCCCAACTTCATCAGTAAATCAACCGCCAGACAACGACGCTGGGTTCCAGCGTGCGCTGGAACGACAAACATTAGAGTGATTCTTTTCACTCATCTTGGCTTATCTTCCCACCAGCTCGACACCACATAAGAATTCGCCTGATAATACAACGGCAAAATTTTCGGCATGCCGAAGCGATTGCGGTAAGCAATGCGATGCACTGAGCTATACCAATGCGGTACGACGATGTACTTGTTCAACAACACGCGATCGAGCGCGCGTGATGCTGCGATCAAGTCTCTGCGCGTTTTGGCAGCGACGACTGCGTCCACCAATTTGTCGACAGCCCGGTCCTTGAGGCCCCAGACATTACTTGACCCTTTTTGATCGGCTGCTTTCGATCCGAAAATATCGAACAACTCATTACCGGGAATCGTGAAATCTGGAAAGCGCTGCGTCGTCACATCGAAATCGAATTCCTCCATGCGCTTTTGCACCAGCGCATTGTCGACAACGCGTTGGTTTGCTTGAATGCCTAGCTTGTTCAGGTTACGGATATATGCACCGATGATTTTTGAAAATGCAGGATTGTCATCCAGAATTTCAAACGCAAACGGCTCGCCTTTCGCGTTGCGCAATGCGCCGTCCCGATAGTCCCACCCTGCTTCGTGCAACAAGGCTCTAGCTTTTAACAAATTAGCTCGGAGCGATCCGGGCGGATTTGTATTCGGTTGCACCGGCGCCGGGCCGAACACTGTCGGATCAAGCAACTTGCGCATCGGTTCCAGCAGCGCCAATTCATCGGCGGAAGGCATGCCGGTCGCTGCCAATTCGCTGTTATTGAAGTACGAGTAGATGCGCTTGTATTGATTGAAAAACAGCTGGCGGTTCATCCATTCAAAATCCATGGCAAGATCCAATGCCTTGCGCACGCGGATATCCTGGAACAGCGGATGGCGCAGATTCATGATGAAGCCTTGCATGCCGGAGCCGTTGGAGTGTTTCAATTCGCGCTTGATGATCGTGCCATTGGTGAATTGGCGGCCGTTGTAGTTGCGCGCCCAATTCTTGGAACTGTATTCGACCACCACATCGAATTCGCCCGCTTTGAAGGCTTCCAGGCTGGCGACCGGGTCACTGTACATGCGATAAACAATGCGATCAAAGTTATACGTGCCGCGCTGCGACGGCACGTTGGTTCCCCAGTACGCAGGATTGCGTTTGAACGTGATGTTGCGGCCGACACTATAGTGCTCGATCAGGTACGGGCCTGTTGCGATCGGCTCCTGCAACTCGATCTTGTCGAAAGGTGTATTCGCTGCCCATTTTCTGGAAAACACAGGCACGCCGCCGACAATCAACGGCATCTGCGGGTTGGCATTCTTGAATTCGAAACGCACCGTGCTGCCATTGACGACGACGCAACGTTTGACATCGGCATACAGAGATTGGAATTGCGGTGCACCTTTTGCAACCAGTGTGTCGAATGAATACTTCACATCGGCAGCGGTAACCGGATCGCTATTGTTGAAGCGCGCTTTCGGATTCAAATGGAATGTCATCGCCATCCGGTCCGGCGCCAATTCCATATCGTCTGCCAGCAAGCCGTACATGACACCGATCTCGTCGGCTGAACCGGCAGTCAAACTTTCAAACATCAGATCGGCGACGCCGGCTGGCGCAACGCCCTTCAGTGAAAACGGATTGAATTTATCGAAGCTGGTACGGCGATCCGGATTGGCAAGATAAAGCGCGCCTCTTTTGGGCGCATCCGGATTGACATAATCGAAATGAGTGAAGTCTGGCGGGTACTTTGGCGTGTCGTATAAGGAAAAAGCGTATGCGGCAAAGGTATTGGCGCTTGAGCACAGAAGTCCGATGGAAAACAATGAGAATAATAATTTACGCATTTGCCTGTTGTTTAAACCTTTCTTGCCTGGCGATATGCCATTGCATAACTACTTGGAGCCTATCTTAGGTGAAATGCCTCTTTACGTCGGGCTATTTTACCGAAACGGTCCATGGTGAGGGGAGATTTGATATTGACGATCAGCCACCATGCTCCAGACATTGAAACTGAGGAAAAGTTGCCCTGGAAGCCCATACACCCTACAATCTCGCTCAGTTCGTCGCTCAGTACTAAACAAAGCAACCAAATTTACCAGAATAACTTTGCTCCACGATTCATACGCGTATACGGCATTTCAACCCGGAAACATGTATTGCATCGCGTGAAGCACACTTGGAGTCACTCATGGCATTCTTGCAAGGCAAAAAAATCCTGATCACCGGCTTGTTGTCCAACCGTTCTATCGCTTACGGCATTGCACAAGCATGCAAGCGGGAAGGCGCAGAGCTCGCCTTCACCTACGTCGGCGATCGCTTCAAGGAACGCACCACCGATTTTGCCAAGGAATTCGGTAGCGAATTGATTTTCGATTGCGACGTCAGCAGCGATGAGCAGATCAATGCGCTGTTTGCCGACCTCGGCAAATCATGGGATCACCTGGATGGTCTGGTGCATTCGATCGGTTTTGCACCGCGTGAAGCAATCGCCGGTGATTTCCTGGATGGATTTTCGCGTGAAGGCTTCAAGGTTGCGCATGATATTTCCTCTTACAGCTTCCCTGCATTGGCCAAAGCTGCATTGCCGATGCTGCGCGAAAATTCGGCGTTGCTGACATTGACTTACATGGGTTCGATCCGCGTCGCGCCCAACTACAACACGATGGGATTGGCCAAGGCATCACTCGAAGCAAGTGTGCGTTATCTGGCTGAATCACTCGGCAAGCGTGGCGTGCGCGTCAATGGCATTTCTGCCGGTCCGATCAAGACATTGGCAGCCAGCGGCATCAAGGATTTCAGCAAACTGCTCGGCTTCGTCGCACGACATGCACCGTTGCGCCGCAATATCACGATCGAAGATGTCGGCAATGCTGCAGCATTCATGCTGTCGGATCTGGCAAGTGGCATCACCGGCGAAATCACTTATGTCGATGGTGGCTTCTCGAATGTGATGGGTGTCGATGCTGAGTAAATAAAATAGATTTTAAGCAAAGCGGGACAGATCAATCTGTCCCGCTTTTTATTTTGGCGTTCACATTATTCTGAGTGAATTAAAAGATAGTTCGTCTTGTGCGGGAGTTTTAAATGAAAAAAATATCAATACTAGCTCGTTTAGCCCGTGCAATAGACCTTGGAATCACAACAGTTATTTACAGCATTATTGCTATGACTGTAGCGGTCGTTTTATATCAGATTTTCTTTAATGCTCGAGTGGGTTATTGCATGACTGAAGCTCGCAATCTGTCCGATCAGGAGCTTATAGAAATAGCATTGAGACATAAATTCAACACTAGAAATACGGATGGGGATGGAGCAAATCCCTCCCTTTCTCAATACTTGGCAGACCATCGGGATTGTTGTCGCGTAATCCATGCGGCAGAAAAAACGCTCTACGAAAAAATCTTTCAAACGGGGATTCAGACCATTGATACTGATTTCTCAGTAGAATTTATACATATGGAACAGTATGTCAATATCGATGCATGTGGAAACGTAATACGTATGCACGGAATCACCTACTCAAGAAACTCCCACACTACAAATGTTACTTTTTGTGCCATCGCAATAAAAAGTTCTGCACATAATTTGATTCCCCTGTAGAATGCCGCCTGTGCGTTGCAACAAGCATCGTACATTTAGCAGCATCGCAAAACCTTAGCATTAACGATAAAGCCCTCCCGCCTTCTGGTGTTGATTTTTGAACACCCTCCCGGCGCAAAGCTTTTTGTGCCGAAATCTCTCTGAGTTTTTCTTAGCTTGTTTCGTTGGTTGGCGTTGCATTTTTGCGTTGACGCAACTTTCTTCGAGATACGGAGGGAGTGCGCACGCTGATTTTACGAAAGAAGATAATGACTTTTGAAGCACTTGGATTACACACGTCCATCCTTAAAGCACTAACCGAAGCTGGCTATACCAAACCGACTGGCGTACAAGAGCAAGCCGTGCCTGCAGCATTGCAAGGCCGTGACCTGCTGGTTTCTTCACAAACCGGTTCCGGCAAGACAGCGGCATTCATGCTGCCTGCATTGCATAAATTCGCTACCGCTGCAGACAATCAACCAGCACCAACCGGCAAGACAGCGAATCAGGAAGCGCAATCGGCCCGCTCACGCGGCGACCGTCCTCGTTTCCGTCCTGCACAACCAAAGATGCTGGTATTGACACCAACCCGCGAACTCGCGCTGCAAGTTACTAACGCAACAGACAAATACGGTTCATTCATGCGTCGCGTGAGAGCAGTATCGATTTTGGGTGGCATGCCTTATCCAAAACAAATGCAATTGCTGGCCAAGAATCCTGAAATCCTGGTCGCAACACCTGGCCGTTTGATCGACCATATGGAATCCGGCAAGATCGATTTCTCGCAATTGCAAATCCTGGTATTGGATGAAGCGGATCGCATGCTGGACATGGGCTTTATCGACGATATCGAAAAAATTGTTGCCGCTACGCCTGAATCCCGTCAAACCATGTTGTTCTCCGCGACGCTGGATGGCGTGGTCGGTAACATGGCAAAACGCATCACCAAGAATCCAATGATCATCCAGATCGCCGGTTCTTCGACCAAGCATGAAAACATTCAACAACGCGTGCATTTCGTTGATGACTTGTCGCACAAGAATCGTTTGCTCGATCACTTGTTGCGCGATGTTACGATGGAACAAGCTGTTGTGTTTACTGCGACCAAACGTGATGCTGATACGATCGCTGACCGTTTGAATATCGCCGGTTTCGCAGCAGCTGCATTGCATGGCGACATGCATCAAGGCGCGCGTAATCGTACATTGGACGGCATGCGTCGCGGTCAAGTACGCGTATTGGTTGCAACCGACGTTGCTGCTCGCGGTATCGATGTCCCTGCGATCACCCACGTGTTCAACTACGATTTGCCCAAGTTCCCGGAAGATTATGTTCACCGTATCGGCCGTACCGGCCGTGCAGGCCGTAACGGTATCGCTGTGTCCCTGGTCAATCATGCAGAAGGCGTCAACGTCAAACGTATCGAGCGCTTCACCAAGCAATTGATTCCGGTCGATGTCATTGCAGGTTTCGAGCCAAAGAAAACAGCATCATCTTCACGTCCTGGCCACAAACCGGGCGGCTGGAAACCAGGCGACAATCGCGGCAATTCCAGCAAGCCAGGCCAACGCACATTCAGCAAACCGGGTTCTGCTCCGCGTAAAGACGGTAACGGCGGTGGTGGCTACAAAGGTGCCAATGCACGCTCCGGCGAGAGTGGTGCACGCCGTGCTTTTGGCGACCGTTAAGCAAACAAGGCAGTCAACTAAATAAAAGGCCGCGCTGGTTTTCCAGTGCGGCCTTTTTTATTGGAGCATGCGTAAAAAGTTTGTCGTAAAAGTTTGTCGTTCCAGCGGGGGTAAGCTGGAAACCAGTGACTTTTTATGAGTTATCCACCATCCGATTTCATGCTATCGCAGCAACGATGCCAGATTCCAGCTTACCCCCGCTGGAACGACGCTGCAGTGATGTAGCTTGCACACTCACAGCGCACAAGTCCGGAATCCCGCAAATAAATCATTCCGCTCCGGCAAACAAAAATTCCTGAATTTGGCCGACACCATCCTGCTACGTGTCGCAAACGATGCACCGCGCAATACTTGATGCGTCATGAAATGTGGTTGCGAATACTCTCGATACGGACCAGCTGAAAAACCCGGATACGGTTCAAACGGCGAACAAGTCCATTCCCACAAATCGCCCCAGCGCAAAGCGGGATGACCTGACAACGCCGCGAATTCCCATTCCGTTTCCGTTGGCAGACGCCGCTCGGCCCATGCACAATAAGCCTGTGCCTCATACAGACAAACATGACGCACCGGTTCGTTGCCCGGCAAGGTTGTCAATTCACCGAAGCGGTGGCAGCTCCAATGCTTTTCGCCACGTTCCCAATCGCGCGGCGCCGAGTGCTCTTGTTGCATCAGCCATTGCCGCCCCGCCTGCGTCCAGAAATGCGGATTTTGATAACCGCCGTCGGCAACAAATTCGCCATACTGCGCATTCGACACCAGTGTGGAATCCATTGCGAAGGCAGGCACATAACAAGGATGCGCCCACTTTTCATTATCGAATACAAAACCCGGATCATCAGGATCGCACCCCAGCTGCAGTGTCCCGCCGGGGAAACGAATTTCGCCTTCCGCCCAGGTTGGTATCGGACGCGCTGCAAGTCGTGGCGGCAGCTTTACGCCCAAGGTTTGCATCGAGGCGGCCAACGCCTCTCCACGCATGTCCTCGTACGCCAGCGCCAGACGATATGGATAAAGCGCGGCATCCTGATTAACCACATTCGTCAATTTATCGAGCACGCGATCGAGCACTTCATGGCAATAGGTTTTCATCGCCCCTGTGCTCGGCAACCCGAGCGTCCAACGCGCCTTATGTGGCACCGTGTTGAGATCAAACCAGTCATCGCCTTTGGTCAACAAGGACGTGCGCGTAGCATCAACCGGCGCACTCGATCGCGCCTCGCGCAGCACGTACCACTCGGCGAACCAGGCAATATGCCCCAACTCCCACAGCGGTGGATTTAAATACGGCCGAAACGGCACATTGGCAGGTACATCCACAGCAAACGACATGCAGCCATCGAATAGCGTCAGCGTATAGTCGCGCGCGTCTTGCAAGGCCTCGGCGAGTCCTTGTCTGGTTGCATGCCTAAATGAAGAATTGATCGAAGACATAAGTTGCCAATTGTGCCGTATAGAGTACATATATAGAGTGCAGAACAAGCCTATCAATAAAACGCGCGCTCGTCAGCTTTGATAGCGCATAGTTGTTACCAACTGTCCACGAAAGAAGACGATGCAAGCTGCGTTAGTGAGATAATCAACAACATACACAATGCATGCACTATTTTGCGCGCGCATTCAAACAAACATTTATCAATCCATCAAGACAATGAACACACCGATTGACAGTAACATCAAGCTGACTTCGTTTTCGCATGGCGGCGGTTGCGGTTGCAAAATTGCGCCGGGCGTGCTGGCGGATATTTTAAAAAACTCGAATCGCTTCCCTGTACCGAAAGAATTAATGGTCGGGATCGAGACCGCAGATGATGCTGCAGTGTACAAATTGAATGATGAACAAGCACTGATTGCAACGACCGATTTTTTCATGCCGATCGTCGATGATCCTTACGATTTCGGCCGTATTGCCGCGACCAATGCGATATCGGATGTGTATGCAATGGGTGGCACGCCGATCATGGCGCTGGCCTTGGTCGGCATGCCGATCAATAAATTACCGATTGATGTCATCGGAAAAATATTGCAAGGCGGCGAATCGATTTGCGCGGAAGCAGGCATTCCGATTGCAGGCGGGCATACAATCGATTCGGTTGAACCGATTTACGGTTTGGTCGTGCTCGGCCTGATTCATCCATCCAAAGTCAAGCGTAACGCCAGTGCAAAAGCCGGCGACAAATTAATTTTAGGCAAACCGCTAGGCGTCGGTATCTTGTCTGCAGCGCTCAAGAAAAATATGCTGGATGCCGATGGCTACGCTGCCATGATTGCCAACACGACCAAACTCAACACGCCGGGCAAGGCATTGGGAAATTTACCTGATGTCCATGCATTGACGGATGTGACAGGATTTGGACTATTAGGACACTTATTAGAACTGTCGCGCGGTGCCGGATTGACTGCCAGGTTGAATATGAAAAATATTCCCTTGCTGCCGCACGTGCAACAACTTGCAGAAAATGGTTGCGTCACTGGAGCATCCGGCCGTAATTGGAGTGCATATGGTCATGATGTGCAATTGGCCAACACGATCACGCCGGTTCAGCAAATGCTGTTGACCGATCCGCAAACTTCCGGTGGCTTGCTGGTGTCATGCAGTCCAGATGCAGTAGAGGATGTTCTCGCATTATTCCGCAGAGAAGGATTTGCACATGCAGCGGTGATTGGTGAAATGGTAGCCGGTCCTGCGAGCATTCAGGTGTCTGCATGAGTTTCACTGTTCGCCGAGCTGAATTATCGGACGCTGTATTGATCGCACCGCTATTCGATCTCTATCGACAGTTCTATAAACAGACATCAGATTTACCACTGGCATTGGCTTTCATTGAAAAACGCTTATCGCGCAATGAATCGGTAATCTTTGTCGCCGAAGACGCAAATAAAAAACCTGTTGGCTTTACACAGTTATATCCATCGTTTTCCTCAGTAAGCGCACGCCGTACCTGGATATTGAATGACTTGTTTGTGTTGCCTGAATTGCGGCGTCAACGCGTCGGGTTTGCATTACTTGACGCTGCAAAAATACATGCAATCGCCACCCGCGCCAAACGTTTGTCGCTATCAACAGCGCATGACAATCCTGCTCAACAATTGTATGAATCGTTCGGCTTTGTTCGTAACAATGCGTTTTATCAATACGATGTGACACTGGATTAGCACCAATTGGAGATTTGCAATAACATGTTGCTTTCATGTTTGAAAAGATTCTTCCTTACTCAACAACGAAAGTTAAAACCATGACGTATCGTTCCTTTATATGCACGTTGATATTTGCAATCGCCTCTCCCTTGATTCACGCAGCAGATAATGCTGTTGCCTCGGCTCCGACTTCTACTGCAGTAACCAACCCCACCACCCTGATCAAAAAAGACGTTAAAGTCGGAACCGGTAAAGAAGCAGTTGCAGGCAAGGAAGTGTCTGTCAATTACACCGGATGGTTATACAACGCTGCCGCGCCGGAACAACATGGCGCCAAGTTCGATAGTTCTATCGGCCGCGGTCCATTTACATTTCCATTAGGTGCCGGCATGGTGATCAAAGGCTGGGATCAAGGTGTGGTCGGCATGAAAGTTGGCGGCAAGCGCACATTGATTATTCCTGCTGATATGGCTTATGGTAAACGCGGTGCCGGCGGTGGTCTGATTCCGCCTGATGCGCCATTAATTTTTGACGTAGAATTGCTGGATGTGAAATGAGATTTTCTGCATAACAAATAAAAAAGCGACCGCATGGTCGCTTTTTTATTTTGCGGCATTGCAATTAAACGTCAGTGATCTTTTGTATTGGGTGCAAACTTGAAACGGCAAACATTACCGTTTTTTGCCATGCACTCCTGATGATCTACTTTGCTATCGGTAAAGGTTGAAAGCAACGCCAAATCAAATTGGCAGATCGCCGGATTCTGCAATGCGAGAGTATGAAATACACAGTTATCTGCCTCAATCGTGGCGGCCTTGTTGACTTCATGCATCGTGCTATAACCAAGCTGCTCCATTATTTCAGACAGCTTTTGTACTTTCTCTTCACGGGTTTTGAGATCAGGATATTGTGCACGCAGTTGTTGGGCGACTTTTTCGCCCATTGTAGTGAGGCGCTCACCCAATCCCTCTGCACCAGTTTCCTGCTGCACAGATTCCACCAGCAGTTGTGCAAACCAGGAGTAATGGCGCGGAAAGCATTCACTGCCCTTGTCCGTCAATACATAAAGCTGCTCCGGTCTGCCGCCCGACGCACGGGTTATTCCCTTTTCAACCAATCCATCATTTTCCAACGACGCCAAATGCTGACGCACAGCACTGCGCGTGATCTCAAGCTGTCCCGACAGCTGATCCACTGTCATTCCTGTCTTGTTTTTGAGTAATAACTTTAACAACGCTTTTTGGCGCACGCCCAATATCTCAAGCATATCTTCTCCGTGAACTTCTGACACTAAGGGCATTTTATATCATTTCCATGATAAAAACACTTTAAACACATTTAACTGTACAAAGTATTTATAATGATTTATTCTTATTGCACGTTCAAATAAAAAGAACTGGGGCAGCGCCATCCAGCTGCAATGTCAACAGAACCCTGTCTTGCAGAAGGCGAATGCTTTCCTGAAAAAGGGCTTACTTATGGAGCTAAACATGCCAACAAATCTATTTGAAATTCCCAATACACGTCGTTCCTTCTTGCGTGGAACAACCGTCGCAGCCTTGTCGACTGGCGCGGTTCTTTTGCTGGGTGGAAGAGAAGCGGACGCTGCAAGCAGCAAGGCAGATGTTGCCAGCGACGTAGGCATTTTGAATGTGGCACTTGGTTTGGAGCATGAAGGCATCAACGCTTACACATTAGGCGCCAAGAGCGGTTTGTTGCAAAAACCTGTTCTTGATATCGCATTGAAATTTCAGAACGATCACAAAGTGCATCGTGATTTGCTGATCGGCGCCATCCGCAAATTGGGCGGCAAACCGGTTGAAGAAAAAACACTGGATGCCTATGCGAAAGCACTCAATGCAGGCACATTAAAAAGTCAAGAAGATGTATTGAAGCTCGCATTGGGTCTTGAATTGGGCGCAACCAATGCCTACCTTGGTGTTATCCCTTCGTTCAAGGATCACGCGTTTGCCCAGGTAGCCGCGCGCTTGGCAGCAGATGAAGTTGCACATTGGGCTGTGCTCAATAATGCGCTTGGACTGCCATTACCAAAAGCAATGGCTTTCGGCGCTTAATTCATCATCATCAAGAGCAGGTTGAAGAATGGATCTTCAACCTGCAATCATTTCCAGGTGCTTTATGAAAACCTTGTTTACTCTGTTCACCGCAATGATCTTGGTCAATATTTCACTGGCATCATCTGCATATGCAGCAGCCGGCGATGCAAAGAGAGGGGAAACGCTCTATTCCTCGCGCTGTATTGGATGCCATTCGATCGATGAAAACAGGACAGGCCCTGCACATCGTGGCGTATATGGAAGAAAAGCAGGAAGTGCGCCCGGCTACGACTACAGCCCGGCACTGAAGAAATCCAAAGTAATTTGGAATGAAAAAACATTGAATCAATGGTTGAAGAATCCTGAAGCATTTATTCCCGGCCAAAAAATGGGAATCTCCGTGCCGGATGCGCAAGATCGCAAGGATTTGATCGCCTATTTGAAAACGCAGAAGTAATGGTGAATGTCTGTACTTGCAATACAAAAGGAAAATAATATGAATGCACCTGATAGAAGGCTGATGCTGGCCGATATCCAATCACAGCCGGACATCCGCAATATACGCATTGACGGTGTAGGCGTCAAAGGTGTGCGTTATCCGCTGACCATTCGTTCAGGCGATACAGTGACGCCGACCGTTGCGACTTTTTCGATGACGGTGAGCTTGCCGCCTGTGGTCAAGGGCACGCATATGTCGCGCTTTATCGAAATGCTGGAAGCGCATACGGACGCATACACGCAGGAAGGCTTTATCGCGATGGCGTTCGATATGCTGGCAAGATTAGAAGCGCAAAGCGGCACCATCGAAATGCGCTTTCCCTATTTTGTCAGGAAAACTGCACCGGTCTCCGGCGTAAAAAGTTTGCTCGATCTTGAAGTCAGTTGGCGTGCTTGCGTTTCGGCAGATGGCAAGTCGGTATTCCAGATGCAAGTCATCGTACCGGCTACCAGCCTATGCCCTTGCTCGAAAGAGATATCAGAATACGGTGCGCACAATCAGCGCTCGCATATCAGTATCGAAGCAACCGTTAAAGACGAAATGGCAATCGAAGAATTAGTCGGAATAGCCGAACGCAGTGCATCATGCGAAGTGTATGGCTTGCTGAAACGCTCGGATGAAAAATACGTGACAGAACAGGCCTATGACAATCCGAAGTTTGTTGAGGATCTGGTGCGCGACGTTGCAGTTGCGCTTAATCAGGATTCACGTGTCGGTGCGTACGTTGTTGAAGCAGAAAATTTTGAGTCGATTCATAATCATTCTGCATTCGCACGTGTCATACGACCTGCTTGATCACCGTATCGTTTTCGGCCAGACGGCTTTCGTATAAGGCCGCGACCAAATCGGATTGCGTCACAATCCCGACAAACCTGTTTTCTTCATTGACGACCGGGATATGATGCAATCCTGAATTGGCCATCAGCGGCACCAATTCGATAATCGGCGTCGTGTCCCTTGCCGTCTTCACGTGCTGGGTCATGATCTGCCCTACCGCTTCCGGTTTATTCGAATGCGTATGACGGGTTCGGCTGATGAAATGGCGGAATTTCTCTGCCATGGTCCTGTAATCGTCCAACTCACGGTGTCTTAAAAAATCACTTTGAGAAACGATGCCGATAACGCGACGGGCACGATTCAAAACCGGCAATGCATGAATTTGATGCTGGCGCATCAATTTCCACGCCACTTCAAGTTCGGTGGAATACTCCAGCGTAATGACATCCTTTGACATGATATCGGCGCACGTAATGACACCAAAGCGCCGGCGATATGCATGCATTTCCGTCTCGATAAAAATTTCTTCGAGATCGTCGCGGCTGACATCCAGCACCTGACCATAATGCCTCAACACTGCGTCCAGATCTTCCGATGTAAAACCAAGACGCGCAGTCGGCGCGACGTCTTTCGTATCATGCACATTTTGAAGTGCAGAATGCTGCAAATGCGGATAGCGCCGCCCGGTGGCATTATTGAAAAACAATGCGGTTAATACCAACAAGACCGAATTCAATGCGACCGGCATTGCCACGAAGTCGTAGCCGGCTTCACGTACGATTGGGCCACCCAATACCGCCGTCAGCGCTACCGCACCACTTGGGGGATGCAGACAACGCAGCATGAACATCGCTGCGATCGCAAAGCATCCTGCCAATGCGGCCGCCAGCAGCGGCGCATCAACAAACAGCTTCGCAAATGTCACACCGATCAAAGCCGACACAAGATTGCCGCCGATAATGGACCACGGTTGCGCCAATGGACTAGCCGGAACACAGAATAGCAAGACAGCGGATGCGCCCATTGGCGCAATCAAATAGGCCGTTGCGCTGGCACGTCCCAATAAACTGTAACTAAGCGCACCTGTCAAAAGCAATCCGAACAAGGCACCTGTACATGCGCGCATTTGCTCGAAGCCGCCCGCCGTATTGGGTTGCGGTAAAAATCTGGCAAGCCATTCAATACTTCTATTGCGCATTATTCGATCACAAACAAAAGTTAAAAATGCGCAATTACATCATAATATGATATATTTTGCCACTTTGAAATTTCGCGGCATTATTTTCTTGCCGATTTAAAAACAATGAAATCCGCCGGCCGTCTCGCCAAAAGTGATTTTGAAGCGCTATCCGAGTTCCGCTATCAATTGCGCCGCTTTCTGCGCTTTAGCGAGCAGGCTGCAGAAGAAGAAGGGCTGACGCCGCTTCAGTATCAATTGATGCTGCATATAAAAGGGTTCCCGGGACGGCAATCGGCAACGGTAGGCGAGCTTGCAGAACGTTTGCAAGCGCATCATCATGGTGTAGTTGCCCTGGTCACACGATGTGAGCAAGCAGGGTTGGTCACACGCTCCCCTTGTGAGACCGATCGTCGTCAAGTTAATGTCAGTCTTACTCCACTTGGTGAACAACGCTTGCAACACCTGGCCAAGCGGCATCATACTGAACTGAAATCGCTCACCAATGTATTTAAAGTCGCCAACATTTCTGCTTTCAATGATCGCGATTAGTTAGCTGCCCTCTCCCACTTATTTTTTATATACTATGCAACACCATCAACGAGATTTCGGTGCCGACCAGCGCTTGTTATATTTATCAGCTATTGCAATAGTGATTGGCGTCATCAGCACTTTGGCAGCGTATGTTTTGCTGCGCCTGATTTATTTCTTCACCAATCTTTTCTTCTTTCAAACGTTTTCGTTTGCAAACCACTCCCCCTCTGAGCATAGCCTGGGCGCATGGGTCATCGCCGTACCGGTGATCGGCGGCCTGATTGTCGGTCTGATGGCACGTTTTGGATCGGAAAAAATTCGCGGGCATGGCATACCTGAGGCAATCGAGACAATTTTATTCGGCAAGAGCGCCATGTCACCCAAAATTGCGCTGCTCAAACCAGTGGCGTCGGGCATCGTGATTGGCAGCGGGGGACCTTTCGGTGCAGAAGGCCCCATCATCATGACAGGTGGTGCAATCGGATCGCTGATCGCACAACTTTTTTCTGTGACCGCAGCCGAACGCAAGACATTGCTGGTGGCAGGTGCAACAGCCGGTATGACAGCCGTGTTTGGAACGCCTGTTGCGGCAGTTTTGCTTGCCGTGGAATTGCTGCTGTTTGAATGGCGTCCACGCAGTCTGTTGCCCGTGATTTTGGCATGTGCGGTCGCCGCGTTCACTCGACCATGGTTGATAGGTACCGGGCCGTTATTCCCGCTTCATACCGAGCCGGTTGGATTGGCCGCATTAGCAGTTTGCATCGTCGCAGGTTTACTCAGCGGCATGCTATCGGCAGGCATGTCGATGGCGCTATACAAAGTGGAAGACGGGTTTGCCAAACTGCACGTTCACTGGATGTGGTGGCCTGCGATTGGTGCTTTGGCGGTTGGCATTGGCGGCTATCTGCAGCCGCGGGCATTGGGTGTCGGTTACGATGTGATTGCCGATCTTCTCAATCATCACATGCTGGCGTCTGTCGCATTATCGCTGCTTGCAGTGAAAGCCATCATATGGATAATCGCGTTGGCATCGGGAACATCCGGCGGCGTGCTGGCTCCGCTATTGATGCTGGGTGCAGGGCTAGGTACTGTGGTGGCCGTTATTTTTCCGGGAAGCGATCCTCTACTGTGGCCATTGGTATGCATGGCAGCCGTATTGGCCGGCGTGCTGGGTGCGCCGCTAACAGCAGCGATCTTTGCGCTTGGCTTGACGGGCGATTTCAATGCTCTTCTTCCCTTACTCCTTGCCACAGGTATATCGTACGGTTTCACGGTATTGGCGATGCGCCGCTCAATCATGACGGAAAAAATCGCCCGTCGCGGCTTGCATATTTATCGTGAATATAGCGTCGATCCGCAGGAACGGATTTTCGTTAATGAAGTCATGACCCGCAATGTCAATACGATCGATGCCAACCTCCCATGCCACAAGGTTTCGTCGGTTTATTTTGGGTTGATGCAACAATATCGTGCCTATCCTGTCGTATCGCAAGAAGGCAAAGTCATCGGCATGCTTGATCGGGCTCTGCTACTGCAAGGGATGAAAGATCATGACGAGTCACTTGCAATTGGAATGTTATTTCAGCATGGCAAACTTCACTTTGCATTGCCGACAGAGACTTGCCAAACTGTCGGGCGACGTATGGCAGCGTTTCATCTTGAACGCCTTCC
Organism: Burkholderiaceae bacterium; assembly: GCA_036560485.1. Classification (GTDB taxonomy): domain Bacteria; phylum Pseudomonadota; class Gammaproteobacteria; order Burkholderiales; family Burkholderiaceae_D; genus DATBRC01. The sequence continues at coordinate 204,633 of DATBRC010000020.1, forward strand.
AGTGATCGCTGATGCGGATTCTTGTTTGTTAATCGGAATTGTCAGCAGAAGTGATTTACTGAAGCCCTCCCGCACTGTGTTTGATGAAGAGCACGTGAGGGAACGGATTATCGGCGGTCCATTGTGAATATTCTTACTTGTTTGCATATTCAAATTTGGGAAGAGCTTTAAGCTTCTCTTTGGTCGCGCCAGACAATAAAAAATCCTTCCCCTGCACTTTGAATTGGTTAAACGGAATCACCACATCATGTTTTCCGACACCGAGAAATCCACCGGCTCCTACAACTGCATATGACGCGGCGTTATCAGGCGCAATAATGATGTCATCAATTTTCCCGACTTTTTGATTCTGATCATTAACAATCGTTTTCCCAATCAGATTTTTCTTGGCGCTCCATCCTGAAATAACAGCATTCATTTCTACCTGCGTAACACCTAGAGGAATTTGTCCTGCGGTAGCTTGAGCAAATACGGTGGATGCACTTAAAGACAAGGCGCTCATCAATACGGCGGCGATCATTTTCTTCATGTTGTTCCTTTGTTATTGCGATACACCATATAAAAGAAAGAAGGAAAAGCTCTTTCCATAGCAACATAACTTCATGCAATGAAAATATAAATTTCTCCAAAAAATTTTGAAAGGATGAAACATCACTTTTCAAATGATGATCGCCATTATTTCATGGCGCATCAATCCCAAATTGACTAATGTCACGGATTATAGAAAACCCGTGTCCCATCAAGAAAATAAAGACGCAGCCACCGTTATAAAACCTGCAGCAAGCACATCGGCACGCTTGTATGGTTACAAAAATCAAATCATTTGCGGATTGTCTTGTCAGACCTCGAAAATTCATCAAACATCAGTCAGCATCTTGTAATCCTGCGACCAATTGTTACACTTTAATCATTCAAATCCATGCTTGCTCTTACCTATTCATGCCAGCTTGATTCAATCATTTTCGTGCACACAATTTTTTATGAAGAAAACAGGGATTAATCATATTTCAGGAGACCGTCTTAATGAATAAATTATTTTCAGAATACTGGTGGGTGTTGGCGTTACGTGGATTGATCGCAATTGCGTTCGGGATTTTGACCATTATGTGGCCCGGTCTGACTGTGCTGACCTTGGTATTCTTATTTACGTTCTATGCATTATTAGGCGGTGCTGCCTCTGTCATTGGCGCAATACAGAGCAAGAGAAATAATCCCGACTGGTGGATGCCGTTTTTAATTGGCTTGGTCAGTATCGGCGCGGGCATTATCGCCATCGCCCATCCTACTTTAACCGTTCTGATTCTTGTGTTAGTCATCGCTGCCAATGCGTTGATTATTGGCATATTGGATATTGCCGCCGCAATACAGCTGCGCAAAATCGTGCATGATGAAAAGCTGATGCTTTTCAATGGCATTGCATCGGTAGCATTCGGCGTTCTCGTATTTCTCTTCCCGGAAGCGGGCGGCTTGGCGATGCTGTGGTTGATCAGTCTTTACGCTTTTGTTACCGGCGTGTTATTGATTGCGCTTTCATACCGCGTCCGCAACTGGCCACGCAGTAGCAAAAACGTTGTCGAACGGCGCATGACACCCGATCGGCGCATCACATCCGGATATGCCTGATACAGACCATAGATGAAACTGATTTTTAAGGAGAGTTGATATGACCATATCAAAAATCGAAAAGCCGGCATGGCGTGATTACTTTAATCAAATGTCAAAAGTCCTTGTTGGCAAGAATGCTGAAATTGAAGTCGATTCTTTGGCGATCGGTCAACAGCTGGAAGAAAAATGGGCACCGTTTCTAGGTATCGTATATGAACCTAAAAGCGATATGATTGAAATTGTTCTTGAGGGTCTCGATCATATGATTCACAAGCCGCGTGAATTATATGCAGACATAGATGCCAGCCAATTGAAGAGTATCGAAGTCATCGACGAGGACGATGTGCGGCAGATTATCAAATTGCGTGATCCGATCATGCTGCCGCTGCACTGATCTTTTGGAAAAGAGTTCTCTGAAAAATTCAATATCATTATTCTCGGTGGAAAAATTAAAAATACCACCGAGAATGAGGAAGGCGTGTCACATCTTGATACGCGTAATCTTGGTTCCTTCCAAGGTCAAATTCGCCATCAGTCCGCTATTGGTCAATACAAATGCGACTATCGGTCCTTGTGTAGCGTTGACATCGACCTCACCGTTTGCGCCGACTTTCAAAACCGCAACGGATGCATCAGCACCAACTGACCACCCTTCGCTCTTTCTGAATTTTTCCAGTGATTCTGGCGTCATGAACAAAACAATCACTGCTTTCGATTGCGCACCTATTTGCAACCCGATCGAAACGGATGCCAAATTGTAATAGGCAACACTCTCGTTATGAATGCGTAGCGCCCCTTCTCCATACTGGCCGCCAATTCCCAAACCCGCCGCAATCACAGAAGGAAATACCAACACGCCATTTGCTTTTGCTACCAGCTCACGCGAGCCACGCACGGTTGAATACAGGCGCGGCAGAACTGCATCAATCCCTGCATTGATTTCGTTGCGTCGCCTTTCAGGATTTGCGTTAGCATTTTGCGTTGAAGTTGCAGTCGTTGTTGCTGTGGCTGCGCAGCCGCCAAGAACCAATCCCGTCGCTGCCAAGCTTGCCGTCTTCAAAATAAACTCTCGTCTTTGCATCATCATCTCCATTCGAATAAATTAAAAAATGGGCATCAACAATATCGATAGGCAAAAAATACAGTCGTCAATACGGTACATTCATCAGCATGCAACACGCTTTCTCCTTGCATCATTTTCAGTATGTCAGTCTTGCGTTAATTTTTCCGCGCTACTCCAATCGTGTTTGATTTCTCTCATCTGTTGTAGCTGAGAACAGTGTTCAAATTGCACTTGAAAGTAGACGATGTTTTATCGATTTTCAGTAAATGTGCAGTCAATGCGAACTGATTATTCCTTCAAGGAATTCTGATTCATTCATTTTTATTGTCACTGCGAAAACAGGGATTTTTCACGCAGGGAGATCGGTGCGCAATCCATTTTTGATTTCCTTTTTAAGAGCGCCTAACAAAATGCCTCTGGTTAGGGTGAAACAAGGAATTCAGACGGCATGCAGTATGCCGGCGAAACTGTGCATGCATACAAGCCTGTAAGTACCTTTCAAAGACAACTGCGCAACAGTACGGTTTGTACAGCAAAGAATTGCAACAACGCCAGAGGCATTTTTTAGACGCTCTCCATCTCTTGCAAGGCGCGAATGAAGATCAAGGATTATTACCAAATATTGGGTATCGAACGAAGCGCAACTTCGATCGATATCAAGCTGGCATATCGCAAACTCGCACGCAAATATCATCCGGATATCACCAAGGATGCAAAAGGTGAGGAGAAATTCAAGGAAATCGCAGAAGCCTACGCGACGCTGAAAGATCCATACAGGCGTATGGAATACGATAATTTGGACAAAATGCCGGAGGAAGAACAGGAGCAGCAAGAAGCACCGAACCGGCAGGAAGCAAATGCGGTGCCGCCCACTTCGCAGCAGCATGTTTATAAAAATCAATCGTTCTTTAGCGATGTCGGTTTTTCAGATATTTTTTCCGGGTTTGTACGTAACCGAAAAGGTAACAAACAACGCGCCGATAAAGAACCGGTCCATGGTCTGGATTATGAGATCACGGCGTCTGTCACGATCGAGCAAATTTTTCATGGTGAAGAGGTCGACATCAATGTGAACATTCCCGAAATCGACAAGGACGGCACACCGTATCAAGGCACACGTACTTTTCGCGTGAAGATTCCTAAAGGTGCGATTGCTGGGCAGCGCCTGCGCTTGAACGGAAAAGGCGGCGCAGGAAGAAATGGCGGCAAACCGGGTAACCTTTACATCGTGCTGGATATTACCCGGCATCCCTTGTATCGAATCAGCGGCAGCGATCTGTATATGGATTTGCCATTGGCTCCGTGGGAGGCAGTGCTTGGAAGCGAGGTCAAAATTCCCACATTGGCCGGGACAGTTGAATTGAATATCAAATCAGGCACAACAGCTGGGCAAAAATTGCGGCTTCCGAAACGCGGCCTGCCTTCATCGAGCGGCAGCACAGGCGATTTGTTTGCCATCATCCGTGTTGTCGCACCAAAGAAAATCAGCACACGCGAACAGCAGTTATACCAACAGCTCGCCACCGTCTCGGAATTCAATCCACGCCAGCACTTCAATCTGATCAGATGAACATTTCAAGATAAGCGGATCGAAAAATAATTTTGTCACTTGCGCTCGATAAGATTAAGCGCCGATGTCGGCCAGCACTTCCTGCGCAGCGCGGAATGCATCCACTGCCAGCGGCACACCGCAATAAACAGTTGCATGCAATAGTACTTCACGAATCTCTTCCATTGTTGCACCGTTATTGATGGCGCCGCGTACATGGCCTTTGATCTCATGCGTGCGGCCCAATGCGGTCAGCATCGACAAGGTGATCAGGCTGCGTGTCTTCAAATCAAGCCCGTCACGGCACCATACCGTACCCCACGCGTTGCGCGTAATATACTCTTGCAGCGGTTGCGTGAATGCGTCGGCTTTGGCAAATGCCTTCTCGACGAATTCTTCGCCCATTACCTGTTTGCGTATTTTCAAGCCGTCCTTGAATTGCTGATCCATGATATGCCGCCGGAAGTGAATGATGAGAAATCGGACGATACGCCAACGACATCACGTGGTCAATGCCTTGATGGATAGTGCGCATTTTCCCCGCTATATGCAGTACACTTGCCTGCCGAATTACAGTCTCTTTGAATGACAGCCTTGAATATCGCACGCACCAAATCAGTCGCCATCATCGGCGGCGGCCCCGCCGGATTGATGGCGGCTGAAGTCTTGAGCCAAGGCGGCGTGCAAGTCGATCTGTATGATGCGATGCCTTCCGTTGGACGAAAATTTCTGCTGGCCGGTAAAGGCGGCATGAACATCACGCATAGCGAACCGCTTGACCCGTTCCTGTCACGCTATGGTGCGCGCCGTGCGCACATCGCACCGCTACTCGACGCATTCGATCCGCAAACGCTGTGCGACTGGGTGCACGGACTCGGCATCGATACCTTTGTCGGCACATCCGGCCGCGTCTTCCCGACCGACATGAAAGCCGCACCGCTGTTGCGCGCGTGGCTGCATCGCTTGCGTGAAGCCGGTGTGCGTTTTCATATGCGACATCGCTGGCGTGGCTGGGATGAACATGGTTCGTTACGATTTGAATCACCGGCAAGTGAACAACTCATCAATGCGGATGCTGTGATATTGGCATTGGGCGGCGGCAGCTGGGCGCGACTCGGTTCAGATGGTGCGTGGGTTCCATTGCTGGTACAGCGCGGTGTTGCTGTGGCGGCTTTGCGTCCAGCCAATTGCGGTTTCGATGTCGGTTGGAGCGAACATTTTTCTACCCGCTTTGCCGGCCATCCGGTGAAATCGGTTGTCCTCCATCACACCGTTGCGAAGGGCGATACATTGCGTAAGCAAGGCGACTTTATCGTGACAGCCGGTGGCGTGGAAGGCAGCGCAATCTATGCGTTATCCGCATCCTTGCGCGACCAAATAGAGCGCGCGGGCAATGCGATTCTGCATATCGATCTGCTGCCTGGCATGGAACTGGATCGCGTTATCAATGAGATTGCTCGACCGCGCGGATCACGTTCGATGGCGAGTCATCTGCAAAGCCGATTGGGAATAAAAGGCGTCAAAGCCGGATTGCTGCGTGAGCTGGTCTCGGTGGATGACTACAGCAACCCTGCACTGCTCGGCGCTGCGATCAAATCGCTACCGTTACGACTGGTCGCTCCTCGTCCGATTGATGAAGCAATCAGCAGTGCAGGCGGCGTGACTTTTGAAGCATTGGATGAGCAGTTAATGATTCGCTCGCTACCCGGTGTGTTCTGTGCCGGTGAAATGCTGGATTGGGAAGCACCTACCGGCGGCTATCTGTTGACCGCGTGTTTTGCTAGTGGCCATGCTGCCGGGTTGGGTGCATTGGCATGGCTGAATGAATTACACGCATGAGGAAGAATTAGTCTCTTCCGCACCGCATCATTTTGCATTAAGAAGATTATGTTCAAACCATAATTTTCTGCTATTCTTGCCGTATAACAATGATATCGAGCACCCATGCTCCTATTGGATAAATGGGCTTGCAGTGACTTGCCTGTCTTGGCATTAATTGAATTGTCTCGTCTTCCTTTATATATTTAGAAAAAAAGGGGAGCAGCATGAAAGACCAACGCCAGCACGTTCGCAAAGAAATCGTCGCGAGCGCACTCATCGCCAATCCAAGCGGTAACGATTGGAAGCCAGTAACCTTGCTCGACATTTCGGTAGGCGGTGCAGCGTTCAGCACATCCGAACGCGTCATTGTTGATACCACGCGACTGGTCAACATCACTTTACCGAACGAAGTTAAGCCCATCCCGCTGTCAGCCAAAATTGTCAACCGAAGCCCAATGGGTTCGGCGTTCAGAGTCGGTATCAAATTCTTCAACGCCGATCCGATTGCAATAGAACAGATTCGGCACTACATTGAAGCGGCACCGGCGGATGAATTGCAACAGGCATCCGAGCAATCCGCAAACAATGCAAAATAAAAATCCTAAACGAATCGGCCGCACTGCATGAACGGTAAATAATCCATAGCGTAGAATCCATTTCGTCCCAATCGTTCCAAACCCTTCACCATTCGCATGACAGCACAACCTAACAACCCTCTTCATGGCATCAGCCTGGAACAACTATTGACCAAACTGGTGACGGATTACGGATGGGAAGCATTGGCCAAGAACATTGATATCAAATGCTTCAAGAATGATCCCAGCATAAAATCCAGTCTGACGTTCTTGCGCAAAACGCCTTGGGCCAGAAAGAAGCTTGAAGAGTTCTATATCACTTCTTTGAGTACAGTCTCTTCAACACGATAAATAATGCGAAAGGCTTCTGCAAACCAGGATCGTTCTCTCTGAATTGATCCAGATCAACCACAGTTGCTGTGAATTCTCGGATGATGGAATCTACATTCATCGAGAACCAGCATGCTGCCCGCCTACATTACCCACAGTGATTGCCTCAAGCATGAGACGGGGGCGCAACATCCTGAATGTCCGGAACGTATCAGCGCAATCCATGATCTGTTATTGATCAAGGAACTGCTCGATTACATGCAACCTTACGATGCGCCACTCGCCACCGATCTGCAACTTGGCCGTGCGCATTGCGCAGTTGCGTGAAATGGATATCAATCCCGTTATCGTCGATGCAGACGGTGCGCTGGCAGTAGACGCGCGTATCGTCATTGATCATGCACCAGCCGAATCCGGCAATTATCAGCATCTGGCAATCCTGCCCTATCCATCCGATCCCGAAACAGAATGGCCTTTGCGGGACGGCAGCAATTACATCATCCGGCCATTGCATCCGCATGATACCGATATGCTGCAAGCACTGGTGCGCGGCTTGTCGCATGAAAGCCGTTACTTCCGTTTTGTATCCTCGATGCATGAGTTATCCGAGCGTATGCTGGCGCGCTTCACATTGATCGACTATGGCCGTGAAATGGCATTGGTTGCAATCTACCGCGAACGCAAGCTCAATCCGGACGGCCGCTTCACCGAAACAGAGCGGATCATCGGCGTATCGCGCTATGTAACCAATCCGGACAAGAGCACGTGCGAATTTTCATTACTGATTGCTGATGAATTTTCCGGACAAGGATTGGGGTCGCGCCTGATGCTGTCGATTATGGATGTCGCGCGCAGCAAAGGTTTAGTGCAGATAGAAGGTCTGGTGCTGACGAAAAATGTTTCGATGCTTAAATTGATGCGTAATCTGGATTTCCAGATCAAGTTATATGAAGAGGATTCGGATTTTAGGCTTTGTGTGCGGACGCTTTGAAAATGAAGCAGATCGCTGGGCAAGCATCGCTCTCCCAGCGATCATGCAAATCAATTCATGATGAGATCAGCTTGTGTGCTGGTCGTGTAATACAGCAAACCAAAGTGACCCAACGCAAAATCATAGCTTGCGTTTTGTCCATCGATATTGCTGGTATGCGAACCATACACATAGCAGCTGCCGATACAAACGATTTCATCAATGTAGCTCTTGATCGAGTACATCTTCGCGCCGTAACGCTTGCCTCTTACTGAATTAATCAGTGGGCTATTAATCGACAAACCATTGGAGCCGCAAGTTGTTGACCAGACGTTAAATGGATAAACGCCACATGAATTCAAACCATGCTGCGCACCAGCGATACCAAGGAAAGTATTGACTCTGCTGGCGTATCCCAATTCATTGATTGCCTTCATCGCGAGTGTCACACCCATTGAATGGCCTGCAACATCGATCTTGCCTGTGCATGAAGCAGCGAGTGCGGCTTGCATCGAGCTTTTCACCGGGCTGGTATTGGCGCTGCCATGGTCGTTACATGCTGCGCAGGTTTTGGAACCCCAGTTCGGACGATAAATTTGAGATGCGGCGTAACCGCGGCTCTGCAGGGTACTGACTGTGTTATTCCAGTCGGATGGATAACCGGTATTACCGTGGACCAAAACGACATTGTCGAGGCATGCTGCATTGGCAGCCAGCGTTGCGACGGTTAAGGTGACAGCGGTGAGCAAACGCTTTAATAGAGGGAATTGCTGAAGCATTTTTGTATCTCCTTCGAATAATTTTTATCGAATATTTTTTGAGGTTGAAATGGATGTTCCTTTAACTTCTTGCATCCATTGATTCACTTGCTGTTTGTGTCTGACTCCTGTGTTGATATAGCGGGTGATGTCCTTTGCATAATCAGTTTGCATCGGGTCACTGCACTTTAGGACGAACATTGAATTTTTGCTACTATCCGTTCGGAGGGTAAGGACTCAATTGGAAAAACGTGGCGGCGATTTGTATGGAATCTACGTTCAAGTAAACGCATCCATCAAGATGAAATGGGATCGCAACAGAATACGTGCCGCTACAGAGCGTCCTCTGAACGGCAGCGCAATAATGACTTTTGAATTTTTGGGCGAGTGAGGATTACAAGCCCAACACGTCTGAGCGTGCCTGGCTAACCTTTGTCATCTCGTCTTTGCTCAGTTTAAAACGCTCCAACACTTGCAAGGCGCTTCCTCGCACATCCTTGCTTTCATTGACATTACTGATCATGTTCATCAACGCTGTTTTGGCACTATCCGACTGGGTACCTGATTGGGCGACGGCAAAGATCGCTGCCTGACGTACTTCCGGCGCTTGATCTGTCAGTGCTTGCGATAACGTGTTTTGCGCTGCGCCGGTCTTGTCCCATTGCGCCAATTGCAGAACGCTTTGCCCTCTTACGGATGGATCTGCATTTTGCGTCAATCCTTTTAATTGCGCGATGATCGCTTCCGACTCTGCAGGGTCTACCGTTGCCGGTTTCAATGCAGTGAGCGCCTGCACAATGACGCTAGGCGTCCGTTCCGTTGCAAGCGTTTGCTTCAGGATGTTGCGCACTTCTTGTGAATCGGTGGAGAGGTTTTGCAGCATCGCCAAACCATCTTTACGCTGATCTGCATCGCCGCTGGTGGCGAGTTGTTTTGAGAATTCGAGGATTTCAGGTTTCTCGATCGTGGAGAGAACAGACCTGAGTAATTCTTTGGCGTTAGGATCAATCTCTCTTGCGTAACGTCCCATCAGATTTTTCATCACGTCCGGATCGGACTGTGCCAGTTTGCGTAACTTGTCCTGCGCATCGTCGCCAGGTTTAAGCTTTTCCGCCGGCGTCATTGCGCGCTTCCACAGATCTTCGATGATGGCTGCTTTTTCCGGTGCAGCAGGCTCTGCTCCCGCCTTTCCCCACAAACTGGAGAATTGATTGAAACTGGTTGACCGGCTGGCTTCAGGGGTAGCCGGTTGTGTCGTCTTGACTGCAATATTGTCCGGTACTTTTTCCGGCTCATCCGAATGCCAGGTCAAGCCAATGCCGACCGCCAATCCGACGCTCACACAAGAAATCAACACGGACATGCTTTTCACAATCTGTCCTCTCTACCTGCCTGATGATTTATTAAAATTGTATCGGGCTTGAATACAAACCCGATATGCCCCACTAATCTATCACTAATGGAGAAACACCTTGGACGAGGATCACCCGCACAAGGTGCCATGCAATTATTTGAATACGAGATCAGCTTGTGTGCTGGTTGTGTAATACAACAAACCGAAGTGGCCTAATGAGAAATCATAGGTTGCATTCTGTCCGTCGATGTTGCTGGTATGCGAACCGTACACATAGCAACTGCCGACGCACACCACTTCATCGATGTAACTCTTGATCGAGTACATCTTGGCGCCATAGCGTTTGTTCTCTACCGAATTGATCAAGGGGCTGCCAATCGACAACCCGTTAGAGCCGCAAGTTGGTGTAGCCACGTTCCATGGATAGACGCCGCATGAATTCAAACCATGCTGCGCGCCGGCGATACCGATGAAGGAATTGACCTTGCCTGAGTAACCCAATTCATTGATTGCTTTCATCGCCAGCGTCACGCCCATCGAATGGCCTAGCACATCGATCTTGCCGGTGCAGGAAGCAGCGAGAGCAGCTTGCATCGAGCTCTTCACGGGATTGGTGTTGGCGCTGCCATGATCATTACATGCTGCGCAGGTTTTGGAACCCCAGTTAGGGCGATAGATTTGAGAGGCTGCGTAACCGCGGCTCTGCAAGGTACTGACTGTGTTGTTCCAGTCGGATGGAGAACCGGTATTGCCATGGACCATCACCACATTGTCCAGACATGCTGCATTGACTGCGAAGGTTGCCACCGACATGGCGACAACGGAAAGAAGGCGTTGCAATAGAGGGAATTTGTGAAGCATTTTGTATCTCCTTTGATTTATTTTTTTGTCTGCTATTTCTATTTATTGAATGGATGCTCCTTTGTGTTCTTTCATCCATTGTTTTGTTTCAACGTCGCGGCTGGCTCCTTGATTGATGTGTAAGTAATGACCAATGCAAAACTTGGGTTGCCTTGGTTGATTCCACTTTAGGACGAGAGTCGGCGGCTTGCCACTATCTATTCGGTGAGTCCTGTCTTTTCGGAAAGTGCGCAATTTTGAAAGAAAAGAAAGAAATGCTGCAGCGCATCACGCCTGATATGTTTATCTAACTTCGCTGAGGCAACAACAAACCTAATGCATGTGCTTTGGCAACCGCATGAACACGTTTTCGTACTTCCAGTTTTACGAAGATCTGATCGACGTGATACTTCACATTGATTTCCGTCAAATTTAATATTTTTGCAATTTCCCAATTGGTTTTACCTTCATGCATCCAATGGAGAATTTCCAACTGTCTTTCGCTAAGGGGTTTTTTAGCCGCACCCAGATTCCATGGATATTCCGGCACAGTCGATAATGCCCGCGTTAATGCCAAGTGAAGGTGCGGTGTCAGCATCTTCAACAGATGCGCATGAGGCGGCCCCACTTCTTCAGGCAAACGCGTAAAAATGAAATAGCTCGAATAGGTTCCGGTGAGGTCCATCACACCGTGTCCTATGGTGTTTCTCATTTTGTGTTTTTTGAATGACTCGACCCATTCTGCAGGGTATTCATGCTCATCGCGGTCACTCTGAAAATAGACCGGCTCTTGCGTCTCACGCCATTTTTTCATCAACGGGCTATCCGCACGTCCCTCTGAATTCAACAGCGATTCATAGTATTTATAATTTTCAAATGAGTAATTGTAGTAAAGAAGCTTGTGTACATAATTGCCTCCCCGGCTGACGCCGCCTATGCCGCAAATCATCATTTCATGCGGCAAGACTTCGCGCAGTGGACCTTCAACGACACGCGAAAAATCGTCTGCAGTTTGCACTGCAGTGCATTCCGTAATAATGGTCAAAATACGTTTGTCTAGTTCTGCCTGTTCTGCTTCTGTCATGTTTGACTGCTCACAATAATTACTACCTGCAACAATACCATTTTATGAACCTGTTCAGTATCTTTTTGGCCGCTTCTCGTGGCTGCACATCTGCCAAAAAGATACTGAACAGGCTCTAAGATTGGCGTGTATTTTTTTTAATTTCAATGTTTGGATATTGTGCAACGCAACGTCAAACCTTGTCTGAAACAAAATCACCGCCTGATATTGACCTTCTCGGACTAGAAAAGCCGATTTCCAGTACAATCCGCCCATTATGAACGCACCGCAAAACCTGTTTTCCACCGCACCAAAACGCGCTGATCGCCCGGCACCGGCTCCCTTCCTGCCGATGTCGCGTGCCGAGATGAATGCGCTTGGCTGGGACTCATGCGATGTCATTCTGATCACAGGCGATGCGTATATTGACCATCCAAGTTTTGGCATGGCTCTGGTCGGCCGCTTACTGGAAGCCCAAGGCTTCCGCGTCGGTATCATCAGCCAACCGGATTGGCTGTCAGCAGACGCATTTCGCGCATTGGGTAAACCGAATCTGTATTTCGGCATCACAGCCGGCAATATGGACTCGATGGTCAATCGTTATACATCGGACCGCAAGATCCGCTCCGACGATGCGTACACGACCAATGGCGAACCGAACAAGCGCCCCGATCGCGCGGTCGTCGTCTACGCACAACGTGCGCGTGAAGCCTACCCCGATACCAACATCGTGATCGGCAGTATTGAAGCCAGCTTGCGCCGCATTGCGCATTATGATTACTGGTCGGATAAAGTACGGCGTTCCGTGCTGCCTGATTCCAAGGCGGATATTTTGATCTTCGGGAATGCGGAACGTGCGCTGGTCGAACTGACGCATCGTGTCGCGGCCGGTGAACCAATCAAATCGATTCGCAATTTGCGCGGTACCTCTTTCATGGTGCCATCCGGCTGGAAGCCGGCCGACGATTGGATGGAAGCCAATTCGACGCGCGTCGATACACCTGGACGTATTGAGCCGCATCCCGATCCGTATGAAATGAAATCGAAGGAAGATGCCAGCTGCAAAACCGAGAAACCTGCAGAGCAACCGGTACTGATCCTGACGCGCGAGCAACGCCAGGCCGCACTGAAAGAAATCCGTGAAAAAACCGTGGTGCGCTTGCCCTCGTACGAAACGGTCAGCAAAGATCCTGTCATGTATGCGCATGCATCGCGCGTATTTCATCTGGAATCCAATCCCGGCAACGCACGCGCACTGGTGCAAGCGCACGGCGAGCGCGACGTTTGGTTGAACCCGCCGCCACTGCCGTTGGCGATGGATGAAATGGATGGTGTGTACGATTTGCCTTATGCGCGTGCGCCGCATCCAAGTTATGGAAAGGCGCGCATCCCCGCATGGGAGATGATCCGCTTCTCGGTCAATATCATGCGCGGCTGTTTTGGCGGTTGTACTTTCTGCTCAATTACCGAACATGAAGGCCGCATTATCCAAAGCAGATCCGAGCCATCGATCCTACGTGAAATTGAACTGATTCGTGACAAGACAAAAGGCTTTACCGGCACCATCTCCGACCTCGGCGGCCCGACTGCCAATATGTATCGGCTTGCGTGCAAAGACAAAAAGATTGAAGAATCATGCCGCCGCTTGTCGTGTGTATATCCGACCATCTGTTCCAACCTTGGCACCGATCACAGCAAATTGATTTCGTTGTATCGCAAGGCGCGCGCGATTCCAGGCATCAAAAAAATCCTCGTCAGTTCCGGCTTGCGGTACGACTTGGCAGTACGTTCACCTGAGTATGTGAAAGAGCTGGTCAGCCATCACGTCGGCGGTTTGTTGAAAATCGCGCCGGAACATTCCGAAGCAGGCCCGTTATCCAAGATGATGAAACCGGGCATGGGAGCGTACGATGCATTCAAGGAAATGTTCGATCGCTTTTCCAAAGAAGCAGGCAAAGAACAATATTTGATCCCCTACTTCATCGCGGCCCATCCCGGCACGACTGATGAAGACATGCTGAATCTGGCGTTATGGCTGAAGAAAAATAATTTTCGACTGGATCAGGTGCAAACCTTTTTGCCGACACCGATGGCGATTGCAACTGCGATGTATCACACGAGAAAAAATCCGTTGCATAAAGTGACTGATGAATCCGAGATTGTTGAAACTGTGCGCACCGGCAAAATCCGTCGCCTGCATAAGGCGTTCTTGCGCTATCACGATCCAGAGAACTGGGAGATCCTGCGCGAAGGCTTGCAACGCATGGGACGCTCCGATTTGATTGGTAGTAGTGAGCGCCATTTGGTGCCGAGAAGTTCTGCGCAAACAACAGGATTAGCGGCAGTCGAACGCAGTCGTGAAACGCCCAGCCCAAACAAGCTCGCGAAAAAATTCGGCCAGAACAAACCTCGTCCCGGTGGTGCAGTAGAGCGCAGAACATCGCATGCCACGACCAATCTACGCAAAGCGGCTGTTACGCCAAGGACCGGACGAAAATAAACTTGAAGCGACCTGTTCGCACATAAAAAAAACCGTTACAGCAGTAACGGTTTTTTTATTTATGCCTGTTTATATTTTAGATATGACTCACCGTAGCCGGTTTGCCGTTGCGCTTAGGCGGAAACACTTCATAGGCGATATTAGCCAGCATGATAATATCGAGATAAACAGGCAAATCGAAACCTTCGCGCAGGCCGCTACGATTATTGAACAAAAGGTCTTCCAGATATCGCGCAACCTGTTCACTTCCCCACAAGTTGCAAATCTGAGTGACCAAATGCGGATAGTCTTCCAATCCTCTCCCACTCATTTCATCGGACTTTGCATCCCACTCAGGTGCTTTGGTGTTGAAATGCGATTTGAAGAGTTGAAGCAATGTATCAAACTTGGAACGTTCATCCACTTCCCGATAAAGCTTCAGCAAATAAAGCCATGCCATTGGTGATTTCGGACGTTCAGCATCGCCGAAATGCTCAAGCACACTGATCGCACGTTGCGGATCTCGCAGCGACATCCAGAATTCCGCCTCTTCCATTGCGTCCGAAATTTCTTCGACCTCGATCATTTCAGAACGCTTGCGATTTCGAATCGATGCAACCGGTTTTTGCAATGGCAGAATTTCAGCACTTGTTTTCACTGAGCGCTCATCTGCTTTTTCGACTGAAGACGCTTGTGTGCTGAAACCTTTGGAAACACTGTGCGTCCTTCCACCAGCAGATTTTCCAAAGGACGCATCATGCTCGGAATGATCCGTTTTCACATTGGCTATCGACACATCGTCACTCAATGACGATGTGTCTTCAAATTCTACAACCGTATCGGAAAATGGCGAGTCCTCATGTTCATCGTGATTTTCTGCATCAACTTCTTGATCCGAATAATAATGATCCCAGAATGGCCTCTGGTTCATTTTATTGACTTGATGCAAACGACGCGCCAACCATATCATCGCGATCACGCATACCAAAAGCAATGCGCCCAATCCAATAAACCATTTGATATTCAAAGATTTTTTTTGTTCTTCTTCAAATGCATATCTGTCTTGTTCACTCTGCTGCTTGATCTGATCCGCTTCTTTCATCAAGACTTGTATTTTGTCCTGTGCAGCCTTCGTTTCGTTTTCTGCATTTTTTTCCGGATCTTCCCCACGCAGGACCGCGGCAAAACGCAATTGTGCTACGCGAAGTTCATTGGCTTTTTGCGGATCTGCTTCAATCCCTTGAACAGTAATGGTATCGCTCAATTTCATTCCATTGAGCATGCCGGCACTATCGATCGGGCTCACATCGGCGGAAAGCCGCAATACGTTGCGTGATACTTTTTTGGCATGCGATTGCGAGACCCTGCCGATTTTTTTCTCATGTGTTTTAGGTTGTTCAGCGAAGCTTTGTTCGGTTGATGCAGCTCTGGCTTTTCGGCTCTTTTTCGCGGTATGTGTTTTTATATTGACTTCTTTGCTTGTTGCATCGACGGCTTTCTGTGCAGGCGCCGTTGGCGTTGTTACCGGTGTGATCGATGGTGCCGATTGAACAGGGTTCATCGAGACATCAGCAAGTTGTATCGGCTGCTTCGCCGCTTGCACTTTTTGCGTTGCCTGCAATGTTTCAAGCGGATCCAGCAAAATTTGATAATTGCGTTGAACCGATGTGCCACAACCAATTTCGATATGAAGCGCTACCGCAGGTTCGTTAATTGCCTGCGTAGTCGTGATGACAAGAGCGGATGGCTTCTCGGCGTCGGCAAAATTAATTTTTGGTCTTGCAAGTGGAACGCCATCGAAAGAATCAACTTTTCCTTTCGGGCATAGCTCGCCGATATTGGTGAGATCGTTCCCAAGAAGCGGAATCGACACATGCAGCGGTTGATTCAATGCGGATTGAACCTGGATCGAGCCAAGGCCTACAGCAAATCCTTCCGAGCATGCAGCAGCCAGCACGATGAGTGCAATTTTATGTAAAGCCGACATGCGCTTTTTTGAATCCATTATTTCAAACACCTTGATGCATCGATAAAACAATATTTCATTCAATGCTGGAAATCATTTCGGTAATGATCACGCATTTTTCTTATAAACATAATCGCGAATATACGTGTCTTTACCTGTCTAAAAGCAACATGATAAATGAAGTATCTCTACGAGATTGAGGAGGTTGACAGAATGGTAACGCATAGTCGCTTTATTTACCACAATCGACTATGCAATCGAGCCATAAACCGGCATCAATTTGCAAAATTTAACAACTCCAAAGCGATAGCAAGTTCACATTCAGCCTTTGGCGACTGTATCGCTCTTTTCATGTTTAGGACCAAAGGAATAGACCAAGATCGCCAATAGCGCCAAACACCATACGATCAGCGCGCCAGACGGAAGATCAAAAAGCGCGGAGATAATGAGACCAATGCCATATCCGCCAACCCCTATTCCATATGCGAATGGCAAACGTTTTTTCGCCGAATAATTGCGCACTGCCAAAGCAGGAACGATCAAACTGGCGAATACAAGATAAACGCCAACCAATTGAACCGATGCGGTAACAGCCAATGCAAAAATCAGATAAAAGCCAAGCCGCCCTAATCGCTCTTTAAAAAACATCAGCAGCGCGATGATGACTACCGCACCGACTGCGGGCAATATCAATTGCTCATAACCTACCCATAAAATCTGTCCCGCCAACAAATCCCGTAAATGCTCGCCGCCATGCGGATTATGCGCGAGCAGTAAAAGTCCTCCTGTCGCTGCCAGAATAAACATCACGCCAATTTGCGCTTCCTGCACTTCAGGCCAACGCTTCTCGGTCCAGGTCAACAGGAATGCACCAAGGATGGCAGCGCTTCCCGCCGCTGCCTGCACCAGCCATCCTTGCGGATCCAGATCCAGCATGCCGGCCACGATAACGCCAAGCGCGGCGATTTGTGCAATCGCCAAATCGATAAAGACGATACCGCGCTTCAGCACTTGCGTGCCAAGCGGCACGTGCGTAATCAATACCAAAATCCCCGCCAGAAAAGCGGGAGCGATGATTTTCAAATCGATCGCACCTTGCATCATGTCAGCATTCATTTGGCCACCTCCAGCAAGCGTTGTACCGTGTCATCAAACAGACCGAACAAGTCCTTTGCCTTGTCATCGCCACCGACTGTAAATGGCAACACGACTGCCGGAATATGTGCATGATCGGCCAGCCATTTGGATGCACGTTCATCCTGATAAGCCGCGCGCAATACCATCTTGGCGGGTTGATTCTGTAATTGTCCGAGCAATTCTGCCAAATGCGCGGCGCTCGGTTCAACGCCCGGTTTCGGTTCAAGTGTTCCCACCTCACGCATGCCTAACCAATGAGAAAGATATTCCATGTTTTTATGATGGACAACGACTGCCACATTCTTCAGCGGCGCTGCTTGTTGTTCCCACTTTTTCATTGCTGCATTCCAGCGTGTAGAAAAATCCTGGTAACGCGCTTGATAAGTGCCTGCATTGGCCGGATCGATCTGGCTTAAACGCTTCGTCAATGCATCGGCGACCAGTGCGATGTTGTGCGGATCTTGCTGGATATGCGGATTGCCCGATGCATGGACATCGCCGTCACTGCGATCCAGTCTTGTCGGTACTTCCAGACGATGGACGAAATTACCTGCCTCAAAATGTCCCGGCTGACCCGGCGCAATTTTTGGATTGCTTGATTGTTGCAGCAAGATAGGCAGCCACCCTACTTCCAGTTCCATGCCGGTACAGACCAATAAATCGGCATTGCGCGTACGTGCAATCAAACTGGGACGTGCTTCGATCCGATGCGGATCTTGCAATGCGTTGGTGGCGCTCGATACTTTGACTTTATCGCCGCCAAGTTCACTGGTTAAAGCGGCCCACTCCGGCTCGCACGCGAGTACGTTAAGTGCAGCATGCGACGGCAACGAGCAAAGCGCCAGTACTAAACCTGACAAGGAAAATAATAATTTTTTCATGTTGATCTCCTAGAATGTGTGCGCGCCATGCGTGCCCAAACTCATGATGTATTGAAGGAAGAGTTGATTGTCGATAGTCCCCGGGCGCGATTCGTCACGCGCAAGCTGAATGCGGAAGCGACTGAATTCGGACGGTGAATAATCCAGCATCACGCTTGTGCGCGTCGGATTGTATGCAACAAGTTGCTGGAAGTTGTTCATCGGCAAAGCAAGACTGGTGGAGCCTGAATACAATTTGTCGTAGCGCAATCCGGCGCGCCACAGCGGCATGAATTGATATACGCCTTGCAAATACCAGCCGGACTGTGCGGATGTGTAATTGCCCGTTGGCCCAGGTGGTTGAGCCAGCGTATCGGAAGCCATCACTCCGTTTTCTTTACGCCGGAAATATTCTCCCTGCAACTTGAAATTGGTTTGCACCGGATTGCCGTTGGGCGACCATTTATAAATGCCATCTGCAATCCATACATTGCTTGTACCGGTAAATGCATTTGTCACATTGGTGCCCGTATCCACAAACGAGCGATTGCTGGCACCTGTATGCAAATACGAAAGTCCCGTGCGCCAACTTGCACTGTCACCAATGTCATCGCCCAGATGAGCGAATAATGCGACAGAGCCGACACCGTTTTTATTACGTTCAGTACCAGGATAAGCAGAGCTGCTTCCTGCTTCCAAACCCAGTTCAAAGAAACGTTCGGTCGGCGCCAGCCATTTGAATTGCAAACCATCCGGCTTGTATTGGCCGCCGAAGAAAGCCTGATACGCCAATGGCGCATCGACAAAATCCCATGCATGCGCATGTTGGCTATTCAGGTAGCCGATCGATGACAAGAAGCGGCCTGCTTTTATGTTGAGACCATTCGATAAACCTTGCGTTTGAAAGAATGCTTCTTCCACGCTCGCACTGTTATCGGATGCCAGAGAAAATGTCAGCTGCCCGGCAAATTGCGGATCGATATTGGCGCCAAATGTCAGTTCGGATTCGCCCAAACTGAAATTGCGTTTGCCCGGACCGACCTCATCACCGCTTGGCACGAATCCCTGCAGCCGATATTGCTGAGGATCTTGCGACAAGTTGGCATATGTGCCGCCGAGAATCAGCGCAACCGATGGATTGAATCCACTTGCAGAAGCTGCTGCACCACCGACTGGTGCTGATGCCGACGCTACAGATTGCTGTGATGGATTTTGTTCCGATGTATTTGCTACGGCCTTGGCCTCACTATTGGGCTGCTGCGGCGCCTCCGATTTCACTTCATATGCTTGCAAGCGTTTTTCAAGCGCTTGAATACGTGCTTCGTAATTGTTTTTCAATTGCTGAATTTGCTCGCGGATCTGTGCCAATTCTTTTTCGTCAGCTGCATGCGCTGAAAATGGCATGCCGAATGCGACGGCCAATGTCGCCGTCATCACGGAGTGTTTTAACATGGTGCTACCTTTTATTAATGGATGCGAAATAGAACTTGCCGTTACCAACAAGTTCCTACCAAAAATTATTAGGCGAGCACAGGTGGAGCACGTGAATCGAAAACGCAAACAGTCCTTGGGACAAGGGTAGGCGTTACATGAGGAAGAGGAAGAGGACTGGGAGCGGCATCTGCAAAAATCTGGAATAGATGGCTCGTCAATGCAGAGCCGATTTGGGCGAACGCCAAACATTGTTCGCACGCCTGCTCGGTCGGTAAATGTTTGTTTTGCTGAGAGCGGTGGCTGTTATCCGACAAATGCGAAACGGCATGTGTAAAGCCCATTTGCTGCGTTAAAAGCAGCAAAAGTGCGAGCAATACGGGCAGGATTCGTCGGTAGGTTTTCACAGGCTATAGATACTACACTTCTTTAAAACAATGCGTGAACAAAATCATAATCAAACAAAATATGCTGTGCAAGCTTAGAACTCATTTCATCAATAACCGTGTGATGGAATGCGCTCTAATTGCGCGCATGGGACAGATTGAAATTCTCCACGCCATCAAATAACGTCAATTCCGCAGCCAGTTCCGTGATCCTCGATTCTTTTTTCCTGCCGAGAACAACCGCGACAAAACTCCATTCTGTCTTGCCTTCTCGAAAGTTGACTGAAATCGAGCCACCGGCGATTTCATAGCCTCGCTCCAATGCAGCACGCCGCAATGATTCTTCTTTCGGGACAAAATCCCTTTTAAATTGCAAAGTGATAGCGACCGCATGCCGCGAAGGCAACCAACTCTCCAGCCGAGAAACCAATGCCATGCAGACAGCGGACAGTATCGCCAACAAAATCGCCGCTGCATAAAAACCAACGCCTACCATAATGCCGATGGCGGATGCAGCCCAGATCGAAGCAGCAGTCGTGAGACCGCTGATCGTAAAGCCGTCACGCATGATGACGCCGGCTCCCAGGAAGCCGACACCGGTGACTATCCCTTGAATAACGCGAGTCGGATCAGGTCCGACCAGCATCGTGTCATGTCCGCCGTACCAAAAATTGGGATAGCCGGAAATAACGGTCAACGCCGCAGACGCCATGCACACAAGGCCATACGTGCGCATGCCGGCAGCGCGTCCATGATAAGAACGCTCATAGCCAACCGTCAAGCCTAATAACAATGCGCCGAGCAGATTCAAAAAAACAATGGCATTGGTTGCGAGTTGATGTTCCGACCAATAAGATCCCAGCATATCAAGCGACAACATGGATGCCCCCTATTTATTTTATTTGGCTGAATCTTGAATGAATTTTTCTATGGCAGCCACAGCATGGCCATCTCTGCGAATAAACTCGACTCCCACCCGATACCCTGCCAAAAATGTATGTTTGGCACAGTGCGCAATTCTTGCTGTAAATACCAATTGTTCTGTACTGCCAGGCAGGGAAAAACGAAGCATCCGCGTTGCACCGGGGTGCAACTCCTCTTCGAGGATAATCGCTGCGCCACCTATCGAAATGTCCATCAGCCTGACGGGATTCCAGGTATTGGCAAGCACATCAGCCAGCCATGCTTCCGTTTCAAGTGATTTTCGAAAATGCGCACGCTTATCGATCATAATTATTTGTCATTTATAAGTAATTTTCGGCTTCATCAATTGACTTCACTTTTACCTTCGCACAAAAATGCATGAGTGTATTACTTGTGCGGCATGATGATCATTCACCTGATTTTACTTACTATTTCCAATGAATAAAAAATATTCTTAACGAGCATCACGCATTATATTTTTCGCAATGCATCAAGAGTGAGAGTGAACTTGATGACGATGAGCGTAATGGGAACTTAATCGCGCCCTTTCCCCGAATTATTCATCAGCATTCGAACACCAATAAAAATCAGGAGCAGCGGCCACCATTTCACAAGGTGTCTCAAAATATCTTTAATCACACTATGTTCGACCAGACCGGTCGTCTCTAAAAGTGCGACGACACCAATAATAATTAAAAGGATGGCGCCGAACCATCTTGTATTACTTCGTCTCATATTCATTCTCTTTAGGATTATTTTAAGTATTTGAAATTATCAAAGCCAGCGTGATTTTCTGAAACGGTAATACATATAGCCACATACCGAAAACATCAAAAACAAAGCAAGCGGATAACCGTATTTCCATTCCAGCTCAGGCATCGCTTTGAAATTCATTCCCCAGATCCCGGCAAACGTCGTTGCGACCGCAAAAATTGCAGCGCCTGCAGCCAATCGCTTATTGACTTCGTTCTCATTGATCGCAACCATCGACAAGTTAACTTGAATCGCAGTGCCGATCGTGTCGCGGATCGCATCGATCGATGTATTGATGCGATGCAGATGGTCATATACATCGCGGAAATATTCCTGCGTATCGGCACATATTGCAGGCACCCTGCCGCCATACAGTTTTGCCGTTGCCTCCATCAGTGGCGATACTGCATGCTTCA
Organism: Burkholderiaceae bacterium; assembly: GCA_036560485.1. Classification (GTDB taxonomy): domain Bacteria; phylum Pseudomonadota; class Gammaproteobacteria; order Burkholderiales; family Burkholderiaceae_D; genus DATBRC01. The sequence continues at coordinate 226,913 of DATBRC010000020.1, forward strand.
ACATCAGCACTTTGCGCTTGAGCTGATACAACCGTTCGATATTGGCGCGCTCGGTGTCTTTGGTAAAAATCTGGTCTTCAATCGTTTCAAGTTCAGACTCCAATGCATCGATTACGGGGAAATACCGATCGACGACCGCATCCATCAATGCATAAAAGACGAAGGAAGAGCCATGCTTGAGAAGATGCGGCTCGCGCTCGCAGCGCGCACGCACACCCAAAAATCCTTGCTGACTGCGATTGCGTACCGAGAGTACGTAATTTTTGCCGATAAAGATATTGACCTCGCCAAGGCTCAGCTCGCCATCCACCATATCAACCGTATGTACAACAGCAAATAAGGAATCACCGTATTCTTCAATTTTGGGGCGTTGATGTCCGTGCCTAGCATCCTCGACAGCCAAGTCATGCAAGCCGAATTCTTCCTGCATTTTTTCCAGTTCAGCTGCATCAGCATCGCGTAGCGCCACCCAAACAAAACAATCATCACGTTCCACATAGTCGCTGATTTCCTCAATGGGAATATCGGAGAGCTTCTTTCCCTCCTGATAGGCAACACAATTGATAAGCATGAACGGCTACTCCGGAAATAATTGGGCTGATTACAGATTTAGATTATGCACTATTGCCATAGTCTTCAGTCAATCTGTGTTCAGCAAGTGACAAAAATTGCGCTATTTCAATGAGAAAGAAAGCGCATTTTGATTATGGTCTGCAGCAGGAAAAATCATTCCACTTTATTTTTCAACTTGATGTCGGATGAATCATGTCTGTTGGCCGCACCCAAAGGTCAAACTCTTCTGCAGTGACAAAACCAAGTTTTAAGGCTGCCTGTTTTAAAGTACTGCCATCGTGATGTGCCTGCTTTGCAATTTGTGCAGCTTTGTCATAACCGATATGTGGCGTCAACGCCGTCACCAACATCAGTGAGCGCTCCATCAATTCTGCAATATGCTCGCGATTTGCTTCAATCCCTTGCGCGCAATGCGTATCGAAACTTGCCATCCCATCGGCCAGCAAGCGCACGCTTTGCAAAAAATTGTGTGCGATCAGCGGCTTGAATACATTCAACTCAAAATTTCCCGAAGCGCCGCCGAAATTGATCGCCACATCATTACCGAATACCTGGCAGCACAACATGGTCAGCGCTTCGCATTGCGTCGGATTGACTTTGCCTGGCATGATCGAACTGCCTGGCTCATTTTCGGGAATACTGATCTCGCCCAAGCCTGAACGCGGCCCGGACGACAGCCAGCGCACATCATTCGCAATTTTCATCAACGCTGCAGCAAGAGTTTTCAAAGCACCGTGCGCCGCGAGCATCGCATCATGTGAGGCCAATGCTGCGAATTTATTAGAAGCGCTTTTGAACGGCAAACCACATCGTTTGGACAATTCTTCAGCCACACGATCGCCAAATTCGACGTGTGTATTCAATCCTGTTCCAACAGCTGTCCCACCTACCGCCAATTCATAAAGCGGCGATAAAACAGCAGAAATAATAAATTCAGCATGCGTCAACTGTGCGACATACCCCGAAAATTCCTGACCGAGAGTGAGCGGTGTCGCATCTTGCAAATGGGTGCGGCCTATTTTTACGATGTCGGAAAATGCGATGGATTTTTGTTCGAGAGTTTCACGCAATTTTCGCAAAGCCGGAAGCAGCTTGTTCACAATTTGCAGGCTGGCCGCAACATGCATCGCCGTCGGAAAAATATCATTGGAAGATTGCCCAAGATTGACGTCGTCATTCGGATGCACCAAGCGGGCTGCGCCGCGCTCTCCCCCCATCAATTCCGATGCACGGTTCGCCAGCACTTCGTTCATGTTCATGTTGGTTTGGGTGCCGGAGCCGGTTTGCCAAATTGAGAGGGGGAATTCATCCATGTGTAGCGATGCAATTACCTCATCGGCTGCTTGCACGATGGCCTCACTTTTTGTTTTGGATAACCGTCCCAAGTCATGATTAACCAATATACATGCGCGTTTAACTTCAGCAAGAGCTGTGATCAATTCGCCTGGCATGCACTCGATGGAGATATGGAAATGTTCAAGTGATCGTTGGGTTTGCGCGCCCCATAGCCGTTCATTCGGTACGGCTACCGCGCCGAAAGTATCATGCTCTTGTCTGACATCTGTCATAGCAGATTCGCCACTATATCAAAAAGTCCGTTCAATAACACACTTCTCCAATTGAATTGAATGACACCTCGCTCACTGCTTGCACAGATAGAGAGCTAGCATTGTGTAACAGACATGCAATGATTCCGATATGCCATAATTATCCACTGGAAATTTTCCGAAAATTTCTTTACTATCCATTCTGAGCGTTCCGCGCACGATACATGAAAATTATTCAAATATCGATCATGACTACATTTTTTAATCTATGCACTCAGCTAATCATCGCTTTCGTAATACCAACTACTCATTCTTGATTCACACTAATGTCCAAGCTTTGGCCAAATTGGTCTGCTGAATTCGGAAGAAATCCTAGACTAAGAACAATGCTGCAATACCATCCGATTGCAGTAGGACTATCAATTACAGCGCATTTGCTTTTTGTACTTTCGGTTATGAATGCAAATAGTATGCTGACTTTCGGCACAGTACCCTACAAGCAAAAACCTAAAAAAGATTTCGATGTTTACCTTGTCAAACAAGATGTATTGACTACACAGCCCCACAGTAGTAGCTCAGATCCAACTAAACCGACTGCATTGGCAAAAGTTCCCCAATTTGACAACACACTCCCTCCATCGTCGGCGCCAATACCTAGCTTCCCCTCTCTCAACATATTAGAACAATTCAGGCCCTATTACTATCCATCCACCGAACTACAAGTCAAACCAAGCGTCGTGCTCGACACCACACTAAACCTAAAGCTTTCATCAAACAGAGAACCAAATCGATCTGCCAAATTACGTTTATTGATCAACGAATATGGTGATGTTGATCGAGTCATCATTGATGAAACCAGTTTTTTGGAACATTCACAACGGTTATTAATAAAAGCATTGTCACGAATGAAATTCAAACCCGGAATGATAGGCAACACACCCGTCAAGAGCGAATTGGTCATTGAGATTAAGGAAGAGAAAATTGAAACGCCAAATCTGCCTTGGTGATACTCCCGCAAATTCAAGGAATTGGGAAGTTGAATTTTCTTCAGCGCAAAGTGGAGAAGTTTTACATCAAGCAACCACGATTTTCAAAAAAAGCGGATCATTTGCAATGTAACGTGCGCTGCGACTGATGTGATTTCCGGCAACCTGTGTTATATCTACGGCATTTGCGATACCGATACCACGTACAAAAGCTGTACAACGCGGCTCGGCAATCTACTCATAGCCGAAGCCCTGAGCTCTAAGGAAATGAAATTCGATTATGTCAGACTCAATTTCACGCAGCAGAAACAATGGGAACAACAAATCAAAAGCGGCCTTTGGGCCGCTTTTGATTTTCACACGATGATCGTCCGGATTACTGCATAAGTTCACGCCAAATCACCCGTTTACCGGTAAACACAGGTGCCACTGCTTTAAACTGCGTGTCTTTATCTATTTGAGGAGTCGGATCCGTAGAGGTCACGACTTCGGCTACCGGTTTGCCATCTATATAAAGTACGTTTATACCGACGATGGTCGAATCATACTTGGATGAAACCAGATTGGTTGTCGTATCGATTGCCTTACCTGTTGTGTAATCGACAAAGTTGAGCCACCCATATCCGCCCGGCGAGCAATCCGTAGTCGAAGGAACGATAGTCGGTATCAGCAACGTCCCTAACACTAATTGGCTGTCAATGTTGACACGTTCCCCGCTGTCAGGGAAATCAATATACCAACCCTGGCCAGTGGTGAAATCCACCGTCGCACTAGAGGTAGTAAGCCGAGTAGCCGTTCCATTCGGGTTATTACCTAATGTTTGATTCACCAACGTATTGCGTGGATTGATCAAGGTGGTGGTCGCTTCGTCATCTTTGATGGCATATTCCGACTGCTTCTGGGTTGTGCTCAAGTCACTTGATTCCAGATATTTACCGGTTCCGATAAAGATTACCCGTTTGTTCACGATTTTACCTAGCACCGGCGTGGTAGTTATTGGCTGCGGACTGGTTCCGGCGGTATCCGAGAAAAGAGTTGCAAATTTCAGCACGTTACCGGTGCCAATCGCTGCTGTAGACGCACCGTTAATATCAAACCGCCAGACATTTCCGAGCAAGTCGCCACCGTAGACGTAACCCACCAAGTTACCCACCGGCTCATTATTCCAGCCAGCGATCTTGGCGAGTCCGCTCGGCGTCGTAGTATCGCCCACGCCGGTACTGATCTTGCTGATGATCGCACCTGTTGCTGCATTTAGCACATAGAGATAGCCCCTGCCGTTACCTGGACTGGTGTTGTTGTAACCTGAAGTGACCAGCACCACCCACGTGCCATCGGCCTTTCTGGTTACAATTGGCTTGCCAAAGCTATAGCCGAGATCATCGTCTGTGTGAGTACCGATACCGCCGGAGGTTGTAAATTCCCATAGCAAAGCTGGGCTGTTTGGTGTGGTGATATCAAGCGCATAATAACCGCGCCCGCCGCCGTTCAATCCAGCTACCAGGATGGTTTTCCAGACAGCAGTGGCCGCATCGGTACAATTGGCCGTGCAAATATCCGTCGTGACTGGACTGCCATTCACGAAGTTGGCGTGTGCGGTGCCGTAGTTCTTGTCCGCCAGTTTCCACATATTTGGTATCACCATGCTCGGTACGTATGCCCAGCGTTCTATGCCGGTGTCTGCTGCGAAGGCGTGCATCATGCCGTCGTTAGCACCCATAAAGACGGTCCCGGCACGACCTGCTTGTGCAGTGACAAACGCACTGTAGCCTGGGTAGGGGTAGCTGAATACCGGCTTGCTGAGAAAGGCCGGCTGGGATTCCAGAGCATCCCCCAGCACAGCCTCACGAGCGCGATACAATCGATTTGCTGCTGCATTGGTATTGCGATCCTCATATCCGTTCTGTCCGCGCAGATAATTGATCAGGTTAGTACCTGCGGCAGCCGTCTGTTGCGCTGTGGTCAGTGAAATCCACTGGCTGAGCGTGCTGATTTGCGCAGCATTAAAGTACCCCGGATTTGCGGTTGCATAGGCGGAATCGAAGTCGATCAGGGCAGTGCCGCTGCTATTCGCAGTTTTAATGGTACGCGTGTCGCTGACATCTGTCACTTTGCTATCCATGGTACCTGTACAGGCAGTCGCCATCTGTACCTTGCAATCCGTACCGTCCAGGACACCGCCCGTGCAGACCACCGAATTAGGCGTAACGCAGTTGTAGATCGTAGTGTCACCGCTGGTATCCGCAACAATGCTACCCGGTGATGCACAAGTGCCCGCCGTGATATCTTGCACGCACCAGGAAGCGTTCACGTCGACCACACCGGTATCCGTGTTAATGCCGCGTGCTTCCAGATTCCCTTTCCACGACACCGTGGTATAGCTGGCAACGTAGGCGTAGTTATTGCCGGCAACCGGATTTAGCGTACTGGTTGCGGCAGCAGCGGCGGAACCTTTGCGGGAGTTGATGCCGGCCAGCGCATTGGAAAGGCCTGCGGATAGCGAAGTAGGGTCGGTGGCACTGAAATAAGCGCCATGTCCGTTTACCGCCGCATGCCACAGGTCATCGATATTTTCAACTTGATCACTGCCCGGTACTGGCCAGGTGCATACTGTCCCGCTTGTTTGCCATGTACAAACAGTTCCGCTAGCGGTACTACCCAGCAAGACTGCTTGGTAATCGGCACTGCCGCCGGTCAGGTAGGAAGACGAATAAAGCATCCTGCCGCTCCCGCCCAGACCTAGCGTGAAAGTCGTCATATGCTGCTGTGTCTGACTGTCAGTGGCGCTAGTGAACACGTTATTTGTACAAAGTGTATTTCCTGCGCCGCAGTTACCCAAAGCAGACGTGCGCAGGTCGGTTTGGTAGTAATACATTGCCACGTCAGCCAGTGTGTCGCTGGTGCCACCAGTAGACCCAGGTGATGTTACCGCGCTAACCTTCACTTTATTACTTGGAGATGGTGCGGCCGTGTTTGTGCAAATACCGTCAAGAGTCGCAGCACCATTGTTACTCCAACTACTAGGTGTGCAGCTCTCGCTACCCGTGACCGTTGTGACCGATACGTTGCAGGAACCGATTTGTGGCTGAGTCTGTAATTGTTTTTTTCCGCCAGTACAGGTACTTGATTTTTTCGCATAAGAATTGCGCGTATACGTAATCGTCACAGTTGTGCTGGCTTGTGCGCCATCGTTGTAAGGTCTGCCATAAGTTCCATCCTGGTTGCCGACAGCTGTGCTGCCATCGAGCTTGAACCCAGCATTCCCGTTCCAGTAACCGTCCGTGGACAGGATAGTGAAGTTTTGTTGACAGGAATACTGCAGAGGATCGGTGGTTCCTGTCAATAATCCTGCATAGTAGAGTCCGGCATTCGATAGTGCTTCACGCAACGGGGTGCTGTTGTTGGGGACTGTGTTGTAAAAAGAGGTGTACCAATTGCTCCGTTGCGTGGTCTCAAACACGTCAATAGCCACGGTGGGTGAGGAGGATGAGTTGATCTTCATCAGTCCGACGCGATAATTGTTGTCAAGTACGCTGAATGCGCGCCCGGCAGAGGTTTTCATCATCTGCATACGAGTACGGTAATAGCTGTACCAGTTGGCAAAGTTGGTCAGACTAGCGGCTGAGGTATCCGGGAATACGTCAGGAGTAAGCGTCATGGTGCCAGAGGCTATGGTGATCACCGGCGTGTAATTGGCAGCCGACGTCGGGCCTGTGATCGTGATGGTGGTACCAGAAGCACTGGCGGTAAAGCCGTTCATCGTGATCTTGGCTGCGATATTGGCGGCCACGGTACTGGCCGTGGCGTTGGCAGTAGAAGTACCTGACATCAACTCGACCCCATTCACCGTAATATGACTGACCGAAGTGGAGTTTGACCCGCTAACAGTGATGGTTGTCGTTTCGTTGCCGGATAAAGTACGTTTGCTGAATACAGAAGTGGCCGAGCCAATCGCAGTGTTGCATTCTGTGTAAAAAGTAGAGCCAGTGTTAGCGAAATTCGGCGTGGTTTGCGTGCCGCTGTACGCATAGTAAAAAGCCCTGTATGGCCCCAGCGAGGTGCCGCCAGAATACGACCCGTAGCTGCTGTAGGTCGTATTTGCCGCATCCGGAACGAATCGGTTGGCGATGAATTGGGTATTTAAATCCCTGGCTGTCGTGGCGCTGTCGAAGCCATTGTCTTTGGCAGCTGTGAAACTGGCATCGGCATACGCAACCTTGTTGGCATCCAATGGCGGTAGATAGGTTATCGCAGGGTTGTAATAAATGGCATTGCAGTGACTGCTGTGATAACCATAATCGCCACGGAAATTATCCGCCGCATCCGGCAGGTAGGTCCACGTCATACTTCCCGAATCATCCAGAACGAATAGCACATTCGGTTTGATCACGGTGTTGGTTGCTGTCGCCAACGGCGCTGTTGCCAATGAAACCGAAGCGGCCAGCGCGGGCAATGGCAAGGCGAAACCCATCGCAAGCACAAGGGAAAGCAATTGATAACGGATAACAGGGAGATGGTTCAGATAACGTTTCATGATTGCCTCTCTTAAAATACTAATGCCTGCACGTAGCTGACGGTGTTTCTTGGGCCTTGGGTTCTAGTAGTAATGCGCACCTCGGGTGCCTGACCTGCCACTGGGCACCCTGCACCCTGACAGACATCTTGCGGGAGAGGGATGTTCTGTCCATTTGGATCCACTGTTGCGCCGCTGAACAGGCAATCCGCATTTTGAACTGCGACATTTTGATTTCGGCACAGGCGCTGGATGATATAGCTGATTTTATTTCCGCTGCTATCGGTTATCGGGGTGACGGCGGTCGAAGCGGCCCAGGTCGCATCGGCGGAGAGGTCCAGCGCAGGAGTGACGACGCTGGAGTAATAGCCATGCGTGGCATCGTCATTATTAAAGGCGTGACTTGTATCTGTTAAGACATTCAAAGTGTTGTTTGCAGCCTGTGTTGTCGCTAACCATGTTATAGCGGCCTCAACACCTGCATCCCCTGAAGAGGTAGCAGACTGCCTGAAGGCCAAATTGCCGGCGATGACAGTGTTGGTATCAACAGAACGTATCAACGCTACTGCAGCGAGCGATAGGACGAGCAACGCTATCAGAGCGAAAAAAAGCACCAAGCCGCGCTGCCTTATTATCCGCAGCCGTTCAAACGAGTATGTGAGCTGTGAGTTCATAGCGTATCCTTGGACCAGATCACGTTGCGCAAGGGAATGATGGTTTCAAACACCCGGTAGCGGTAGCGCGCCCAATTTGCGTCGCCCTGGCTTAGGTCTATCGTTGGTGCCGGGTTGGCGCCAGTCCCTTCCCATGCGCACAGGCCGGTAGGGTTTGCGGCAGTCGTGGAGCTGCAGGCCGTTGTCACAACACCCGGTTCCATTTTTGAATTGCGCGCCACCACTGCAATGCGTATTGCCTTGATCCGATTACGGTCCACGACGGTAGGTGTTGCCCAAGTTCCTCCGCTAGCGTCGACCCAAGAAGTGATCTTGTTAAAATCGGGACTGGTATTGCTCAATCCTGAAGCAGAAACTCCATACTGTGCCTGGATATTGACAATGCCGGGGACGCTATCGGTACCGTTACGTTGCAAATTGCCGTTACTGACGGCATAGGTAATCGTGTTCCAGCTCCCGAGACACGCAAGATTGGCGCCAACAACAGCCTGAGTTACGGTAACTGCTGTTTTGGTAGCGTCGGCATCTCCAAATGTGATAGTCGTGGTTCCTGGTATGGCTTTCGCTGTAGTTATGGCACATGCAGAGCCATTGGTGATCAGGATCTTATCGTTTATTTTGCAGCCTAAATTACTGGTAACGGCCACGTCTTGTGCTGGTGCGGCTGTAGCACCTGAAGCAGCTGGCAACGCAGTTAACTGGGTAGGAACGCCCCCCATGGTTGAGTCGCCGTAGCGTATGGTAATCGTATCACTCGCGCTAACACCTCCACCAGCAACACCCTCAGTGATCGTAACCGGAGAGAGACTGGGAATGGGGTTGTCCGCAACGCCGTCGACCTTTAGCGTTGTGCACTCAAGCGGCGAATTCGTAACAGGCAAAATGGGGTACCCTGCCAGACGCAGTTCCCTTCCGATACTATAGAGCGCAATGCCGCCATTAGTCTGCGCATCGGATGTTCCCGTGGTGGCGCGTTTTTGCGCTTCAAAGACGGTCGAAACCTGCATGATGACCAGTGTCAAAACCAGGCCGATAGCCAGTCCGACCATGATTTCTACCAAGGTGAAACCGGAATGATTAACGGATATGCGACTGCTGTTCGGTTTCATAGCCCTAGCCCCCGATGACGTTGGCAGTGGTGGTAAAACAGTGTGCCACAAGCATGTAGCATGGTCCCACGGTCGCATCTGTAGCAGCCGTCTCGCCCGGCTCAGTCCAGCCGACAGTCACTTGAAACTGACCAGCAGACGGTTGGGTCACAGTCAATAACCCTCCTGGTAACAATGTGGAAATATTGACATTCGACGCAACATACGAATTCAGATTTCCAGGGTCAGACCAAATCAAACCTATTCTTTCTTGGGCAATATAACTGGCATCGGAACGGTATTTTGAACCAGACGTGTTTTTAATCATGGAAGCTTGCAATCCAACGATAGCCAGCACGCCAAAGGAAAAAATCAGGATCGCAATCAATGCCTCCAACAACGAAACGCCCTGCTGCGCAAACTTCGAGTGAGGAATTTTATATTTCTGCATGATTTTTTCTCCGATTAGCATGCGGCTGGACTGGATCCCGACGCCAGACTCGGGTCGCACATTCTGGTTACTCCGCCGAGACCAAGGACGACCCGCAAATTCTTGTTACCGCCGGCTGCCGCAAAATCAACTTGGGTGAATGGAGCGGAAGCATCCGCATTAGTAGCAAGGATTCCACCTAAATTATTGAACGTAATGGTCGTCGCATTTGTAGGTGATACCGTGGTTGTGACGCCTGTTGATCCTTCAGCGCTGTATCGTGATTCAATCACTGAAGCAGGATTAACGACATTAACGGTCCAGTTGGTGCCTGTCCCTAAAACAAAACTGACATTTGTATTACGTGCAACCGCCTCTGCCCGCGCACGTTGCAACCCGCTTGCCACCGACTCGGCCGTGGTGCGAATCCTGGTATTCGTAATCCATACTTTGAAGCTGGGAATAGCCACCCCCAGCAATATAGCCATGATCGTAATACCGATCATCAACTCCACCAGCGTAAATCCCAAGTGCCCCGATTTTAGTTTGGCGCTCAACATCCACCTCCTTTTTTGATGACCCAGCATGTGATGCTATTACCCCAGGGAGTAGTGGAAGTCTTCGTGTTGTCTTGGTTTATGGTGTAACTATAGGCAGACAGATTGCCTATGCCGGTTGCGGTAATTGTGTAGATAGTCGGGGTAAGTACCGCAGTCGTGCAAGCATAAGTGAACGACGCTGTAGCAGCAGGGCATGTTCCCCCTGAATAGGTACGATTGTCCTGGAAAAATTGTTCCATCTTGACTCGCCCATTCGATAATGAAGATGTAGCCTCCATTAACTTTCCGCGTATAACATGGTCGGTATATGCAGGTATTGCAATTGCTGACAATATGCCGATCACCACTACCGTGATCATCAATTCGATGAGCGTAAAACCTCGACTATACTGGCCAAACTTCATGATTTCTCCTATATATCGTCGCCTGTGCGCACGTGTTTTGTCGTATTTGCAATACCTATGCCCTGTTGCGATGCATTTATACGCGCCGCAAAAAATGAAGCGGTAATAAATACTAATTGCTTTAGATTAATACAAAGTCCCGCCATTGCCATTTTTGCCCGATAAACGACATTTTTTTCATGATGAACGGCAACGCTAGTGTGGCGGCTTGATAGCAAATGACTATGCTGTTTCGATTTAACTGCATTTCGCCATTTATGATTCATACCCAACAAAATGCAGTGATGCTTGGGGACACCTAAGTTCCATGAGGCAAATTTAGCAATACATTCCCTTTTGGCAGAAATGTACATAACTTTAATAAACACCTCCATTTTCCAAAGTAATAGGCACAGAAAAAATCCAGAATATAAAATAATCGTCTGTAGTGGATATAAAATCATGATTACCAACCGCCATAACAAACACCAATAAATCTATTCTGTGACTCCACTTGGACTACAACTACAAAATGTTAATTACCAAGCTTTTTCCATCTAATAACATTTGTTCAAATTGTTCAATAGGCAACGGCCGACTAAAGTGATACCCCTGCATCACATCACAATCATTGCCTTGCAAATAATCAAGTTGTTCCGCCGTTTCCACCCCTTCAGCAACAACTTGCAATCGCAAACTATGCGCCAATGAAATGATCGATGCAACAATCGCCGCATCATCGGGGTTAACTGTAATATCGCGGACGAACGATTGATCCACCTTGAGGACATCAATCGGAAAGCGCTTCAAATAGGACAGGCTCGAATACCCTGTTCCAAAATCATCGATCGAAATTTGTACACCCAACTCGTTCAGTTTTCGCAATATCTCGATGGCGCGTTCAACGTCCGCCATTACCATGCTTTCAGTCAGTTCAATTTCCAGGTACTGTGGATCGAGCTTGGTTTCAGCCAATGCAAATGCAATTAATTCGACCAGATCGTGTTGTGTAAATTGGCGTGCCGAGAGATTCACCGCGATCTTTATTTTGTCGTGTCCTGCTCGCTGCCAGGCTTTGTTTTGTGCGCATGCGGTCCGGATCACCCATGCGCCTATCGGTACAATCAATCCGGTTTCTTCGGCAAGGGCGATAAAGCGGCTAGGTAGAATCATTCCGAAATCAGGATGATTCCAGCGAATCAAAGCTTCCACTCCAATGATCTTGCCGGTACGCAGATCGACTTGCGGCTGGTAATGCAGCTCGAACTGATCCTGCTCCAATGCAGCACGCAAGTCACCTTCCATGTGCAATCGCTCCAGTGCGCGCTCATTCATCGTCGGCGTGTAAAACTGCGAATTATTACGTCCTATTTCTTTGGCACGATACATGGCGATATCGGCATGCTTCATTAATATTTCCGGATCTTTACCGTCGGTTGGGTAAACTGAGATGCCGATACTGCATGTGATGAAGAATTCATAGTCCTCTATGATGAAAGGCATCACAACAGAATCCTTGATACGCTGAATAACGCGCATGGCCATGTTTTCATCGGTACGCTCCGGCAGCACCAATACGAATTCATCACCACCGAGACGTGCCACCGTATCCGTTTCGCGCACAGCTGACTGCAATCGTTCCGATACCGTTTTTAATAGACTATCACCTGCCTTGTGTCCAAGCGTATCGTTGATGAATTTGAAATGATCGAGGTCCACAAAAACGACCCATACCGGATGTCCATATCGATCCGCATATGCAATTTCCTGACTCAAGCGGTCGCGCAGCAAATTACGGTTGGCAAGTCCGGTTAGTGTATCCTGGTTTGTTTGATATTCAAGCTCGGCCTGATAACGCTTCATTGCGGTGATGTCGTATTGGGACACCACAAAATGCGTCAGCTCTCCAGCGGCATCTTTTACCGGCGCGATATAAAGGTCACTCCAAAACACCGTGCCGTCTTTTTTATAACTGCGAAAAATTGCGTGGCCTTCACGCTTCTCCTGCATGGCGGCGTTGAATTCCGCCACACCCGGCTGATGAAGATCATCTCTGATCAAAATCAAAAGGCTCTGTCCTATAACTTCTTCAACCGTATAGCCTGTGATGCGTTCAAATGCAGGATTGATATATTCAATCGGATGATAAGGTGTCACTGCAGTAATGATGATGATCGCATTTGGGCTTGCTTCGATCGCCCTATGTCGTAATTGTAGTGCCTTCTCGGCAATCATCCTCGCTGCAATATCTTCATTCAGCAATTGGTTTGCACGGCGGGCTTCAAATGTCCGTTCATCAACCAGCCGCCGAATGCGTCTTGCACGCGATGCAAGCGTTTGTATATATACCGTCGCAAGCAGGGTAAACAAGATCCCGCCAACCAAGGCGATTAGGGAACCTTCTTGGTGATACACCGTAATAAGCGAGGGCGACGCCGTAACATTCGCACGTTGCGAAAAATCGGCCACCATTGCGTCATGCTCTAGCCTACGCAAGGCGATAAACAACAAAGCTGTAGCGACCAGGCCTGAGATCAAAGTCAATGCAGCAGCAATGGAGATAGAAAAAGGCAAACGGTTTCGAAACATTTAAGCTTTCATCTAATAGGGCATCCCTATACCTTGATAAACACATTTCAGTGCATATCAAATACATGGATTACAGACAACTTTACCCTGTTGTAGAGTAGCTTATTTATTGCTCAATAGAAAGCAAACCATTACCATTTTGCAACCAATCAAATAAGAATTCGGATAGTAAATTGTTAATTTATTTAACAATTAAAATTGTTTATGGAAAATATTCCAGTGTGCTAACGCAAGAAGGTGATGATTTTCTGCTTATGCGAAAAAGCAATGCATGAACATCACGGAAAGGCTTTAAATGGGTAAATGAGAGGAGATGTGAAAAGTAAGTCAATGAACAAGAAAATTGTGCACTGATTAAGCTCTTTTTAATTATGGCTACTTACTGTTCGGTTCAGGTAACAGACATGCATCGACGACTTGCAGATCATTATCTTTTGCAAAATTCACAACAAAATGGAAAGCGAGTGGCTCGAAGCTGCGCAGCTCCTCATTGACCACTACTGATTTAACCCCATTCAATAATGTCGGACGAACATAGGGAGAATATTGAAGATGTGCATTCGGGCCACTTGAACCTTCCGGACTAAAGCAGGCAAGCACTCCACATAAACGCTCTGCCCAGTCACTCGGACGAAATGGCTTTCCATCACTGGTCACACCTTGAATGAAGAATTCACGCGCAACTTTGTTGGGAGGTACAACAGGATCAGCCATGTCGGCAGCTCGATTCTATAGCTTCAGCTATCCAGATTTACTTGCCATGATTCTGTCATGCCAAGTCTTCACAATAGATATGTATTATATCTTATAGGAGACTTAATTTGAAACAACATACCATATTGTGAAATTTGGCTATCAATAACGATCTTGTGGTGCTATGTACGGCTCAGCTAAGCCACACTGCCAATGACAATAGTAATAAAAGCAGCATCCAGAGCAAGAGCGCTCGCCAAACAAGTCCGACTGTACTTTGTAGTGTACGCACCGTTGGCATCTCACCTGGCAAAGTATCCACTTCGACACTTTGCGGATCAACCATCGATGCATCCAATGTCGGTACCACCAACGCGGTTTCAGTCGATGTCCCCAAGCGTACGCCCATCGCGCCTCCGCCCGCAGAAAGAAGAATGCCTACCGACTCATCCTTCCAACGGTCGGCAAAATTCCGCCATGCATAGATTGCATCTTCAAAATTGCCAACGATGGCAAAAGCAACGGCTGTCAACCGCACGGGAATCCAGTCAATCCAATAAAAGGCCTGTGCAGCAAAGCGTCCGAATGATTCATTTTTCAAATGCTCAGGCTCATTCCATGCCCGAGCCAGATATTCTGCGACGCGATACATCACCGCACAGGCGGGACCGATCGGCATTAAAAACCAGAAGAACACGCCAAAGACAGTGCGATGCGTCGTAATCAATGCCTGCTCCACGGCGATACGAGCAATCTCGTTGGCGTCCATTGCAGTTGCATCTTGTGCCGTCCATTCTGTCAATAATGCGCGTGCCGCAATTTCATCTCCGGCATTGAGCGCAAGTTGAATCGAAGTGAAGTAGTGACTGTAATGACGGAATCCTAGAGTCAAATAGACAATCAGGATGTTCCATGCCAACGCGGCAATCGGGCTGATTTTGGTACATAACCAATATATCAATGCAGTCGGCACCATCAATGCACACATCATGGCGAACCATGCTGCCTTTCCCTGGCTGGCCTTGCCTGCATTAAACCAGCCTTCCATCCGATGAGCGAGATGGCTAATCCCCGCATACAAATAGTTCTCTGCGCGTAATGGCCGCAGTTGTTCAATCAGCAGGGAAAAAAGAATAGAAAAAAATGTCATCAGGCCGCTTTCTTATGTGTCAACTAACCAATACGATAACGCAGTGCACTGAGAGAATCAAACATGGATGTTCATCACACCTGCACAATTAACAACAGCGTCCGGGAAAATGAACATCAAGCACGCAAAAAATGGAAAAGATTTCTCAGCATGCCCGCTGTCGCACCCCAAATGAAAAAGCGCCCATAGGGCATTGAGTAAAAACTTCTGCGCCCCAACTCCTTGGGAAAATCAATCGTGCGACGCTGATGATTCATGCCATCCATCAAAAATGACAGCGGCACCTCGAATATTTCGGCAACCTCGAATGGATCCGCACGCAACTCAAACGGCGGATGCACAATTGCGACAACCGGCGTCACAAGGTAGCCTGTGATGGTCGCATAATCCGGCAATGTGCCAATCACCTCGACATGACGACGATCAAGGCCCACTTCTTCCTCGGTCTCGCGCAAAGCTGTTTCAATGGGAGAAGCATCCGTCTCTTCCATCCGCCCACCTGGAAAACTTATCTGACCGCCATGATCGGTCAAATGGGCAGTACGTTGTGTCAGCAGCAAAGTAGGTTCCGGGTTACGCATGACAATCGGCAGCAACACGGCCGCTCGTGTTAACTCTGTGGTCATTTGACGTACGCGATTTTCATCCGAAATTTCCGGTGTCCATTCCGGAGGATCAGTGAAACGCGCGCGCAATCTGTCAATCGCCAGATGCTTTGGATCAACGGCCATCTCTCCAGCAATGGACTCAATCGGGATTATTTGCGGATCAAACGAAAGCGTAGCCAAGTCTTATTCCTAAAAAGCTCATTTTATTCTGAAAGTCATTCAAGTGGCATTGGATCGTTTCGTGGGCGCATTGAAATAAATGCATTCAGCCTCAGTATTAATAATATGGGAAATAAAAAAACAAAAAGGGCACCTAGAGGCGCCCTTTTTTGCAAACCACAGCAATAGATTACTCTGCTGCTTGCTTTTCTGCAGTGCGACGATTTGGCAACTTCTCTTTAATACGAGCCGATTTGCCTGAACGATCGCGCAGGTAATACAGTTTGGCACGGCGCACATCGCCGCGACGTTTGACTTCGATCGATGCGATCATAGGAGAATACAGTTGGAATGTACGCTCAACGCCTTCGCCGGAAGAAATCTTGCGAACGATGAAGTTGGAATTCAAGCCACGATTACGGCGAGAAATCACAACACCTTCGTAAGCCTGTGCACGCTTGCGCGTACCTTCAACAACGTTAACGTTGACGACCACGGTATCGCCTGGGGCGAAGTCGGGGATATTTTTAGCGAGACGGGTAATCTCTTCTTGCTCAAGTTGCTGGATCAAGTCCATTTTTAGCTCCTGATACCATCTTGCTGACGCTGGTTATTTAACCGTTTTTGCTCAGTAGAGGATGGGGGTTACAAATACAGGCAAACCACACCTGCTCGATACTACAAACTACTTAAAAATTTCTCATCGGCGCGAGATAACAAACCTGCTACACGCGCTTTCACAATCAAATCCGGTCGCTTTTTGACGGTTGCTGCCAACATCTGCTCACGCCGCCACTTCTCAATCTCAGCGTGATGCCCACCCAACAAAACCGATGGCACTGCCACGCCTTCATATACTTCCGGCCGCGTGTAATGCGGACAATCCAACAAGCCATTTACAAAGCTGTCTTCAACAGCAGATGTATCGTCATTCAATACACCGGGCAACTGCCGAATCACTGCATCCATCAATGCCATCGCCGGCAATTCACCGCCGGACAGCACGAAATCGCCAAGGCTGATTTCTTCGTCGACACAACGATCCAATAATCGTTGATCAACTGCTTCATAACGTCCGCACAACAATACCAAACCGGGCTCTGTCGTCATTTGCATCACGCGGCTATGCGTGAGCGGCTGGCCTTGCGGCGACAAATACACAACCCGCGGTACTGCCAATCCTTGCTCAATCTGGCGCGTCTTTGCAGCATGAATTGCTGTTTCCAACGGTTTAGCCAACATCACCATACCGGGACCGCCACCATACGGGCGATCATCAACGGTACGGTGATTGTCGCTCGTGAAATCCCGAGGATTCCACAACGCCAAATCACATTTTTTCTGGTCAAACGCACGCCGGGTAATGCCCGACTGCGTCAGTGCGGTGAACATTTCCGGAAAGAGCGTGACGACATCGAATTGCATCTCGCCCTCCATCTTATGTTTAACGTAATTCGCAGCGGCGAATTACTTCCGCTCTCTCCCTCTCCTTTCGGGAGAGGGTCGGGGTGAGGGATTGAGCGTTCACACTATCTAAATACAAACGCTCAATGCGTTCCACACCTACCAATTCACCAACCGGGATCTAGTAATCCAAACCCCAGTCGACCGTAATCTTTTTAGCTTTTTGATCTACCGTTTTGATGAAATGATCAACAAACGGGATCAGGCATTCTTGTTTTGGCTTCTCTGCATCCTGAACATCCGGCGCGGTCACACACAAAATAGGATGTGCGCCGTTATCCATCAGATCTCTCACCAGCCCTAAATGCTCACCTTGCAGATTTTCTACCGACAAGCCGATCAAATCGACCCAGTAAAATTCATCATCTGCCAAAGGAGGAAAGAGGCTCCGCGAAATCTGCACTGTCGCACCCTTGAGCGCTTCAGCTGCCTCTCGATCCGATACACCTACCAGCTTCGCCACCACATCACCGCTGTGGTATTTGGCTTGCATCATATCGATATCGCGCAATTCGGGCTTATCCAGCCACCATGTCTTGGCGTGTAACAGCGCATCTGCATCGGTTGAGTAGGGTTTGATTCGAACCCAACCATTTAGACCATATGCACCGGACACATAACCTACCAACATCAAGTCCTCAGGGATCATGACCCCTGATGCAGTCTTTAGCGACAAAACTTAAGCGGCAGCTTTGCCAGCCTGGCTGACCAAACGTGCTACTGTAGGCGACAATTGTGCGCCAACGCCTTGCCAATAAGCCAAGCGGTCTTGTGCGACGCGAACGCTTTCTTCACCACCGGCAGCAACCGGATTGTAAAAACCGATGCGCTCAATGAAGCGGCCATCACGGCGATTGCGCGAATCAGTTGCGACGATATTGAAAAACGGGCGCTTCTTTGCGCCACCACGAGCTAAACGAATAACGACCATAATATTTCCAAAAAGTGTGACAAGGACGGAAAAAGCCGCAAATTATAGCGTAAATTCCATGTAAACAGCAACTCTAATCACTGATGGACACGTGCCCGACGAGCCAAAATTACTTATTTACAATTTTTTAATCGGGAACAGGATGAATGATTGCTTTGAGTACATCGCTGATGCACACTACGGCACGAATTTCCTCTTAAAGATATCTACTAATGCATCCTCGACACAAAAACAAAACCCTCACCACCTTTTTTGCCAGCGTCTTTGGCAGCATCGGTCTGCATCGATTTTATATGTATGGGCAAAAGGATCGCTGGGCATGGGTACATTTACTGTCTTTGCCCCTTTCCGGCATTGCAGTTGCAATCTTTGGCAATCAGCCCATCCTGATAACGTTCAGTCCATTGCTCATTTCAGGTTTGGCAGGATTCCTGGAAGCGCTTGTTATAGGATTAACGCCGGATGACAAATGGGATGCCAAGCACAATCCGAATTCTGGCCGTCAATCACAATCCAATTGGCCACTCGCATTATTATTAGTATTGACCGTTGGTGTTGGCGCAGTTTCCTTGATTGCAATGATTGCCCGCTTTTTTGACTTGCTCTATACAGGTGGTGCGTACGGTTAAACCGTTCTTGGTATTTTCCTAAAAATGCATCATCAATAAAAAAGCAGCCTATCAGCTGCTTTTTTATTTGCTTATCACAATACTTCAGAAAAAAAATTAGAACTGGTCTTCACTCAAGGCCAACACACCCACACTGCCTTCCAGTATCGACGTTCTGTAACCCAACGCTTGCGACAAAATATGGTCGGCAAAAAAGCGTGCGGTAGCAATTTTTGCCTGATAAAACTTGGCATCATCTTCACTCGCCTTCAGCTTTTGTTCCGCAATCAACGCAGCACGCGCCATTTGCCAACCGCCCAGTACGATGCCAGCCATCTTGAGATAAGGGACGCTGCCTGCAAACACGGCTTTGATGTCCGACTTCATATTGCTCGCAACATAAGTGACGACTTCTTCCAGAGCAGTGGAAGCTGCACTTAATTGCTTGCGTATCACTGCACAATCAGCCAACGCTGAAGCCGCAAGTTCGGCTTCCGTTTTACGAATTTGCGCAATGATGCCCTTTGCCGTTGCGCCACCATCACGTACTGTTTTGCGACCCACCAAATCGTTTGCCTGAATCGCGGTTGTGCCTTCATAGATCGCCAGAATACGCGCATCGCGATAATACTGAGCAGCACCGGTTTCTTCGATAAAGCCCATACCGCCATGCACTTGCACGCCAGTCGATGCAACATCGATCGACAATTCGGTAGACCAGCCTTTTACGATGGGCACCATGTACTCATAAAATGCATGACTGGCTTTGCGTGTCGTTTCATCGGGATGACGATGTGCGGCGTCCGATGCTGCCGCCGTCACATACGCCAATGCGCGCGAAGCTTCGATCTGTGCACGCATCGACATCAGCATGCGGCGCACGTCAGGTTGATGAATGATGGTCACGGGGCCGGGAGATCCTGCAAGATCGCGCGATTGCACGCGGTCTTTTGCATACGCCACTGCTTTTTGATACGCGCGCTCCGCTACCGAGATGCCTTGCATGCCCACCGCAAAGCGAGCAGCATTCATCATGATGAACATGTATTCGAGACCGCGGTTTTCTTCGCCGACGATGGTGCCAATCGCACCGTCATGATCACCGAATTGCAATACGGCCGTTGGGCTCGCCTTGATACCCATTTTGTGTTCAATCGATACGCAATGCACATCATTGCGTGCACCGAGTGAGCCATCCGCATTGATCAAGAACTTCGGCACGACAAATAACGAAATACCTTTTACGCCTTCCGGCGCATCGGGCGTACGTGCCAGCACAAGATGGACGATGTTCTCGGCCATATCGTGTTCGCCATAGGTGATGAAAATCTTGGTGCCGGATATTTTGTAAGTGCCGTCACCTTGCGGCACTGCGCGTGTGCGCACCATCGCCAAATCGGAACCGGCCTGAGG
The DNA here is from genome assembly GCA_036560485.1 of Burkholderiaceae bacterium. Classification (GTDB taxonomy): domain Bacteria; phylum Pseudomonadota; class Gammaproteobacteria; order Burkholderiales; family Burkholderiaceae_D; genus DATBRC01. The sequence continues at coordinate 247,282 of DATBRC010000020.1, forward strand.
CTCGGTCAGATTCATTGTGCCGGTCCATTTCCCGGAGATGAAATTTTCCAGGTAAATGTTTTTCTGTTCGTCTGTCCCGGCCGTCATCAACGCTTCAATCGCACCATCGGTCAACAAAGGACAAAGCGCAAACGACAAGTTGGCCGAGTTGAGCATCTCGATACATGGCGTGGCCACAAGTTTCGGCAAACCCTGTCCACCGAATTCGACCGGATGCTGTACACCTTGCCAGCCTGCTTCGGCATAGGCTTTGAACGCTTCCTTGAATCCTTTGGTAGTCGTTACTTTTCCATCGTGCCAGCTGCTCGGTTCTTTATCACCGATAAAATTCAATGGTGCAATGACCTCGCCACAAAACTTGGCATTTTCTTCCAGTACCGCTTCGACAGTTTCAGGAGTGGCATCTTCGCAGCCTGGCAAGGCATTTACTTCTTTCAAGCCTGCCAGTTCGTTCAGCACGAATAGCATGTCTTTTAACGGTGCGACATAACTCATTACCAGCTCCTCAAAAATAATTCACTGTGTCTTCTTTAACCGAGTTCTTTGACCAACGCAGGAACCACTTCAAACAAGTCACCAACGATGCCATAATCTGCCACGGAAAATATCGGTGCTTCCGGATCCTTGTTGATTGCAACAATCGTTTTCGAATCCTTCATGCCTGCCAAATGTTGAATCGCACCTGAAATACCCACGGCAATGTACAACTGCGGCGCAACGATCTTGCCGGTTTGTCCGACTTGCCAATCGTTCGGCACATAACCTGCATCCACTGCGGCGCGCGATGCACCCATCGCAGCACCAAGGCGATCCGCCAGCGGTTCAAGAATTTTGAAGTTATCACTGGAGCCCATGCCACGGCCGCCGGAGACAATAATTTTTGCCGCTGTCAATTCTGGCCGATCGGATTTTGCCAATTCCTTCGATACAAAAGCGGATTTTCCGGAATCACTTACCGTCGTAATTTTTTCAACTGCGGCTGAACCACCAGGTGGTGCTGCATCGAAACCCGTAGTACGTACGGTAATCACCTTGACTGCATCGCTCGACTGCACTGTAGCAATCGCGTTGCCTGCATAAATGGGGCGTTCGAAAGTATCAGGCGCGTCGACTTTGGTAATTTCGGAAATTTGTCCGACGTCGAGTTTCGCTGCAACGCGAGGCAAAATGTTTTTTCCATACGCGGTGGCCGGTGCGAGGATGTGCGAATAATTTGCAGCGATTGCCAACGCTTGTTCCGCGACGTTTTCTGCCAAGCCATCGGCAAATTGGGGAGCATCCGCAACCAGTACTTTACTGACGCCTGCAATTTTTGCTGCAGCTTCTGCAGCAGCGCCGGCATTGTGGCCTGCTACGAGCACATGAATATCGCCACCGCACTTACTTGCGGCAGTGATGGTATTCAGTGTGCTACCTTTTAATGAAACGTTATCGTGTTCTGCAATGACAAGAGCGGTCATGATTTTTTCCTTGTTGGGCAAGAGCGACTGTTCCATGCACTTGCGCGTTGTTCTTGTATTCTTGGTAGATGAGGGCTACCCTCATCGTCGTTAAATTACCTTGGCTTCGTTTTTAAGCTTGTTCACCAGTGCAGCAACGTCCGGCACCTTGATACCTGCTGTACGCTTCGGCGGTTCGACTACTTTGAGTGTTTTCAATCTGGGCGCCACATCTACACCGAGATCGGCAGGTTTGACGACGTCGAGTGTCTTCTTCTTCGCCTTCATGATATTTGGTAATGTCACGTAGCGCGGTTCATTCAAACGCAAATCGGTAGTAATAATTGCAGGCAGTGTGATTGCGATCGTTTCCAGACCACCATCAACCTCACGTGTCACTTTTGCCTTGCCGTCTTCGATCACAACCTTGGATGCAAAAGTCGCTTGCGGCCAGCCCAGCAATGCAGCCAGCATTTGGCCGGTTTGATTGCAATCGTCGTCGATCGCCTGCTTGCCGAGGATGATTAATTGTGGCTGCTCTTTGTCAGCCAGTGCTTTCAAAAGCTTGGCAACCGCTAATGGTTGCAGTTCCGTATCGGTCTCAACCAGAATGGCTCGGTCAGCGCCAATCGCCATTGCGGTACGGAGTGTCTCCTGGCATTGCGTCACACCGCAGGATACGGCGACCACTTCTGTTGCTTTGCCGCCCTCTTTCAGGCGCATTGCTTCTTCAACCGCGATTTCGTCAAACGGATTCATCGACATCTTCACATTGGCGATATCGACACCTGATCCATCTGATTTAACGCGTACCTTGACGTTGTAATCGACCACACGCTTGACTGGAACCAAAACTTTCATAGCTTTGCCTTTAGAAAAATCGAATTGACGTAAACGTAAACTGCTCAATTATAGAAGAGATTTCGACAATGGTCAGAATTTTAGCACGATCGTTCTATTATATGTCAAAAAAAATCACTAAATATTTTTAGTGATTTTTGGTTCATGGCAGTGAAGCAAGCCAGATTATTTGCGCTTCATAATAAAGATAAAATCTTTTTGCTCTTCCGCCTGAGAAAGCAATTCATTACCGGTTTGTTTTGAAAACGCCTGGAAATCTCTTACCGAGCCGGGATCAGTTGCTAGTACACGCAATATCTGACCGCTCGTCATTTCTGCCAATGCCTTCTTGGTTTTCAGAATCGGCAATGGACAATTCAAACCGCGCGCATCCAGTTCCTTATGAATTTCCATAGTCATGCCCTCATGGGTGTGAATCAATATCAGCAAATTCTAACGCATAAGAACGCTATTGATGCGTCGCAACAACCGAAATGACCAGATTTAACAATTGTCCCCTATGGACAACAATGTCAATAATAGTAATTGCAAATTAATCACTAAATCCGCTCACCTACCCAAGCAGCGACGCCCTGCAACGCTTTCGGCAAGCCGGTCGGGTCAGTGCCGCCCGCTTGCGCCATATCTGGCCGCCCGCCACCCTTGCCGCCCACTTGCAATGCAACAAAATTAACCAATTCGCCTGCCTTTACTTTGGAAGTCGCATCAGCAGTGACACCAGCAATCAAGCTCACTTTGCCGTCGCTGACGGTCGCCAACACAATTGCTGCGCTCTTGAGTTTGTCCTTCAGCTTGTCCATGGTATCGCGCAACGCCTTGGCATCGGCGCCATCCAGTTTCGCCGCCAGTACCTTGATACCTTTCACATCGACCGCTTGCGCCAATAGCTCGTCACCTTGCGCTGAAGCCAATTTACCCTTGATGCTGGCGAGTTCTTTTTCCAATGACTTGACTTGATCGAGCACGTTGCCGACACGCGTCGTCAACTCGGACGGCATCGCCTTCAACATGCCGGCGACCTGGTTCACATTGGACTCCAGCGATTGCAAATAAGCCAGCGCATTATCGCCGGTGATGGCTTCAATCCGGCGCACGCCGGCAGCAACGCCGCTCTCGCCCACAACCTTGAACAAACCGATGTCACCGGTGCGCTGCACATGCGTGCCGCCGCACAATTCGCGGCTGCTGCCGATGTCGAGTACACGTACTTCATCGCCATATTTTTCGCCAAACAGCATCATTGCACCCGACTTCTGTGCATCGTCAATCTTCATCACGCGCGCCTGCGTTGGTGCATTCGCGAGGATTTCAGCATTGACGATCGCTTCAACTTTGCGGATCTGCTCGTCTGTCATCGGACCGTTGTGCGCAAAGTCGAAACGCGTGCGCTCGGCATTCACCAGCGAACCCTTCTGCTGCACGTGTGCGCCGAGCACTTCACGCAAAGCCTTGTGCATCAAGTGGGTCGCACTGTGATTGCGGATAGTCTTGGCGCGCTTTTCGGCATCGACTTTGGCAGTGACTGTATCGCCGACCTTGATCGTACCTTCACCGACACGGCCGTGATGACCGAACACGTCGGCCTGGATCTTCAGTGTATCTTCGACGATGAAACGGGCCGCAGCATTGCGCAATTCACCTGTGTCGCCAACCTGACCACCGGATTCGGCGTAGAACGGCGTGTGATCGAGCACCACCACCGCATCGTCACCGGAATTGGCTTGTTGTACCGCAGTGCCGTCGATATAAATCGCGGTGACCTTCGCGCCTTCATGCACCAAATGTTCGTAACCATGGAAAGTCGTCGGGCTGCCGCTATATTCAAGACCTTGCGCCATTTTGAACTTACCGGCTTCGCGCGCACGTTGGCGCTGTTCGTCAAGCAAAACGTTGAAGCGCGCCTCGTCCACCGTGACGCCGCGTTCACGGCACACATCGGCAGTCAGGTCGACCGGGAAGCCGAACGTGTCATGCAGCTTGAATGCGGTATCGCCATCGATCTGTTTCGCGTCCGACGTTTCCATTCCTTCCAACGCCTTCTCAAGAATTTCCATGCCGTTGGCGATGGTGCGGAAGAAGGATTCTTCTTCCTGCTTCAACACTTCGGTAGCGCGCTTTTCATTTTGGCGCAATTCCGGATAAGCATCACCCATCTCGGCCACCAAGGCTGGTACCAGCGAATAAAAGAAAGGCTTGCGTGCACCGAGTTTGTAGCCATGGCGAATCGCACGGCGCGCAATGCGGCGCAGCACATAGCCGCGACCGGCATTGCTCGGAATCACACCATCGACGATGGTAAAGGTGCAGGCACGGATATGATCGGCAATCACTTTCAACGAAGGGGAATCCTTGTCGCAATCGCCAGCACCACCAACAACGTCAACTGCCTTCTTCGCTGCTGCCAGCAAATTCACAAATGTATCGATCTCGTAATTCGAATGCACATGCTGCATCACCGCAGTGATGCGCTCCAATCCCATACCGGTATCGACGCTAGGTTTCGGCAACTTGTGCATCACACCCGCTTCGTCGCGGTTGAACTGCATGAACACATTGTTCCAGATTTCAATGTAGCGATCGCCATCTTCATTCGGCGATCCTGGTGGACCACCAGGAATTTCTTCGCCGTGATCGTAGAAAATTTCCGTGCACGGTCCGCAAGGACCGGTATCACCCATCATCCAGAAGTTGTCGGATGCGTAGCGCGCGCCCTTGTTGTCGCCGATGCGTATGATGCGCTCCGCAGGCACGCCGACCTGCTTGCTCCAGATGTCGTATGCCTCGTCATCTTCGGCATAGACGGTCACCCACAATTTTTCCTTGGGCAGCTTGAACACATCAGTCAGCAACTCCCACGCATACTTGATCGCGTCTTCCTTGAAGTAATCGCCAAAGCTGAAATTGCCCAGCATTTCGAAGAAGGTATGGTGGCGTGCCGTGTAGCCGACATTTTCCAGGTCATTGTGCTTGCCGCCGGCGCGGATGCATTTCTGCGAAGTCGTCGCACGCGTGTAAGGCCGCTTGTCGAAACCGAGGAACACGTCCTTGAACTGGTTCATGCCGGCATTGGTGAACAACAATGTCGGGTCGTCACCTGGCACCACCGGACTGGAAGCGACGATCGTGTGCCCCTTCGATTCAAAGTACTTGAGGAATTTCTGGCGGATTTCAGATGATTTCATGGATATAAGAAAAAAGAGTGGCGCGATGCTGCAAACCCTTGATTATACGTGATTAAGATGGTTCTTATGTGCTATTGGCGCATCAAATCCTGACCGGATTGTTGCATTCCAATCCATTCATTACCTATAGGACTTATACAAAATCGCCTCAGCCGCGTTGCCACTCCTTGCCCGTACTACATGTACTGTCTTCGTCGCGGCGCCTTGCTGAGACAAATTTGCGTAAGTCCACACCAAAAGAAAAAGCCCGCCGTAAAAATCAGGGCGGGCTTACCAAGCGCGTTTGAATTACGCTGGATTTGCGGTACGCGCGTTATGCTTCTTTTTGTAAATTGCTTTACTGTCGCGATTTTCTTCGCGCTTCAATTTCTTGCGCTCTTGTGGCGTAACCTTGCCGTCAGCCTTGGCAGCTTGTTTATCGGCTTCCAGTTTGGCTTCGCGCTTGTCCAGATTGTTAGTTTCCTTGGCAGTCAATGCACCCGATTTCACGCCATTATCGATACGTTGTTGCTGGTTTTCCTGACGCTTGTCGATTCTTGGCGTATTGGTTTGAGCGAAAGCCGATACAGCGAATGCCGACAACAGGACGGAAGCTAAAAGGGTATTGAGTTTCATATTGGTTCTCTTTTCGTAATAAGTGATTTAGATTGAAATGAATTTAATACATTGCAAAAATTGACAGCGTCTACAACAAATCAGTTACGGTTTTGCGCATCATGCTTTTCTTTATAAATGCGCTTGGATTGATGGTTTTCTGAACGCTGAATGCTGGCTTGTTCATTTTTACCGACATGGCCATCGCGACCGGCACGTGCTTCTTTGCGATCATCCTTGGCTTGACCACGTTCCAGTTTGGCAGCTTCGTGATTGGTCAATGAACCGTTCTTTACACCGGTTTCAACACGTTTTTCTTCATTGACATTGCGCTGTACGTCAGCTTGCATACGCTTGCTTGAAGCGGAATTCGGATTGCCGGTTTGTGCATTGTGCTTGTCTGCTTCGATGTCGCGGCTCGCTTTGTTTTGCATGCGTTGGATGCGATCTTTTTCAGCATCGCTTAATTTTCCATCTTTCAAAGCATTGGCCTGTACACGATCGATTTTTGATTGCTCGCTTTCCAGTTTGGCCGCTTCTTTGGTCGAGAGCTGTCCTGATTTCAAACCGTTCTCGATACGTTGCTGCTGATTCACATCGCGCTGTGTTTCACCAGCAGTTGATTGCGCAAATGCATGGCCTGCCAACATTGCTGTTAGTAAAAAAGGGATAAATTTGGTTGCCTTCATATTGACTCCACATGGTTGGTTTAGTTTTGCATACATGAGCAATGCCCATGTCGCCAATAACGAGGCCGGATGCAGGAATGACGACGATGAATTTGTAAGCCGTGTAACAAAACGTAACGACGTGAATTACCGAACAACAATGCTTGTCGATTATCGGGGTGATTTTAAATCCGGCTCGATCAAATCAACCCTATCTGTGCAGTAAGCATCGACACCCCAGGACAATAATTCCTTGGCGCGCGCCGGGTCGTTGACCGTATAGCAAAACAGCCCGAAGCCTGCTTTTTTAATGGCTTGCGCCTGTTCTTTGGTGAGATTCTTTTGGTTGGTATGCAAGGTAATTGCACCCAGGTGCAAAAGCTGCTCACGCCAATCCGGCGGCACCACGTCAACCAGATAACCGCGCGGAATTTCGGGTGCGGCCTCTTTCGCCGCCATCAATGCATCGTAAGAAAACGAAGAGAACAGCGGCAACGTGTCGTCATTGACGCCAGGCAGATGCAATGCGATTTCAGCTGACAACAATTTTTGAGTCAGTTCGGCGATCGCACGCCCCGTTTCTTTTTCCGTCCCAGGCGCAGGCTTGATCTCGACGTTCATCCACATTTTATGTGTCTGGCAATAATGCAGCGCGCTGGCATAGGTAGGCACCGACTCGCCGGTGAATTCAAAGGCCAGCCAGCTGCCCGCATCCATCTCGGCCAATTGCCGCGCCGTATAGTCGGACACCTTCCCCTTGCCGCTTACCGTACGACCCAGTTCAGCGTCATGCATCAATACCGGCACACCGTCTTTCGCCAGCATCACATCGAACTCGACCGCATGAAACCCATGCGCCACACCGCAGGCCAGTCCGGCAATCGTATTTTCAGGTGCCAATGTACCGCCGCCGCGGTGTGCAAGAATTTTTGGATAAGGCCACATGGTTTTATTTTCGTTTTAAGGTTGATGTCGGTACAAGTGTAATGCGGATCCAAGAAATTTTATACAGTGCAAATACAACATAAAGAACCTTAAACAGTGCTTTAATCCGCAAATATTGCGTTTCGTCGCATTCCGCTTTTTTAGCCTGCTGAGCAACCCGATAATTCACTCATCAATTATCAACCAGCCAGGAGAACTGCCATGCAAAATACCATTCAATATCGCCAAGCCAAACGTCAAGTGGAACGCAAACTGCGATTTTATTTCCATTTGAGCGTTTATCTGATCGTCAATTCTGCTCTTATCCTGTTTCATTCATTGCATCAGACCGGACATACCTGGTCGTTCGGTCCGCTAATTGGATGGGGAATTGGGTTACTATTTCACGGTTTGTCCGTTTTCCTTCGCGCTCCGCGTGCGACATGGAAACAACGCATGATCAATAACGAACTGAATAAGCACGCAACTCCAAGCCACTAATAGCATGAACGATTGCCCTCCCATCGAAAACAAGCCTGCGTACGCCTATCCACGCTTGCGCAGGCTTGCGATCGATCTCGGATATACACTGATTTTTTGCGTGATGATGGGGTTGATCGTCACGTATGTGATGCGGATTGGCCGCTCATTTCCGGAAAACCTGATTTTTTCGATCTGTCACGGCATGCTGACGACGCTGTTGATCGACGGCGGGCGGCTGTTGCTGTGGGGATTACCCAAACCGCCCAAGATCCCGTTTTTTACGCTGCTTGTCGTATCGATTCCTGCTGCAAAATATTTCGGCAATCTGATGGCAGTGCACTTGCTGGGACTGCCGCCGCAAAATGTATTCGCGCTCCAGGCACAGAACGCAACAGGTTTTCTAATTTTGTCGATACTCGGCTGCTTCTTCGTCACCTGGTTCTTTTGGACACGTGGCAAGCTGATGTATCTGCAAGCGCAAGCCGAAGCGGAAAAGGCGCGCGCCGCCGCGATTGAAAAGCAGGCGATGCAAGCGCAGCTGCAGCTTTTGCAGGCGCAGATCGAGCCGCACATGCTATTCAATACGCTGGCGAATCTGCAAGGCTTGATCGCAGTCGATACACTGCGCGCGCAACACATGCTGGAACAATTGATCATCTACCTGCGCGCGACATTGTCATCTTCACGTGCCGAACAAACTACGTTGGCACATGAATTTTCCTTGATGGATGCGTATCTGGAACTGATGTCGATCCGGATGGGCACACGATTAAAATATAGGCTCGAGCTGCCGGAAAATTTGCGCGAAAAATATATTCCCCCCATGCTGCTGCAGCCGCTGATTGAAAACGCGATTAAGCATGGCATCGAACCCAATGTTGAAGGCGGCAACATCACCGTCATCGCAATACAACAAGCCGACTTATTGCACCTCTCCGTCGCCGATACAGGATCAGGCTTGCAAGATTCAACCTCATCACAGACCAAGGGCACCAATGTTGGACTGGCAAATGTACGCGAACGATTACAGGCTCTATACGGCGACCGCGCCTCATTATCATTGACCGCCAACAAGCCGACCGGCGCGCTGGCACAACTCACCATTCCACTATCATGATCCATGCACTGATCGCAGAAGACGAACCTATCCTGGCCGCCACGTTAAGCAAGGCGCTGCAACGCTTATGGCCTGAATTGCAAATCAGCGCAATGGTTGAGAACGGCATCGCCGCCGTGCAGGAATCGCTGGCGCAGCAACCGGATATCCTTTTCCTCGACATCAAGATGCCGGGCAAGACAGGCCTGGAAGCCGCGCAGGAATTGGCGGAAGACTGGCCTGATGACAAACCATTTCCGTTGATCGTATTTGTCACCGCCTACGATCAATTTGCACTGGAAGCTTTTGAGCATGCCGCCGTCGATTACGTCACCAAACCAATCAACGACGAGCGATTGACCAAGACCATCACACGATTGAAAGCAAGATTAACTCAACCGCAAAATCAACATGATGAATTGGAACGCATCGTTGGACAATTGCGTTCACTAACACCGGCGCAGACAAACGCAGAACGCCTGACAATCGTCCGTGCCGCCATCGGCAACCAGATCCGCATGATACCGATCGGCGACGTCGTCTACTTTGAAGCAACCGATAAGTACGTCAATGTCGTCACAGCCGACAGCGAATCGCTGATTCGCACCAGCTTGAAAGAACTGCTGCCGCAACTCGACAGCAATCAATTTTGGCAAATCCATCGCGGCACGGTCGTCAATGCAAATTGCATTCAAATGGCAGTGCGTGACGAAGCAGGAAAATTATCCATCAAATTGCACAACAGAAAAGAAAGCCTTCCCGTCAGTCGCCTGTTTGCGCATTTATTCAAGCAAATGTGACTGGCTGCAACACGACTAGCAGCACCACGATCACTCTGTACGCTGCAACAACGCCGCTAAATATCAAGGCAGTGTCGGAATAGGTTGATTGTCATCGCCCTCCATAACATAATGCAGCAACCATACATCCTGGTTTTGCAGTGGGATGCCGGCGTATCAATCGTCAGTCATCGTTTCAACAAAGGAGGCAGTCAGATGAAGTTCGCAAAAATATCAGCAACAGCTCTCATGCTCACCGCACTGGCATCCAGTGCGCTCATCAGCACCGCTGCACAAGCGCAGCAGTCGGACATGACATTCTTTGTGACGAGCGTCGGCTCAGGCAAAGGGGCCGATCTCGGCGGCCTGCAAGGTGCCGATGCGCATTGCGCCGAACTGGCCAAGGCGGCAGGCTCGACCAAGACGAATTGGCATGCTTATTTGAGCGCGACAGCGCCGACCTTCAGCACGCCAGGTGTGAACGCGCGCGACCGTATCGGCAAAGGCCCATGGCAAAACGCCAAAGGCGTCGTGATTGCCAAGAATGTGGCAGACCTGCATTCGGCCTCCAACAATCTCAACAAACAAACCGCATTGACTGAAAAAGGCGAACAAGTCAACGGCCGCGGCGACCCTGTCAACACGCATGACATGCTGACCGGCTCCGATCCGGATGGATACTATTCGACAGCAAGCGGCGATACGACATGTCACAACTGGACCAGTAGCGGCGAAGGCGCCACTATTGTCGGACACCATGATCGTCAGGGTGTAAATGATTCGTACCAGATGCATACATGGAATTCTGCACATGGCACACGCGGTTGCAGCCAGGATGGTTTGAAAAGTACCGGTGGCGCCGGTTTGTTTTACTGCTTTGTCGCCAACTAACGGCTGAATAAGTTCTATGTGTGTTCTTGGAATTCAACAGGAACCGGGAACACACAAGCAGCCGGTCTGAACCCATTCATTCAATAGCCGGCAAACAAGGCGAGCACGAATCAGTTTTACCCGAGTTAAAATTTTCCTGTCGCCAGTACATCTGCAAGTTCTTCTGCCAGCATCGGCTTGCAGAAATAAAATCCCTGGATTTCGTCACACTTTTGTTCAATCAAAAAAGCCAGCTCCTCTTCTTTTTCTACACCCTCGGCAATCACTTTCAGATTCAAATTATGGGCAAGTGCAATCACCGCTTTCACAATCGTTACATCGTGCGAGTTGGTTGACGTAATACCCTCTACAAACAGTCGATCAATTTTTAAATTATCGAGTGGGAAGCGACGCAAATAATTGAGCGAAGAATAACCGGTGCCAAAATCATCGAGAGAAAGTTGCACCCCCAGCTCTTTCAAACCTGACAGCGTCATGATGGCCTCTTCCGCTTCCTGCATCAGCACACTCTCGGTCAACTCAAGTTCAAGATATTTCGGATCCAGCGCAGTCTCTTGCAATACTTTTTTTACCAAGCCGACCAAGTCGTGATGACGGAACTGACGCGCAGACAGATTGACCGCAATGCTGATCAAAGGCATGCCTGCATTTTGCCAAGCCTGATTCTGCGCACATGCCGTTCTCAAGACCCACGTCCCAAGCGGAATGATCAAACCAGTTTCTTCTGCAATCGATATGAACTTGGAAGGAGAAATGATGCCGCGCTCGGGATGGTTCCACCGTACCAGTGCTTCTACTGCGACAATCTTGCGTGTGCGCAAATCAACTTTCGGCTGGTAGTGCAGCAGCAATTCATTGTGGCTCAATGCATAGTGCAACTCGTTTTCCAGCGCATGGCGCTCACGATTATACGTATTGATCTCCTCCGTATATAAATGAAAATTCGAGCGCCCGTTTTGCTTGGCACGATACATCGCCATGTCGACATTTTTCAGCAAGGTCTCTTCATTCTCGCCATCCGCCGGATAAAGACTGACGCCAATACTCGCACTGATATATAACGTATGACCTTCAATAGAAAACGATTGAGACAGCACATCCAGCACCTTGCGCGCAACCAGCACAGCAGCGTCGTCATCCACCATGTCGGGCATCAGGATCACGAATTCATCGCCGCCGAGACGCGCAACCGTATCGGTATCTCGTACACAGGAATGCAGGCGCCCCGCCACCGCCTGCAATAATTCATCGCCGGCTGCATGACCAAGGCTATCGTTGATCACCTTGAAGTGATCCAGATCGAGCAACAACACTGCGACCAAATGACCATAGTGTTGTGCTGTCGTGATTGCGTGCTTGAGACGCTGACTCAGGCAATTCCGATTGACGAGGCCGGTCAACACATCGTGATTGGCAAAATACTCAAGTTGCTGCGCATGGCGCACACGTGCCGCATCGGCGCGCAAGGCGGTGATTCCATACGCGAGATTGTCCGCCATTTCTTCAACGATCTTGACTTCATTCTCGATAAAAGTATCGCCTTGAGTCGAATACACTGTCAAAGCACCGAGGATTTTCTGACCTGCTTTCAGCGGGATGGAAATCGCCGAGACAATCCCGTGCGCAGCAAGGAAATCATGCCATGGCGCATATGTACGATTCGTCTGCATCGCATGGGCCACAATGGTTTTCCCGGTTCGTATCGCAGTTCCGGTTACGCCCTTCCCTGGATTCTCTTCATCCCAGCTGACATGATTCACTACTTCAAAAAGTGCGCCGATTTCCGATTCAGCCAGTGCAACAGGCAACACTTTCTTCGATTCGTCTTCATCAACATAGCCTACCCACACAAAAGGATAGCCGCTTATTTTTTGCACGATGCCGCATATATGACTCAACAAAGTCGATTCATCCGTCGCGCGTACAAGCGCCTGGTTACAGGCGATGAGGACACGCAACGCGCGGTCAATTCGCCGGCGTTCCGTAATATCCAGCATGATGCCGATGGTCGCCATCTTGCCGTCCAGTTCCATTCTCGAACCAAATACCTCAACATCAAATAGAGATCCATCCTTCTTTCTCGCTTGGCGTTCATAGTGCACCGCATTGATATCATCGCGCAAACGCTTCTGCATGTTTTCTTCAACAACGTGACGATCACTTTCAGGAACAATATCGAAAACACTGACGGAGGAAATCATTTCATCCTGAGTATATGAAAACATTTCCGCCATTTTAGGATTTACGAAACGGAATCCATGGTCACGTGTGATATACACTCCGACCACGGAATTTTCGGCAAGCCCGCGAAACATGGATTCCGCCTGTTGAATATTCTTTTTATCCGTCTCGATACGGGTGATCAGATCGCTGATGTGTTCTGCAGAATGCATGAGTGCATCGGCAAGCTGGCCGATTTCATCATTTGAACGATGCCGTATTCGAACTTGATAATTACCCTGTGCGAATTCCCTGCTGCTTTGCGCCAATGCGCGAAGTGGATAAACAATTTGCTTGCGTGCTCCCAGAAAGACAATCAAAAGAACGCACCCGTCCAAAAACAATAACTCATACATTTGCATCATCGCACGCTCTTGTGTCCTCTGACTCTCACTGGTCAGTGCGCTAACGAGCGTTTCTGCATCGGCCAGCAAGCGTGCCGAGTCCTCGGTTATGGAGGTAATTTCAAATGCGGTATCAGCCGCGCGTGGTCCGGCGCTCAGCGCATTCTCCACGTGCCTTCGATAAATAGTCAAATCGCGCCGGGTAATTTCCAGCAGCGGAACAATCTCCATGGAGATGCGATTGATGTAATAACCAAATGCGTTGCCACCGTCGCCCAATGCTGTCAATGCTGTTTCATAATCGGCCAGAATACTTTTGACATCCTCCTTAATATCACTATCTTGTCCCAGCATCTGCTTGGTCGCTTCAAACGCGATTTTCTGGCTCATCATGCGCAGTTTTCCGGAGACGTTAATCGTCTCTGCCACACCATTCAGATTTTGCAGCAAGGTACGCATGACAACGACATTGGCAATCGCGACCAGAAAAATAATCGTAAATATCGCACCGATTTTTTTGCTGATCGTTGGCGCAAACAAGCGATGTGTTTTGTTTTGCTGTGCGCTATTTTTGCTGAGTTCGTGTGTCATGGTATCTCCCGATGCAGGCTCAGCTTGGCCCGGGAGCGATCAATCAAGTTAGAAAAAACGGCGGACAACATGATAGCCACCACAAAAAATCTGAATGAAATGAGTTCTAGAAAAATTTAACAATCCGATCGACTCTGGTTGTATAAGTCATTGGCGTGCCGACAGATCGTAACGAAAAGCAACGCAATATTTATGCCCAGTGACAAAGCGCACAAATTTGATGCATACATTGCTACACACTCCGATTGTTACTGCAAAATTGATAACAACAGGACGTCAGACTCTGCAATTACAAAAAAAATCTCACCAATTGGATATTTATCGTAGCGGCGGAATCAATGACAAAGGAGCACTCAATCCGGTCATCAACTGGATCCTCCATTCACAGCATTTAACAAAATATCCCAGACAAAACAGACAACATTGCGAACGACATTTAGTGAAACGCCACTAAATTTTTTGTGACTTGCAGTGACTATTTGATAGACTGACACACACTGACTTTTGCGAACACGATCATGCATGAACGCCTACAACTTGCTCTCGATGCACTTGGTTATGAAACGGTGGAAGATTTACGCTACAAAAGCAACCTGATCCATGCCATTCAGGTTTTTGCGCTGGTAAAAGGCGACGAAGACATGGAAGCGGCATGTGATGCCGAAATTGAAAAAATCAGGCGCGAGGTTGCAAGGCGTCAGGTAAAGAAATAATCCATTGATAGTGTATGTCGTTCCAGCGGGGGTAAGCTGGAATCCAGCGTCTTTCGGAACAGCCTCCAAAGTTACTTGGACAAATCCCGATTTGATTTAATCAGAATAAAGTCACTGGGTTCCAGCTTACAACCGCTGGAACGACACAGTTATGCGATGCGTATCGGCACGTCATGAGTAAAATGATTCAATCTGAGCGTGCAACAAATTTTCAATTCGATTCCTTGATGATGCGTGCCTCATTCGGCTGAATCGGACGCGCATTCATCGGATACAGACGAGCAAAGATCGCGATCTGCGGCGCAGACATCTTGATCGGCTGTTTCATCACCATCCACAACACCTCTTCGCTGCAAGGTGGAGTCGTCAGCGAACCCATGTATGTATAGTACTCGCGTGACATCGGCAGCAATTGACTGACATCAATCAATCCTGTCGGCACAACCGGATCGCTTTTTTCCAGCGGCAGATTGTTCCACACATTCTGGATGATGCTGTTGGCTACACCCTCATCAACCAGCAATGCCACGACAGCCAGTTTGCCATCGTCACCCTTGTGAACCAGATGCACCACCATTTGGAAACCCTTGCCATTGACATGCTCTTCCGATGGACGATGGAAGTGGAATTGCAGCAACTCATATGTGTGCCCGGTCAGTGTGAAATGATTGCCTGGCTCCAGATCGACTTGAATCGTATGGCCGTTGTCTGTGACTTTGTAATGTACCGGTTTATACTCAAATTGAATCGGCTCCAGATCGACCTTGATGCCATCGTGAATATCGATCGGCGACTGGCGCTTGCCGGTTGCACATTGCGCCCATGCGGTGTTCAGCTTGCCCCAATGCGATGGGCCGTCTTCTCCATCGTAAGACCAATGTTTTGATTCCTCATGTGCTTCTGCAGTTTTTTCTTTTTCTTTTGAATTTGCCTTTACATTGCCGACCTTGCGCACATGCGCCATTGCTTTTGCAGAGGCAGACTTGCTGGCATTTCTCGCGCGGATTGCGGCAAGCCGGACCTTGATCTTCTCGGCCAGTTCTTGTTGTGCCTTTTCTTCCGCCGACATGGATGCATCGACATTGCCGGAAGCAGGTGTCTCCTTTGCAGGCGCGCTTGCAGCGGCACTCTCACTTGACGTACTAGATGCACTTGCAGCACTAGCCGGCGTGTCAGTTTTGGCAACTTCCTTGTCACTGCTGAGAACAGCGCTCTTGCCTGCATCCGCACTGGCCGGTTTGGCCGAAGTGTCCTTGAACGGCACTTCCAGATGAAGCGGCTGCGACAGACGAATCAAATTATCAGCAGCAAAAACATGCGAAAACACCAACAGACTGGCTAAAAATACAATTGGAGTACGCATGGGTTATTCAAGTAAAAGAAAGTGGGCCATGGTTCGTATACGGCTGATCTCTCTTTAACTTGAATTTTAGAACTCATTTCATAAATAGCTGCGTGAGGGAATGGTGCTGGGAGGGATGCATCGCTAGGGCGAAGCAGGGAATTCGGACAGCATGCTGTCCGCCTGCGTAGCTGTAACGGCATGCCAGCCGGTACGCGCGCTGCAAGCGCAGTGCGACGCAAAGGGTGATCCCCTTTGCTAGCGCT
This sequence comes from Burkholderiaceae bacterium, assembly GCA_036560485.1. Taxonomy (GTDB): domain Bacteria; phylum Pseudomonadota; class Gammaproteobacteria; order Burkholderiales; family Burkholderiaceae_D; genus DATBRC01. The sequence goes on from DATBRC010000020.1 coordinate 263,675, forward strand.
GCAACAACGCGAGGCGCCATCCAAGCGCCGTTCACGCATGCGGGTATTTATGAAATGAGTTCTATTAAATGGTCAGTTGTATGGATCCGACATTCACCGACTCAATCTTTCCAGATCTTCTCGACAAGCTCATCTGTTTCAAGAGGAAACAAAGATTTCTGCTGGACCGCCTTCCACTCCGCAGGATTGGGGGCAGTGCGCGACGGCTCCTTGCCGCCCCACAGCCCTACCTTCAAAGCAAACACGACCGGACCATCTTTTATTTTTGGTGGAAGGATGATTCGGATCTTCGCGATCAGCTCGCTGTTTAATGCATCCGCAACGGAAGGATCAAAATCAAGCCACACATTTGATCGCTGGCCGGGACGCAACGCTACAACGATAAAACCCGCTGTCGTCGTTTGCTGTCCAACATTTTCGATTACTGTCCTGCCTGCTGTTTCGATAGTCTTGATGTAAGTTGCCAGCGCGTCGGTACTGACTACACGGTCACGGTAGATGTAATTGGGTTGCATCAGAACGGCCTTAAACATCGTCAACGGTTCTGCAGCGCGTGCTGCGCAACAAAGCAGAGCAAGCATGATAAACATACCCATGCTTTGGTTTGTGCGCCGTCCAATATGGAGATGGCCGCGAACTTGATGGCGGAAAATGCTTGAGAAGATAGACATTGGCTGAGGAAAATCCTGGTCGATGTGTTAGCTGCCGGATGATGCACGCGCAATCAAATATGCGAACCTATCCGTGCGCTACAGCATACACATCGAAAAAACCGACGTCCACAGGATCAACAAAAGTTTTTCCTTGCAGACTTCAAAGTTGTTGTGCTCACCCAACTTCGATAGTACAGGAGCGTGCATTGTACACGCCCCGCTTCCATACATCAGCTATCGTGTAACGCGCACAGTCACGCTCGCACTCGCCTGGTTGTTCGACGTGTCATACGCTGTTGCAGTCAACGTATGACTGCCGCGTACACGCGTCGCATTCCACGAATAATTAAGCGTACTGTTGGCCGTACCGGCAACCTGCCGTCCATCGATACGCAACGTTATCCTCGCCACAGCCCGATCATCGGTCGCGGTCACCGAGACAGCGACATGACCAAACACGGTTGCGCCATTTGCAGGCGAGCCGAAGCTGACGACAGGTGGTATCGTATCCGGACTGGTCGCAGCAGTCGTCGTAGTTGTGCTGGCGGTTGTCGTCGTTGTGTTACCCGGTGTTGTTGTAGTCGTGTTCGCCGTTGTCGAAGTGGTGCCGGCGGTGGTCGAACTCGTATTACCCGTTGTAGTCGTCGTGGTTGTCGTCGTTGTACCGCCCGTAGTCGAGGCTGCCTCATAAGCGCCGATATCGATATTGCCGGCGATCGGCCGCGCTTCAATGCCCGCCACATGCTTGTATTGCGAGGCCGGCGTCAATGCTGTTCCATCAGCCGCCGTACCGGGCGCCGATCCGGCATCGATCATCGGCGAGCCGGACGCCGGATGTAAATCGTAATTCGTACGATCGACAAAGGCAGGATTCAACGCACTGTAATTGGTTTTGTTCACTGACGATGCTTGCGTCGACACAGTACCGACACCGGCAAAGATATTATTCTGCAACAGGACCGGCGTGGTGACCGTTGATCCGACAAACACAAACGTGCCGCTGGAAGTATTGTCATTCAAGAAGGTGTTATTGACCACATACAAATTCTTGCCTGCATTGCTTGCGCCCTCTTCACCATAAGCCAGCATCGCCGGATTCTGATTGACGGCCGGTTGCTCGATCACGTTGCCGATCACATAGGACGTGCCCGCGTTAGGCAAATCGATTTCATAACTTGGTTGACCACTGGCAGTCGATCCGGTCTGGCTTGGCGGCGTGCTGGAAAAGCGGTTATATGAAATCGTGTTTTTTTCTGCACGCGACTTCAAATCGTGGCCGACGTTGGCATCATGCGAATAATTGCCGCGAAAGACCAGGCTGTTCACATGACCGACATACAGATTGTGCGAAAAGCCATCGCCATAGCCATTGTGGCCAAACTCGGTAAACTCAATGACGATATTCGACACGCCATCATTGCTGGTCAATATGCCGTCTTCATTGTCATGGATGAAGCTGTTGCGCAAAGTCAGATCGCGTCCATCGAGGCGAATCGCTGCGCCGTTTTTGTCAGTGACTTTTGCGCCGAACATTTCCACATTGTCGATCACCGTGCCGGTGCCGATCACCACCCATGTCCCCTTGCCCATCGCATTGAGTCCACCCGCATCAATCTTCGGCCGCCCATTCACGCCGCGTATGGTTAATTTGTTCGCATAGATGCCGCACACATCGCCAATGTAGGCGCCGCTGCTGCCGTCAATTTCGACAGTGTCGCCATCCACCGCCGACGCAAATGCACTGCATGGCGTCGGAAACGCCTTGCCTATGCCTACACTGAGTGTTGCAGCTGAAGCAGTAGCAAGAATGGCGCAAGACAAAGCTATCGCAAACGCAATAGCAATCTGTGCTGTGTTAAAACGGGAGGGAGAAAATGAGGAACGGAACATAACATGGCCTTTGCACTAACCAACATTCCCTAGAATGAATTATTCTTGTTTGCTATTTTGGCCGTTCAAAGCGCGTTAAGTTCCGTATTGTTCCTTTGTGAAAGATTGCATTGCAATTCGATCAGCCAACTAAGCGGGTAGTCAAAAGTCTTTTGATAATACTCGCCATCAACACTGAATTCTCAACTAACTCTCAAACCCTCGTCGTTACCGCGAAACCGGGAAC
>DATBRC010000021.1:0-20869 GCA_036560485.1 Burkholderiaceae bacterium
CGATCTGCTTTTGCAAGACGTCGCCGCTTAACCAGCGCCGTTGCCAGTGCGTGAAATCGGCATACTGGATCGGCAGCTCGGGCAGCGGCGACGGCAAGCCTTGTGCATAAGCGGCATACAGGGCGGCTACTTCTTTTACCACGATACCAAGCGACCATACGTCCGAAATAATATGATGCAAATTCAAAAAAACAATATGCTCGGTTGAATCAAGACGTATCAAACCGGCACGGATCAATGGGCCTGCAGTGAGATTGAAAGGTGCTTGCGCATCCTGCTGAAGCAGCCACTGTGCTTTGGCATTGCGTTCACCGCGCGGCAGATCGGTTAAATCGGCGACCGGAAGTTGCAACGTTAACGAAGGTGCGATAACAGCGACCGGCTTACCGTCAACGGCAGTAAAGGTAGAGCGCAATATTTCATGGCGGCGCACGATTTCGTTCAATGCACGTGTTAATGCGGATTCGTCGAGAAAGCCGTTCAGGCGCACAGCGGTTGGCATGTTGTAAAAAGCGCTGCCGGACGCCAGTTGATCGAGGAACCACAGGCGCTGCTGCGCAAAAGAAACTTCATATGCGGCGCCATCAGGCCGTCGTGCAATCGTTTGTTGATTTGCGCCACTTGATGCGAGGCAGGCGAGAATTTCCTGCTTGTTGTTTTTCAAATGTGCAAGCAGCTCGGCAGTCATGAAGCCTTTAGGTGCCTTGCATTTGATATTGCCGTCGGCAATTTTCAATTCGATGGAATGAATCTTGAAAAAATCGATTAACTCGCGCGCATTCATCCTTCAACCTTTCAAGGGCTTGAAGCGGATGCCTCAATAGAGAAACGGGATGAAGCGTTTGGTACGCTCCATGTATTGCCGATAAGGCGTGCCCATGGTGTCGAGCAATGCACGCTCTTCTGCTGATACACGCACGGTATAGCTGTAGCAAGGGATCAAAAATAAAAACGCAACGCTAAGACAGTTACCTAATGCAACGCCGATTCCTGCCAATATCAGCAATCCTGCCGTGTAAGAAGGATGCCGAATCCAGCGATATGGCCCATGTTGAATCAGCGGTTGATCGGGCGTGACCTTGATGGCCGCAGTAAAGTATTGACCCAATGCCCTGAAACAGTAACGCCGCAAAACACCGCCGATGAACAGCATGACCGTTCCCGTCACACCCGCAATAAATTGATGCGGCATCGATGTCCAGGAAAATGCCGATACCGCGAATGCCGCAAGCATGGCCGCGTGATTGGCAACTGCGATCACGCGATAGGTGCCCGCGTCTTGCGCAGAAGAAGCAAATCCTATTGATTTTCGTGCAAGCAATGTTTCGGGAATCCAGACCCACGCAAAGACCAGCCAAAATGGAATTGCAAGCGGCAAATGAAAAATTTCTGGAATATGAAATTGCATATGACGTCTCCTGTGATCGAATGCGCAGAGAATGACGCAGCGAAGCGCTGCCATGGATCGGCGCAATCAAACTGATCTGTTTTTTTCACAGTAACATCTGGAAGATGAGGCGTACAACTAGCCCACAGGCTAGTGTACGCAGTGCCGCTGCTCCGGCAATATCCCTAGGACTTCCGCAAAACCGTCGCAGCCGTGTTGTCGCTCCTAGCCGTACCACTTGTACTGTCGTCGTCGCGACGCCTTGCTGCAACAATTTCGCGTAAGTCCTAATTCCAATGAAAAGGGGACATGGAATGGAGCAAGAACTCTTGTATTTAAGGCCGGATGTGCAAGTCGAACCACTGTTCGATTCATGGTATGCATGGCCTTATCTGATTGCGCCGGCAACGGCAGCAAAATATCTTGTGGAGCGTCATCTTCGGATCATGGATTCTTACATCTCCGCACCGCAATTCCATGCCAATGCCTTGAAAGATCCGAAAATGGTAGGAGGGCCATTTCTTGATTGCGGCGGTAAGCGTGTTGAAGAAATCAAGGCATTGCGAGATCGAACCAAGAAGGAGCGAAATAACCTGATCGAACTTTCCACGGCGCTGAGTAAATTGGAAAGAATATTGCGCGACGATGCCAAAGGGCTGTCGATGCAGCCGCTATATCAAAAGATTCCCGACCTGTTGAAAGGTTATGTGGAACTGACGTATGACCTCAACAATCATCCGAATTACAGGTTGATCGAGCCATTGTTATACGGCAGTGAATATTATGATCGTTCTGCACAAAGTTTCATGCTGTCGTTGACCAAGGGCGACAGCCGCGCTTTTGTATTGAGTACGCCGCGACTGGAAGATGAAGAGTCTTTTCATTGGCGAATTCCATTCGATCATGAAAACGTCGATCAATTTTTTCAGCTCGAAAAAATACCGCAGCCGTGGCCAGCCATCAAGAAGATGTTAGGCATATGTGCGTACAAAGAATCATTGCTTCGTTCATTTTTCACTACGGAAAAGCCAAAAAGTTCTGAACCCTATCAAGGCACGGAAGCGCGATGGCGGTATTTCGGTCATGCGTGTGTGTTGATTGAAACCGCCGGAACAAGCTTGTTGCTGGATCCGAGTGCCAGTTACACTTATCCCTGCGAAATGCCGCGTTATACCTATCAGGATTTTCCTGATCAAATTGATTATGTACTGATCACGCACAATCATCAGGATCATGTTTTATTGGAGACTTTGATTCGATTGCGGCACAAGATCAAACGGATCGTTATCCCTAAAAGCGGGCGAAGCGGTTTGCAGGATCCTTCCCTGAAGCTGATATTGAAGGCATTAGGATTCAAAAATATTATTGAGCTGGATGACATGGAAACCATTCCGTTCGCAGCTGATTCCTTGTTTACTGGAATTCCTTTTCTCGGCGAACATGCCGACTTGAATATTCAAGCGAAAATTGCCTACCTCATTAATATCAATCGGAAAAGCATGTTGTTCGCTGCTGATTCATGTGTGTACGAACCCCGACTTTACGACCATATTTATCAGAAGGTTGGCTCGGTTGATACTTTGTTTATTGGCATGGAATGCGACGGCGCTCCATTAAACTGGCTGTATGGTCCATTGATGTCGCGCCGACCTGATCGCGACATGGATCAGTCGCGTCGATTGAACGGCTCGGACTGTGAACAGGCAATGGCAATGGTGAACCGTTTGCAAAGCAACCATGTCCATGTATATGCAATGGGCCAGGAACCATGGTTAAGCCATGTCATGGGACTTAAATACACATCCGATTCTCGGCCTATTGTTGAATCTAATCGATTGATTGAGATGTGCCGTGAGCGCTCCATCTCGGCCGAACGGTTATTTTTTAGTAGCGAGACATCCTTGAACTCTTAAATTGCATTGTTACCATGTCCTATAAAATTAATAGGAAAAAGAAATAAATGTATGGAACTGCAATGCAGATCTCAAATCCAAATTGCGGAGCAAAATAAAAAGGCCCGCAGCGATGCGGGCCTTATGTATTCTGGCTCCCCGACCTGGACTCGAACCAGGGACCTGCGGATTAACAGGGGCAGAAACATTTTATGAATCGTAATTAAATCAATGCCTTGCGACACACGGCAAATGAAAACAAAGCGTTAAAAAGCGATTTTGTAGTTTAAAAAGCGGTATAAAGCTACGATTTCGCTACGTGCGGTAAATTCAGGTTGTATATTTGAGGCTGTTCGTACGCTTTCGGCGCAGGAAGTCTATGGGTACCGCGCTGGATATGGTGTAATAGGCGGCAATCGGCGGCGGCCATAGAAAAATGTTCCAGATAGCGGACATGAGATGATTAAGATAGTTATAACTGCTGTGTGCTTCTTTTCGGCCTTCGGTGCCGCACATATATTGATTCCTACGGAAAGATATGTGACGTTCTATTTTGTTGCGGCGACTCTTCTAGCATTAGCATTTGGTCGTGATTTGCCAGATTCTTACCGGATTCAAAAAGATGGAATAGTTACGAACGGGATAGTACGGAATACCGATTGTGCAAATCACGGCCACATTACTTACGATTTTCAAGTAGGAAATCAATCGTATTCAAAAACTGAGAGCGCGTCTATCGGCGGTTTAAACTGTAATGACATCCATGTAGGAATGGACGTTCCTGTGCGGTATCTCGCCACTTCGCCCGACCTATCTTTTTCCGGCAATGCACACCAACGATATTCTGAAAAACTTGAGATCGCTGTACTTGGCACATTTGGATTTCCGGCACTTATGCTGTTTTTTTATTTTCGAAAAATGCGTCAGTAACGGCACTTTTCGGTCATTCGAGATTCGCCTTCAAAGTGAACGTTCGTTTATAAGGGAATATTGCTAGGAACAGAGAGACACAAAGAAGCATAAAAATTATTAACTAGACGCACATAGAAATGAGTAAATCTATGGATCAAGTCAGATCGACTTTAGCATCACCAACAATATTCAAATATGGAAAATGGAGATTAGCGATAGCGTGGCCACTATTTGTGGCGATGGGTATCCTAACTATTTTCATGATTAACGAGCGATATGAATCTGCATCACGTGTCAGCATCAGTGGCGTAGTGATTTTTTCTATTCTTACGGTGTTTATTGGCTTTATTAGCGTGATCGCCACTCTTGGTTCGTTGGATATATTCATTGACGACCAGTGCATTTGCAGACAACTTTTTTCGATGACGTTGCAAACAATCCGATGGGACAATATCCGGCTGATCACGGCATTTCCGGTGTCAGGCGGTCATGGTTATACAGCAAGAGCATTCAATATATTTCCAATAATTAAACCGCGATTTGGATTGCAACCTTCGGGAAAAATATTTTTCGATGATAAGCTAGAAAATGCGCCTGAATTGGTCGATTTGCTAAACCACTATGTTTCAAAACATGGCATTAAGATTGAAATTCGAGATACGTTATTGGGAAACTTAACTTCAGCTACTCGCCTTTAAGGCGGTTGAGTTCGGCACTTTGCGGTCAGATAAAATGCGCCACAAAGCGGTCGTAGCATCCAATAAATAGCAGCCTCTCGTACAGATTATTTTGGTAAACACCTTTGTTGAACTCAAAATGAGGCACAGATGAATTCGAATGAAAATGCACTAAATACACGAGAAATTGAAAAGCAAGAATTCTGGGGAACAACCAAAGCCTCTTTTTTTGCATCCTTCGGTTTTGCTCTCGGTGCACTTGGGTGCTTCATGGCCTTAGCGAAAAATATTGAATTCTTGAGCATATCAATGGTGTCAACTGCCGGAATTATTTATGCATTAATTTTGAACTTTAGAAAAGGCCTTGATATTCGATGGAGGTTCATCAATTTCATGATCCATATCTTTTTTTTGATTTCTATCGGCACCGGGATCGCGTATGTAATTTATAAAAAATAGTCGAGATTTGAGATAAAAAATTCTCCTTAGCCGACGACTTTCGACCCCAGCTGAACTCAAATATCGAACATTCACTCTTTTGTTACGAGAATAACGGCAACAGGTTACGATATGTAAATTAGACGGCAAGCGGCACTTTACGGACCTTTCCGAATGTCCTACAAAGCGGCCACATTTAGCTTTCGGAAAACTTCCATGGTAAATTGGTATAAATAAACAGTAGAGCCTTGCAATCATGCTTGACGTGTCCAGCCCTATCTCGACTATCGGCAGGGGATCGCCGATCACAGTCTTCCGTCTATTAATCCAGTGGCGGCGACCCCGCTACATCTTCATTAGGACCCATTATGAAACGCGTAGCGATAGTTTTTGCAATTGCTTTTTCCCTCGCTATTTCAACCGGCGCTGGGTTTTGGTTTGGCGTTCGTGAAGGATGGAGCCTTGCTGGGATGGCTGACTCCATCCCACGAGGTGCGCTTTCTGCTGCCTTACTCGAATCTCTCGAATCCGGGAAGACCGATTTTGTCATTAGTACTCTCGAATCTGATGTGGATAATGGACTACTGTGGTCTCACGAACTGGGAAAATCGAGAACTGCTGGTTACCTCGACTCGGTTTGGGGGCTTTACTCATTTCCACAACATGACGAAGACGTTATTCGGCTCGCGAAGTATCGAAAGGCGCATGTGTCCCCGTACAGGGGCTTGTTGCTTGAGCCGCCTCCTCTGTCGGCAAGCGCGGAAGACCACGATCTGCACAAGCAGCTGATCCAGATCGGCGAAGACAACGACGTGGTCATAACCAAAATGGTTCAACGTTACGGAGATCGCTAACGTGCTAGCGTCACTCGGAATGTAAGGAATGCCCATAGCATATAAGAAGTCCCTTACTACAATCTGCGGGGCTCATGGTACACGTACAGCTGCAGTTGTTTGCGGCCATAGGCTGCAATCAAAGGAGCAAGTTCTAGACTTTGTAGAGAACAGTTCAGACCCGGGCGACCTGCAAGCTTGGTGCGATGAGTGTGAATAGATGTTCCTGCACGAACAAGAGATGACCGAAAAGTTTCTGAAGTTCAATGACATGAGCGTTGTGTGTGACTTTTGCTATGCACGATTAAAAGAACGGCATACCAAGCCTGAACGTCCGCTTTTCAACTAGTACTACTTCCGCTTTGGGCACGGATCTGCCAGTCGTCCGTGTTTAACAATATTTAATTCGCTTCCACATGTAAGCCAAATGCCGACGGCTGATATTGGCAAAGGGGGCAGTCGGCACGGCAAAGCCGGAATGGCCGATTCGACCGCATGGGCGAACCCCCGTTGATCCGTGGTGCGCCTCCAGCGCACCAATCTCATCGATGCAATACGTAATACCTGCATTGAGGTTGCCATTTGTTGCACTGCATGTTGACAACGGATTACAAACATTGATAGTGTTGAACCTAAGACGTGACCAGCGGTCGCGGACACGTCTTGGGACAGGTACTAAGTGAGGTATATATCGTAGCGATATAAAAGCATGCGACCTCCGCCCAGTCAAAGGGAAGCGACATCAAAACATCCGATAAATCGGCGTTGATGTCGCTTTTTATTTTGCGCTCTCAGCGTCATTCAATTCTTTGACTTGGGAGCGATCATGCAAGACCAACTTCACAAATCTGAAACCACATGCGGCAGCGCGTCCGCACGCGACGCGAGCACCGCCGGAGCAACTGCACCGCCGGAGCGCTCGGCGGGTGCGGATGCTGTCCCGTTGAGTAATACGGGACTAGAAATTGATAAAGCAATTCCCATCGCCAGTCCTGAAAATCTTGACATGCAGAGCGGCGGTGAGCGTGTCGAGTTAGTCAAAGTGGGACAACATATTGAATTTATTCAGCATCCCATTCCCAATGAATCAGCACCATCACATGCGGCCTTTATCGATTGGTTGGCATTCACGCTGACACCACCACTTCAACATGCATTGATGAGCAGGGTAAAGAGCTGCGAGGATTCCGGTTATTGGTGGATGTGTAGCGAGCTGGTTAAAATATTTAACGTCAAAAAGAACGATATCGAACGACAAAAATCAGGCGGTAGTGGCTACAAGTACCGCGCCAAATTCCCCGGTGGTCAGATTCTGTGGGGCGGTGCCAATCAACGCGGCACTATCAATGTCAGTTTGAGTGGAGAAGGGTGCAGTCGGATAGAAAACTGGCCTGCTATTCAAACATGGCTTGAAATTCACCAAGCAAAACTCAAACGTGTTGACCTGACTTGTGACGACATCACAGGCGAAACTTTAACCATTGAAAAAATGGCCGACTGGTATCGGACAGGCGGCTTCGGTGCGGGTGGGCGTCAACCATCGCATAGTACGCCGGGCGATTGGCTACATGGTCAAGCGTCTGTCAAAGGGCGTACCCTCAACGTAGGGAATCGCACAAGTGGAAAAATGTTTCGCGGTTATGAAAAGGGCAAACAACTCGGCGACCCGACGAGCCGATGGGTGCGTGCCGAGCTTGAATTACACGACAAGTTACGCGTCATACCGTATGACGTTATTAAACGACCCGGACAATACCTTGCCGGTGGCTATCCTTGCTTGGCCTTTCTCAACATCGTGCAATCGAAAATTAAAACAGTGCTCAAAGCTGCGAAGGTTGCGTTTGATCGTGCAATGCATAACGCGAGACAGCAAGTCGGCAAATTGGTTAATCTCGCGTTATCGGTTTTCGGTGGCGATTATGCGATGGTTGTCGAGCGTCTGCGACGTGAAGGTATCCCTAAACGAATTGAACCGTACAGTTACCACGTCCAACAATCGCCAGAATCACTCGATGACGCTGAATGCTTTGCCAGTGGCACTACTTACTAGGGGCTAAAGATGGAGACCCTCGACACACAGCAGGCAGCACAATTTTTGCACATGCATCCTGTCACGCTGCAAGGCAAGGCGCGACGAGGAGAAATACCCGGTGCAAAGCTCGGCAAGCAGTGGGTATTCTTGCGCCTTGATTTGATGGCCTATATACGGGCACAATACGTCGCGCGTGTGTCGCAGGGTGATACTCAGGAGAATATCGGATGTCACTTTACAAACGCAAAGACTCACCTTATTGGTGGGTCAAAATCACGATTGATGGGCAAGACGTATCAAGAAGTACTGGGACTGCCGACAAAGCACAAGCTCAGGAATACCACGACCGATTAAAAGTCGAATTGTGGGAGGTCAAGCGACTAGGCCGCAAGCCTCGTCATTCTTGGCAGGAAGCAGTCGTAAGATGGCTGGCAGAAACCGCCGAAAAAACGACGCACCGCGAGGACGTGAAGAAATTAGCATGGTTGGATACGTATCTCGGGGAGCGGATGTTGGATGAAATCACGCTGGATGTGATCGACAATATCCGTGCGGCGAAGTTAAAGGAAGCGACGAAGGCTACGACCAATCGTTATTTGGCGGTGGTGCGCGCCATTCTTAGACGGGCATGTGACGTGTGGGAGTGGATCGACAAAGCGCCGAAAATAGTGCTCTTTAAAGAAGCTGCAAGCCGTGAACGTTCGCTGACATGGGAGCAAGCTAAGCGGGTGCTGGACGAATTACCGGAACATCAACGCGAAGTCGTATTGTTCGCATCGGCTACCGGTTTACGACAGAGCAATGTGCTCAAGCTTGAATGGGCACGTGTGAATCTGGAGAGTCGTCATGCATGGATTCCCGGTTGGCAGTCGAAAAATCGCCGTGCAATTTCTGTATCGTTGAATGATCAGGCGATCGGTGTGTTACAGCGACAATTTGGCAAACATCCTGAACGGGTATTCACCTATGCAGGAAGGCCGCTGAGTACGGCGAACACAAGAGCATGGCGGGCTGCATTGAAGCGTGCGGGTGTTGACGATTTCCGTTGGCACGATTTACGGCATACATGGGCGACGTGGCAGATGGAGGCGGGAACACCAACTCATGAGCTACAGCGTTTAGGTGGATGGCGTACAGGTGCGATGGTGGATCGTTATGCCCACTTGGGGCCGGGACATTTAGCGGTGGCTGCAAATCGGCTCAACGCGACGATGGTTGGCTACGATCCAGCTACGCGAGTCAAAAAGAAAAAGGGCTGCATCGCTGCAACCCTTTGAATTACTTGGCTCCCCGACCTGGACTCGAACCAGGGACCTGCGGATTAACAGTCAAACCAAGCAGGGGCTAGCTTAACCGGAAGTCTTTGATCTTACAAGAATTTTTATCACCTCAGTTCATTAGAAATAACTCAGAATCACTACAGCATTCCGGCAAAATTCCGGCAGATCGAGGTGACAGGCCGCAGGAATAGATCGGGAAAAGATATCAATAACATGCTCAATCTAAGACCAGAACCGGCCTATTGTGTTGAAAAAGTTGTAGAGCAATATTCGATTGTTTCACTAACGATAGATAAATTCTGGTGGTAAAAATATTCAAATGATTTTCCGTTCAATTGATATGAATAGCGAATCAATAAATGGATTATCTCCCTCAGTAAGTCGAATCGCGCATTACCACTACAAAATTTAGTCGCTGGAGAGATTTCCTACCGACTTTTTCAACACAATAGGCTCAAAGCGGTCATCTGACATTGCATGCTAAAGCAGACATCGACGAACATGCGTTCCCAGCCAAAATAGAAGATATGTTCATTTCATGTGAGCAATTAAAGGAACGGCGTTGACCATGCTGGTCAACAATCCCATAAATATGGGATGTCAACGAAGAGGATTATCTTTTACACTGTGTGAAGTGCCAGCAGCGAAGCTGCTTGCGTTATACCGTATCTCATTGATTGACGTTAGACGTTACAAGCGAGGGTTGCTGCTTCCTGCTTCCCATCATCTGGTTAAGTGTGCAGTACAACGAGGAGAAAACATGAATACAGCTTCCATGCTATTGAAAACCTTCATTGGATTCATCATCTTCAGCTATGCTTTCTTCGGCAAACCCAAAGTTGAAAATAATAATTGGTTCAAGCTTGGCCTGGCACTCTACGCGTTTAGTTCCGCCGTATCTACAATTTTTGTATTTGAGTCGCTTCAATCCGCATCCTCTTTGCAATTGTTTGTCTTTATAGGGGGCCTTTTGGAATCCATCGGTAGTGCTATGCTTGTCGTGTCGCTCAAGCCTGGTCAATGGAAAGTGGTAGGCCTACTGCCGGCTTGGGAACCTGATGCAATGAAATCACAATCACATACTGCACCACAGACCAATGAACGTAGCAGTGATGCCTAATCCGTTATCCACGTTCAGTAGAACGTCAGTATTCGTATGTATCATCTGCTTTAGCACAAAAAGGAATGGCAATTGCCGAACAGTTCCATCGCGCACGTAACGAATGCGGTCGCCAAAGCGACGGGGAAGAGATATTGCAATGACCATCAGGGTGAAGCTGCACTTGATGCTGGGAGCATCGTGGTCACGAATAAATCACGTCGCTGGATTTGCTTTCGATGTCAAGAAAACAGAAAGCATGCAACGATTCGTTCAGCTCGAAAAAATTGATCGCATTTTTTATCTCCGTCTTTCGCGCGCAAGATGAAACTCATTTGGCCATCACTCGAATGTCTGCCAGGTTACGTCGATGCACTTAGACGAGGCTGCTCATCCAATAACATGCGAGGAAAAGCTGAAGCAGATGAGGAATTGCAGAAAATTGCAACCGACAGTTTGGCCTTTGTCATCAGCCTCGTTGATCCCGATGCAAAAGGTGGTCCCGTTACCCTTCCTGATGGGTCACAGGTTCCAAAATTGCCAGGCTATCGCCGCTGGATTTGGGATGGAGAATTTTGCGGCTCCATCGGCTTTCGCTGGCAAATTGGCACGGAGGCGTTACCAGATTACTGCCTTAGACATATTGGCTATGCAGTCGTACCATGGAAGCAAAGAAAAGGTTATGCCACAGAAGCATTGCGCCAATTACTTCAAGAAGCAAAGGCAAGGGGCTTACAGTATATTGAGATCACGACTGAACCTGAGAATATCGCCTCGCAGCATGTGTTCGAAAAAAATGGCGGCGTTCTGATTGAGCGATTCACCAAGAGTCTCCAATATGGTGAAACTGCAGGATTACGTTACCGCATTGCCCTTATATAAGTACATTCCAGCTAGGTGGTTTTTAGTAGTTGAAGGTGTGGCCAGCTTTGATCTATGGTTATTAATGTGCCGCTACGCGCATGCATTATGTCTCGATATTTGTCGATCTTTTTGCTCGATGTTGATTCTTTTTTCTAAAACGTTTTATGGATAAAAAATGACGATAATTTCCCGCACCACGCTGTTCTCATTGCTCTCTATGGTAGGGATGTCCGTTTATGCGCAGACCGTTGACCATCCCAACCTGAAAGAAGGCGACAGATGGGTATACAACGTTCGTTTTGAAGAAAATAAGGCGGGCGTGATGAGTACGACCGCACGTAAATGGGAAACATCGATCAGCCGCGTTGGCTTGACGACGATGACTCTGGCTCGCAAGCCGGTAGACAGCAACTTACCGCCAACGGAAGTGGGCCTCAACGCTGATTGGAGCGCGACGCGTAGCCTCAATGGAAAAAATACGGTTACTGACCGTCCATTTGATTTCCCGATGCAGCAAGGCAAAACATGGAAAATCGAGACCGTGGAAGAGAAGCCTGATCCGCAATCCAAAACGCAGAAGATCACACTGCAATACACGGTTGTAGGTTGGGAAGACGTGAAAGTGCCGGCAGGGACATTCAAGGCGCTGAAGATTGAAGCAGAAGGTGAGTGGGCAAAAGAATTTGAGCCGCGTGGTGCTTCGACAAATAGTGCGGCCAATACTGCTCCAACGGGCGCGACAATTGTCATGCATTCGCAAGCGCCTTTTACGCCACCACCCGTTAGTGGACGTCTATACAAAGCCTACTGGTACGTGCCAGCCGTTAAGAGCTTCGTCAAAACGATTAATGAAGACCAGAATGCCAGCGGCATACTGCATAAACGTACGACACAAGAACTGGAATCGTTTTCTGTGCAATAGGGCATCAATTCAATACCAAGAACATCAATTGAAATGGCACACGTGATTGCAATCAGACGCATAGTGCCTCATGGATCGCCGACGAAACGGTTCGACTTCTTCCTTTCGCGTTCGGTATCAAGCAATGTGTAAGTAGCGAACGCGAAAGGGATGTGGTCGCTACTTCCTAAACACTATTGCTACACATGGCATTAATGTTTTTGTGCCAAGGCAGTATCAATAATCCGCACAATATCGGCAATAGTGTGTAGGTTCTTGTCATCTTGAGGAAGTTCGCACCCAAATTCCTCTTCGAGGGTAAACATGAATTCGATCATCGAGAGCGAATCGATCCCCAGCTCCGCCAGTGGCTGCTCTGGCGCAACTTGTAGGCTATCGAGGTTCAATTCTTGTTGCATCAATGTTTGAAGTCGTGCGAGTGTATCCATTAGCTGTCTCCGAAATTTTCAATACCAAATGCCTTAGTCTTACTGCCCTGCACAATGTGATGCAATTAAAAATAATCCATTCCTCTGCGATATCACTGATGCGGAAACTTGACTGTCACTGCCAAACCACCTTCTGGCGATGTATTCATCAAAGTGACCGAAGCGGTGTGCATGTCAGCGATGTTTTTGACAATGGCGAGGCCTAAGCCGCTGCCCCACGTTGCAGCATCTTCGCCACGATAAAAGCGATCAAATACACGCAGCTTTTCACCTTCGGAGATGCCCGGCCCATTGTCTGTCACGCGTAGCGCTGGGCATCCATCAATCAATAAAACACTGATATCGACATTGCCTCCTTTGGGCGTGTAACGACATGCATTGTCGACGAGGTTACTCAATAAAATACGGAGTCCATCAGTATCACCGCGAACCATTTGCGTGACCGAATGCGTATCGATGCCAAGGTCGATTTGTTTGCTTTCGGCAAGCAAGTAATAGTCGCCGACGATTTGCTCTGCGAGCCGCTGCATGTCGATCGGTTCAAAGCGGTCTTCTTCACGTCCCGGTTCATGCCGTGCCAGTGTCAGCAATTGATGCACCAGATGACTGGTGCGATCCAGTCGATCATGCAGCTTATGGAAGGCGATGCTCCGTTGTTCATCGCTGGTTGCCGATTCTGAAAGTTGCAGCTGCAATTTAAGCGCCGTCAACGGTGAGCGCAGTTCATGTGCAGCATCGGCAACAAAGGCACGTTGCGTAGCAAGCGCCTGATCGAGTTGTTTCAATAAATCGTTCATCGCATCCAGCACCGGTTTGATCTCAGGAGGAAATCCATCTGCTGCAAGCGGTTGCAACGCATGGGCGGAACGGCGTCCCACCGCATCGGCGAGACGATTCAGCGGACGCAGGCTGCGACCAACGACGATCCAGATCAATAAAGCCAACACAGGTATCAAAACCAGAAAGGGAAATAGGCTGCGTAGCGCAATTTTTGCAGCCAGTTTTTCGCGGACATGCATCGGCTGTGCAGCTTGTATAAACATCGATTGCCGGTTGTTGGCATAGAAGCGCCACGCATGGCCGTCGATGCTGACAGTCTGGTATCCAAGGTTCGAATGGCGTGGTAACGGCGTATCGGGTGTAGTCGCATAAATCAGTTTGCCTGTTTGATCCCATGCTTGTACGACCACGTTTTCTTCCGGGCCGTTGTCGTCATCTTTATCGGGAGATATCACTGCCGGCGTTGGTAATGCTTCTGTGACCTGCTTCAATTGCGCGTCGAATAGTTCATTGGCTTCCTCGCGCACCTTTACATAAAGTGCACTCCCGGCAATGGCTGAACAGGCTAGCGTGCCGCCCAGTAGCCAAATCAGCAATTGTTGTCGGATCGTCCTCATACAGGATGGGGCACCATATAACCAACGCCACGAACATTCTTGATGAAATCCGTCCCTAATTTTTTTCGTAAATGATGGATATAGACTTCTACGGTATTGCTTTCGACCTCATCATTCCAGCCATATAATTTTTCTTCCAATTGCGTTTTAGAGACGACGCGTCCTGGGGGATCGATCAATGCATGCAGCAAGGCGAATTCACGTGCCGACAATATCAACGACTGTCCATGTAGCGAAACATCATGACTGGCAGGATTGAGAATCAATCCATTGCACACAATCATCGTTTGAGAACGTCCAGCATGGCGTCTTAGCACGGCGCGGATGCGCGCAAATAATTCGTGCAAATCAAACGGTTTCACCAGATAATCATCGGCCCCTGTGTCGAGTCCTGTAATCCGCTCCGCTGTCGTATCGCGCGCAGTCAGAATCAAGACCGGGGCATTGCCACCTTGCTGACGATAATCGGTAAGTACGTCCAACCCCTGTTTCTTCGGCAAGCCAAGGTCAAGTAGAACGAGATCATAAACGTCATTTGATAGGGCTACTGCGGCAGATGCGCCATTTCTTACCCAGTCAACCGCATAATTTTGGATGCGCAAACCTTCCTCAATGCTTTCGCCAATCATTTGATCGTCTTCTATAAGTAGTATCCGCATGTCGTTTTCCTTGCCGCAATGTTTAGTTGAAACTGTACGCTCTCCCAGCCAGTTTGATTACGGAATTTTCTCGGAAATATTCATCAATATAAACATGCGGTACTACGTAAGTAGCCGATAAATTATATAGAGGCAAAAATTAAAGCTGACTTAAAAGGCACAGATTTTGAGGCTTTCGTGACCACACGCGAATTGACGTTGTGCTTAAGTGCGCTTTAAGGCTCGTCTCCGTATGATGGCGCATAACTATTTGAAATTTTCAGAAACGACGGAGGTAATTCTATGCATGACCAAATTGAACAAGGCTTGAGCAAGGTCCCGCAGGTGACGTTGCTTTTCTGGATCATCAAGATCGCTGCGACTACGCTAGGGGAAACCGCCGGCGATGCCGTGTCGATGTCGATGAATCTGGGTTATTTGATTGGGACGGGTATTTTCGCAACCATTTTTTTCATTGCTGTATGGGCGCAAATCAAGGCGAAGAAGTTTCACCCCTTCCTGTATTGGCTCACCATCATTGCCACGACGACTGTCGGCACGACCATGGCTGATTTTGCAGACCGCTCGCTTGGCATCGGCTATACCGGCGGATCGACGTTGCTGTTCGTCCTGTTGATGGGGTCTTTGGCGATTTGGCATAAGACACTCGGGTCGGTTTCGGTCGATACGGTCAATTCACCGAAAGCAGAAATGTTTTATTGGGTCACGATTATGTTTTCGCAAACGTTGGGCACCGCGCTGGGCGATTGGACTGCCGACACAGCCGGGCTTGGGTACAGTGGCGGTGCAATCATTTTCGGCAGCCTTCTGGCCATCGTAGCAGCCGCCTATTACTGGACAAACATATCAAAGACGGTGCTGTTTTGGGCGGCGTTTATCTTGACGCGTCCACTTGGCGCTGTGTTGGGGGATTTTCTCGACAAGCCGATCAACCATGGAGGGTTGGCATTGAGCCGTTACACTGCATCGGCAGCGCTGCTCGTCTTCATCACTGCTTGCATTTTGATTTTTCCGCAGCGTGCGGGGAAAGCTTCAGCCCACTAAAATAAGCTCTCCACCCCAATCCAATGAGATGGAATTTGATGACGCATCGTACAAAAACGTCAACAGCACTTTTTTGTTTAATCATAGTCACTGTCGTTCAGTCGACATGGGCTGGCCCGCCGTTTGTTACCGACGATCCCGAACCGGTGGCATATCAGCACTGGGAAATCAATAGTGCAATCAGCAAAACATGGCGTGAAGGATCCGTGTCGGCTGGCATGCCCAGCATCGACATTAACTATGGCATTGCGCCCAATATGCAATTGCATGCTCAGCCGCGTTATTCGTATGAGCGCACAGCAGCAGGTGGACATTTCGGCATTGACGATACCGAAGTTGGTGTGAAGTACCGCTTTCTGAATATGGAGCACGATGATTCATCGATCATGGTAGGTGTTTATCCGATGCTGCAATTGCCGACCGGTGATACAAAGCTGGGGCCGAATCGCGGTAAAGGTCAAACTTTCCTGCCTTTATGGGTGCAGCGTAATAGCAAGAAATGGACCATCTATGGAGGGGCGGGCTATCGCATTAATCCGGGAATAGGCAACAAGAACTCGGTTTTTTCGGGAGTAACGATACTTTATCAAGTCACGCCTTCTCTTCAGCTAGGAGGTGAGATGTTTCATGAAACTGCAACGGCTATCGATGAAACCAGCACATCCGGATTTAACCTCGGTGGCAGCTACAATTTAACGCATGACTACAACCTGCTATTCTCGGCTGGGAAGGGGGTGAATAATGCTTCATCATCCAATCAACTTTCTGTTTACTTGGCATTGCAAGTACTCTATTGATAATTTCTTTTATGATGTATAGATTGGTCATTGGTTATTTATTGTGATTACTTGCGTTGGATTATTATTTAAATCCAACAGTAAGTTAAATAATAATATCAAGCTAGGCAGCTACAAACACTTCTTGTTTCTTGGTCGTGTGTATCAGTGGCGAGATGTTTGCTACGCGCAGATTTGAGGAAGTTGTGTTTCCTCAAGTGGATGTCAAATAATTTTCGGATGGACCAAAATATTCAAAAATGTCGGTACAAGAACTGACCGCGATCGCAAGTGTTAAGGCGGACTTTGCGTTCATCTTGCGAAAGATATGTTCGCGGTGAGCTGTGATAGTGCGTTCACTTATACCCAGTATTGCGGCGATTGCGCTGCTGGCATGTCCAGTAAACATCAGTTTGAGGACCTCACGCTCTCGCGGCGAGAGCGTAGCCAATAGGCTTTGCGTTTTCTCTCTGAGAGAATATTTTTTTGACGTGCAGAGCGCCTCAACGATACGACCAAATAAGGTGACATCATCATAGTGCTGATCAAAAAAATCAAAGGCGCCGCGCCTCAAAACGTCTACTGCCAGTACTGAGTGACCGGGAGAGGCTAGAAAAATCACTGGTAATCTTTGCGTCAGCTTGCGAACAACAAGGATATCAAATAAATTTTCTTCTACCCTGTCATCCATTTGTGCATTCAGTAGCACACAATTTCCTTCCAGATCGAAGGCACTGTTTCTGTATAGCTCATCCAGAAACGCCTGGCTGGTTTTATAAGCAATCGCTACTAATTTTCGTAATTTCGCCTGCTGTAAAAGTGTATTGCGAATCTCTTCGTCAATATGAATGATATGCAACATTCAAACGCCTCCCCCAGTAAAACGCCTCTGATGAAAATCAAACAGCGCGGTACAAACTCATTTCATGCGTGCCGACTAAAATAATTAGCGACAGCAATGGATTATTATTCGATTATTTTTTTATTTCAAGAATGCACTATGGTAGCCCATAGCTCCTGTCAAAAAGCTGTCAAAAGCACGACGATGCTGTGGCATGCCAGCAGGGGATTTGTTGAATGCCATTTCTAAATCAAAGTGCACTTTGTCACCAAAGACTACTTATTGTTCAGCTGAGCCGCTTCAGGCAACACGGTAACCAACCCAGGCTGTCCCGCCAAGCGCCGGTACTGTTTCATCATGTCATGCACATAGATATCCAGTTGGGCACCCGTTTTGTTAAATGGCAGCAAGCCATGCTCGTTACGTAACCGAATGAACTCGGGGCGTGACAGCATTTTGTTGAAGATGGTCACCCATCGTTGATAGTCAACCTCAGGCACTTTTGGCCCCATGTACACGCCACGGATATGTGACCACTGAACGTCATAACCACTTTCCTTGGCAGTCGGCACACCATTTAACTGTCCAGGCAATCGTCGATCTGAAAATACCGTCAGTATGCGTACAGGCGATCCGCTGCGAATCAGACTAACTGCCTCAGAAACATCAGTGGAAACTACGTCGACATAGCCGCCGGTTAGCGCGATATTCGCTTCGCCACTTCCTTCAAATCCGACAAAACGTATCGACTTATAGTCAACGCCGGCAGCGTGTGCGAGTAAAGTGACTTTCATCCAGTCAGGGCCTCCAACCGTCCCATCATGACCGAAGACAAGTTTGCCAGGCTGCTTTTTCAGGGCGGCGACGAGTTGCTGTAACGAAGTGAAAGGTGAGTCGGCACGCACCATCAAAACGCCGTAATCAATACCGAACGCTGCCAACCATTTCACATCGTGTTCAGTGTACTTGCCGAACTTGCCCTCCGCGATGTTGAGCAAAGAGCCGCCTGCAAATGCGATCAGGGTATTCGGCTCTGCATTGCGTTGAGTGATGATTGCGTTGTACGCTACCGCCCCAATGCCGCCTGGCATATAGCTAATACTCAGAGGGCCAACTGCCGCATGCGTTTGTTGTAATCCTTGTTGCACTAATTCACAAGTGATATGAAACCCACCTCCCGGTTTGGCTGGCGCGATGCATTCAGTCCCATTAGCAGAGCACACTGCACCGGCAATTAGCATCAGTAAGAGCACAACACGGCAACAATACCAATTAACTAGGATCGATTTCATTTTTTATCTCCGCGTTAGACATATGGGCGATCATTTTCAACATGTTGGAGACAATCTGGACATAACGGAAGTATTACGCACACACTCAGACCAATCCGATCCGGTCCATCGCTTATTTCCAATTTTCCATGATGTTTCTCGATGATAGTCTTGGTAATCGCCAAACCCAAACCCGCGCCGCTGCTTTGCCCACCTTTGCCACGACGGAACCTTTCACCAGCTGATGCGCGCTCATCGAGCGTCATCCCAGGGCCATTGTCCGTAATCATCACCCGCGCCATCATGCCGCAAGAGTCGACTATCAAAGTAATATGCCCACCGTTTGGTACATAGCGGATTGCGTTGTCAACCAAGTTTCCAATCGCATCGTGCAAGAGTGATTCGATTCCCATTACAAAGACTGATTCATCGGCAACAAACCCGAAGTCCTGCGCTTTCCGACTCGCTTCTGGAAGAAACATACGCGCGACTTCTTCTGACAGACAGCTGAGATTGATTCGCCGCATTGGTTCGGTTAGAGAATTTTTGTTGTTTGCAAATGCCAGTGTCAATAATTGATTGACTAGGCGCGTAGCACGGCCAACACTTCCTTGCATGGCCTTTAGCGCCTCGTGGATTCTTGGAAGATCAAGCTCGCGCAACGCATACTCCACTTGTGTACGCAGCACCGTAAGCGGCGTACGTAACTGATGCGAAGCATCGTCCAGAAATTGGCGTTGGTTGCGTGTCTGCTTGTCAAAGCGTTCGACGTGATGATTGATTGCAGCCACCAGTGGTCGCACTTCCAGCGGAACACGAGTCGGGTCAATTGGTGTGAGGTCGTCTTGTGCTCGATCCTTGATTTCATGGTGCAAGCGCTCAAGCGGTCGCAACGCGATCACGATACCGGCTGTCATCACTAATGCAATCAGCAGCACCAGCAACATGTCTAGCGCCGCTGCCTGGCGCAGAATATCCCAAGTAAAGGTGGCGCGCGACTCTATGGTTTCTGCTACTTGAATGACAATTCGTTGCGGTTGTGCTCCGTATAGCGGTTTGCTGAGACGACGCGCATAAGCCCCTACACGGATCTGCTCTCCAAAATATTTGGCATCGTAAAAATATGGAACATCGGTTTGCAGGACAACCTGATGTGGTGGCAAATCAGCGTTACCCAATGTCACCAAGCCATCTTCGGTCGCGACACGATAGAAAACCTTACCATTAGCGGTTAGCTGAAAAAACTCCAACATAGCGTAGGGCAGTTTCATATTGAGGCCACCGCCGGAGGTAGAGGTGTTGACATCGATCGCCTTGATCGCACCGAGCAAAGAGCGGTCATATGCGGAATTGGCCGCTACCGCTAGAGCGCGATAATCCAGCCAGAGCTCGCCACATAGGAGGACAATCAGCGCTGGTAATAGCAACACAAGCAGTTGGTACTTAAGTGTTTTCACCTTGCTCTCCATCGCTTTCCAAGCAATAGCCAAAGCCGCGCATGGTAACGATTCTCAAAGATGTGCCCGCTAGTTTTTTACGTAACCTATACGCCAAAACCTCGATGGCTTCGAGATTGACATCCTCATTGCTGGTAAATATCCGGTCCAGCAATGACTGTTTCGAAACTGACTCACCTACCCGCTGTATCAATGCCGCCAGCATTGCGTGCTCTCGTGGAGTTAACGCAATGGGCGCATCTGCAAGTTGGAACTGTTTAGTACTGACATCGTAGATTAGCGGCCCGCAAGTGAGCCGAGTATGCTTGTGCCCCCGGCTACGCCGTATCAGAGCCAGCAACCGCGCCTCCAATTCAGCTAAGGCAAAAGGCTTAGGCAGAAAATCATCGGCTCCTTCGTTCAGTGTTGACACGCGTTCATTGAGAGAATCGCGCGCCGTTAATATCAACACCGGAACCGGGTTGTCGGAAGCACGCAGAAAATGCAATATGTCATGCCCGCTTTTACCCGGCAAACCCAGATCAAGAATCGCTGCGTCGAATTCTTCAACCGCGAGAATTCTTTCGGCGATTCTCCCGTCGTTTACCCACTCAACTGCAAAGCCAGTTTGCGCCAGCGCTTTGATTAGCCAGGTTGCCAATTCCGATTCATCTTCTACTA